>PHAE01000064.1 GCA_002840285.1 Firmicutes bacterium HGW-Firmicutes-11
TCGATATTGAATTTCTTCTTGAATTTTTCGACACGTCCACCGCGGTTGATGAACTTCTGCTGTCCTGTAAAGAACGGGTGGCAGGCGGAGCAGACATCCAGTCTTAACTCCTCTTTCGTCGATTTCGTTACGAATTCGTTACCGCATGCACAAGTGACCTTGCATTCCTTATAATCAGGATGGATCCCTTCTTTCATCTTCTCACCTTCCTTCAAAATGATCTATCTGAAGTTTTACATTCTAAACGACAGCTATATTATGTTAGCACAGCCTTTTCGGTTACGCAAGCATTTTTTCAAAGTTTCTTCTATAAAGTGTCCGTCTTTTTCCTGATGATGGCCACCCGGTCCTTCTCCGTCAGATCTTGCAGGATCTCTGCGGGTTGGTATGCGCCGGCAACTTCCACCAGGGCTTTCATCACTTCGCCCTGATCGTATCCGATCTCCAACAGAAGAAGTCCGTCATCTTTGAGATGGACGTGGGCTTCGTTGAGAATGCGGATATAAAGATCGAGGCCATCGGGACCGCCATCCAGCGCCAGAAGAGGTTCGTGCTCCCGCACTTCCCGCATCAGGGTGGGAATGACACCGCTGGCGATGTAGGGCGGATTGGAAATGATCAGGTCAAAGGGCTTCTTGCTTTTTCCCTTTCGGTTGACCGGGAAAGGAGACAATAAATCGCCTTCTATGAATTGGATCATGCCGCTGACCTGGTTCACATCCGCATTCCGTCTGGCGACGGCCAGTGCCTTGCTACTGATATCGGTTGCGAACAGCTTCAGTTTTCTCTTGGGTAACTGGTGGGCGATGCTGATGGCCAGGGCACCGCTTCCGGTCCCCAGATCCAACACCCGAAGTCCGCCAAAAGGATCTTTTCGCGTCTTGATCTCTTCAATGGCTCGTTCTGCCAGAAGTTCTGTATCTTGTCTTGGGATCAGCACATCCTCGTTGACGAGAAAGGGAAGTCCCATGAATTCCTGTTTTCCAGTGATGTATTGCACCGGAACACCGCTGGCGCGAAGGTCCACCAGTCGAAAGTATTCATCGCAGCTCTTTTCGTCCAGCTTGTCACCGAAGTGGATGAACAGATAAGTCCTGTCCTCCTTTCGCATGTGGAGAAAGAGCAACTCTGCATCCAGTCTGGGATCCAGACAACCCTCTTCTCGAAAACGCGCTTCCGCTACAGCAAGAAGATCTTTGATGATCATGCTCATTGGATCGCTGCCTCCGCTTCGGGAAACTGCTTCATCACTGTTTCCGGAAAGAGATTTCCTTCGGCATCGGTCGTTCCAACGAAGCTCTTTGGTCCATCCGGATCAAGCACAGCTTTCATGGCGGCGATGGCCACTTCCAACTGCTTCATTGTCGGTTCCTTTGTCGTCAGTTTTTGTAACGCCAATCCTGGCAGGCTCAATGCCTTGACGAGTATCGAGTCTCCCTTGCCGGTCCAGCGGAGCAATTCATAAGAAAGACCCGCGATCAGAGGGATCAACAGGAGACGGGAAGCGATACGAACCAAAAGTCCCGGCCACCCTAAAAGAGAAAAGAGCAATAAGCTGATGACCATGACGAACATCAGAAAGCTGGTTCCGCATCGGGGGTGCAAGGTTTCAAACTGCTTGCAGTTTTCCGGTGTGAGCTCAAGACCGTTTTCGTAGCAGTGGATGCACTTGTGTTCCGCTCCGTGAAACTGAAATACCGTACGGATCTCCGCCATTTTGGAGATGACTAAAACGTAGAGCACGAACATCAGGATCCGAAGAAACCCTTCGATCAGGTTGAGGGCGATCTCGTTTTGAGTCAGGAGCCCAAACAGATTGACGATCCAGGTCGGTAGGATGATGAACACGCCGACGGTGAACACGATCGCCAAGGTGACCGAGAGGTAGATCATGATGTCCCACGCCTTTTTTTCACCGAAGCGCTTTTCAATGAACAGCGTGAACTTGTCCTTTTCGTAAGGCTCCCCGCCCTCGGCGTTCTCCAGAACCTCTGCGGAATACAGCAGGGTCTTGGTCCCGGTGATCAGCGCGTCCAAAAAAACGATCACGCCTCGAATGATCGGCATTTTGTGCCACTTGGTAGTCTGGGGCAACGGTTGTATCTTGATGTGCATGTCGCCTTTGGGTTTTCGCACCACGACGGCGGTGCGGTCGGCGCCCTTCATCATGATGCCTTCCATGACTGCCTGGCCGCCTATTTTTGTCGGACAGGCGCTTTTGATAAATATTTTTTTCAAATCCATAATTTGTTTATTCCAATCGGGTTTTCTTGATGAGTTTGATAAATTCCGAATTTCGTTTCGTATGGGCTAAATAATCGATGATGGTTTCCGTCACTTCTTGCGTGCCGGAATTTCCCATCGCACGACGCATATACCAGATGGCTTCCAGTTCTTCCTGTGTCATCAGCAGGTCCTCGCGTCTTGTTCCGGACTTGTTGAGGTTGATCGCCGGGAAGATCCTCTTTTCCGACAACTTCCTGTCGAGGTGGAGCTCCATGTTTCCGGTTCCTTTGAATTCCTCAAAGATCACGTCATCCATGCGGCTCCCGGTCTCAATGAGAGCGGTGGCCAATATCGTGATGCTGCCGCCTTCTTCCATCTTCCTCGCGGCGCCAAAGAATTTCTTCGGACGGTGGAGAGCGCCGGGATCCAGTCCGCCGGACAGGGTTCGTCCCGTCGGTGGGATGACCATATTGTAAGCCCGTGCCAGTCGGGTGATGCTATCTAACAATATGACCACGTCTTTGCCATGTTCCACCAGGCGCTGGGCTCTGGCAAGGACCATTTCCGCCACTTTCACGTGGTTGGACGGCAGTTCGTCAAAGGTCGAGTAGATGACTTCGCCGGAGATGGATCGTTGCATGTCGGTGACCTCTTCCGGACGTTCATCTACGAGAAGCACGATCAGTTCGATCTCCGGGTACATCTTTTCGATGCTGGCGGCCACCTTTTTCAATAGGACCGTTTTCCCTGCCTTTGGAGGGGCGACGATCAGTCCCCGCTGGCCTTTCCCGATCGGCGCGACCAAGTCGATGAGACGCATGGAGAGTTCATTGGAGCCACCCTCGAGAGAAATTCGCTGGTTGGGAAAAATCGGCGTCAGGTCGTCGAAATCCGGTCGGCGCATGGCCACTCCCGGCTCGTCGCCGTTGACTTCTTTTACAAACAGGATTGCGCCGAATTTTTCCCCTTCGTTGGGTCGTCTCGCGATCCCCTTGATCTTGTCGCCGGTCTTCAGATTGAATCGCCGGATCTGGGAGGGAGACACGTAAACGTCCTGATCGCTCGTAAGGAAGTTATGGAAACGCAAGAATCCAAAACC
>PHAE01000003.1 GCA_002840285.1 Firmicutes bacterium HGW-Firmicutes-11
TTGTCTTCAAATCCGACTCTGATGTTTCCCCCCATAACGATGGCCACAGCAGCCAGATCAAATTCATAGCGGCCGATGCCGGTGGCACACCATGTAGCATCCTTCGGTAAGCTGTCGACCATGAAAACCAGGTCTCTGGGAGTGCCGGTCATCGCACCGTTGACACCCAGTACGATGTTGAACTGAAAAGGAGGTTCGATCAATCCTTTTTTCGCAAGGCGCATGGCATTGTCGATCATGCCCTTTTCAAAAACCTCCAGCTCCGGCTTGACGCCTGCTTCCTTCATCTGCTTTGCAAATTCGATCATCATGTTTTCCGTATTGACGAAAATGTCGTCGCCACCGAAGTTGCAAGTCCCACAATCAAGGGTGGCGATCTCCGGCTTGAGCTCTACCGGTTGAAGGCGTTCTTCCGCAGTCATGCCCACCGCACCGCCGGTGCTGGGAAGGATGATCACATCCGGAAGCTCCTTACGGATCGCATCCATAGCCAGACGAAACCGTTCCTTGTCCTGAGTCGGTGTTCCGTCGTCCATTCGTACATGAAGATGTATGACTGCCGCGCCGGCATCATAAGCTGACTTGGCTTCACGAACGATCTCCTCAATGGTGTAGGGGATCGCAGGGTTCATTTCCTTCGTGACCTCAGCTCCGCAGATCGCGGCTGTTATGATCAGTTTTTCCATAACTTGCTCCCTTTCGCTTCGATTATTCGATTATTTGTTTCTTTGATTAGCCGATGGAGTCACACAGGTTCCCTCAGCGATGCAAACGACGATCGGCTCCGGCAGAAAATCGCAAGCCGACTCGCTGATATCGGTTCTGGGGACGATGACCTTTCTGGCTTCAAACTTCATCTTCCTGGACGATTTGCCCACCTCAGTGATCTCGCCATACGCCTCGATGTAGTCGCCGGCAAAAACCGGCGCCTTGAATTCGATCATGTTATACGCCTTGAAGAGGCCTTCATCACCGTCGAGTTTGATCAACAGTTCGGTAGCGACATCGCCAAACAACTGGACCATTCGGGCGCCGTCGACAAGGTTTCCGCCGTAATGAGCATCATGGGCTGACATTCTGAGCCGAATCAAGGATGTGATTTTTTCCATGGGTTCCTCCTTTTACTCTTTTCTTATTACAATAAGCACATTTCATGCCAATAACAAATCCATGATTTCCAACGGTTTGTTCTTGGTTTGAGTCGTTTATAAATCGAGTTGCAAAACTGATTGAGTCGTTATTAACTCACTTTCGTCGTTTCATTGAAAAGTAGATTCCCAGGAAACAAAGTAGTGTAAAGACGATAAAAGAGATCCGCATCGCTTCCGTGATCAAGGACGTGTCTGCGCTTGCCAATGGAATGTTTCCGATTCGTTCCGCCACGATCAACGTCACCACAGCCATGCTGAAACTGTGGCCAATGGATCGCATCGTCGCCAGGATGGAGGAGGCCACTCCATAGTCCGAAGGTTCGACGCATGCCATGACTGCGTTCACATTCGGAGAAGAAAACAGCGCGAATCCCACACCGACGGTGAGCAGGCAGGCAACGATCAGTGTCATTGGCATCGTTTCGGTTGCAAAGGCGAATGGGATCAATCCGGCTGCGCATAAAGCCATCCCCAAGGATGCAAGGCGGTACGGAGCGATCCGGTCTGACAGGCGTCCCGCCATAGGCGAGAGCAGTGCCATCATCAGGGGTTGGCTGACCAACACCCATCCAGCGGTCTGGGAATCCATACCTTTGACCATTTGAAGATAGATCGAAAGCCAGTAGCCTAGGGCAAAAGTCGCACCGTAGTTTAGCAGCGCCGCCAGATTGGAGAAAAGATAGGCGGGATTGCTGCGGAACAGACGTACTTTTATCACAGGATGTTGAATTTTTGATTCCCTGTAGATAAAGAAAACAAAGATGATCATCCCTGCCATCAGGAGATACTTTGCAACCACCGCTGTCGTCAAGGACGAAAATCCATAGAGGATCATGCCGGTGGAAATCACGTATAAGATGCTGCCGATCACGTCCATTTTGTCCGTGCCTTTGTATGCTCCGCTTGCCGGAAGCTTTAACAAGGCAACAAAAAAGGCGGCAGCTCCCATAGCAACTCCCAGGACAAAAATAGAACGCCATCCAAATTGATGGTTCAGGATACCTCCGATGACCGGCCCTGCAGTCAAACCTGTATACGTTGCGGCAACGTAGAATCCCAACACTTTCCCTCTGGTCGTCGGTGGAAATGCGCCGATTAGGACCGCCTGATTCGTAGCAAAAATCATAGCCGCACCGACCCCTTGAATGACACGAAATATCAAAAAGGCGCCGGGGGATCTTGTGATCAGGATCAAAAGAGAAAACAAGCTAAAAAGAAGAATCCCAAGGCACAATACCCATTTTCGTCCGGTCAGATCCGCAATTCTTCCGAAGGGCACGGACAATATCGCCGATGCCAAAACATAGCCTGTTACGATCCAGCCGATGGAGGCTGCTCCGAAACCATATTCCGCCCCGATCGAAGGTATGGAAAGCGTAAGTGCGCTTGCGGAAAACGTTGTCGCGAAGGCGGTCAACGTTGCAACGAACAGCGCCGTCTTATGTTCTTTTTGCATTCAAATAAAGTCCTTTTCTTTCGATCTAATCATTGTTATGATTATACCACAGAATCAATTGGAAGGAGACACACCGATGAAATTTGCAGAGCCATTTCGCATCAAAATGATAGAGCCGATCCGCCTTATTCCGAAAGTGGAAAGAGAGAAGGCACTGGTTGACGCCGGTTACAATCCATTTGCTCTAAAAGGGGAAGATGTGTACATCGATCTTCTGACCGACAGTGGCACAGGAGCCATGAGCGACTACCAGTGGGCTGGTCTGATGCAAGGAGACGAGAGCTATGCAGGCAGCCGAAACTACTTCAATCTCGCCAAATCGGTGGAGGATATCATCGGCTATCCTTATACGATACCGGTTCATCAGGGACGGGGTGCTGAACAAGTGCTTTTCCCGCTGCTCATCAAGAAGGGACAGTATGTCCTGGGCAACATGCATTTCGATACGACCAAGGCGCACATCGAGTTGGCCGGAGGGCGAGCTTTGAATTTCGTGATCAAAGAAGCATACGACACAACATCCTATCATCCCTTCAAGGGAAATTTCGATGTGGAAAAGATGGAAGCCTTCATACAGGAGAAAGGCGTCGACCAGATTGCGTTCCTTCTCATTACCATCACCTGCAACAGCGCCGGCGGTCAGCCGGTCTCGATGGAAAATATACGCACAGTCACTGCCCTTGGAGCAAAATACGGACTCAAGGTGCTCTTCGATGCGGCTCGTTTTGCAGAAAACTCCTTCTTCATAAAACAGCGGGAATCAGGGTATGAGAATAAAAGCATCGTTGAGATCGTGCGGGAAACCTTCCAATACGGAATGGCGTTTACCATGAGTGCAAAGAAGGACGGCCTCGTCAATATAGGTGGGCTTCTGTGTTTCAAAGAGGACAAGGATCTATTTGCCCAGGCACGTTCCATGACGGTTCCCATGGAGGGATTCCCAACCTATGGGGGTTTGGCCGGACGAGACATGGAAGCCCTGGCCAGAGGTCTTCGGGAGGGCGTAGACGAGACCTACCTCGCTTACCGGATCCGTCAGGTGAAATATCTGGGAGACCGTCTGGCAGAAGGCGGTGTACCGATCCAGACTCCGGTCGGAGGGCATGCAGTCTTCGTCGACGCAAAAAAATTCCTTCCACACATTCCCGCTCATCAGTTTCCTGCCCACTCCCTTGCCAACGAGCTTTACCTGGAAGCCGGCGTTCGCAGTGTTGAAATCGGGTCCTTCCTCTTGGGACGGGATCCGGAAACCGGCGAGCAAAGCGAAAGTCCGATGGAACTTTTACGGTTGACGATACCCAGACGAACCTACACCGACAACCATATGGACGTTGTCGCCGATGCATTGATCGCCATCAAAGAAAGAGCCCACACCCTGAAGGGTTACACCTTCGAGTATGAGCCTCCGATCCTGCGGCATTTCACCGCGCGGCTGAAGCCGGTAGAATAAGATTCTACGTCTTTAGAAACGATTCTATACACTCGATCGCTTCCCCCGCCTGAGGACTCAGTAGAACGAGATGTCCTCCCCGGGGGAAGTGTTTTATCGTCTTCTGCTCAGAAGCTGCATGTTCCAAAATATAGTCTGCGCTCTTACGTCTGACCGTATCGTCATCCTCTGCCTGAAGAATGAGCAAGGGGCATCGGATGCTGCCGATCAGGGGCTTTCCGTGATGGAGAAGCTTCAGAAACTGAAACATAGAGGCGATGGGCGAGTTTTTGCCCGCTCTCAGATAGCGTCTCAAATTCGTTAGTCTTCTGTTCCTTCCATCCTCCGCCAGATTCGCGAAAACCTTTTGTAGATTCCAGTAGTAGATCGGTGTGTTTATCGTTACGATCCTTTGAAAGGAATACCTTTGAGACAGATGAAAGGCGATCAGACCACCCATGGAAAAACCGATTGCCGTCACTACATCGCAAGGCTCCATCGACGCCTGTAGCTCCCGCTCGACCCCATCGATCCAGTCGTTCCACGTCGCCTGCTTCATGGCCCTTCTGGTGTCCGAGTGCCCGGCCAGAACCGGGCATACCACTTTATGACCCAGACCCGAAAGGTGTTTGGCCAAGGGTTGGACCTCATGGACTCCTCCACCGAAGCCATGGATCAAGAGAATTAAAGAAGCCATTCGCCCATCAGCGATCCGATCAGCGCTACCGCCGTCTTCGCTGTCTGGTTCTGGTTGTCGATGATGGGATTGATCTCGACAAAATCTGCACTGATCAATTTCCCGGTCAGAGATATCATTTCCAAGGCCAAATGGCTCTCGCGGTAAGTCAGCCCCCCTGGGACCCGGGTGCCGGTTCCACTGGCATAGACCGGATCCATACTGTCCAGGTCAAAACTGACATGGATGCCGTCAGTCCCTTTGCCGGCGATTTCGATTGCCTGGCCAATCACTTCTGTCATCCCAAGCTTGTCGATTTCGTGCATGGTAAACACTCTGATCCCCAACTCCTTGAGCGCCTTCCGTTCTCCGCTGTCCAGATCCCGGCAACCGATGAACACGATGTTCTCCTTTTTTAGTTTTGCATCCAGCCCGCCGATGGATATCAGTTTTTCGTGACCAAGGCCGAGGCTGACGGCGACCGGCATGCCGTGAATATTCCCTGAGGGAGATGTGGCTTCCGTGTTGATGTCTCCATGGGCATCGAACCAGATCAGTCCGGGATTCTTGTGATGCTGAAGAATCCCTGCAATCGAGCCGATCGCCAGACTATGGTCTCCCCCCATCACAAGAGGGAAGCGTCCCTTTTCCATTGCTGCCGAGACTTCACCACACAGAAGCTGATTCACCCTGGCAACCTCGTTGAGGTTTTTCAGATTCGTGCCTTCCATTGTGGCTCTTACTGGTTTGTCTGACAAGATGTCGCCTCTGTCTTCGACTTCATAGCCGATGGCTTCCAGACGCTCTACAACACCGGCATAGCGCATTGCTGCCGGGCCCAGGCTGATCCCCTGCGTCCCGGCACCGAGCTCCAAGGCGACGCCGATCAGTGTCAGTTTGTCGTTGATCGATGGTTTCATTGTCCCCTCCTTGAATCTCTACTCTGTCAGCGCCATATCTATGAAGATTTCCGAGCACAATTCGATTTCTTTGACTGACGCCCATTCATCAATGGAGTGGGCTTGTTCCAGGTTGCCAGGGCCAAAGCAAACTGCATTTTTGTTGCCCAGGATCCAGGATGTGACCGCCGCATCTGTATACGCCACGTATCCGTCCTGTACCGGCGGATTGCCCACTACCTTTGTATAGCTTTTTGTGATGCGCTGTATGACCTCCGCATCCGATGGTGTTTCCACCGGATCACGTTCCAGTCCGAGATTTTTGATCTCGACGGTTGCGTTGGGTACAAAGGTGATGGCTCTGCTGACTGCTTTTCGTACCAACTCGTTTGCATCTCTTGCATCCATTGGAGGCACGACACGGAAATCGATTTCTGCGACCGCCTTGTCCGGAACGACGTTTGTCTTGGCTCCGCCCTGCAACTTTCCAATAGAAAGGAGGGACTTTTTCAGCAGTTGATGATCGAAGGGAAGGGCATTGACAGCGGATTTCAGCTCGCAGATGATCTCTGCCATTGCGTGATTCGCATCGACTCCCCGTTCTGCATGGCCGGCATGGGAAGCCTTCCCGTGTGTTGTGATCTCATACCACATGACACCGCGATGGGCTCTGATGATGTCAAGGCTGGTTGGTTCGGGAGCTATGACCATGGTATACTTGTCTATCACCTTGTCTTCGATCATCTTCATGATCCCCTTCATGCTGGGACCTTCCTCGTCCACGGATACCGCAACGACAAAATCCCCGGGAAGCATTTCGTTCTTGACTTCCTTCAAGGCATACAAGGCTGCCGCGACTCCGGCTTTCATATCCGAAGTTCCACGGCCATACATTTTTCCGTCTTCGATCTCCGCGCCCAAAGGATCATGGGTCCATCCTTCGCCCAGGGGAACCGTGTCGCAGTGAGCGATCACAACGATGGGCGCTCGCTTTCCGTGTCCCTTTACCCTGGCGATGAGATTGCTACGGTTGGTTTCCACTTCCTGAAGCTCGTAGCTGATACCTTCTTTGTCCAGCCATGATGCGATGAAGCTGATCACTTCGCTTTCGTTTCCTGTTGGATTAGTTGAGTCGATTTTGACCAGTTCAGCGGTCAGTTGGACTGCGCCATAATAATTGCTCATGCCTTTACCCTCCTATTCTTATCCGATCGTGATCCACGAAACTATGTACTCGCTGTCATTGAACTCCAATGCATTTTTCTGGGATTCCCAATGCCCTGTAAGTCCGGCTTCTTTCGCTGACAGCTCAAAATGACACATAGCGATCCCGATGTCATTCTTTTGGATGTCGTATCCCGGGACGCCGTACCCTTTTGTTCTGGCAAGGAAAAAGTGGAACGCATCATCCTTGTGGACGATCCTCCACGGTTGCTTGTTGGATGCGGAAGGTGCGAGACGGACCATGTCCAATGGGATACTATACCCGCCCGCATCCGCTTCCGAAAGAGGCGTAGATCCATCCCCTTGAAAGAAGAGTTCCTGCCAGGGTTTTCTCTTATCGGCGCCGATCAGTCCTCGAAATGCATGGTCCAACATGCGGGGAGTCTCTCTAGGATGACCAACAGGAGAGACGATGAAAATCCTTTCCTCTTCTTTGAGATCGATCATTTTTTTAAAATCGTCCCGTCGAAAAGTGCCTCCCAGCCAGCAGGTTCCCAATCCCAGATCCGTCGCTGCCAAAACCAGTTCTTCAAACGCGTAACCGAACCGCAGCGGGTCGCAGTTCTCCTTGTGGCCGATGCCGACGATGTAAAGCGTCGCTCCCTTGATCATGCCGTAGGTGCCCAGCTTTTCCGGTGGCTTGCCCGGTTCTGGCTGCTTGTCGATGATGACGAACCGCATTTTATCGCTGTTCTCCGCTGTGATCTCTTGCGCCAGCTCGATCAGTCGACTGCGGATCTGCGGCTCCGGTTGTGTTTCGTCGTAGGATCGGCAGGATCTCCTGGCTCGGATCAGTTCGGTGGCTGCATGCTTGTACTTCACTTTTGTTCTCCTTGATCATTGTATTGATTTCATAGATAAGTATATCATATTTTCTCAGTCTTCGGTTTTGACTCTTCGTTTTTCCTGTGTCTCAACCCTGTTTCCTAATTGCAGAAAATATGCTACCATTAAGTATAAGAGTTTTTGCCTCGATCAGTTGAAAGGAGCAGCTATTATGGCTTTGAAAACCGGAAGCGAATACATCGAGAGTCTTCGCAAATTGAATATGACCGTTTACATGTTCGGAGAAAAAGTTGCGGTGCCGGTCGAGCATCCTATCATACGTCCGTCGATGAACGCGGTGGCTCTCACCTACGATCTCGCGTTGGATCCTTTGACTGAGGATCTGATGACTGCGACGTCGCACCTTACAGGAAAGAAGATCAACCGTTTCAATCACATCTTTCAAAGCACAAACGATCTGGTAAAGAAGGTCAAGCGACAACGGATGCTGGGACAAAAAAGCGCTTGCTGCTTCCAGCGCTGCGTGGGACAGGATGCCTTCAATGCTGTCTACAGCACCGCATTTGAGATCGACGAGAAATACGGCACCGACTATTTTGAGCGATTCAAAAGCTATCTCCTGTATGTGCAGGAGGAAGATTTGGTGGTCGATGGCGCCATGACCGACGTCAAAGGAAATCGATCGTTGTCCCCCAGCCAGCAGGTGGATCCGGATATGTACCTTCGCGTCGTCGAACGACGTCCTGACGGCATCGTTGTCCGAGGCTGCAAAGCGCATCAGACCGGTATCGTGAATTCTCACGAAGTCCTGGTCATGCCCACCATTTCCATGGATGCTGCAGACAAGGATTACGCAGTCAGCTTTTCCGTCGCTACAGATACACCGGGGGTCATCATGATTTACGGTCGCCAATCCTGCGACACCAGAAAAATGGAAGGAAGCCAGATCGATGTCGGCAACAGCGAATATGGCGGTCACGAAGCATTGGTCATCTTTGACGATGTCTTTGTGCCCAACGACCGAGTGTTTCTTGATGGAGAGACAGAGTTCGTCGGCATGCTCGTGGAACGATTTGCCGGACACCACAGACCAAGTTACGCATGCAAGGTCGGCGTGGGCGATGTGCTGATCGGAGCAGCAGCCCTTGCCGCTGATTACAACGGAGTTCCCAAGGCCTCTCACATCAAAGACAAACTGATCGAGATGACCCATCTGAATGAAACGATATATTCGTCTGCTCTGGCGTGCTCCTACGAAGGTTCTCCTACCGCTTCCGGAGCATACCTCATTGAGATGCTATTGGCCAACGTCTGCAAGCACAACGTCACCCGCTTCCCCTATGAGATCTGCCGCCTGGCGGAGGATATCGCAGGTGGACTCATGGTCACACTGCCCTCGGAAAAGGATTATCGCAGTCCGGAGCTCAACGGCTACATCGACAAGTATCTGCGGGGGGTGGATTCCGTTCCCACGGAACATCGCATGCGGATCCTTCGGCTGATCGAGAACCTGACGCTGGGTACCGGCGCTGTTGGTTATCGCACCGAGTCGATGCACGGGGCGGGTTCTCCACAGGCCCAGAGAATCATGATCGCCCGCCTCTCCAACATGGAGCACAAGAAATCCCTGGCGAAACACATCGCTAAAATACCGGAGTAGACGATCGTTCAATCGACACGGTTCAAACGTCCACCGTCCAGAAAGGACTGAATGTTAGCACCGATCCCTTCCATCAAGCGAATTCGTGCTTCACTGCTTCCAAAAGCGATGTGAGGCGTGATCAGAATGCGATCTGGATACTTCATTTTTAATAGCGGGTGTTGGCTTGTGATGGGTTCGGTTTCCAGCACATCCAACCCCGCTGCTTTAATAAGCCCATCGTCCAGTGCAGAGGCAAGTTCTTCTTCATTCACGATGCCCCCACGACCCAGGTTGAGGAGAACAGCGGAAGGTTTCATTTTATTAAACTCGTCACGTCCGAACAGGTTCTTAGTCTTTGGACTAAGGGCAGTATGTACGGAAACGATATCAGACTTTTGAAGAAGTTCGTCAAGCTCCACCCGTTCATAGTTAACGTCTTCTCTGTTGGTTGCCACCGAAGTGTAGCAGACATGGCAGCCGAAACTCTCTGCGAGCGCTGCGACTCTTCGCCCGATGTTTCCCAGTCCCACCACCCCCCAGGTCTTTCCACTTAACTCGAAGGATTCTCTTTCATCGTAAAACTGATTGTCGTTCTGTCTTTCGCGACTGTAGTCTCCGGATTTCACATACTCGTCATACTGTCGGATATTGGAAATCAAATAAAAAAGCATGGCGAAGGTGTGTTGGGCGACGCTCTCCGCCGCATATCCGGGCACATTAGTCACGGCGATGTTGTTTTTTCTGCAATAGTCAATATCAATATTGTCATAGCCTGTTCCTGCCTGACAGATGAGTATAAGCTTCTCTGCCTGGGGCAATGTTTTCTTATTTATGCGGTTCTGATTTGTGATCAAAATCTGAACACCCTCGAGTTTGTGTGCAAGTTCAGCATCCGTCAGATCATCGAAAGATCGGACGATTCCGAATTTCTCAAGCAAGGTAGCCTCCACGGTAAACCGCAAGGTCTTCCGGTCTGCAAATAAGATCACCATCGTCATCTCCTATTTTCCGTAGTTGGAGCGCATATAGTAAAACAAGTATTGCTGCACTACGCCACAGTACCCTGTGTATTGTGTCCAGTCAAAACATCCGCTGTAGATTTCGTCCATTGCTCTCGCGATCCACACATCCACCGGGCATCCATCCAGGTGATGAAGGCCGAAGAGAGAGACGCAATTTGCAACTTTATCGCCGACGCCGGGAAGACTTTTAAGACGAGCGATCGCTTCCGGACCCGGCAAATGCTTTGACGCTTCCAGGTCGACTGTTCCGTCCGCTATGAGCTGCGCCGTTTTGATGATAAAAACGTCCCGATAGCCGACGCCGGTTCTTCGAAGGTCTTCCGGGTCGGCAGCCGCCAAAACTTCAGGTGTAGGGAAAGTAAAGTAGCTTACCCTTCGTCCAGACGCGCTGGCCCATTCGCTCAACTCGCCATATTGCTGGCAAAGCAATTGGACAGATCGCTTGATCGCAGGTATGTTTTTATTTTGGGAGATCAGAAAACTGATCAGAGCTTCAAAGGGTTCCTGTCTCAGGATACGTAGCCCTTGCCCAAACAAAACCGCTTCCCTTAGAAACGCATCGGCCCCTTCCGAAAGCCTCGCAACCAGCGGACCATAGTCAAATTCCAAGTCGAAATAGTGTTTCCACAGATCATGAAACTCCTTCTCACCACAGGAAAGAAGGAGTTTTTCTTCCTCCAATTGCCGGATCTCCAAATATCTCCCGAAGGCAACCACAGCATAGCGACCCTCCGCGATCGGATCCATGCGAAAGCACTGCCCGGATTCGGCGATCTGCTGTATGTTGAATTGTTTTTGCTCCAAAATCATCGATTTTCGTCTCGTTTTTCATAGTTTTATACAAAGAACAAGCCCATCGCAACGGTACGACGGGCTTGTTCGCTCGCTTGTTCTTAGTTCTTCTCTTCCATAATGGTCCGGTATAAATTGTCCATCTTGGATGCATCTATGACCTTGCCGTCCAGTGTGACATGGATCCCTTCACCAGGGTGATTCTCCTTGAGTCGGATGGTCCTGACCTTGATAAAGTTTTCCATCTTCTGGTCCTTCACCTTCTTGTGAGAAGTCAGGTAAAGCTCTTGCGATCCCTTTTCCCTGCAGCGGTCGCAGACACAGATCTCAAATACTCTGGTGATAAAGGCAGAATCGCTCTTGCGCAGCACGTTGTGTCCCATAGAGTCTCCAGTGACATGGTGATAATGGGTATGCAACAACTCATGGGCCAAATGGGAATTGGCTTCACCAAGGAAGTCCGCGTAGAGTTTCTTGATGTCCGGATTGTCTTGAGATTTGCGGAACTCCGATCCCTTGTCGATCTCGATCAATACTTGCTGACGTTTTTCCAGAGAATCGATCTTTTCCGGTACCGGATGCCCGGCGCCGGAAATGCACCCGCCGGGGCATGCCATCACTTCTATCAAGTCGTACCCCACATCTTCTCCGGCTACGATCCTCTCTACGATGTGTTCTGCATTGTGAAGTCCGCTGATGACAGCAACCCTGACCTTGAGTCCGTTCGCTTCGATCGTGGTCTCCTTGATTCCGTCAAATCCCCGAATTTCGGTGAAGTCAATGTGTTCATTGGTATGAACATCGGTGAGTTTTTCCAATGCCATCCGCAAAGCCGCTTCCGCCACACCACCGGAATTGCCGAACAGAACGCCGGCGCCGGATACGATCCGGTAGGGCTCGTCAAATTCCTGTGGCTCGAGATCTGCTACTGCGATCCGTTTGAGATCCAACATTTCCAGTAGTTCGCTGGAGGTGAGCACGGCATCCACGTCACGAACGCCGTCAGGGGCGAATTCAGGACGTTCCGCTTCATATTTCTTGGCGATGCAAGGGACGATCGACACGGAGTACAGATCCTTTTTATCGATCCCCAACTGTTGCGCCAGGTGTGTCTTCAACGTGGCACCCATCATCATCTGCGGTGATTTGCAGGTGGACAGGTTCGGAATCAGTGTCGGGTATCTGCGTTCCACAAAATTGACCCAGCCGGGGCAGCAGGATGTAAATTGGGGCATGACACCGCCACTGGTGACTCTTCCAAGGAATTCGGTGGTTTCCTCCATGATGGTCAGGTCGGCGGCGAAGCAATTGTCAAACGCTTTGTCGAATCCGAGTTTGTTCAACATGGATGCCATGATGGAAGACGTTTCGTCGTAAGGTACCCCAAAATAGGATTCCACTACACTACGCACAGCAGGAGCAATGAATCCAACAACGGTCTTGGTCGGATCGTTGATGGCGCGGAATACCTTGCCTTTCTCACTGGTGTAACGCAAGGCGCCACAGGGACATGCATTGACGCAATGACCGCAACTGACGCAGTCGGTCTCCCGCAGGGGAAGTCCGCTCTTTGTACCGACCAGCTGACGCCCGTACTTCATATAGAAAGTAAGAATATCCGGACCTTCCACTTCAGCGCAGGCGGCGATGCACCGGCCGCAGGAAATGCACTTGTTGTGATCTCTGACAATGAAGGGATGATCCTCCATCACCGGGAAATATGGCCGGTCATGAGCCGGTTTTTTGAAGTCGATCTCGTAATCGGAAGCCACTGATCGCAAGCTGCAGTCGTATCTCGATTTGCAGCCGCACTGTATACAGCGTTCCGCTTCTTTTACCGCTTGTTCTGCGGTCAATCCAAGTTCGACCTCCGCGTAATTTTTCTTTCGGATCTCCGGGTCGAGGGAAGGCATTTCTGACCGCTTGAGTCGCGGCATTTCTTCAAATTCCCACTTGGGCAGATCTTCCAGCGTTCCGCGGCTGCAGCTGTAATCCTCTTTATGTTCTTTGACATATCCTTTTTTGAGATAAGTATCAATGGATTCGGCTGCATGCCGTCCGGCTGAGATCGCCTGTATGACCGTCGCCGGTCCGGTGACGCAGTCGCCGCCGGCAAATATTTTGTGCTCGGATGTTTCAAAGGTCTTGCCGTTGATGTCCACATCGCCCCACTTGTTCAAGCGCACCGGCAGGTCATTGTAGAGGAATTTGGTGTCGGTGCTTTGACCGATGGCGCCGATGACAGTATCGCATTCGATGGACATCTCGCTGCCTTCAATGGGAATCGGGCGTCTTCTTCCGGAGCGGTCCGGTTCTCCCAACTCCATACGGATGCAATGGAGGATCCTCCGGTCGCCTCTTGTCTCGATTTTCTCCGGAGATGTAAGGAAAATCATTTCCACTCCTTCAGCGAGAGCTTCTTCTATCTCGTAGGGTTCCGCCGGCATTTCATCGCGACTCCGTCGGTAAAGGATCGTGACTTTTTCGGCTCCGTTTCGAATCGCTGTTCTGGCGCAGTCGATCGCGGTGTTTCCTCCACCGACGACAACGACTTCTTTGCCTGTGTTGGTATCCACACCTTTGATGTTCTGCTCCAAATATTGTATGCCCAGCCAGATGCCTTCGACCTGCATCGGTGTGGCACCCCAGGAACCGATGGAAAGATAAACCGCGTCAAAATCCTTCTGCAGATCCGAGAGCAAAATGTGGGTTCCGATCGCTTTTCCGGTATTGATCTTGACGCCGAGTCTGCGAATCAGTTCGATTTCTTGATCCAGAGTAGCTTTGGGAAGTCGATATTCCGGGATGCCATAACGCATCATGCCGCCGGCATGGGGTTGTCGTTCGAATACAGTCACGTCATGTCCATTGATCGCGCTGTAATATGCCGCCGTCAGTCCCGAAGGACCTGCGCCTACGACTGCGATCTTTTTCCCTGAACTGGGAAGCATCGGCGGTGCCCAAGGGGTTTCTTTGGCAGCGTCAAGGTCGGCTAAAAATCTCTTGACGAAGTTGATAGCGACCGGTTGATCGATGAGATTCCTTCGACATTCCGCTTCACAAGGATGTGGGCATACCCGCCCGCAGACCACCGGGAACGGATTGGTTTCTTTGATGACTTGAAGCGCTTCTTCAAAGTTGCCTGCCTGTGCATGCCGAAGATACTTTTGAATGTCCACATTGTCAGGACAGGTATTGACGCAGGGAGCGACGCAATCGGCATTGTGGTCGGAAAGCAATTGCTTCAGCCGGATTTTCCTGTACTCATTCAATTCTTCATTACTGGTCACGATGACCATGCCCTCTTTGATTGGTGTCTGGCACGATTTCACCTGGCTTTTCTCGTCACCTTCTCCGATTTCGACTACGCACAAGCCGCAATTTCCGTTGGCACGCTCCAGCCGGATGTCGTAGCACAAATGCGGGATTTTTACATCTTCCTGCAGCAATGCCTGAAGAATGGTCAGGTCTTCGTAGACCTCCATTTCTCTACTGTTCACCGTCACTTTGATCCGATTTCTGTTTTTGATCGTGTTCATCGTGTCTCCTCCTAAAGAACTGAACCAGAAAATTAAAGTTCGCTGTCGTTTACACTGAAGGTGTCTCCGTCTGCTATGGTCCCTGCAATATAGCCTTTTTTGAACCATCGTTGACGCTGTTCCGATGTACCGTGGGTAAAGCTGTCGGGAACTACATAACCATAGGACTGTTGTTGGAGACGGTCATCACCGACAGCGCTGGCAGCATTCATCGCCTCATCGATGTCACCCTCGTCCAATAAATTGTCCTTGTCTGCGAAATGAGCCCAAACGCCGGCGTAGTAGTCGGCCTGCAATTCCAACCGAACCATATAGCGGTTGAACTCAACTTCATCGACTTTCGATCGCATCGCCATGACTTGATCCATGGTTCCCAGAATATTTTGGATGTGGTGTCCCACCTCGTGGGCAATGACGTAGGCCATGGCGAAATCCCCGGATGCATTGAGCTTTTCTTCCATCTCCAGGAAGAAGCTGAGATCGATATAGACGCTCTGATCTCCGGAGCAGTAGAAAGGTCCGGTGGAAGATCCCGCTACTCCGCAAGCAGAATCGACCTTGCCGGTATAGAGAACCAGCTTCGGATAAACGTACGCGATTCCTTCTTGTTCGAGGAGAGCGACCCAAGTGTCTTCTGTCTCTGCCAGCACGACTGAAGCAAATTGGGCGAGCTCTTCTTCCTCCGCAGAAGCAACATAAGGAGTGGAGGTATCCGGTCCCTGGATCTGTGTCAAGTCGATCACATCGGAAGGATTTCCCCCAAGCATCATCACTATAATGATCATGACGATGGTTCCGATGCCTCCTCCGGCGATTCCCTTTACAGGGATCCCTCTGCGGTCGACCACATTGCCGCTGGCCCTTCGGCCTTTCCATTGCATCTCCCGTTCCTCCCTTTCAGGCATAGGCTGCGCCCTTTTATAAATCATACATCCAGTTGGCCTCATTGTCCACTGAACATCTGACTAATTTTTGATTAACGGAACTAAATACACATGTGATTGTCTAATCTATATAAGGAGGTGTCAAAATGAGTAAATTCATCGCTGTCGTGACCGCTCTGACGATCCTGGCTGCCGGGTTATCCGGTTGCGGAGCAACAGAACCATCCGGGCGGCCTTACGATGCAGATAAAATCGATGCGGCGATCATTGCCAGAACCAATGATTTTTCCTTTGATCTCTTGCGCGAGATCAATGAAACTGATTCAAACGGGAACTTGTTTTTATCACCCTTGAGCATATCCACAGCTCTTACCATGACATACAACGGAGCGAAAGGAAACACGATGGCTGATATGGAGCGAGGCCTCCGCTACCAAGGATTCTCGAAAGAAAACGTGAATGAAACCTACCAGAACCTTATACCATACCTCTTGCAAGTGGATAAGGAGGTCGACCTTACGATCAGCAATTCGATCTGGTATCGTATGGGAGAAGCTATACAAGAAGCTTTCATTGAAACAAACAAGCAGGTTTTTGATGCGGAGGTTCGGGAACTGGACTTCTCGGATCCGGCATCAGCGGACAGCATCAACCAGTGGATCGATGATGCAACGAAAGGCAAAATCGATCGGATGATAGAACCACCGATCCCCGCAACAGTGGTCATGTACTTGATCAATGCCGTTTACTTCAAGGGTGACTGGACAACACCCTTTGACAAGGACAGTACACAAGAAGCCGATTTTACTAATATCGCCGGAGCTGTTCAACGCACTGACATGATGGGGCACTATGGCGATGTTGACTATGGACAGGGAGATGGTTACAAAGCCGTTCGACTCCCTTATGGAAAAGAAAAGGTGTCGATGTACCTCCTCCTGCCGACCGATGGAAAGACCATCAACGACTGGGTCGCCGATTTGAATGCAGATGTCTTTGCTGACATTCGCAGTTCCATCACGACACAAGAGAAAGTGGACTTGAGAATCCCTAAATTTAAGATGGAATACGATATCAAGGAATTGAACAACGAATTGATCTCTATGGGAATGGTATTACCTTTCGACCCGGCAGCAGATTTTTCCGGCATCCGTGAGGGTCTGTTCATCAGCCAAGTACTCCACAAAGCCGTCATTGAAGTCAATGAAGAAGGAAGCGAAGCCGCCGGAGTCACAGTAGTGGTCATGGAAGAAAGCGCCGCATTAGAACCATTGACTTTCATTGCCGACCAACCCTTCCTCTTTCTGATTGCTGAGGAAGGCACCGGTTCGATTTTGTTTCTTGGAAAATTCACTTCCGCCGAATAGAAAGGTGTAGACGCAAAAAACCCCACCTCCTTGTGAAGTGGGGCTTTCTGCATATTTTGAGGAGATGTAGGCTACATAAAGTGGATCGCTTTGTCCACTGCGGCATGGAATGCCTCGTGATAGATCTCCGATACGGTTGGGTGGGGATGGATCGACATTGCGATCTCTTCTGCTGTGGATTCCAGTTTCATGGCGACGACCGCTTCTGCTATCATGTCCGTCGCATGGATGCAATAGAGATGCACGCCGACGACTTCGTTGTATCTGGGTTCTACGATGACCTTGATCAAACCGCGATCGTCTCCGGCCACTTTGGCTTTGCCGTTGGCAATGAGTGGGAATTTACCGACTTTCACATCGCCATATTTTTCTCTCGCTTCCCGTTCGGTCAAGCCGACGCTGGCGATTTCCGGTTGGATATAGATGCAGCCGGGCACTTTGTCATAGTCCATGACAGAATGATGTCCACAGATATTTTCCACGGCTACGATGCCTTCCATGGATGCTGCGTGGGCAAGCATCCACTTGCCGTTGACGTCGCCGATCGCATAGATGTTGTCTACGGATGTTTTGCAGGTATCGTCTGTTACGATAGCTCCCTTGCTCAACTTGATACCAAGCTCTTCGCAGGGCACACCGACTGTCGACGGGGTTCTTCCCGTTGCCAGAAGGACGTTTCCGGTCTTGACTTCCTGGAGTTTTCCGTCCTTCTCGAAGGTGACCGAATCCTTGGTCACTTCCTTTACCTGAGCTGCTTCGTAAACGTCGACACCGATGTCGCGAAGGTGCTTCGCCACTTGAACTGCAATTTCTTCATCGGTCGCTGTGCGGAGGATCCGGCTGCGGACGATGACTGAGACCTTGCAGCCGACGCTAGCCAGAAAATAGGCAAATTCAATGGCTATGACCCCACCGCCAAGAACGACCATGTCTTTTGGGATATAATCCAGATTTAAAATATCATCGCTGATGAATATCTTCATCGCCGGGTCGATGGGAATCGGCATATACTCCGCTTCCGAGCCGGTAGCAATGATGAGGTATTCTCCAGTGATTTTTTTATCTCCGATGGCCACTGTATTTTTGTCGATCACAGCGCCTTCGCCTTGAAACGTAGTGACCTTGTTTCCCCGAAGCAAGCCTTCGATGCCACCAACGAGTTGGGATACGATTTTATGTTTCCGCTTCTGCAGGATCCCCATGTCAAGCGATGCACCGGAGGTGTCTACACCGATGATCCCGAAGCTCTCGCTTTCCCTGACTTCCTTCAAAGCTTCGGCGCTGCGCAAGAATGTTTTCGTTGGGATACATCCTTTGTTCAGACAAACGCCGCCAACCTTTCCCTTTTCGATCAGAGCGGTCCGTTTTCCCATCTGTGCCGCTTTGATGGCGGCAACGTATCCGCCGGGACCACCACCGAGAACGATGATGTCAAAATCTCGATCTGCTGCAATCGGGTTTTCCGTTGCGGCCGGCGCTTCCGGCTTCTTTGTCGCTTCAGTTGCAACCGGTGCTTCCGTTTTCGTGATGGCTGGAGATGGGTCGTCTTCCATTCCAAGCTGCGCCAAAGCATCGGTGACTAGAGCGTCGATCTTGTCGCCGGCCGCTCCTACGATGGCAATAGGAAGCGTCACAGGAACCGTGTCGCCTTCGCCGATGAAGGTTTTCAGCAGGATCCCATCGCTGGTTGCTTCGATGTCAATGTTCGTTTTGTCGGTTTCGATCGAGAAGAGAGCTTCCCCTTTGGTCATGCTTTCTCCCTCTTTCTTATACCAGTTCACCAGCTTGCCTTCGCTCATATTGAAGCCAAGCTTTGGCATAATGATTATTTCAGCCATAAAGTTCTCCCTTTTATATCAGTAATTCGATCGGATTTTCCAGAAGTCGTTTCACTTCTGTTACAAATTGCGCGGCAAGCAGACCGTCAATGACGCGGTGATCCACCGACAAGGTGATATTCATCATCGGCTTGATCGTGATGGATTTGCATCCGTCCTTGTCTGTTTCTACAAAGGGTTCGTCCTTTGTGGCACTGATCGACAGGATGCCCGCTTCCGGAGGATTGATGATCGCCGTGAAATTCTCGATCCCGAACATCCCCAAATTGGAAATGGTGAATGTTCCACCGCTGTACTCGCTTGGCGCCAGCCCACCGCTTCTTGCCTTCTCAAACAATGCAGAAGACTCGACGGAGATGTCGACGACGGAAAGTTTGTCCGCTTTGCGAACCACTGGCACGATGAGTCCGGTGGGCGCTGCGACAGCGATTCCCAGATTGACGTATTTGTATTTGACGAGTTTGTCGCCGATCAGCGCGGAATTCATTTCCGGGAATTTTTGAAGCGTCTTGATCGTTGCCTTTGCAATATAATCTGTAACTGATGTCTTTTTCGGCTGCGCCGCGTTGATCTGACTCCGGATATCAAGAAGCTTTTCCAGGTTGACTTTCTGCGTGAAATACAGGTGTGGCGCAGTAAACTTACTCAGTGACAGCCGGTCGCCGATCACTTTTCTGACACCGCTGTAGGGTGCTTCTTCCAGGATCACTTTTCCGTCGGGAGTGGTCGGGCCATCGGCGGCATCGAAACCGGCTGAAGCAGCCGCAATTCCCGCAGAAGGAGCCATGGATCCAAGCACATCCTGCTTCATGATCTTTCCGCCACTTCCGGTGCCCTGTAAGCTATCCAGTGAGATGTTCTGCTCTTCTGCCATCTTCTTGGCGACCGGGGACACCTTCTGCTTGTTTGAGGAGAGATAAGCCAGAATGTCTTTTTCGGAGATCCCGCCGTCGTAGCCGGTGCCGGTGATCTGAAGTCCATTCAGATCCAAACCTTTTTCTTTTGCGACCCGTCTTGCCCGCGGTGTGATCTTGAGAAAACCGCTGGTCGTGCTACCGATAACTGCCGCAGCAACTGTCGATACTGCGGCTACTGGAGCTTCTGCCGCAACCGGAGCTTCTTCCTTGGCGGGTGAGGCCACAGCCTCTTCTTTATTCAATTGGCGATTCACATCGCTGATCAAAGCGTCGATGTTTTCATCGGCGGTACCGATGATCGCGATGGGAAGTGTGACTTCCACCGAATCCCCTTCCTCGATGAATTTTTTTCTGAATACGCCATCGAGGGTGGCTTCGATATCGATCGCCGTTTTGTCTGTTTCAATGCTAAAAACCGGTTCCCCCTTCTTCAAGGATTCTCCTTCTTGCTTATACCAGCGAACCAGCTTTCCTTCGCTCATATTGAAGCCCAGTTTTGGCATAATGATTACTTCAGCCATTCTGTCACCTCTATTCCATCATCTTTTTTACTTTAACAATAATTTTCTCAACAGATGGTATGATCGGGAATTCCAGTGCCGGGCTAAAGGGCAGGGGAACATTCGGGGTTGCGATTCTTCCGATCGGTGCCTCCAGGTAATAGAAAACATCATCCATTACATCAGCGCCGATCTCAGCACCAATGCCGCATTTTTCGTGTGCTTCATCTACGACGAGAAGTCGTCCGGTTTTTTTCACTGAAGTGATGATAGCATCGCGGTCCATCGGAACGATGGTTCTCAAGTCGATGACTTCAACAGAGATCCCGTCCTTTTCCAGTTTTGCTGCTGCATCCATTGACTTCATGACCTGAGAGGAGGTGGCGACGATGGTGATGTCGGTTCCTTCTCTTACGATGTTCGCCTTGCCGAAGGGAATCGGCTCAACGACGTCATCGATCATGAACTTGTTGCTGTATTCCATTTTGTGTTCAAAGAAGATGACCGGATTGTTGTCTCTGATCGCTGTCTTCAGAAGTCCTTTGGCCTCCTGGGCAGTCGAAGGGACGACCACTTTCAATCCGGGAAAATGAGCCATCATGGCTTGCATGCTCTGGGAATGCTGGGCAGCAGAGGACCGTCCCGCGCCCATCGGAGTCCGGATCACCATGGGCACTGATGCTTGTCCGCCGGACATGTAGGTAATTTTTGCCGCCTGGTTGACGACCTGGTCAGCTGCCACCAGAAGAAAATCGGAAAACATAAGTTCTACGATCGGACGCAAGCCGGTCAGGGCCATACCGACACCCATACCGACGATCCCGGCTTCACTGATCGGACTGTCTTTCATCCGCAGATCACCGTATTTGTCCAACAGTCCGACGGATGTCTTGAAGTTTCCGCCGATAAATCCGATATCCTCACCGATCATCATGACCCGGTCATCCCGTTCCATTTCTTCGTCGATCGCTTCGCAGATGGCATCTCTATATAATATTTCTCTCATTTTTAACCTCCTATAAGAATCGACTTCTATGCAAAAATGTCAGTGTATGCTTCGGACGGATCAGGATAAGGGCTGTCGATAGCGAACTTCACAGCGGTCTGCACCTGAGCTTCGATTTCGTCTTCGAGCTTTTTGAATTCCTTTTCAGAAATCTTTTTCTGCTCGATCATCTTGTCCTTGAAGCAGTCCACCGGGCAGCGCTCCTGCCAGGATGCCTTCTCGTTCGGATCCCTCCGCTCTCTGTACACTGCGGGATCGCCCACATGGTGACCCTGCCAGCGATATGTTTTGCATTCCATCAAGGTCGGACCATTACCGCTTCTGGCGCGTTTGACGGCTTCTTCCGCTGCCTGATGCACAGCGATCACATCCATTCCGTCGACGATGATGCCGGGGATCCCGTAAGCCTTGGCTCTGTCTGCAATGTCGATGGTCTTCGTAACGTCTCTGATGTCCACAGAGATTCCATAGAGGTTGTTTTCAATGACGTATACGATGGGAAGGTCCCAGGCGGCCGCCATGTTGAGACTTTCGTGGAAAGTGCCTTCGTTAGATGCGGATTCACCGAAGAAAGAGACGGCGATCTGATCCGTTCCCAGGTACTTTGCTGTATAAGCTGCTCCCGTAGCAATAGGAATCTCTCCGCCAACGATGCCGTTTGCCCCGAGGATGCCCTTGTCCAATGCCATGATGTGCATGGATCCGCCTTTTCCTCTAGAGTATCCGCCTTCTTTGCCGAGAATTTCCGCCATCATTTTCCCAAGCTCCGCGCCACGGGCGACCAGATGACCATGACCACGGTGCGTGCTGCCGATATAGTCGTTTTCGGTCAACGCTGCGCACACGCCGGTTGCGATCGCTTCTTCACCAAGATACAAATGTGCGAGACCCGGCATCATGCCCTTCTTATAGAACTCAAAGACCTCTTCTTCAAAACGCCTCATTCTGTACATGGTTTCATAAAAGCCGATCAATTGCTCTTTGCTATACTTTTTATCCATTGTGACCTCCTGTTTTTATCGCGGAACTGCAATCTTCATTCTCTCACTTAAGATAAAGCAAGTATCATGCCAAATTGTTAACAATAATAAATCCGTTGGAATTCAAGGCTTTTCGCAGTACGTTTACTGTTGTGTGTAAGGACAACTCTTCTAAATTGATCGCAATGCGCCAATCTGTCACATAGTGTGCCTTCGCCGGCCCACAGCAATCAGGAATCGACAAGGAAATGAAGAAATGATAGAATGGAGCAAAGTCTTGGAGAAAGAGGAACCGAATGGACAACAGACTGACGATCGTCGAAGCCAGTATCCTTCGTTGGAAGAATGGTGAAGCAAAATTCGAAACGGACTACCTTTCCGTTGAAGAGCCCTTGGCGCTGGAAGTGAATGGCAAGCGGGTGGCAGTGCTCATGCGGCTGCCGGGAGCGGAAAAGGAGCTTGCTGTAGGCTTCCTGATCTCGGAAGGTATCATCGCCAACTTTCAGGATATCATGATGTTGTCCCACTGCGGACAGTTCCTGCCGGAGGAAGACAACGACGATCCTCTGGAGCCATCGCGGAACATCGTAAAGGTGACGGCAACCGCATTGCAGGGTTCCGAGGACGCTGCTACTCTTTTGATACGATCCGGATGCGGCCGCACCCGTGTTGACGATATCACAGAACAGATCCCGGTGGTCGATGGTACCGTACAGCTGGATGCGCGGGCGCTGACGGAACTGTCCAGGACGATCCTTTCTCTACAGGATGTCCGCAAGGTAGCAGGCGGTGTTCATCTTGCCGCTCTGTTCGATGCCAACGGCAGCCTGATCGTTTCCCACGAAGATGTGGGAAGACACAACGCTGCTGACAAGGTGTTCGGACACGCATTGCTCCATGGAATACCGCTCCATGATAAAATTTTGTACAATACAGGTCGTGCCAGTTATGAATTAGTGACAAAAGGAGCCAGATTGAACGTACCGATCCTGGTTTCAAAGTCCTCTCCAACGTCCCTTGCGGTAGAATTTGCAGAAGCCAGTAACATCACACTGTGTGGTTTCGTACAGGGCAATCGGGCCAATATTTATAGCGGTATGGAGCGAATTCTGTTATAATGTCTCATGTGCACCACTGTGCATGTTCTCAATTGCTACACAAAAAGGAGCGAACAGAGTGAGTCATTTTGATTACGAGTACAGACAAAGGGTCCACGAGGCGTGGGAAAACTTCGTTTCTCACAATGACGTCGACTATTCTTTTATACGTCCGGAAATTTACGAATCCTGGAAACGCTCGCGGGATTACGGTGTCGACCCTTCGGAAACTAAAACAAGCATTCTCAACAACGAAGATATCAAGAAGCGACACAAGGCAAACAGCCTTTTGATCGAAACGGCAAGGCCCTATATGGAAAACCTGTACTCCGTAGTGAAGGACTCGGGCTTCTATTTGATTCTCAGCGACCAGGAAGGAATCGTACTGGATCTGATCGGGGACGAAGATATCATAAACGAGGGACGCAGGCGCAGCCTATTGGTCGTCGGCGCCAACCGCAGCGAGGCCTTTTGCGGCACCAATGCCATCGGTACAAGCCTTGTGATGAAGAAACCCATCCAGATCTGGGGCGATGAACATTACATCGAGGCGCACAAAAATTATGCCTGTAGTGCGGCGCCGATCCTAAATCAGGCAGGGAACATCATCGGCTGTCTGGATCTGACCGGGAATTACACCGACATTCATACGCACACACTGGGTATGGTGATCGGCGCAGTGGATGGGATCGCGAAAGAATTGAAGATTCGCAGCGCCTACGAAGAGATCGAAGCGATGTGCGCCCAGCGAAGCAGTATTTTAGAGTCGGTTTCCTCAGGGCTTATATTATTGAATAAAAATTCCCAGATCATTCAGGCAAACGGCAATGCCAGGCGCATGCTGAATTTCGGCGAAGATGCCATCGGCAGAAATATCTTTGAATTGATCAGCATCGATGAACCGGTCCATTACGATTTCAGCTTTGACTCCATAGAAAAGGAAATATTCAATAAAGAGACCAATATTTATTTGACCGGCTCTGCTCTGCCTCCGATCAAATTCAGTATGAGCGTTCACTTTGTAGGCGATCCTTCCAGCCACAATCGAAGCATCGTGGTCCGGCTCGACGAGTCGAAGCAGATCAACAAACTGGTCAACAAGGTCGGGGGGTTCCGTGCTTCCTTCACCTTCAGCAGCATCGTTGGAAATTCCGCTGCTACAAAGAAAATGGTCGATACCAGCATGCGTGCTGCACAAAGCTCCGCAAACGTCTTGATCTCAGGAGAAAGCGGCACCGGGAAAGAGTTGATCGCCCAATCCATCCACAACAACAGCAGTTTTGCAAAAGGACCTTTTGTACCGATCAATTGCGGCGCTTTGCCAAAAGGATTGATCGAAAGCGAGCTGTTCGGCTACGAGGGTGGCGCTTTCACCGGAGCAAGCAAAGAGGGCAACCCCGGCAAGTTCGAGCTTGCCGACGGCGGCACGATTTTTCTGGATGAGATCGGCGATATGCCTCTCGATGTTCAGGTAACCTTACTTCGTGTGATCGAAACAAAAGAAGTCGTCCGGATCGGTGGGAAATATCCCAAAAAAATCGACGTTCGGATCATTGCTGCCACCAACCGGAATCTGTTTGACGCCATCGAAGCAAAAACCTTCCGCGAAGATCTCTTTTATCGGTTGAACGTTTTATCAGTCAACGTCCCTCCCCTCAGAGAGCGGGACAATGACATAGCCTTGCTGGCGGATTATTTCGTCCAGACATTGAATAATCCGCAGAGACGCAGGATGCATATTACGGACGAAGTGTATCAAGCGTTGAAACGTTACCGTTGGCCCGGCAATATACGTGAACTGGAAAACGTCATGGAGCGGGCGATCAATATCACAGATGATGACAGCATCCGGCTGGAGCATCTTCCGCGGCAGGTGATACAGGGTTCCACCGTGTTGACTGCTTCCGCAGAAGATAGCAGTCTTGAATCGTTGAAACCCGGTTACAACTTGAAATCAACAGGGTATCAGCTGATTCTGTCCAGTCTGGAAAAGTGCGACGGAAATATCAAAGAGGCTGCAGAGCTTCTGGGAATCAGCCGGCGAACCCTCTATCGAAAGATGGATCACTACGAGATCGATTATAAGAAATACCGATGAATCAAAAGACGGCGCAAACCAAGTTTGCACCGTCTTTCTTTCTCAGGCAACATCATTTGACATCACTTTAAACCAAACGCCTATCTGGAGGAGAGGCGGGCAGGACCAAAGCTTTGGGCAAGTTTCAGTACTTGACCACCGTCAGGGTGGATCTCGTATTTTGCTCCTTTAGGAACATAGAAGCCATCTTCTACGACGAGGGGAAGCTTTTCTCCGTCAACGACCACATATCCTTTTCCGGACATGACATAGGTCATCTGATCCGAGTCTGCTTCCTGTCCGCCAATAAAGCCATCTGGCAGAATTTCTACGACCTGGAATTCGATGGTTTTGCTTCCACCGTTTTTCGGATTGGAAATCGGGAATGCGGTCGCATTCTTTCCGCCTTCTACAGCAACCGGAACTACATCATTGATGTTTCTGATGAAGGGCTCGGTCTGGGAAAATTCTTTCGGAGTCAGTGTCACGACAAATTTCAGTGTCTGAACGCCGATCGGATACATTTCGTGATCGCTGTTTCCGGGGATCCACATCACATCGCCGACTTTGTATTCATAACGCTTGCCCTTGATGATAGAATAGCCTTTTCCGGAAAGAATGAAGTAGCAATGGTCTGCATCTTTGTGATTGTCTGTGATTGCAGCGCCGCCAAAACGGATCTCGCACATGGAGAAGAATCCATAGGTGTCGGATTCCATCGTTGCAGGCAGTCCGAATGCAAATGCATGCGCATTGATGTGCTTTGCAGGAGCCGCGGGCAGTAGATCATAATAGTTTTTTACAAAAGCTTTAGCCATTTTTTTGATCCTCCATTTTATAAACTGTTAGCAATATTGAATCTTACTATCTCTTGATTCCGCTTTGTTCTTCCAGAAGTTGGGTCAGCACGAAGAAGTCCTTGTCTCCTCTTCCGGTGGCTGCTGCAGCTGCATAAGCCTGTCTAGTGATCGCGGTGACCGGCATCGTTACGCCGTACTGTTTGGCTGCGTCAAAGGCAAGGTCGAAGTCCTTCATCATGAGCTTTACGCTGAATGCAGCATTGTATTCGCCTTTGGAAACCAGGCCTTTTTTGTAGCCGACGAGGGGTGAGCCAACGGCGCTTCCGGCCATGACTTCACAAACCTGTTCGACGTCCAGACCGGCTTTTTCTGCCAAAACGACGGCTTCGCCCATCATCTGGGAAGTGACACCGATCATAACGTTCAAGCAGAGTTTCAACACTCTGGCTTCTTCGTCAGCTCCTACATAGAACTGATTTTTTCCCATGGCTTCAAACAGCGGAAGAACCTTGTCATAAGCTGCTTTGTCGCCGGATGCCAAAATTCCCAGAGTTGCATTGACTGCCAGAACGGTGCTGCCGGTGACTGGACCTCTGATGAATTTGCAGCCCTTTTCTTCGATCGCGTCATTCACTTTTGCAGACTCTGCAGGAGAGACTGTGCTCATGTCGATGACGATCTTGTTGGAGGACAATCCTGCAACCACTCCATTTTCTCCCAAGGTAACTGCCTGTAACGTCGGTCCATCCGATACCATCGTGAAGATGAAATCACAGGTTTCGGCGATTTCTTTTGGAGAATCCGCCCATTTTGCTCCAGCGGCCATAACTTCATCGGCCTTTGCTTTCGTTCTGTTCCAAACAGTAACGTCGTGACCTGCCTTCAGCAGATTCTGACTCATCGGGTTACCCATGTTACCCAATCCGATCCAACCAACTTTAGCCATTTCTTTTCCTCCTTATATTTGATATAACTTGAAATACCGTTCTTTAGAGAAACTGACATCCCGGCAAACCGCAAGATGTGATCTCATCTGACGGGAACTTCGTCATCAGTTCGCAACCGTCCTTGGTCACGACGACTTCTTCTTCGATCCGGGCACTGCCGGATCCGTCTTCCGATGCGCACCAGGTTTCAATGGCGAAGGTCATGCCTTCTTTCAGTTCAAACGGGTTCTCCAGGGAGAAGAGCCGGGAGATGATGGGTTTTTCCCAAAGACCCAGACCGATGCCGTGGGCGAACTGGAGAAGGAAGGCTTCCTCTTCGTTCTTGAATCCAAGCTCTGTTGCTGCGGGCCATGCCTTTGCAACGTCCGCAGAGGTGTTGCCCGGTTTGATCTGGGCAATGGAATCCTTGATCCACTTCGACGCTCTTTCGTAAGCCTTTCTTTGGTCTGCGTTGGGGACGCCGCAGGAGAAAGTTCTGTAGTAACAGGTCTTATAGCCGTTGTATGTGTTCCCGATGTCAAAGTAGATCAATTCGCCCGGCCGCACCATTCTGTTGGAGAAAGTATGGCTGTGGGGATTTCCTCTTTGGCCGGAAATGCTGTTGACGAATTCGACAAGCTCGGAACCCCAGCTGTAAAGCTTGAAATTAGCGATGGCAACGAGTTCGTTTTCCATGATGCCGGGGCGCAGCGCCTTCGCCAGATCGTAATATGCGCCATCAACCATCGCTGCCGATGTCTTGAGAAGCTGGATCTCATCCGGTGTTTTGATGATCCTGGCATCCAGCATCGCCTGTTGGCCGTCAACGATCTCAACTTTGTGTTTTTCCAGGGAACGGATCAGAGGGATGTCCACGATATCCATCCCAACCTTTCCCGTAGCTCCGTACTCTTTCAGATAACCCGCGATCTGATCGGCAACCTTGTCGACCATCCCCGCTTCTTCCGGAATTGCTCCCCGCATGGAGCCGACTGCCGGCATGATATGATCTTTGTCAAGCCAATCCACTCTCACCCGCTTTGACGGCGCAGCTGGGTCAAACAAAAACGGCTGCTCAACACCGTCGATCAAAATGCAATACCGATTCATCTTGTTACGATTCCATTCACCGATGTGGGTGCCGGTGATGTATCTGATGTTATCAAAGTCATAACAAACGATCGCCGAAAGACCGTAATCTTTCATGCTTTGTTTTGCTCTGGCCAATCGTTCTCTTCGAAGCCTGTAAAAATCAACATTGGCTTCAAAATCAACTCCGTTCATTCCTGCTTTTGGCATTGAAAACCCTCCTTCTCGACACTATATCAAATGGGACAGTATCTACTTGCACTTAATATAGGAGCAAATTCCGTGCCAGTTGTTATAATTTTCGCTTTCTTTTTTTGTATCATTGCGTGCTCTGTACAACCCCACTGGTTTGGACATTTTCGGATTTTGGCTCTTATCCGTTCTGCGCTTTTATAATTGTAACTGCAAAATAGAACGTCAATTTCGTGACAAGGCGTGCCGCATCGTGTCACCTTTGTGCCACTTTTGTGCCGTTTTCAGCTTTGATGTGCCCCAGTTTCTCTTGCAAGATTGCGTTTCTCGTGCTATGCTTTTGAAAAAGAAGAAACCGAGGTCACAAATGGTCCACTTCACGGAAGAATACCAGAAAAAGCTCTTTCTCTTGTGGGAGAAGTACATCGACAAAGGCGAACCTCTGCCGGATTCCCTTCCGGACATCCGTCCTATGATCTACGATTCATGGAAGCGATCCAAATCCTTTCAAGTGTCACCGATGGAGGTCAAGGATGCTACTTTGCGTCCCGAGGCGCTTGCTCGTATTCTCTCCCAGAAGCAGGATCTGATCGCTGTAGCTCATTCTTATATTCACAACCTCTATTCCTTCGTCAAGGGTTCTAATTTTATCATCGTACTGACCGATGAGCTGGGCAATGTGATCGACCTGGTCGGTCAAGATGCAATGATCCAGGCAAGGGCCAGAAAAAGCGGGTTGACTCTGGGATGCAACCGAAGCGAAGAGTACGCAGGCACCAGCGGTATCGGCACCTGCCTTTCCACTGGCCAACCGATTCAGATCTGGGGCTGCGAACATTACATCAAGCCACACCATAATTATGTATGCTCTGCGGCTCCGATCAAAAACCAGGACGGAGTCATCATTGGCTGCGTTGACATCGTTGGCCCCATGGAAGCCATCTCTCCCCACACGTTAGGCATGGTCTGCGCTGCGGTTGACGGGATCGAGAAGGAGATGATGATGCGAAGCGCCTACGAAAAGATACACATCATCAACAACCAGTTGAACAGTACCATCCAGTCCATATCCTCCGGCATTCTGATGATTGACAACATGGGGATCATCACCCAGCACAACAGTCGTGCGATCCAGATCCTGAAACTTTCCGACAGTCACCTTCATCACAAAAACATTTCCAATATTTTAGACTTGAACACCGCCACTTTCAATCCTCTGGAGATCACCAAGAACGTATACAACAAGGAAGTGACCGTGACCAACACCTTGGGCATCGGATTGAGTCTTTCTCTTTCCGCCTCTATCATCTACAACGACAATCACGAGAAGAAAAGCATCGTGTTGGTTATCGACGAGCTTCAGCGATTCCATAAAATGATCAGTAAAAAAAGTGGATTCACCGCCAAGTATACCTTTGACTCCATCGTTGGTGATTCGCCCACGATGAATGACATCAAAACTCATGGATTGATGGCTGCCCAAAGCGATTCCAATGTTTTGATCCTGGGAGAAAGTGGAACCGGCAAGGAATTGCTGGCCCAATCCATACACAATGCCAGCGACCGGGCAAGTGGTCCGTTCATCGGGATCAATTGCGGCTCCATCCCCAAAGGACTCATTGAAAGTGAGCTCTTTGGCTACGAGGCCGGCGCCTTTACAGGAGCAAGCAAAGAGGGATCCCCCGGGAAGTTTGAACTTGCAAATGGCGGAACTATATTTCTGGATGAGATCGGCGACATGCCTTTGGATATGCAGTCCTCTCTTCTGCGAGTGATTGAAACCCGCGAGATCGTACGGATCGGTGGAAAAACTCCAAACCGCATCGATGTCAGGATCATGGCAGCGACAAATGTCAATCTGTTGGAATCGGTCAAAAAGAAGATGTTCCGCAGCGACCTTTATTTCCGCCTGAATGTGCTGACCTTTCTCATTCCGCCGTTGCGGGAGCGACCGGAAGACATCCCTGTACTTGCGGATTTTTTCATCTCCATGTACAATCGCACCATGGGCAAAGAGAATCGCGGCCTGACCGAAGAGGCAAAGAAACTCATGCTCGCCTATGACTGGCCGGGCAACGTCCGAGAGCTGGAAAACGTGATCGAGCGCGCATTGAATCTAACTCAGAACAATGTGATCTCGGAAGGAGATCTGTCACACGAAATGCTCAATCGTGTCTCCGGGGAGTCTTCCGGCACGAGAGAAAGAGACGTGATCGTCAAGGCTCTGGCACAAGAGGATGGCAACGTCAGTAAAGTATCGGTCCTTTTGGGAATGCCAAAGCGCACACTATATCGAAAAATCCAAAAGTACAAGATCGACCTGGATCGTTATCGCATTTGGTAAAGGAGACTTTTATGAAGTGCATGATCAGCCCTTTTTCGAGCTGCTATTACAACATCGCAAGCGAAGAATACTTCATGTCGCAGTTCGATGAGGATGTATTCTATCTCTACATCAATTCCCCCTGTATCGTCGTTGGAAGACACCAAAACGCCTCAGCGGAGATCAATCAGACCTACGTCCATGAGCAAAAGATCGAGGTGGTGCGACGGCAGTCCGGAGGCGGTGCTGTCTATCACGACCACGGAAATTTGAATTACGGATTCATCACGAAAGCGAAAGGGCAAGAGATCGACGAAGTGTTTCGCGAGTTTACCCTGCCCATCCTGAACGTTTTGAAAAAAATGGGGGCGAATGCAAGCTTCTCCGGGAGAAACGATCTGGTCATCGAAGACAAGAAAATTTCCGGCGTAGCCCAATACCATTCCGGCGGAAAGGTATTGCTGCATGGCACGCTGCTTTTCGATTCTGATTTGACAAAACTGGCCGCAGCACTGAACGCGGATCCGAGAAAATTCCAGGACAAAAGTGTCAAGTCGGTGAAAAGCAGAGTGTCCAACATCCGTCCGTTTTTACCCGACACCCATTCGATCGAGGAATTTACGACAACGATCATTCAGGAAGTGCTTGCCCAGTTTCCCGATGCCCGGATGTACGAATATACAGACCTGGACAAGGCAGGAATCAAGCGGTTGGCGGAGGAGAAGTACTCGTCCTGGGACTGGGTTTATGGAACTTCTCCAAGATTCTCTTATAATCATGTGCTTAAATACGAAAAGGGGCTTCTCGACATCGGCCTGACCGTTGCGTCGGGATCGATCGAGGAGATCGCTTTCTACGGAGATTTTTTTGGCACAAAGGAAATCGACGATCTTGTGAAATCGTTGATTGGAACTCCTTACCACAGAGAATCAGTGGAAAAAGCGTTGACCGATGTGGTTCTTGACGATTACATCTTTGGACTCTCCAAGGAACTTTTTACTGACAGCTTGTTTGCTAATTCTATCTCTTAATCGTCGTGGGGGATGCTATGATCAACGGACTGATGAGTGTAGTGGTGATTTTTCTGATTTTCTCTGTTGGCTTTTGGTTCACCACCAGAAAGCTTTGGCCGGACAATACGACCTCCGTCTTGTCGGTGATCGTTGTGAAGATCGCTGCGCCTGCACTGGCGATCACCAGCATCGCTTCCCATTTTGACCAGGAGCTTCTGAGAGCTGCTTTGTTTCACCTTCTCATCCTTCTGATTTACACTCTGATCCTTCATCTGATCGGCAAGGTGCTTGCGAGACTCACTCACCTCAAAGATGGAAAAAAGACCGTCTTCGAAGTCACGTTCACTTTCTCAAACACGATCTTCATCGGCTTGCCCATCAACGTCATCGTCTTCGGACAAGAAGGCCTTCCCTATCTCTTTACCTTTTATCTGATCACGCTGGCCGGTTTCTGGAGCCTTGGTGCCTATCAGCTGGCAAATGCATCGTCCTTGTATGCCAAGGGCTTTTCGCCGAAAAAAATACTCAGCCCCGGCTTGATCGGCGTTGTCATCGGCGCCTTAGTCGTTCAATTCGACGTTTCGATCCCTTTGGTTTTCAATTCAGTCCTGGGATATCTGGGGGCGCTAACTGTTCCGCTCTCGCTGTTGGTCATCGGTTCCAACTTGGTATTCTTTACGAGAGGGATCCCTAAAATCACGGTGGACGAAGTATTGATCCTGCTCGGCAAATTTGTGATCAGCCCTCTTATCATGTTCCTTCTTTTGCGACTGTTCCAGGTGGAAGGACTCGCCTTCCAGGTATTCATGCTGACCGCAACGATGCCCTGTCACATGCAGACTTCGATCCTTGCAGAATACTACGAAGTGGAAAGCGAGTACGCTTCGAAGCTGGTCAGTCTCAGCACTCTTGTCTGTCTGGCTACCATCCCTCTTTACGCGACTTTGCTTGGATAAAGTTATTGGCCTTTCCCGGGAGTAGATAAAAAGGCTGGCACCATGGGTGCCGGCCCTTTTGCTATTGTTAAGAATGAAGGTAGTAGAACAGAGAACCGTCCCCATGTTCTATTATTGTTCTGTGTTTTCTGAAGTTTCCTGGATCTGCATCCCCATGAAATTCTTATTTGCATCCCTGCGTGCCGACAGGATCTCAAATCCAAAACGGTTTTGCAAGCTTCCGATGATTCCCTTCGGCGCGAACAGGATAACCACGATCGCGATCACTCCGAGGATGATCATGCTGATGCCACCGAATTGAGACAAGTACTGGTTCAGGATGACGTAAATGACTGCTCCAAGGATTGGTCCGGCTACCGTTCCGATCCCTCCGATGACGACGATGAACATGCCTGCGATCGTCCAGTTGATGGCGAACGCCGCATAGGGCTGGACCCATACCTGGCTCATATAGAACAATCCGCCGATGATGCTCGTCAGGAAGCTGGAGATCATCATGCAGTACAACTTCGTACGGAAGATCGTGACCCCCGAGGTTTCTGCAGCACTGTCGTTGTCGCGAATTGCAATCAAGCCCAGTCCAAGTTTGGAGCGGAGTAGAAAGACTACGATGAAAATGGTAAGAATTGCCACGATCAGACTATAGTAATAAATAGTAGATGTGGGCATACCTCTGACCGCTTTGATGAAGAGTCCATTGCCGCTCCCCATATAAGTCCATCCGGCGAAGATGACGATAAATGCCTCTGCTGTGATCCACGTCGCGACTGCGAAGTACATCCCCTTCATCCGCAGAAGCAGGAAGGACAATGCGACCGACAGCCCGACAGATACCAGACCTCCAACCACCAGGCCGATCAAGATCGGAATGTTATAATAGTTGGAGAGCACTGCAAGCGCATACCCGCCGATCCCGATATAAAGCTGCTGACCGAGAGATACCAGTCCCGCATAGCCAGCCAGCAGATTCCACATCTGTCCCAATCCGATGTACATACATATGAGCATCACGAGCATCGTCGTATATTGGTTCGCTACATTCGGCAGTACAAACAATCCAACCAGCACAATAACCATGATCAGTGCTTTGATGAGTCGTTTGCTGTCGCTTAAAAAGCCTGTTTTCATTGCAGCAGGTCCCCTTTCTTCTATCGTTGAAATAGACCTTGCGGTCTGAAAATAAGCATGATCAGCAAAACCACATACCCGGTGAGCAACTGGGCGCTGGCGCCAAAGAAATGAGCTCCCATAACCTGGGCAAGCCCGAACAAGATGCCGGCAGCCAAGGTCCCATATGTGCTCCCCATACCACCAATGACCACAACCGCAAAGGCGATGACCAAGTAGGCAGATCCTGAAGTCGGATAGAAGTTGTAGATCATTCCGACCAAAACTCCTGCGATTGCAGCGGTGGTCATGGAGATGCCCATCGCGATCCCGTATATGCTTTTGATGTTGACGCCCATCAGCTGGGCGACTTCACGGTCGTCGGCAGCCGCCTTGATCGCCTTGCCCTGGTACGTATGCCTGAAGTAGAAGCCAAGAGCTACGATCACTATGATGCCAACAAGAAAACCGATCAGATAGATATACGGGATCCGGATCCCATCGGTGATGATGATGCTCTTTGTTGCAATCGGGCTTCTCAGGTTTCTGGCATCTGCCGTATAATAATAAAGCAACAAGTTTTGAATCACGATCGAGATACCAAAAGTAACCAGAAGCGGTGGCTCCGCTCCCTTTGAGATCACTCGATTCAGCATTGTGTTTTGTACGATGTAACCGATGGCAAACATGACTGGTATGACCACGATCAGAGAGACAAAAGGATTCATCCCTGTAGCGGCGACAACGGAGTAACTGATATAGCTCGCTAGGATAAGAAAATCTCCATGAGCCAAATTGGTCAACTTTACGATACCAAAGATCAGACTCATACCGATGCCGATCAATGCGTATAAACCACCCAGAAGGACTCCTTGTATCAAAGACTGTAACAACGCATCCAAATTCTATTCCACCTTTCCGACCATTATTTCAGTTCACTATAACCCGAAATATGCTTTCTTAACGTCCTCTTCCGCCAATTCGCTAGACTTCCCGGAAAGTACAACTTTCCCCTTCAGCATGACATAGGATCTGTCGCTGGTTTTCAGGCTACGCTTTACATCTTGCTCTACTAAGATGATCGTCATTCCCTCTTTGTTGATTTGTCGAATCTTCGTGTATATATCCTTGATGACCGTTGGCGCCAGTCCCAGGGAAATCTCGTCAAAGCATACTAGCTCCGGTTCTGACATCAAAGCGCGGCCAATGGCAACCATCTGACGCTGTCCGCCGCTCAAGCTCCCGGATACCTGATTCGCTTTCTCCTTAAGCACAGGAAACAGATCATACACTCTCTCCAGAGCATTGTCTTTGTGCTTTCTGGCACGTGGTGTGTAAGATCCCATCACCAGATTGTCCATCACTGTCATTCGAGCGAAGACGCGGCCGCCCTCCGGCACCTGCGACATGCCCAGATCGACGAGCTTATGGGTGGGCATCCCGGTGATTTCTGTATCTTTGTAAAACACTTTTCCCGATTTTGGTGCCAGTGTTCCGCCGATCGCCTTCATAAGTGTTGATTTTCCGGCTCCGTTTGTGCCGATGATCGAGATGATCTCGCCTTTTCGGATTTCAAAAGAAGCACCCTGCACAGCCTGAAAGTCTCCATAATTGGCGTAGATATCTTCTGCTCTCAATAATATTTCGCTCACTCTTCATCAACCCCCAAATATACTTCCTGAACCTCCAGACAGTTCATCGTTTCTTTCGGATCGCCGTAACGCAGCAGACAACCGGTTGCAAGGCACAGGAGCTTATCCGTCGACTCTACCATCGTTTTGATCACATGCTCGATCCAGATGATGGTGAGGCCGGTTTTTTTCAATTCCGCCACCAGATCCATAACGTCATGCACTTCTGCATCAGTCAGTCCGGCAGCTACTTCATCCAGTAAAAGGATCTTTGGATCCGTTCCCAGTGCTCTGGCGATCTCCAATCGCTTTCTGTCCAAAAGGGTCAACTGACCTGCAAGGGTGTCCCTTTTCTCATAAAGCCCCGTTCTCTTCAGAACCTCAGTGCAGTATGGCCTGGCTTTATGTTCTGTCCTGCCTGCTCCATGGGTCGCGCCGACCAGAACGTTTTCATAAACCGTCATACCTTCAAACGGCCTTGGGATCTGATAGGTTCTGCCCAAGCCAAGATGGCACCGTTTGTCCGGTGGCAGCTTTGTGATGTCCATCCCGTCGAAAATGATTTTTCCTTCCGTTGGGATCACGAGGCCTATCAATGCATTCATCAACGTTGTTTTTCCTGCTCCGTTGGGGCCGATGACGCCTAAAACCTGGCCTTCTTCAACTTTGAAGGAAAGACCCGGGATAATCTTGGTGCGTCCATACGCCACATGAATGTTATCCACTTCAAGTATTGTGCTCATATTGCTTCCTTCCCGATTTCTATATGTATTAATATCATTCCATTATACACGCAATAATATGAATTGGCATCTTCATCGTTTGTTTCTATCAAAGAACCACAAGAGGTCCACAACCTCTTGTGGTTCTTTGTTATGATAGTTGAATCTGTTCTTTTTTCAAGCTGCGTTCCTGTGCTACTTAAGGAATGCTTCTCCATTGACCGGAATTTCCGGATACAGGGAGTTGATGATCTTCAACTCGACCATATCGCCGGCGTCGTTGAGGAACCACTGTCCCATGACAAGCGGAGTCTCGCTGATGTGCTGGTCATTGTATTTTATTGGACCGACGACGGTGGTCATGTCGGTTGCAGCAATGGCATCTCTGATTTTTTCGGGATCCAGGGATGCTGCTCTTGTCAATACATCGATTGCAATTTCAAGTCCTGCATATTTGTATCCGATCGGAGCTGTCCAGGTTCTTCCGGATTCTGCAGTGTAGAGTTCCAGAATTTCGGCTGGTGTCTGACCTGTGAGAGATGATTTGTATGGGTGGAACGGGCTCCACCAGACTTCGGCTGACAGTCCCTCTGCGATGTCAACGCCAAGAGCGTTTGCATCAGATGAGAACAGATACGCTTTTCCCATGGAAGTAAACTTCGGCTCAAATCCCAGCTGCTTGGATTGTATTGCAAAGTTTGCGAAATCGGGAGGAATGTTGACTCCGGTAACGATTTCGACTCCGTCTGCTTTGAATTGATTGATGATTGCTGTCCAGTCGCTGTTCATGTTGGGATATCTGCCGGGATCCGATACGACAAATCCGTCAGCGGCAAGTCTTTCCTGGAAGATCGGCAACCAGGCCAGTCCGTCGGGATCGTTGGGCATCAAGATACCAACTTTTGTGCCCTCTCCAAAGCCAAGGTCTTTCCAGGTCTGGGAGAAGGTTGTATAAACAGTGTCGATCGACCAGAAGGAATGGAATGCCCATTCATAAGGACCACCGGAAAGCCACGCATCAATCGGGCATTCCAGCGACACGGTCGGTACGCCATACCGTTCTGCCATCGCAGATACCGGCAGTGCAGTGTCGGGAGTATGTCGTGAGATAAGCATGTCTACTTTGTCATCGACGATCAATTTCTGTGTAACTTCAGATGCTTTTGTTGGATCGCTTTCCGTGTCGACGAACTTGAGTTGGATCGGCATTTTCATATCGTATTCTTCGATATAAATACCGCCGGCTTCATTGATCGTCTTGATCGCCAGTTCTTCTGCCCAGGGAGTTCCTTCGCCAAAGCTCGCGATCGGACCGGTTGATGGATTGGGAATACCGATCAGAATGTAGTCCCGTTCCGGAGTAGCTGTGCCAGGATCTTCCGTTTCGCCATTGCCGCCGCATCCTGCAAACATTGCTGCGACCATGACGAACACAAGTCCAAGCACGATAAGTTTTCTCGATCTCATTCTCTGTCCTCCTCTATCATCTTTACTTGAAAGCACTTCGCAACAAATGAAACCTTGTCTTGCCGCACTTCCGCTACGTTCCAAATACTACGTTGCATCCACAAATTAAAGTTTATTGTATATACCATATGTTTGAAGTCAACATAGTATTTCATTTTAAAAACATGCAAATCCCATGCCATGATTGATATTTTTCAAACGATCTCATAGGCACTGCATCTACTCAATCCTTCCGGTTCTTATCGATTGGTGCCGGTGATCTGCTGCTGCCATGTGTCGGTTCTGACACAATTTTATGTGTCAATCTGTCATTGTTCCACCCTTAACAGCTCTGCTATGTATGTGGCGTATCTGTCGGCAAATGCGTCGACTGCCTTCTTGTTGTACTTTGCGTTTCTGGGCGCGGTTATGATGAATTCGGTCGCCTTTGTCAGAAACAAGGAAAACAGCATCTCGGTGATTGCTTTATAATCCGCAGTCTGTATCATTCCCTTCCGGTTCAATTCAGTCAGATACAACTCAAACTGCTCGATCATCCCTTCGATCCGACGAAAGGAAAACGCATAGATCCTCTTATCATACACTTCGTCAAGCAACATTGAGATCCGGTACGCCGGCATATGATTGATGTGTAGGATCATGTAGTTTCTTATGAATAGCGTCAGGTCTTTCTTTAAGTCTTTTCCCTGGGTCAAACCGCGCGTTGGCACGAGCGAACGATCCGGGGTCATGACGACAAAGGCCTCCTGAAAAAGCGATTTTTTATTTTTGAAGTGTTTATATATCGTCGTTTCGTCCACTCCCGAACGGTAGGCGATATCAAGCGTGGTCGTATTCTTGTATCCGTTGGCAGCAAAGAGTTCCACCGCAGCATATAAGATTTTTTCTTTTGTCTCAGCTTTCATGTTCGATTCCCAATACCTTCGTGTACATTTATAATCACTATACACCATAAAATCCACTAAATCAATTACTTGCTTTTATTTGTAATCGTCTTTTATTCACGGTATAATACTGACGTAGAAAGTGTGTTACTTATGCGTGTTACATATACGAAAAGGAGACTGCAGCCATGAAGCGTGATCCCTCTGAAACCAGGGCAACTATACTCGGGAGTGCCTTGAAAGAAATTTCAAGAAAAGGATATCCGGATGCCACCATAAGGCAAATCGCACAGAATGCAAAAGTAACAGCATTGACCGTATTTCGGCATTTTTCCGATAAGGAGCATCTCTTTTCTGCAATGGTAGTGGAATTTTCCCGCATCCGGATCAACGAGGATGAGATCGCCTCCCGATTGAGTTACACCGATGTACAAAGTGATCTGGATACCCTCTCAAGAGAGTACTTTCGCATCATATTTGCCAACCTGGATATCCTTCGTGTATTTATAAATGAAGGATATAACAATCCCATGGTACAAAAGCACGCTTGGTATATTTCTCCCGTTTTGCAACAGCATTTCAAAACATATTTGGAACGAACCGGCCTTGGTAAGAACAACAGAGATGAAATCGCCGAAATGTTTATCGCCCACATCACCCGCAGGGTTTTGGAATACAACACTCACGACAGTATTTGGGATTATACCGACGAGGTTGCGGAAGATTTCAACCACAAGGTGAAATCGCAATTGCTTTGGCTGGAGCAGACATTATAGCGTTAAATACCATTGACACATAAGGCTTTTTTATGCTAGTATCCAAGTAACTGATAACATTAGTTTTTTGTAATTAAGGAGGGCTCTATAATGGCAGATAAGTGGATCACGACCGAGTATCCCGAAATCTCATTCGAGGATAGCAAAATCGGAAGAATGAAAAAGGAAGTGTGGGACGCGTCGGAAGAAGAAATCGACGCCATACTGGCAGAATACGGTATTCCCGCGGATAGCGAACTGGGCAAACCCGGATGTTACATCCAAACCACATCCAGAAACAGACTGATCGAAAAGAGACGCAAGAACGACGTAGTCCTGATCCCCATCGGCTGTACGGAAAACCATGGGATCCACAACAACAGTGGGCTTGACACATTTATGGTCACTTCTATTTGCGAAGGTGTCCGGCGCTATACGGCAAAAAAAGGCTATGAAGTTGCCGTCGCCCTGCCTCCGCTCAATTACGGCGGCCATCCCTACCATCACATCGGCATGCCGGGAACTGTGATCGTCAGCGAGGAAGTCGTACGAGAAATGCTGATCCACGTCATGGTCGGCCTTTGGGATGACGGCTACCGTAAAATGATCCTGGTCAATAACCACGGACACAAATGGATGCTGGAATCCGCCGTCCAAGAATTCTTCAACCGCTACCAGCTTCCCGCCGTAGTGTCAGAACTGGAATGGCATCGCGCCGTTCGTGAATTCTTCGTTCCCACCGACCGTCCTAATTCCATGACAACTCACTTTGTCCATGCTGATGAGGCGGAGACTGCTGTTGCCAACCTGCTGTTCCCCGGCATGGTCGACATGTCTGTCTGCGTTGACGCTCAGGGCAAAAATTTCTGTTTGGAAGGTCATTACGACAATTCCGTCGACAACATGAGGAGGCCCCACGGCTGGGCGGAAGGTCAGGGACACAACTGGATCGAACGGTTCGGCACACCGGAAGGCGTCGTCGGTTATCCCTCCAGAGGAAATGCAGAAAAAGCACGGCGCCCGATCGCAGCGATCTGCAAATATATCACGCTGATGATCGACGATATGCTTGAGCATTATCCCCCGGGACAGGTTCCCGATGTCACCAAGTTCTCTTTCCGGACGCCGGAAGAAATCGCAGCTTGCCTGAAAGAACCCCTAAGCGAAGGTTGGAAGAGCGTTCACGAGCTTCATAAAATCGGCATTTTCCACAAATAGTACGAGAGGTGACAGAAATGACAACTCCGAAAAGAGAAGGCAAATACCTTGCAAAGCAGGGTGACGGGAAAGCGTTTGAGAGCGAGTACGGCATTTATGTCGAACAGACAGACCAATTGGTTCCCACCGACCATATGATGGTTGGCACGTCGTTCTGCCGTCCGGGCAAAGCACATGAAACACATTCCCACCCGGAGCACGACGAGGTGATCCTCTTTCTGAACGGCATCGGAATACAGACGGTAGCTGATGAAGTGTACGAGGTAAGAGAAGGTGACATGGTCTATATTCCGGCCGGAGTGCCCCATTCCATCGAATGCACCTGTCTGCAGCCGATCCGGATGATCATCATCAAGGTAAATAAAGGCAAGGTCGTGAACAGAGGGGACAATTAGAAATGAGTAACATGATGAAGGCAGTGGTCATGCGCGGAGCAAATGACTACGGCGTGGAAATGGTCGAAATTCCAAAACCAAAGCAAAACGAAGTGCTGGTGAGAGTCAAAGCGGTTGCGATCTGCGGATCGGATCCCAAGATTTTTAACGGCGGCTTTCTGAAAGCGAACTGGCCGCCCTATTTCCCCTTCACTCCCGGCCACGAATTTGCCGGCGAGGTAGTGGAACTGGGTGAAGGTGTCACCGGTCTTTCTGTCGGAGACAGAGTTGCCGGCGAAGCACACTGCGGCTGCGGTGTCTGTGAGAATTGCCGCAAGGGTCTGTACAATCTGTGCTTGAATTACGGGAAGATCGAAGCTGGACATCGACATTACGGCTTCACCACGCCTGGCGCGTATGCGCAGTACAATGTCTATAATGTGAAGGCCCTGACGAAAATGCCGGACAACGTGAGCTATGAAGAAGGTTCCATGGTCGACACCGGAGGGACTGCGCTTCAGGCGATCCGTCTCACCGGCATCACTCCCGGCGGTTATTCGGTGGTCTTCGGGCCAGGCCCGGTCGGACTTTTTGTCATGAAAGTGGCAAAGGCCATGGGAAGCAATACGATCGTTGTCGGAAGAAAAGAGCGGCTCCAGTTTGCAAAAAGAGCTGGTGCGAACCATATCATTGACACAGAGAGCGGCGAAGACATCGTTGCCAAGATCAAAGAGATCACCGGTGGCATCGGCGCCGACGAAGTGTTTGAGACTGCCGGCTCCCAGGAAGCAATGCTGCAGTCAGTACGCAGTGCCAGAAAAAATGGTAAAGTGGCCATCCTGTCTCTGCCGGTACAGGACGAGTACCTCCTCCCGGTCAAAACCATGGTCATGAATCAAATTGCCGTCTTTGGCTCCAGGGCAAATCCCAGTTGTTCCAAAGACGTATTGTCACTGATCAGCGATGGACGCCTGGACGTCAAGGACATGATCACTCACACATTTCCGATCGACGACTTTCAAAAGGCATTAGATACCTTTGTCAACCGGATCGACGGCGCACTCAAGGTGGTGATCACGCCATGACCATCGATACCTATGCTGCTCTTGAGAAAAAGTGTAGGGAAGTCAGGTATCTGACCTTTGATGCAATCGGAACACTCGGCGTAGGGCATCTCGGCGGCAGTTTTTCTGCCGTCGATGCCTTAGTCGTTCTCTACTACCGGCACCTTCGTTTTGATCCAAAACAACCGAAAATGGAAGGTAGAGACCGATTCGTGCTTTCCAAAGGGCACGCCGGTCCGGCTTTGTATGCGATTTTGGCAGATCACGGCATCATCGATAAAAGCGAACTTTCCACCTTGAACCGACATGAAACCAGATTGCCAAGCCACGCAGACATGAATCGAACTCCAGGGATCGATATGACAACGGGTTCTCTTGGACAAGGATTGTCCTGTGCCGTTGGGATCGCCGTCGGTTCAAAAATTAAGAAAGATGGGGCTCGCGTCTACTGTATGATCGGTGACGGCGAGTCCAATGAAGGGCAGATCTGGGAAGCTGCCATGTATGCCGCGCACATGCATCTTGATAACCTGATCGTGTTCACCGACTACAATAAAATGCAGGTCGATGGCCAAACCAAGGACATTCTGGGGTTGGAGCCGATCTGTGACAAGTGGATCTCGTTCGGATGGAACGCGGAGCGTGTGGATGGCCATGATGTAAAAGCCATCGACGAAGCCATCGACAGGGCCAAGGCGATCAAGGGCAAACCTTGTATGATCATCCTCGATACGCTGAAAGGAAAAGGAATTTCCTTCATTGAGGAAATCTGGCAGAACAACCACAACGTCAATGTGACTCCGGTCCAGCACGAAGCCGGCCTCGCAGAACTTGCAAAGGAAGGGTTTTAGTATGCTTTTGGATTTAGAAATGAGACAAGTCTACGCATCCGAACTTTTGCGTATGATGGAGATCGACGAGAGCATCATCGTCATCGATGCCGACCTGGCTAGGGCAAATGGAACTTTAGGTATTCGGGACCGGTTTCCCGACCGGGCGTTGGACGTTGGCGTCGCCGAAGCAAATATGGCCAGCATCGCAGCGGGCCTTGCGTCATATGGCTTTAAACCGTTTATATCCACATTTTGTCCGTTTGCGACGAGAAGGATATGCGACCAGATCACGATTTCCATTGCGTATGCGAAGCAAAACGTCAAGATCGTAGGTACAGAACCTGGTGTCGCTGCCGAATTCAACGGCGGGACCCACATGAGCATCGAGGACGTCGGCGTGGTGCGCTCCATTCCCGGCATCGTCATTTTTGAGCCGGTGGATCAGGTCCAGTTGCTGCAAGCCATGCCGCAGATCGCAGCATATGATGGTCCCATGTACATTCGTTTGTTTCGAAAAAAACCGACACACGTTTTCGACGAGGCCACATACCGGTTTGAACTATTCAAGGCAGATCTTCTTCAGGAAGGCACCGATGTCACCCTCTTTGCCACCGGGATCCACGTGTCCATCGCGTTGGAGGCAGCGGAACTTCTCAAAGAAAAAGGTGTCTCTGCGGAAGTGGTCAATGTGCACACGATCAAGCCCATCGACAAAGATACGGTCATCCGGTCGGTTCAGAAAACCGGTTGCGCTGTCACCTGCGAAAATCACAATATTTACGGTGGTTTGGGAAGTGCTGTGGCTGAAGTACTTTCGGAGCACCATCCCGTCCCGATCAAGTACGTGGGTGTGGACGACAGCTTCCTGATCGTTGGGAAAATACCCCCATTGCTGGAGAAGTTTCATATGACAAAGAACGACATTGTGGATAAAGCATTAGAATCGATAGAGATGAAAAGAAAATGACACATGCATGAACTGAGCAAAAGGGCCGGCACCCGTGGTGTCAGCCCTTTTGTTTCATTTTAATAAGGAAGTCAACGATTCCAGCGGGTTCGTTGATATCCAAAACCGGCAGATCATCGGCCACTAAGTCCGGAACGTTGCTGGCGATAGCGATAAAGGTTCCGTCCCGATGGAGCTGTCTTTCGCTTGCTTCTTTTCGGTAGACTTCGATCTTGGGGTAACCGCTACCTTTGTAGCCTTCGATCACAATGAAATCCGAACTGTCATCGATCAAGGCGACCAGCTGCTCGACTGGTGTGTCTTCATTGGTTTCCCTGATCATCGTGTACATCGAGCGGGAGGATATGATCACTGTGCCTGCACCAGCTTTTCTGTGCCGCCATGTGTCTTTTCCCTCTTTGTCGATCTCATAATCATGAGAATCGTGTTTGATCGTCGAAACCCGATACCCGCGCGCTTTCAGATCCTTGATGATCTCTACGATCAGTGTTGTTTTCCCTACGTTGGAATTGCTTCCGACGACGCTGAATACATATGCCATTGTTCTCTCCTGCCTGCCGACTATATCGGATATACTTCAACCAAATCTCCCGGTTCGATCTGTGTGTGCGGTTTCATCTCGAGAATGCCGTTGGTTTGCAGCAGAGTCAGGATCCTGCCAGATTGCTGATTCAAACCTTGGCAATATATTTTTTGTGTCTGGTCTTGGTGTTGCAGGACGACTCGGAGGAATCGCCGTTTTTTCGAAGCATTGCTATAGGAATCTCCTGCAATTGCCATGACAACCTTAAGATCGAGATCGGGACATCCAGACATCTTTACAAGAGCAGGTCTTGCCATCAGCTCGAAGGTTGTGGCCATCGCCATCGGATTTCCAGACAGTCCCAGAAGGATCTTTTCGTTTCTCACTCCGCAAAACATTGGAGATCCGGGCTTGACATCGACCCGGGAAAAGAGGATCTCAAATCCTGCGATTTCTCCCGACTGCTTGACCAAGTCCTTTTCTCCTACGGATACGCCGCCGGTCGAGATGATAAAGTCACATTCAGATGCTGCCAGATCAAGCGCTATTCTGATGTCTTCTTGCGTGTCACTGACCCCGGAGTACAATCGCGGCAGCGCTCCCAATTCTATGATCCTGGAATACAAAAAATATAAATTGCTGTTGTAGATGTGCCCCGGTGCCAGATCGGTCCCCGGAGACTGCAGTTCGCTCCCGGTAGAAATGATGCCAACGACCGGCCTTTTGAAAACCGTTACGTCCCCCATGCCAAGGGCGGCAAGCACAGTGATTCCGCTAGCATTCAGCCGGTGCCCTTCTTTGAGTACCAGATGCCCCGCTTTGATGTCTTCCCCTTTGTAAACGTAATTATCAAATGGACGGTGGGTGATCACGATCTTCACTTCGTCACCGATCCGTGTCACATCTTCCTGTCGGACGATACAATCTGCGCCGTTGGGAATTGGAGCGCCGGTCATGATCTGTATTGCTGTCCCCTCTGTCACTACTCTTTGGCTGACATCTCCCGCAAAGATTTTGTCTATCAAAGACAAAGTTCCCGGAAGATCACCGGCTCTCACCGCATAGCCATCCAAAGGAGACCGGTCGAAGGGAGGAAAGTCACAAATCGATGTTATGTCTTCGGCCAGCACTCTGCCCGGCGCATCAAAAAGCGGCACCATTTCCTTGCCGATTTCTTTGATTCGTTCCAACATCAATGCTCTGGCTTGCTCCAATACTACCATACGAATATTTCCACCTTTTCCAATGAATAACCTCTTGACCGATGCATTTATTTTACACCAATCAAGAGGTTTTCACAAACGTTCTTCTTTAAATCTACAGGTCTTTCAGGTAAGGATTGACATCGGGGAATTCAGCATTCCACTTTTCTGCAAGTTGTTGGATCGTTTCGTAAACTTTCTCTGAATCGATGCCCTTTTCTTCCAGTGAGGCCAGGTGTTTATCCATGACCGGCGCAATGACTTCTTTCCATTTTGCGATTTCATCTTCAGTCATATAGATGACTTCCACATCTTTGTTGGTTTTGTTCAGCGCGTATGCGGAAACGTTCAATTCGTTGAACAGCTCCAGCAAACCGTCGGGGCGGACTTGCAGCGCTTCCTGTGCTTTGGGGGACAGCTTGCTCCATGTGTCATGGTTGATCATGACGCCGAAGGACATATTATACATAAACGGAGTTGCTGTAACGTAATTTCCATTGACCTCAAAATGTCTGTACCCTTCTAGTACTTCTCCGGAGATCAAACCTGCATTTGCAACGCCTCTCTGCAGTGCTTCATACCAGTCCGGTGTGGGCATCATGACAGGGGAAGCGCCAAGCAATGTCATTGCATCAACAGCTACGCCCGAGTTTACGAGAATGGACAGTCCCTTTAGATCATCCATAGTTCTAATCGGTTTTTGGCTTTGTATTTCTCCGGGGCCCGGGGAGAATCCGAACAGGAATTGAGTGTCCGCATGTTCTTCCGGCTGCAAAATACGCATAGCTTCATCAAAAGCACTTCCAGACGCCATTGCGTTGTTCCACTGGATCCCGGGAACCTGGAGAGTTTCGATGACCGGGAAACGGCCTCTCGTCAAAGCATAGGATACGACAGCCATATCGGAAATGCCTTGTACGACTCCTTCATAAGCTTCCCCAGCAGGAGTCAGGGTGCCGCCGGGATAGACTGTGATCTGGATCTCGCCGTCGGTGGCTTCCATCAGGTATTCATTCCACTGTGGGACGATAGTGGTAACGAATTTGTGGTTTGCTCCCCACATGGTGGACAGCGAAAGTTCGATGGTTTCTACCGGTGTCTCTTCGTCGGGTGTTTCCGGTGCTGCTGCGCCACCGCCGCAACCGGCGAATACGCCGATCACAAGGACGAGTATCAACAGAACACTCAAGACTTTGAACTTACTGTTTGTTTTACTGAAATACATTCTGATTCCTCCTCTTACATTGGGTGTAACTCTTTCTATTTGTTTAAATGCTTTGCAATCAAGCAGTCGTCGCAAAGCATGGAAAACCTCTCGGGCTCTTGATCAAGGACCTAAAAGCAAATTCGGCAAGAACGTAGCGATCTGCGGGAAGACGATGATCAGTAGAGTCAGGATAAATGCGGCGAGAAGAAATGGCATCACGCCACGGAAAATCGTCTCGATGGGAATGTCCTTCACAAGTCCCTTCACAACGTATACATTGATTCCCACCGGTGGTGTGACTACGCCCATGGAAGACACCATCAAAATGAATACGCCAAACCAGATCGGATCGTTGCCCAGTTGCTCTACGATGACTGGATAGAAAATAGGGATCGTGAGCAGGATACAGGGGATCGTGTCAAGAAAGGTACCCAGCACCAGGTAGATCACCATCGTGATCAGTATGATCACGATATTCGGCATTTCAAGGTTACCGACATAGGTAGCCAGCGCGAATGGGATGCGGCTCACTGCAACCAGCCGCCCGAAAATCGTAGCGCCGGCGATCAAGAACATGATCATCGCTGTGGTTCTCGTTGTCGCTCGCAATGCCAGAGAGATGCCCTTCCAATCGATCTGCCTTCTTATAAGTGTGATGACCAAAACACCTGCAGCACCGATCGCTCCTGCTTCTGTCGGAGTAAACCAACCAGCGAACAACCCTCCCAAGGAAACCACAAATACGATCCCAACTTCCAAAAGTCCTTCGGCTTCGATTTTTTCTTTTTTATACTCTCCCGTCTCTGTAAGCTGGATCGGTGCCAGCTCCGGGTTTCGTTTTACAAGGATCCAAATCGTAATGATATAAAAAAGTGCAAGCAACAGGCCGGGGATGATTCCTGACAGGAAGAGCCGGGACACTGATATCTGTGTCGAGGTGCCATAAATGATAAATATGACGCTTGGTGGGATCATAGCGCCGATCGCGCCGGAAGCCGCAATGCTTCCGGTAGACAAAGTATCTTTGTATTTGTATTTACGCATCTCCGGAATGGCGATGGATCCGATGGTTGCCGTCGTGGCAGGATTGGAACCACAAACCGCTCCGAATACGACACAGGCCAGAACGCTTGACATTGCAAGGCCGCCGGGCACACGGCCCATGATCCGGTACGCAACCGAATAAAGCTTCTGCCCCAACCCGGCATAATACGCTAAAAATCCCATCATGACAAACATAGCGACCACACTTAACGTGTAGGAAGCGAAGGTATTGTAAAAGTCCGAAGCGATCAATCGGAACGCCGCATTTGGAGTATTCAGATATGAGAATCCAACGACTCCAACCAAACCTAACGAAACCGCGATGGGCATCCGGAGAAGCATCAGGATCAGGAAGGCGACGACTGCTAAAATTCCTACTGCTGTTGGGCTCATTTTAGTTCTCCTTCCTGTATACTTCTACGACCTTGAACACCGCCACTAAAAAGTACATGATAAATCCAAACGCTATGATGTACAGGAATGGATAATAAGGCACGCCTAGCGTTGGTGTAACTCTGCCGCTTATAAGAACCGAGGTGCCGTACTGGAATACCATATATCCAGCCAATCCTAAAAAGCCCAATGTCAGTACATGAACGAAGGCCGAAATCACCTTCTTGATCTTTTGTGGTAAGTACTCAAAGACAAAATCCACAGATATGTGCTCATCCAGGACCGCACAATATGCGATCGTCAGCCCGATTCCCACTGCAGTGAAGATTTCTACGAATTCGATGGTTCCCAGGATCGGCTTGGAAAACACCGTTCGCATGATGACGTTGGCTACGACAAGGATCATGAGTGCAAAATAGAAGTACCCCCCGATCAGATCCAGTCCTCGGCTGAACCTTGTCACAACTTTGCTAATGTTGTTCATTTCTAATCCTCTCTTTCAGAAGCATGGTTGCTATTACTTTTTTTCCCAAAGTTTTCTCAGCATTTTTTCTTTTTTCATCTTTTCTATGTTTTCCGTCGTGTCATATTTCAGCGCTCTTGTCGGACAGACTCTGACACAGGCCGGCAGCATACCACTTTCGATCCTCGCAATGCACCCTTGGCATTTCTTTATTTTACCGTCAGGGCCAAACTTGGGAGCTCCGTAAGGACAATTCATGATGCAACTGTGGCAACCGATGCAAAGATCCGGCTCGATGACGGTGAGATTGGTCTCCGGATCTTTGGAGAGTCCTCCCGTGGGACAACCGACAACGCAGGGCGCGTCGGCGCAATGCATGCAAGCCAGGGAGACATATCCGATCTGTCCGGTGACCGAGTACTTTGAGCGAATGACGGATACGTCGCGAAACCGATCCTCATGTTCGATGTCGATGTCGTTTTGGTCCATGCATGCCACAACACAAGCAAAACAGCCGACGCAACGCTCCAAATCGAGGTCGATGATTTTGACGTCTTTTTTCATACTAATTACCTGCCTTTTCAATGTTGCCCAGGAACGCCTTAAAACCGGGGAACCCTGATATTGGGTCGATATAGTAGGCTTCGATCAGGGTGTTCACGTCTGCATCCGTGTATCCGTGAGAGATCGAAACGACCCCCGGCAATATCATTTCACTGATATTTGCCTTGACCTTAACAGAACCTTTCGGTGTCGATATCACGATATCGTCATCTTGCTGGATCTGCAATCTATCTGCATCCTCAACGTTGATGTCGGCGCTGGAATTCGGCCGGAGGCTTTTCGTCCAAGGTAACCGAAACGTTCTTGAATGAACGTACATCGGCAATCGGGATCCGGTATTGATGATGAAGGGGTACTTCACCGCCACCTCCGGCATGGCCGCAGCACTGCTGTCAGAAGGCTTATACACCGGGAGCGGATCAAAGCCGTAGTCCGCCTGATATTGCCGCAATAGTTCAGAGGTAAACTCTGCTTTTCCTGATAGGGTATGGAACCCCTCTGTCAGATACTTCTTATAGCGGACCGGGTCTTTCGGCGCCATCGTTCCACTGGGATGCTTCTTCAACTCTTCCACGGTCATTCCACTAGGTCCAATGATCCAGTCGATGTTCGCCTCATATCCCTTTTGCATCAAGTCGTCGTCGATGTCCAGGCGCTTAGCGAGCTCGAATATGACATCCGCATCGGACTTGGATTCGAAGAGGGGTTTGATGGCCGGTTGTGTGTATATGATGTAGCCATTGTTGTAACTCTTGAGTTCGCTTCTCTCCACCGATGTGCAGACTGGCAAAACAATGTCGGCATACTTGCAGGTATCAGTGAAAAAGATATCGGTGGTAACAAAGAACTCCAGTTTCTTCAAGGCATTCAACATGTTCTCCGAATCAGGCCACATGCGGTGGTTGATACCAAAAGCAAGCATGTGTGTGATCGGATATGGCTCACCTGACAGTATTTGCTTCGGCATCAGTATCGCCTGGGCTTCATCAGTTAGTTCTTTCCAGATCGGGAGCTCTTTTTCACCGATTCGTTCCTTCATTTCGCTCCAGGGCTTCGGTGTGATGTATTCCTGATTGCACGTTGGAAATCCGGATGGAGATTCCAGCCAGACACTTCCCTTTACCAGATTGCCTCCCATGACATCGAAATTCCCAGTCAATCCGACCAACAACATAGCTGCCCTGTAGTTCTGGACGCCGTTGGTGTGATGTACCACCGGTGATGCGCTGGGCATGAAGGCCGCAGGCTTCACTGTGCTGTAAAGTCTGGCCGCTTCGATGATTTTCTCTTTCGGGACCTTCGTTATTTCCTCTGCCCGCTCCGGTGTAAATTGTTGAATATAGGCCTTATATTCATCAAAGCCATGAAAATGATCATCTACAAACTCCTTATCATACAACCCTTCGTTGATGATCACGTTTCCCATGGCAAGGGCAAGCGCTCCATCGGTTCCCGGAAGCAATTGCAAATGGATGTCCGCCAGATTTGCCAAAGGTGTTTTTCGCGGATCGACAACGATCATCTTCATCCCGCTGTCTTTTTTGTCCATCAGGATCTCCGCCTGCGTCGTGTTGGTGTACATGGGATTGCTGCTCCACACCAACAGGCAGTTGGTGTTGCCGATGTCCGGCATAGTTGGCGCTCCGTAGTTGAGCTTCCATGCCATTGCCATCGCCTTGAAGCAGGTGCTGGACTCGGAACAGTAGTTGGGAGTTCCATAGGTATGAGCAAGTCTCTGTACAAAGGGACGCATCCACTTGGTATATCCAACGAAGAAAGCAGCCTTTTCCGGCTCTCCTTCCTTCTTCAGACGATTGAACTTCTCGGCGATGATCGAATAAGCTTCTTCCCAGGAGATCGCGACAAATTCATCGGAACCTTTCGGGCCGACTCTCTTCAGTGGTGTTTTGATCCGGTCCGGATGGTAGACGTACTGCCTCGTGGAAGCTCCCTTTGAGCATAAGGTGCCTCTGCTATTTTTATGCTCGAGCATCCCTTCCACCTTAACGATCTCTCCATCCTTGATATAAAGGTCAAGTCCACAATGTGAATGGGGATTGCAGATCGAACAAATCGATTTTTTCACTTCGATTCCCGTGATTTCTCCGGGGATCTTGCCCTTTTTCAGTTGTTCTTTCAGCATGCCGTTACCTCATTTCCAGGAATTTCTTTTCCAACCGGGGATATTTATTGTACATTTTGTTCATGGCCAGATTATCATTGGCCAAGGCCGAAAGGTCTGCCGTTGGTTTTGTGACCAGTCCTTTCACTATGAAATTCTTCAACAGACCGGAGATTTCAGGGATATTCAAAAGGTTGATGCCGATCAGTTTTTTATCTTTCCAGACAAAGCAGGCATATCTGTTGTTTTCTTCGTCGATCTCCTCATACATGTCGTCTCCGTTCAGTATGTTTCCTATACCGATAAAATCGTGCTCGAGGAAATGGGTTATGTTGTGAGGCAGCGTTCCGTGATATTTCATACGCTTTCCAGCCATGTTCATACCTGCGGTCCTGCCCTGGTATCTGCCATTGGACCAAAGTCCAATGATGCGTTGTTCACCGGTCATGATGTCCCTGCCCTGAGCCACATCGCCTGCCGCGTAAAGATCCGGGCAACTGGTTTCCATATATTCGTTGACGATGATCCCCCGGTCCAGCTCGACCTGTTCCGGATCCAGGAACGACATGTTGGATTTTACTCCCGCGCACATGATGATGCAGTCCGCCGTTTCGCAAGGACCCTCATCTGTAAAATAAGCAGTCACTTTATTGTCGTCTTCCTCGATCCGTTCCACAGCAGTTCCAAACCGTAGTCTGACATCCTTTTTCTCCAAAATATCCTGGATCAGCAGTGAGCAATTTTTATGTGCGATCATGGGGAATATATACTTTGCAAAATCCACGAGACATACGTCAAAGCCTTTATCGATCAACGCTTCTACTGCCTTGATGCCCACCATGGATGCGCCTACGACCAAAACCTTCTTCTTTTCTCCGTTCAACAGTTTGCGAAAGCGAACTGCATCGTCGATGGTACGGAGGGTATAAACATAGTCGGATATATTATGAAACGACGGTGGAATGACAGGGGAGGATCCGGTGGCCACAAGGCACTTGTCATAATAGACTTTGAATCCCTTGGCCGTCTCTACACTTTTCTCCTCGGCATCCAGGTTCACGACGGGAGACCCGAGATAGAGCTTCACATCATGCTCTTGGTAAAAATCGAGGTTGTTTCCATAGGGAAACATCATGTCATAATCGATCTTGCCAGAGGCAAAATAAGTTACAAGCATTGGATTATACGACGGTTGGAGCAAATCGGAAACAAGACAGATCGATCCCTTGTATCCATTCTCTCTCGCAGCCTTGATACCTTCCATTGCCGCGCAACCATTTCCTACAACAACATAATTTCCGGTCATACAGTACCTCCTGACCTGTGCGCCAACCTTCACACCAGGCATGCTGGTCTCTCCTATTATGTTAAGCAATTATCATGCCATCACGGACTTTCAATCTTCTTACGGGTTTATGCCGGAATCCATAGGTTATATTGCTCATTTTGTTGACACTTGCACTGCACATATGTGCTATAATTGAACATGTACGAATCGATAATAAATTTTTGATTGCAGAATTCTTGACAAGATCGCATCAATGCTGGAGGTGTTTCATGAAAGCCATCCGTTTTTCTGACGAGAGCATCCTTGATTTCAATCCCTTGCTGGAAGTTGTTACGAACCTGGCCTTCGACTGTTCTTTTATGACCGACAGCAGCGGTCATATCATCAAATGTTCCGACACATCGCCGTTGGTATGGGGAATTCCCATCAGCGACATCTTGGGACAGCACATCTCCAAACTGGAGGAAGATACAACACCTCTTTCCGATTGCGTGCTGGGAGACAAGATCACGTTGAGCAAGCTATTTCTGATCAACGGCATCATTTGCTTCGTTCATATCATTCCCTTGTTCAACGAAAGAGAAGAGCACATCGGCACCTTTTGCGGTATCGTTCACAGAGGGTTGGACAAATTGAAGAGTATCGTCGAGCATGTTTATGTGGAAGACGAACAAGAACAGATCCTGTCGCCGCTTCCCCGATCCGAAACAAGGTATTCCTTCAACGATTTTGTTGGCTCCTGCCCGGAGATACTGGACGTTATCAAAATGGCCAAGCGGGCAGCGAAATATGAATATCCCGTCCTGATTCGAGGCGAGACTGGCACAGGAAAAGAGCTTATCGCCAGCGGTATCCATACAGAAAGAGTAAAAGGAGCGGATCTCCCCTTCGTTAAGATCAACTGTACTGCCATCCCCCGGGAACTGCTGGAGTCGGAGCTTTTCGGTCATGAAAAAGGAGCGTTTACCGGCGCCTTCTCCAGAAAGCAGGGCAAATTTGAAATCGCCGGCTCAGGCACCATACTTCTGGATGAGATCGGAGATATGGAGCTGGCACTGCAGAGCAAACTGCTCCGTGTATTGGAAGACCGCGAGTTTGAACGGGTCGGCGGCAATGAACTGATTCCCTTTCGTGGCAGGATCATTGCTTCAACCAATCGAAATCTCGAGAGAATGATCAAAACAGGGCTGTTTCGCGAAGACCTGTACTATCGGCTCAGCACGATCGAAATAACTATACCTCCTGTTCGTAACAGCAAGGAAGATATTTTGCTGCTGACCAATTATTTTATGCGCCGCAGCAATCTTCATGTCCCTTTCAGCCCCGGCGCGATCGGAATACTAAAAAACTACGATTGGCCTGGCAATGTGCGACAGATCAAAAACGTCGTGGCAAAACTTTCGTTGCTCGAGGATGCGAGGATTTTCCGGGCGGATCACATTCGGGAGATCTTGATGCCCGTGCATCATTCGGACCGAAGGGACGAGCCGATGGAGATCGTGGAAATCGAACCCTTAGAAAGGCCAGTCATGACAGAGAGACCGACAGCGACGGCAAAAACTGACGTATTGTCCGACCGCGAAAAGGTCCACATCATCGACATCCTAGATAAAACCGGGATGAATTTGGCTGCAAGTGCCAGATTGCTTGGCATCAGCAGAAATACCCTCTATAATAAAATCAAAAAGTATGATATAAGTTTAAGGAAAGTGATTCTCTGATCCTTGAAGGAGGAGCTCTATAATGAAAGAAGTGTCCGTTTACGATGCCTTGGGAATGGTGCTGGCTCATGATATGACTCAGATCGTCCCAGGAGAATATAAAGGAAGCCGTTTCAAAAAAGGTCATGTGATCCAGCATGAAGATGTCGAAGTCATGATCTGCATGGGAAAAAAACGTCTCTACGTTTTTGATAAGGAAGAAACGGATGTCCATGAGGACGATGCTGCCAGACGAATCGCTTCGGCGGCCTCAGGGCGCGGCGTTCTGTTGCGATCTGCCGGCGAGGGCAAGCTTGAGCTTCTGGCGGAATATGACGGTCTTTTGAAGATCGATACTAGTCTGTTGAGCGAGTTGATCGAACAGGATGACATCATGTTCGCTACCATTCACGAAAATCAACTGGTGAAGGCCGGGGAAAAATTGGCTGGAACGAGGATCATACCTCTATATGTGAAAGAAGCGGTTTTGGCCACCGCAGAACAAGTCTGCGAAAAAGGGACACTGGTGGAAGTTCTGCCGCTAAAATCGATGAAAATCGGTCTGGTCACAACCGGAAGCGAGGTATATACCGGCAAGATCCGTGACGGGTTTGGACCAGTGCTGGACACGAAATTCAAAGAACTTGGCAGTCAAGTCGTGAAGCAATTGTTTGCTGATGATGACGAGGTCATGATTGCCGCCTGCATCAATCAGTTGCTAGAGGAAGGCGTAGACATGATCGGAGTGACCGGAGGCATGTCGGTGGATCCAGATGACAAGACTCCGACCGGAATCAAGCTTGCAGGTGGAGAGATCGTCATCTACGGAACACCGGTTTTACCGGGAGCGATGTTTATGCTTGCTTACATCGGCGATGTACCGGTCGTCGGGATCCCCGGATGTGCGATGTACAGTAAGATCAGCATCTTTGATCTCGTCGTGCCTCGATTGCTGGCAGGCGAGTCTCTTTCGAAAGCAGATATCCGTAAGCTGGCCCATGGCGGTTTGTGCCGCAGCTGCAAACTGTGCACTTTCCCCAATTGCGGGTTCGGCAAGTCGTATTGAACAAAGCCTTACAGGTCAAGTTCTGGCGCCAGGCACAATACAAGTAACAGAAAGAAATGCAACGATCCTCAATGAGTCGATCGTTGCATTTCTTATAAAGTAGAGGAGAGGAATTTGATTTTAAGAAGTTTAGATGTTCAGGTCGAACAAGTTGATCGCATTTGTGCGGCCGATCTTTTCTCTGTCGTTTTCGCTGATGGAACAACTGTCGAACCACTCACAGGCTTCCGGAACAGATTCAAAGGGGAAGTCCGTTGCGAAGAGGATCCGGTCAGCACCTATTTCAGACATGGTGTTGATCAATGTTTGGGTGCGGTGATGACCGCTGGTGGTGTACCAGAAGTTCTTCAAAAGGTAATCGCATACTTGCAGTTTCATGGGTGCTCCGCGATCTTCTCTCTTCATCCGGTTGGATATGCGCCACATGGTGTAGGGCAGTGCTTCTCCCATGTGTCCCAGGATCATTTTTAGATTTGGGAACTCATCATAAAGTCCGGAACAAATCAGGCGGAGAGCATGGGTCGCCGTTTCCGTACCAAAGGTCCAGGCTGCGCCGTTGAGCCAGGGATGGCCATCTACGCTATGGGCGTTGCAAGGCATTGGTTCACGGGGATGCAGATAAAAAGGAATATTGAGTTTTGCTACTTCTGCCCAGAAGGGCCGGTAGGCCGGATCGTCCAGATACATGTAGTTGTCTTCCGCATCGATCTGCGAATAACCATTGGCCAGGACGCCGATGCAACCCAGATCCTTAACAGCTCTTTGCAGTTCCAGGATCGCCGCATCCGGATCTTGGAGAGGAACCGCAGCAAAGCCCTGAAAACGCTTCGGATGCTTATGAATAGCCTCTGCCATGGTATCGTTGGCGATCCGTGCTACCTCGATGGCTTCTTTTTTGTTGTAGATCGTCTGGATTGCAGGGGAATTGAGGGAAAGGATCATCATTTCCATGCCGTTTTCGTCCATCAGTTGAAGCCGGGCATCCATCAGATCCAAAATTGCTGCGGAAAACTTGGGCCACACATCCTTCGGGAAATATTTTTCCGAACAGCCTAGGGTTTCAGGGATGGCGAAGGTCTCTTCGATGCCAATTTTGTTTAACATGTTGCTACTCCTATTACAATTTTTTTATACCGATCCCTACATGGTCGAGGGAAGCCAGGTCGATAAGATTGGGAATACAGATAGGATCACGAGCCCCAAAGCAAGTACAAGCACGGTCGGGACCGCTCCCTTGATCACGGTTTCCAACGTCAGGCCCGGAACCGCGCCTTTCAGAACGAAGAGATTCATTCCGACCGGCGGAGTGATCATGCCGATGCAGCAAGCAACGGTGGATGTCACTCCCAACCAGATGGGATCAAATCCCATTGACGTCAAGGTCGGGAAGATGAAGGGCATCGTGATCAAAAGGATACCGACCGGTTCGAGGAAGCAACCTAAGATCAGTAAAACGATCATGACCGCCACAAAGGTCACCCAGCGATTGGGGCTGATGTCGATCACCACTTCCGCCAATTCCTGTGGTAGACCGTAAGCGCTCAAAAAGAATGCGAATACCAGTCCGCCGAACATCATAAACAGTATCATACAGCTGTTTTTCGTGGTGTTCAGCAACGTTCGGCTGATGCATGTTCTCGTGAGCCTTTTACGCAGAATAACCAGTACCAGAGCACCGATGGAACCCACCGCTGCCGATTCCGTCGCGGTCACGATGCCCGAGTACAGCAATCCAAGGACCACCAGGATCAGTGCCATGATCGGCAGGATCGAAGCCATATCGTGTCGCCGCAAATCCCTCTCATTGCTCTCAGAGACCTTGGATGGCACGATCCTCGACACATCGATCGCGTTGGGGAAGAACTTGATCACGAACAGAACATAAGCGATCAGTAGAATTGCCAATAGTATGCCGGGGATGATCCCCGCCATGAACAGCTCTACGATCGACGTTTCTGTGATGATCCCAAACATGATGAAGGTGATAGAGGGCGGGATCAATATTCCAAGAGTCCCCCCCGCTGCCTGTATGCCGGCAGCTAGCTTCGGATCGTAGCCGTTGTTGATCATCGATGGTATGCTGATCGTTCCAATGGTTGCGGCAGTCGCTGGGGCAGAGCCGCACACGGCAGAGAAAATCGCGCTTGCTACCACGCTGCTGATCGCCAGATTGCCCGGCAGACGTTTCAGCTTTCTTGCGATCGTATCAAACATATCTGCTGCAACATCTGAGTTCGCCAACAGTTCCGCCATCAGTATGAACAGTGGTATCATCAGTGTTGTGATGCTCGTTGCTTGTGTATATGTGATCAGGCTAAGTTGAGACAGCAGATTTGGGCTCAAAAACACCATAATGCCTGCCATTCCAAGAAAACCAAGACCAAGTGAAATCGGTGTGCCAATAAATAAAATAATGATCAGTACGACGAACATGGCTGCAGTCATCCATAACATAATATCAATTGCCTCCCTTTTCGTCTTTTGCCCTGAGGCATGCTATCAGTTTGGCAATCAATGTTATAAACAACATGACACAGCCGAAAATCATGATTCCATAAAGGATCACAGAAGGAAACGGAATGTTTCCCATCGCATCCCATTGAAACTCATATGCCAATAATGCATAATCATAGGTCGATTTCGTCAATGCCCCTACAAATGAAAGGGCAAAAAGATATCCGATCGTCATCAGGATTTTTCTTACGAGGGGCTTGACCCGATCGACAAGAATTTCCACATGAACATGCCCTCCGCTTTGCAGGCAATAGGATGTGCCAAGAAAGGCAGCCGTCAGGATCATGTATTGGGAAATGGATTGCGCCCAAACTGACGGCGCTCCCAAAACGTATCTGCTGAATACGTCAAACAACATGATGACAGCCGTCAGAAAGAATAGAAAACCACTGACATAGCCCAGAATTAAATTGAGTTTTTTTAACAGCATTTACGGCATCTCCTCGCTATAGAATCGCTTGTTTACACTTGCCGCTTCCGGAACGGAAGCGACAAGTGTAAACTCTGCTTTGTTTCGTTTACCAGGGAAGCGCCTGGAGAGTTTCCATCAGTTTGACGCCGAGAGGTCCGGAGTAAGCAGCGACTTCTTCCCAAAGTCCCTTGCTTGCTTCCATGAAAACTGCCTGTTCGTCCGGTGTCAAGTAGTATACAGATCCACCGGCCTGCTCAACATTTGCAAAAAAGGCTGCTTGATAATCCTCCATCAACGTGGCATTGTAATCCATCGCCAGTTCGCCGGCTTCGATCATGATGGCCTTTTGCTCGTCATTCAACTTTGCCCAGGCAGCATCGGAAATCGACACATACTGCCATGTGGAATTGGACAAACCGAGAACGCTGACGTTGGGTGCGGATTCATACAGTTTAAATGCGTTGACAAACGGCCATCCGGTATATCCGCCATCCACGGTTCCTCTTTCAAAGGCAACTGCAACGTCGGCCGGGAAAATGGTCATAGGAGAAGCTCCCCATGCTGCCAGTGTCTTCCCGATCCACATGCCGTGATCTCTGATCCTCAAACCTTTGATGTCGGCGGGGGAGTGAACTTCTTTCACTTGCTTGTCGTTCAAATAGAAAACGGTATCGCCTTCGTCTGTAGCAAACAGATATTGTTGTCTGTATTCCTTCAGGATCTCATTCATGATCGGTGCGATCGCCGTGTTTGCTTCTCTCCACTTTCTGGGGTTGAACAATCCGGGAACGTCCATCGGTGCCAGTGCTTTTGCTTCACTGGAGTTCAGCGCGGTCGGGCAGGCAGCCATATCGACGGTATTCGTCATGACAGCTTTTAAAGCTTCCTGATTCTTGACAAGACCTTCCGACGGATAGACGGTGATCTTGATCGTGCCATCAGACATTTCCGCTACTTTGTCCGCATAGAACTGATAGGTTTTGCCTCTGGAGTCCTGCTCCGGGAATGCGTGGTTGAAAGTGAATTCAACGGTTTCTGCAACAGGTTCTTCCCCTTCGACAGGTTCGGCTGGCTCGGCTCCGCCGCATCCAACCAACGCGGTCATAGCCAAAAGCGCGACGAGCAGCAGTGATAAAAGCTTTTTGTTCATAGTGTCCTCCTGAAATTATAGTTGTAAACATTTGTGATAACGGCTATTCTTTCTATTTGCTTATTTGGTTTCCGGATCAAATGGTTTCCACTCACTGGGATAGGGGCATCCGAGAGCAAAGTACCTGGTCACGCCGTCATAAGCATTGATCACCTGATGGGGTTCCCCGTCTTCGACAAGAACGCATTCTCCCGGGCCGACGATCACTTCCATCTTGTCGGTCCTGACTTTGAGTCTTCCTTCCAGCATCAGAAAGTAATGCTCCGATCCTGGGTGAACGTGCATTTCTGCGCCTCCGCCGGGTCCTAAGATGGAGATTGCGACTCTTGCATGGATCGCTTGCTCCTTTGTGAAAATCTCATTACTTACCATGTCATGATGAAGTGGTGGCAACGTCTCTTCCAGAGAGTTCAAACTGGAAACAATCATATTCATCCTCCTTACTCTGTTGTAACTGACTTCCTAAAACTATATTTGCAATCCTTGTGCCAATCGTTAAATATTTGATATTCCAAGGAAAATGGCCGTTTCTTAATAAATCCTTCACAAACAGGAATCCAATCGTCGATGCGCATTGTCATCTGCGCACTAAAAAAAAGAAAAGCGTGCCGATTCGCACACTTTTCTTTATTAGAGAGCAATGGCAGTGCTCACTTTGTTTTATACGTCAGGTTGTCGATACCATACACTTTCAACCGGCGATAGAGGGATCGTCTTCCCATGCCGATCATGTCCGCAGTCTTGCTGATATTTCCTTTGCACTTCTTTAGGCCTTCTATGATGGCCATTTTTTCCATCTCCTGAACAAGGGTTATCTTTCTCAGGTGCTGCTCTTCCTCTTCTATCGTTTCTCCTGTGCCCAACACTTTGAAATTCGTCGGAAGATCCTCGATACCGATCTCATTTCCTCTGGTGACATTGACCGCCCGTTCGATCACGTTCTCCAGTTCTCTTATGTTTCCCGACCAGTTGTGGGAGATCAACGCCTGTTTTGCGATAGGATCGATCCCGGTGATGTACTTGTTCAGCATGACGCTGTACCGTTTCAAAAACAGTTCGGAAAGCGGAAGAACGTCTTCGATGCGCTCATTCAGAGAAGGGATCCGAATGGAGAACACATTGATCCGATAATAAAGATCTTTCCGGAACCGGTTTTCCTGCACTTCCTTTTCGATGTCGTGGTTGGTTGCTGCGATCACTCTCACATTGGTTCGTATGATCGAATTGCCGCCGACCCTTACGACCTCTTTGTTCTGGAGGACCCGTAGCAGGCTGACTTGAACATTCAAGGGCATGTCACCGATTTCATCCAAAAAAAGTGTCCCCCCATTGGCTTGCTCAAACTTTCCCGGTTGTCCATCTTTTCTTGCGCCGGTAAACGCTCCCCCTTCATACCCAAAGAGTTCGCTTTCGATGAGTCCGCTGGGCATCGCACCGCAGTTGATGGCGACGAAAGGGCCTTCCCTCCGGGCACTATGGTTGTGGATCGACTGGGCAAACAGTTCTTTTCCCGTACCGCTTTCTCCGAGGATCAGGACATTGGAAGTGCTTCTGGCTGCTATCTTGCCCAGCCGGATCGCTTCCTGGAGTTTTCCCGAGTTGCCGATGACATCGTCAAATTGGAAATAGGCGATCTTGTCACCTTTGCTCTTCTTGAACTTGCTCATGTACTCTGCGTTTTTCAGTTTGATGATCAGGCCTTGCACGCTCTCGTTCTCTTCGCCTTTGACCAGTGAGACGATGACCTCGCAGTTCACCTTGCCATCCGGCATTTCGAAGGTCATTTCTTCATCGAAGAGCGTCCGTCCCTCGTCTCTCATCTTCTGAAACAGATTGCCAGTATTCAGGTATTCATCGACTCGCTTTCCGACGATGTCCTTGCTCTGATCTCCAAAGATTTTTTGCGTAGCATCATTGACATGCAGTATGGTCATTTTATTATCGGTGACGATCGTGCCGAGAGGGATCGTTTCCATGGACCCTAACAGCTGATTGTAGACCCGGTCGTAATCCGCTTTGAACTCACCAGCCTTGCCTTGGCCCTCCAGGGCGGCAATGCTGATTTTAAGCGTGCCCCGGATGACGTTCATATTCACATCCGTGATCGGTCCGATCACACCAAGGCAACCGATGACCTCATCATAGGCGTTATGGATCGGTGCGGCCATATTATACATATTGTCCGACTTGTTCAGCGCTTCGATCCCGGATTTCAATTCAACGAATTGGTTGGTCTTCAATGCTTGCTGGAACGCATTTTCACCGGCCCAATCCTCGCTCAGATCATCGCCCACATTGACATCCAATATGAACTCCTGGCTGGCGGATACGTTGCTCCAGATATTGACGACTCTGCATTCCTTGTCCATCAGCAGGATCGTAGTATTGACATCAAACAGCACCTGGTACATGTTGCGTATGATCGTAGTTGCCAAGCTTGTGTATCTCTTGTTCATAAATTGCACCCATCCTTTCCATCAGAGTATCACAAAAACAGACAACGTTGCAAGAAGGTTCCTCTTCTGCAACGTTGTCTGTTAAGTGAAGGACGTCATGTATCATTTGGAGGAGACTCGTCGTCCGTTACTTTGTCAGAGACATTATGGCTCTCGCCTCATCCGGTGTAGCGATCTCTTTGTTGAATTCTGCTACGATCCGTTTGGTGCGTTCTACGAATTCGACGTTGGATTTCGCCAGAACGCCTTTGGAATAGAGAATGTTGTCCTCCATACCGACGCGAACGTGGCCTCCCAGCGCCAAAGCGGTGAACATGATGGGAAGGTGCCCTTTTCCGATTCCCAGGGCGCCCCAGGTACTGTCTGCAGGGATCAGACTCTTGAGAAAGACCAGGTTTTCCACTGTGGCATCCATACCGCCTGCCGCACCCAAAACAAACTGGAAGTGCAGGGGAGCTTTCAGAATGCCCTTTTTCAAGTAATAAAGAGCATTATAGATCATGCCGGCGTCAAAGATCTCGATTTCTGGCTTGACGTTGTTCTCTTGCATGACCGTGCCGAGCTTTTCCAGAAAACGCGGGCTGTTTTCAAACACGGAAGTGTGCAGCCAGTTCATCGATCCGCAATCATAAGATGCCATTTCCGGCTTCAGATCAATGATATGCCGCATACGAGCTTCGTCTTCCAGACCAAGCTGCCCGGATGTGGTCAGATTCAAAACGATATCACAGTCGGTGTCCCTGATGTAGCCCACAGTCTCCACAAACTTATCGTAGTTCATGGAAGATTTATCTTCATCGTCTCTCACATGGAGATGGGCGACGGAGGCGCCGGCTTTCCAACAGGCATAGACTTCATCAGCGATCTCTTTTGGCTGAAGAGGCACATACGGGGTATCTTTCTTGGACGGCCAAGCTCCGGTGGGAGCCACCGTCAGTATGACTTTGTTTTTCAAATCACTCATTTAGTTTCCCCTCTTAAAGTCCGCCGTAAGTGTACGTTCTCTCTGGAACATCGTTGATATCTTCTTCATCGATCTCCGCCACGCAGCGGACCATGGCGCCATCTCCCATGTACCAACGGATCGGGAAGCAGAGGAAACGGAATCGTTTACCGGACACCTTGTCCAGATCGCCGCCAAGATTTTCAACTCCAACGATTCCATGTCCCAGCATCAGTTTGTGGCAAGGTTCCCAGGTTCCCCAGCAGCCAATGGCTTCCAGCTCGCCGAACTTCTTGTCATAGGCTTCCTGGCCGTGAAGTTTGATGTACAGTTCTTTGTCAAACTCTGCATATGCCTCTTCACCGAACTGTTCGATGTATTCTTTGGTGATCGGCCGTCCCGATGCGCCGACCAGGTTCATCGCGGTTCCGCCGTTGTTGCCCATGGCGGTGTGCAGCGGGTGATCCAGTGCCTGGCTGTCCATCGCCACACATTTCACCTTGTGTTTGACAAACCATTTTCCAGCGTCAACACCGGTGCCACAGGAGTAATGATAGTAATCTTTGGAATCGTCAAACTTGCGGTGCATACCGGTGTTCAGGCACACAACCATGCCTTCCAATTCTTCCGGCTTGATGTTGGCTCGTTTGCATGCATCTTCAAGATGCTTGTCGGTGATGAGTCCCCATTTTTCCACTTCGATCTCAAGGCAGATCGCATCGCCGGTATAAGCATCCACCGGCATTTCGTGGGTGTAGCGGGCTCTCTTGCCATCAAATTCATATTCCATGACGTGGCGGGGAGCATCGGCGTGGGTTCCGGTATGCTGAACACAGTCGATTCTCTGGGTCAAGACGCCGCCCTTTGCCAGGGTATGCATGGAATCGATCACCGGTTTTGCAAAATAGGGCCAGCGTGGGATCTCCGCGCTGAACGGATGTGTAAGGTCAACAAATTTCTTTGCCATTTTCTTTCTCCTTCTTTGATATGCATTTGATACGATTGATTTATTTCAAGTCTTTGGTCACTTCGATCAGGTACTCTTTGAGACGGCGGGTGGAGGCTTCGATCTGTTCCGGCGTCCAGGTTTGATAACCCTTTCCGGTTTTGAAACCCAGGTCTCCTTTTTCCACAAGCTCTTTCAGCAACTTCGATGGCTCGTGGGAATCCTCCAGATATTTCACGATGTAACTCTGAATGCTCAGCGAGAGATCCAGGCCGATCATGTCTGCATTCTCCAGGATCCCCAGGATGGGCCAGCGTAAGCCAGGTCCATAACGAAGCGCTTCATCGACGGTGGCTGGATCGGCGATGCCGTTTTCCACGATGGAAAGGGCTTCTCTCCAGATCGCATGCTGCAGACGGTTGGCGATGAAGCCGGGAACGTCCTTTTGGCAACGAACCGGTCGCTTCTTCGCGCGGCGTAGCAGTTCCATGGTGAGTTCCATGGTTTCCTCACTGGTTTCCTCCGCTTTCACGACTTCAACCAACGGGATCAGATAGGGCGGATTCCAGAAGTGGGCGCCGACGACTCTGGATTTGTCTTTTGTCTTGGAAGCGATCTCCGTGATGCTCATGACAGAAGTATTGGTAGCGAAGATGGCATCCGGTTTGCACAAAGGTTCGATGTCACGGAAGAGATTCTGTTTGATCTCCATGTTCTCTACGACACACTCTATTACGAAGTCTGCATCTGCGAGGGAAGCCGCCAAATCGTCGGTGAAACGGATGCGGCTGAGAATACCGTCCGCTTCTTCCTTTGTCATCGCATCTTTGGATTGGAGAAGTTCCAGGTTCTTTCTCACGGGACCCAGTGGATCGTCTTTCATGCTGCGTGAGCGAAGGATGACTTGAATATCTTCACACTGTGCAAACACCTGGGCGAGTCCGTTTCCCATCAATCCTGAGCCTAAAACAGTAACGTTTTTGATTTCTCTCATGTTGTTCTCCTATCAACCTGCGGTACAGCCGCCATCGACGTAGATCACCTGTCCGGTGATGAAGTCCGATGCTGCCGAAGAAAGATAAACAACAGTTCCTACCATATCCTGTACCAATGCGGCCCGGCCCATCGGGATCCTGGAAAGGAAAATGTTCTTGAGTTTCTCATCTTCCAGTACTTCCTTTGTGAGCGGAGTCCAGAAGATGGTTGGAGCAACCGAGTTGACGTTGATGTTATACTTTGCCCATTCGGTCGCCAGTTGCTTCGTCAAGAGTGCAACAGCCGCTTTGCTGGTGCCGTAGGCCGCGTATCCACCCGGGTGACCGGCATACGCCCGTACCGAAGAAACCGTGATGATTTTCCCGAATCCTTGTTCTTTCATGACCTGTCCGACGATTTTACATGGGATAAAGGTTCCGGTCACATTGCTTTCCATGACCTTCTGGAATTCTTCCACAGGGAAGTCTTCCGCAGGGAACCGCTTGGCAATTCCGGCAACGGTGACCAGGATGTCTATTTTTCCAAATTCCTTCACGGTTTGTTCAACCATGCTTTTGACTTGTTCTTCATTGGTCACATCGCAGACGATCGCCAGTCCCCGCCCTCCGGCGGCTTTGATCTTTTCTACAGATTTTTCCAGTGTTGCCAGGGTTCGCCCTGTCACGACGACATCTGCTCCGTGAAGCGCGAGTCCTTCTGCTGTGCCTTCTCCGAGGGATCCGGCGCCGCCGGTGACGATGGCGACTTTACCATCAAGGCGAAACATGTTTTTCAGTTGTTCTTTGTTCATCTCCTGCATCGTATATTCCTCGTTTCTACTCGTAGCTGATAGCTACCAAAACCGTAGCTGGCATATTCGTTTCGTTGAGCATCTCTCTTCCTTCATTGGGTCCGATAAATATGGAATCTCCCTTTTTCAGAACAAAGGTCTCCGTCTTGGACTTGACTGTGATTTCTCCTTCGAGAACAAAATAAATTTTTTCTGTCGGGGAATCTTCGTAGGCATACTCTGCGCCTCCCATCGGCAAAAAGTGGGACAGTCCCATCCAGAATTTCTTGCTCCCGGTTTCTTCTGTTCCATGAAGCTTGAACGCCTTCATGTCAAAATGCTTCGGAGCGCTGTAGGGTTTTACATTGGCCAATTCGACTTTTTTCATAGTTTCACCTCCTTCAATACATCATACTTCCATTACTTTGAGTTCTTCGCTGATGATCACATCGGCATCTGTACTTTTTAAGATATCGGCTATTGTCGTATCCGGAGCGATCTCCTTCAAGGCCAATCCATCTTTTGTGACTTCGATCACTGCCAGTTCGGTGATGATCAAGTTCACCTGTCCTGCCGCCGTGAGGGGCAGTGTGCACTTCTTCAATATTTTTGGTGCTCCCTTGGATGTGTGAGTCATCGTAATGATGACTTTTTTTGCACCGCTGACCAGATCCATGGCGCCACCCATTCCCGGCACCATCTTCCCCGGCACCATGTGGCTCGCCAGGTTTCCCTTTTCGTCCACCTCCAGAGCGCCAAGGATCGTCGTGTCCACATGACCTCCGCGAATGATCCCGAAGGAGACGGAACTGTCAAAAAACGCCGCTCCCTGTTTGACCGTTACGCATTTTCCACCGGCATTCACGATGTCCTTGTCCTCGCACCCGGGTTCGGGAACCGGACCGAGCCCGACAAAGCCGTTTTCCGACTGGAGGATCACGTGAACATCATCCGGAATGTAGTTCGCTACCATCGTTGGGAGACCGATTCCCAAATTTACAACATCGCCGTCGTTCAACTCCCGGGCTGCCCGCTTGGCGATTCGTTGTTTCGCAGTTGTGTCATCCACTTATTTCTCTCCTTCTACGATCATGTCAACGAAGATCCCCGGAGTCATCACATCGCTAGGGTCGATCCCTCCGACCTCTACGACTTGTTCTGCGGCAGCGATCACAATATCTGCAGCTGTGGCAATCAAAGGATTGAAGTTTCTGGTCGCTCCCCTATAGTAGACGTTGCCCAGCTTGTCGATGACCGATGCCCGGATCAGCGCCACATCCGCCTTCATCGGAAGCTCAAGCAAATAGATTTTGTCGTTCACTTGAATTTTTTGCTTTCCCTCTTCGATCTCTGTACCGATGCCGGTCTCTGTGAGAAAACCGCCGATACCGGCTCCTCCGGCACGTATTTGTTCCGCCAGGGTGCCCTGGGGAACGAGATCGACGATCAGTTCTCCACTGTTCATCTGGCGGCCGGTTTCCGGATTGAGTCCGATGTGCGAAGCAATGATCCGTTTGACCTGTTTGTTCACGATCAATCTGCCGACTCCCCTGTCCGGTAAGCCGGAATCGTTGGCAATGATCGTAAGATCCTTGACTCCCTTTTCTATCATGGCATCGATCAGCAATTCCGGCGTGCCGATGCCCATAAATCCACCGATCATGACAGTCATTCCATCTCTGATGTATTCCATTGCCTGATCGATCGTCTTGATTTTGTTCATAAACTACCTATACTTTCCGGGTCATATTGCTACGCTTTATATATTTGCAATTCCCATGCCAATAGACCTTTACCTTGTCGAAGTCGGAAAACCCACTCATTGCAACGTTCTTTCTTTTTCTTTACGTCCAGTGAAACGATTGCTCCCTCTGGTGTAATACAAATACGTATCACTCTTGACAGAATAACAACGGAGGCCTTACAGTAAGGCCTCCGCATTGATTCATTTTTGTATTATAAGCGATACGCAATCGTATTACCAGTCTTTGATACCCAATGATTGGGCCTTTCGCACGATGGTTGGCTGAGTGACGCCGAGAAGTTCGGCGACTTTGTATGTGCTTCTATGCTTGCGCAGGGCCTTCTCTATCATATCTTTTTCCAGTATGTTGACGGCTTCCTTCAGGCTGATGGTCTCGCTGCTGGCGAAGTCGTTGATGAGCTTGTCCGTCCCAAGCAGATTGACGATATTGCTGTCTTTGATGGAATCATCGGTTTCTACGATGATCAATCGCTCGATGACGTTTTCCAACTCCCTCACATTGCCCGGCCACCAGTATCTCTGCAGCACATACATGGCGCTTGCTTCCAGATTTTTATGCCGGTTGTACTTCTTATTGAACTTTTCCATGAAGCTATAGGCAAGAAGCGTGATGTCTTCTTTCCTCTCCCGTAACGGCGGGATCACAATGGGAACGACATTCAGCCGATAAAACAAATCTTCCCGAAAGGAACCGCTTTTGATCTGGGTCTCTAAATTTTGATTGGTGGCAGCGATCACTCGCACATCGATCTTGATGCTGTCGGTGCCTCCCACTCTTGTGATCTCCCTCTCTTGCAGTACCCTAAGAATTTTCGTCTGTAGTTTCAGAGGCATCTCACCGATTTCGTCGAGAAGGATGGTCCCATTGTTGGCGATTTCAAAGAGCCCCAATTTGGCCCTTTTGTCGGCGCCGGTAAACGCTCCCTTCTCATAGCCAAAGAGTTCCGATTCCAGCAGATTCTCCGGGATCGCCGCACAGTTGATCGTGATGTATTGTTCGCTTCTTCGGTTGCTGCTTTTATGGATCTCCCGGGCGACGACTTCTTTCCCGACGCCGGTCTCTCCGCTGATCAAAACTGTCGCCTCGGTTTTTGCAACGTGGGCAATGATATTTCTTATTTTTTGGATCGAGGGAGCTTTCCCGATCAACCCGGTGTCCGCGCCACCGTCCTTCATCAGGGTGATCTCTTTTCGATATTCCTCGTTCTTTCTTTCCGTTTCTTCAAGCTTTTCTTTCATACGGATCAACTCGGTCAGATCCCGCATGACCGTCAATACGCGGATAATGTTCCCGTTCTCATCGAAGTAGGGATTTCCGGTGATCAGCACCTTTTTCCCACTCTTTGAAATGGTCGCGATCGACGAAACCTTCTTTTTCTCTTTGATGACCATCATGGATACGGCGCTGCTGAAATACTTTCTGTCGACCATTTCCTGTATGTGCTTGCCGACGATTTCTCCTGCGTCGATTCCGGTGATTTCCGTGTATCCCAGATTGATGCCTTCTACGATGCCGTTGCTGTTGACCACGCATATGCCGTCGGAAATCGCATCTCCGATGGCAAAGGCATCCAGTTCGAGTTTTTTGTGGGCTTCGTGCTCCGCTTCCAACTCAGCAAGGCGCTTCCTCAGCGCTGCGACCTCTGTCTTCAGTTGTTCGGTATCATGAAGTGATTCCATGGTTGTTCCCCTTCGGATGCTTAGCAAAAATCCAATGTTTTCCGGTCTTTAAGATAATCAAGAAAGGGTTTCAGTCTTGGATTGGATTCGTTTTCTTTTAAATAGCAAAGATAGACGGGATACTCCTCCGCGAAGTCTTCGATCGTTACCTCTTTGAGCAAACCGGTGGACAATTCTTTCTTTACCGAGCTTGCGGGAAGGAAGGAGAGACCAAATCCTTTGAAAACAGCTGTTTTAGCCGATTCCGTCGAATCCAGGGAAATCGCGATGTTGAAATCGGAAATGTCGCAGTGCAAGCTCTCCATCAGCGGTTTTCTCTCGTTGAATTTGTCGTTCAACTGGATCAACTTATATCGTTTCAACTCTTCCAGCGTCAGTCGCTCCGGAACAGAAAACTCCTTGGACGCAGCAAGAATCAAACGATCGCTACCGATTTTTACGTAGCGGATATCGTGATACTCGCTCTTCTTATGGACGTATCCCACATCGCTCATGCCGTTTATGATATTTTTTTCAACCGGATTGACGGTGCTGAACGAAAGGTCGAAGTAGTAATCCTTGAATTGCGCCTGGGCTTGTGCCTCATAAACAGCACAAGGCAACGCGTAGGTTGCCAGGGTGATGTTGGAATCGATGCGGATCACATGTCGGTCGCCGAACAATTTGTTTGCTTCTTCAAATGCCTGATTGTAGATCGTCAGGATGCTACGGGCATGGGCTTCCAGGATCTGCCCCGCTTCCGTCAGTTGAACTCCCTTGTTTGTCCGGATCAGAAGCTTGTGGCCAAAGGATTCCTCCAGCTTTCGGATCTGAAGGCTCAGGGCCGGCTGAGAAATAAATAATTGTCCCGCCACCCTGGAAATGCTTTTCTCGTCAGCAACCTTGAGAAAGGTATGCAAGCTCTTGATATCCATATATGCTCCTCTTTCCATGTTGTGATACACATAGTAAGTATAGCATAGATGAATAAAATTACGAACACATGATATCCAGGTATTCTTGCTCCAATTTCAAAAAACCAGAGAGAAGGCCGAGCCAACCCTGGTAGAACTTCGTCTCTGCGTGGGGAAGAGCTGCCTGGCAATAATCACCCAACCACCTGCTGAGATGGTCGTTCATAAATTGTTTTTGGAGTAGCAAAGTTGCTTCTGCGGGAGCATTGCCCTCTGCAATTTTCTGATTCAGCAAGCGGAGAAAATCAAGTTCGACACAGATGAAATCCAACGATTCGACACTGTTCTCCGGCGAAAAACCCGCTGCCAGATACGTCTTTTTCAGATCCAGAAGAATCACGCTGGCATTCTTTGTCTTGATATACTGGCTTTCATAGGGAGCCCGAAGTCCCGACAGATGTGGGATCCGAATGATTTTCGTCCGGTCCACGCCGATTGCTTCGATCATCTGTTCCGGCGAAGTCTCTTTGTTTTCTGCCAAAAATTGAAGGATCAGATCCGCACCCTTTGCTATTTGCTTGTCTTTTAAACTTTTAAAGGTCATCAGACTCTCTGTAAACGCTTTTGATGTGATGCTTTTGAAAAATGTCGGATCGGGTATCGAAGCGCAGGCGCCCAACAAAAAATTGTAGACCTCCACTCTTGTCCGAGTCATTTTTATGATCTGGTCATTGTCAAATCGGTACTTGCTCATAACCGTTCCTATTCTTTCTTAGAACCAACTCAATACGAATGGCAAAATGTAAAGTTTGAATATGTATACCGCGTAGAAAATCACCACGCTCAAACTGAAGCTGGCGACCAGTGACCCCAATTCAATAATGGAAGGTTTGTAAGGTGTGATTTTCTCGAACATGCTGTAGGGAAGCGGTAACGACGGCTTGCCCTGATACTCTGTGACCAGATCGTATTTTTCTATGAATACAGCAAAGAGCACGAGAACCGCAATGATCGGGCCTGCAAAAAGTCCTTCTTTCAATACCAGATTCTCTGCCACCAGGCCGAGTATGATAACGCCGTTGATCACGAGGAATTTGATGTTTTTATGCTCAGTGCGTCCCAGCTTCGATGCAATAAAGGCGCCGGCAGAGCTTGCGAACACGATGATGGAGAATACAAGCAAAAACCCAAGGAACGTCTTCTGCAGGTCCAGACCGGTGGACATGAGAACCATTACGGCTGCTCCGCTCCAGATGCTTCCGGAAAAAATGTCCAAAGAGCTGAAAGGATGAGAATTGTATCCCGCTTCCACCTTGGGAATGAAAAAGATCGTATGGACCACGATGCAGAGCAATGAGGTCAACAAAGTGACCAACGCCCAAACTTTGATAAAAAAGACGTTTTGCGGAACCAGGTTGAACATCAGCAAAAAACTGCACAGTGTGAGTATCATAAGTGTGACGAAATCCCAGGTCAGCGGGGAAATAAAATTTCGTCCCTTTAAAATATATAGCGCCCGAAGCGGTCTTCCCAGATCCGAACCGAGAAGGATCTGAGAGCTGATGAGAAAGCCAAAAGCCAAAGTTCCTGCTGGGGCAAAGATCCCGCCGGGATCCGGCAAGCCCATCAAGATCCAGGCAGATATGATCGTCAAAATGCCGGCGGCATAGGACGACAGAGTGAAAAACCCTTGAATGTTCAATCCCCAGACATATCTGTCATTCAGGCCGGTTCTGTTCAAGCCGTTGAACAGCTGATACAGGATGGCCAGACCACCGGCTCCAGTGAGCACGACAGCAATACCAAGAATGATCCAATTGATCCAGTGCATATGTTGTCCTCCTATCCGTTGATATAGTAGACACAAGGTTCTGTGCCGATTTCCGCCTTGAACGCCACACCACCATGGTCTGCGATCAGTCTGGAAACTTCGCTTTCCGGATCATCCAGATCCCCAAAGATCCTTGCGCCGGCCAGGCAGGTGTGAACGCAGGCAGGCTCGAGTCCTTCGTTGACACGATCGATGCAGAAGACACATTTTACGACAGTTCCCTTTTGGTATTTCTTGTATTGATGCTTTTCAAAAGGAGTCTCGTTTTGGTTTTCATAGTAGTTGTTCATCTTCCAGATGAACTGCCTGGAATCGTATGGGCAGGCAATGATGCAGGCCCTGCATCCGATGCAAAGATCGGTATCGATGGTGACGATGCCGTTCTCGTGCTTGACTGTCGCCTTTGTCGGGCAGACTTTCAGGCAAGGCGGATTGTCGCAATGCATGCATGGCATCGGTATCGCCTTCATCTTTGCGGAAGGATAGGTTCCCACTTCGTACTTTTTCATTTTGTTGAAATTGATCCCGGCGGGCGTTCCGTTCTGCCCCCGGCAAGCAATGGTACAAGCGCCGCAGCCAACGCATCTGGCAAGATCGATCACCATTCCATATCTCATGCTCGGTCGCTCCTTTTCGTTATCTTTACTGCCGGGGCAGTTTCCTGTCCTGCGCTTACACCGTCGAGAGTTTTGATGTCTGTTGTCAGCAATGAGTTGAAATTTGGACCTTTTCGATTCAACGGATTGCCGTGCTTGTTTCCGCCTCCGTAGCCGCCGGAAATACCGACCGCATCCGGGTGGAACAATTCTGACACTCGTACGATCCCCTGCAGGCTTCCATAGCGGGAAGCCACAGTGACCGGATCTCCATCCTTCAGGTTTTTTCGTCTCGCGGTCTCGCTGTTGAGGCACACGACGGCTTCAAAGGGGTCCGCTTTATACAGCTCCGCCAGCCAGGGATTTCCGGTAACATTTCCTACGTCGCTGGAAAAATACGGTGTCTTCCAGTTGATCGCCCACAGGTCATACTCCTTGGGCGCGTCGGTCTCCGAGTTTTTTACATAGTGAGGGATCGGCTGGTACATCTCAAAGATATGCTCGTCATTGTCCACGCCAGGAAACGAGATGTTGTTGTCTATCAGGTTCTTGTGTAGCTCATCGCCTGTATTCTTCAGGTGTTGGAAGTAGAACTCGTATTTGGCCTGGTCATCGGGATAGTAATAGTACAGATAAAAATTCTTTCTCGGCTGCCAGTATTCCTTGTATCCAATCTTATTCAGTTCGTCGAAACCGGTGCCGTCGCCGAATTTCCAGCCCCGGATCTGGCTGTCGAAAATCTCTTCCAACGAGTGCTTTTTGTTGATATCCAGTTTGTATGGATCCACGAGGTTCAAACCGTGATCCTTGATGAGCCAGTCTTCTCCGTTGTTCAAATGGTCGTAGAGGCCACCTTCTCCATAAAGGATGCCGATCCGATCCGCCAGTTCCATGAAGATGTCGTCCACATGCATCGTATTGAACAATTTCGGTACCGGCTGCCGCATCTGGATCATCTGCAGTCCATTGACTTCGTCGGAAATCGATTGGTGCTGGGGATAGAACGGCGCCACGCGAAGACGCTCCAGGAAACTGTGCTCTGGAAGGATCACGTCCGCCATGATCGCCGGTTCATCCATGTGATAGGCGATGGAAACCGAGAAGGGGATCTTCTTGAAGGCTTCTACGTACTTTTCCGGCTGAGCGTTCATACGGATGGGATTGCCTCCCACCGAGAACCATGCTTTGACCTCATAATCAACATAATATTTCTCCGGCTCCAGGATCGCATTGACCGCCAGATGGGGAGTGGTGTGACAGTTGGGGAAAAATTCTTCCAGCCCGATATGATTCGGGGGGAAATGGAACGGTTTCGGCTCTGCTTCATAGCCGGGCTTCACAGTGCCATCCTCCGTTGGCGCTGCTGCGATCGCTCCGCGATAACCGGATCCCAGACAACCTCCAGGAACTTCGATGCATCCGACCATCATATTGATGAGCTTTCCGGTCAGATCTCCATAGGTCCCACCACGGTGGTTCGTTACGTTTCGCTCTGTGTTCAGAGAAACGGGACGGAACGGGAAGGTGAAACCGTCAATATCGATGGTACTGCCGATCCTTGCGTGATCGACAAACTCCCGGGCGATCCGTCGAATGTCCTTTGACGGAACCGTCGTAATGGTTTCCGCCCATTCCGGGGTGTAGGTGATGAAACTGTTTCGAACCATGTCAAAGCTGGTCGTCGCCTGGATCCCGTCGATCGTATACGTTCCCTGTAGCGCCACATCGATGCCCTTTGTGTCAAAGGGGACGGCTTTCATTTGCTTTTTGTCCCACACAAGGGGTTTGTTCGTCTCCTTGTCCCGGAGATAATTGCCGTCAGGTCCGATCAGGTAAGTGCTGTTGGTTCTCTTGACTAGAAATTCGGTATCATAAGTCTGTATCTCATACATCATCACGTGGGCCATGGAAAGCAAAAACGCGTAGTCCGTGCCTGGCCGAATGGGGACCCATTCTCCCTTGGATGCCTCATTGGAGCATCTCGGATCGACGCAAACCAGTTTCATGCCACGATCGAGGGCTTTCATCAGTTTTCTTGTGCCGCCGGTGGTGGCAAAGTTGGGTCCCAGGGATCGTCCTAAGGTGATGTGGTATTCACAGTATTCAAGGTCGACGATCGACACGGGAAAATTCCCGTGGATCAATCCTGTCGCGTAATGGACGGTGCACAGCGGACCGTGGGATCCGATCTCGTTGGGTGTACCGTAGGCGAGACGGAACGGGATCCGAAGGATCGTGTCTCTTTCTCCCCAACCTTCACACATAACAAGGCCCCTGGGGTCTTCGTCGCGAATTTTCTTCAGTTCCTTGGCAGTGATGTCCAGGGCTTCATCCCAGCTGACTTCTTTCCACCTTGGATCGACTTCGAGCCCCTTCTCCGGGTTGGTCCTGACCAGAGGCGTTTTGACCCGGTAGGGATTGTACAGGCTCATGATCGCCGAATTCCCACGGGGACAAAGCGATCCGTAGTTGGGGGGAACGCCATCTCTGCCTTCAACTCTCGTCACGACCCCATCTTCCATGTGCACTAGGGTCGCACAGTCTCCCTGCATGCAATGGCGACAGAGTCCGAACAGCACTTCTTTTTCCCCGATGGAGGCGCCATCGGTTTCTTCCCATTCGTATGGCGTGAAGTTCATGCTGTCGCTGAACTCCTTTTTTGTAAGCATTTCTATATAGTTGTCTACCACTTTTGACATGTTTGCTCCCTTTCCAACCATTTGGCCGATACGCTAAAACTGGGTCACGTTCTTGTGTAACGGATCATTGTGGATCACGTCGAGCCTCGGTGTGACAAACCGATCCGTAAACTCGTGGTTCAGATAATCGAAAATCAACGGCAGACCTCCGATGCCAAAGAGATAATGGACATTTACCATATGTTTCAGCCCGGTTGCCATAAGCCCGGTCAGCTTGATCGATTTCAATTTTGCCACCGCATAGACCGAACCGACCGAAACCATGACGCCGTGATAATTGGGAACAAAGGGCTTCATTTTTTTCTCGCCGAGCAGTCGGCCAATGTTTTCCGCTACCGACTCTCCTGATTGAACGGCAGTTTCCACGATCTGTGGTAAAGGCTTCTCGTTGTAGAGATAGGAAATCGTATCGCCTGCGCAGAAGACGTTTTCATGTTGTACCGACTGCATAAATTCGTTCACTTCCACGCGAAACCGGCGGTCGTACTTGATATCCATATTTTCAAGATAAGGGTTCCCCTGGATCCCTGCGGTCCAGATCAATGTGCCCTCGATTTTTTTCTTGGTGTTCAGATAGATCCCATCTTTGTCGACTCGCTCGATCCCGCATTGTGTCAGGACTTGTACCCCGAGCTTTTCCAGTCGTTTCTTGCACTTGTTTGCCAGATCCGGGTCGAAGATGTTCAGTATGTTCGGCAGGGCTTCCAGCAAATAAATGCTGACTTCTTCTCTGTCGATGGAAAACTGTTTGCACAATTTGTTTTTCCATTCTCCCAATTCGCCTGCCATTTCAACGCCGGTAAACCCGCCACCGGCCACCACGAAGGAGAGCATCTTTTTGCGCTTTTCCCGGTTGGTTACTGTCGATGCATTGTGGAAACAGTCATAGATATGATCCCGTACGACAACCGCTTCTTTATAGGACCAGAGTTTGAATCCCAAAGTCTCGATCCCCTGCAGTCCAAAGAAAAATGGACGACTGCCGGTGGCAATGACCAGATAATCATATGGATACGACCCGTTTGCAGAGTAAAGCAACTGGTCGTTGAAATCGATGTTGTCGATCTTGTCTTGTATGATCTGCACCTTGTCTGTTTTGAACAGACGGTTCAGGCCGATCCGCACGGAAGCAGGTGAAACTCTTCCGCCCGCCACCTCATGGAGCTCGGTCAGCAAGGTATGGTAAGTGTTTCGTTCGATCATTTGGATTTCGATGTCCGGGCGGTTTTTGAATTTCTTCTCAAGGGTCTTCGCGGCACTGATGCCCGCATATCCACCGCCAAGAACAACTACTTTTTTCGTTGCCATAACTCTTGTCTCCACATTAAAGATACGTATAGATGCTGCTACTATAGTACTATAGTATGTTTTGCGCACTTTGAAGTCAAGGGTTCCACCCATAGCAATTGGTGATGGCCATAAGCAGTCTTTATAATTATTTCGACACGAGATATGGTAAAATGAATGCAAATCATGGAGACGGAGCGGTAAAAAATGTTGACAGATACTGCCATCATTCTGGCTGGCGGCAAAAGCAAGCGAATGGGTTTTGATAAGCAGGAAGTGATGATCGATGGTAAATTGGCGGCTGTTTACATAGCCGACCTTCTGTCTGAGGTCTTTTCTGACGTGATCATCGTATCCAATAAGCCGCACCTGTATTCCCACACCAACTATCCCGTCCTGGAAGACAATATCAAGAATTTTGGACCTTTGGGTGGTCTATATACCGGCCTGCTCCACGGGAAAAGCGATTTTGCCTATCTTCTTGCTTGCGATATGCCCAACGTGAATCTGGATTATATCCGTTTCATGAAAGGACTGATCGAAGAGGATCCCGGCTTCGAGATCCTTGTCACGCTGTTTCACGATGGCATGACCGAACCCTTCAACGCTTTTTATTCCAAGGCAAACATCAAAGTGATCGAAGAATTGTTTGCCGAGGACAAGCCCAGGATTAAAGAGTTGTACGACCGGGTTCCGACCCGCTACGTTTCAGAAACAGAAGCGCGTCGCTTCAGCCCCGACTGGAGCATGTTCTACAACATGAACACCAAGGGCGATCTGGAAAGCTTCCGGCGCTGACGAAAGGAAGCGCTTATTGTATCTTTCAGGCAGATAATGGTATAATGTCCGATATTCCAATATTTATATTTTGGGAGGACGCAATGAAGGCCATCATCAAAACCAAACCGGGTCCAGGAAATGTCGAGCTGGTCGACGTTCCGGTCCCTGGCATAGCTGAGACGGAAGTTCTCATCAAAGTCAGAGCAATGGGTATCTGCGGAAGCGATATCCTCATCATTGATGGTGACATGGATGCCAATGTTCCTATCATACTGGGACATGAGTTTTCTGGTGAGATCGTAGAAAAAGGAAGTAAAGTGACCCATTTTTCCATCGGCGACCGTGTGGCTTCAGAGCTTTCGATCCAAAGCTGCCGTTGGTGTGTCGACTGCCGACGGGGAGATTTTCATCTCTGTGCCAATCGTCGCGCACCGGGAATCCATATGAACGGTGTTTTTACCGAATACATAGCACTTCCGGAATTCAGTTTACATAAGATTCCTGATAATATCTCCTATGAAGAAGGGGCGGTCATGGAACCCGCTGCGGTCGCTGCCCACGGTGTACTGGAACGAGCTCTGATTCAACCAGAGGATTTCGTTGTGATCATTGGTCCCGGCACGATCGGCCTTCTGGCGTTGCAGATGGTGATGCATTACGGGGCAAAAAAAGTGGTCGTTGCAGGAAAAGAAAATGACATGCATCTTCGGCTGCTGACAGCTCAAGAGCTTGGTGCGGACCGGATCATAAATGTGGACCGGGAAAATATTGAAGATATCGTGTTCGAGATGACCGACGGAAGAGGAGCTGACCTCGTAGTTGACTGCGCCGGTACGCAGAGTGCCATCTACGAAGGGATCCAGGTCTTGAAGAAACACGGCCGCTTATGTACCATGGGCATGCCTGGTGAGATCGAGATCGGAATCCCTTGGAAAAAGGCGATTTTTAGAGATATGGATCTGATTTTCTCCTATAGTTCGTCCGCATCCAGTTGGAATATCGTACGATCCATGTTGGAGCGGGGTGCGATCAATGTAAAACCTTTGATCACGCACAGGGAAAGTTTTTCGAACTATCAGATCGTATTGGACGATGCTACAAAGGGCAATGTGATCAAGGCCATCCTGTTTCACGAGTCATGATTTGATCATTTCCGATAATCTGCAGGATCGATCTCAAATTTTTCCATCTTTCGATACAGTGTCCGTCGGTTGACGCCGCAGACAGCAGATGCCAGGTTGAGATTGCCTTTACACTGTTCCAGCACGGATACCAACAGTTCTCGTTCGTTCAGTTCCTCAGTGCCATTTGTTGTTTCTAAAACATCTTGTTCTTGAATTGGCTTTTGTCGCCCGGTGGTTGCCAGCTGCCCCAAGCACTTTCTGACAAGCTGTCTCGGTAAATCATCGACAGTAATGACCGCTCCCTTCGACATATTTGAAGCCCATTCCAGCGTGTTTTCCAATTCTCTGGCATTCCCCGGCCAATGGTATGTTTTTAGTAGTTTGAGTACGGATTCGTCGATTCCGGTAATTTGTGTTCCAAATCGTTCATTGCATCGGGAAATAAAATGGCGAGCCAAAGGTTCTACATCTTCTGTCCGATCCCGGAGTGGAGGTACTTGTATGTTAAACACGTTCAGTCTGTAAAAAAGATCGCTTCGAAATGTCTTTTGTAAAATACACTCTTCCAGATCCATATTGGTGGCTGCGATGACGCGGACATCGATTTTTTTTGAGCTTTTTCCCCCCAGTCGTATGATTTCCCTTGATTGCAGTACGCGAAGCAGGATGACCTGTAAGTGCATTGGCATATCTCCGACTTCGTCCAAGAAAATCGTTCCCCCTGCCGCCATTTCAAATTTGCCCGGTTGTCCCGTTGCTCTGGCTCCGGTAAAGGTCCCTCCTTCGTAACCAAACAGTTCGCTTTCGATCAATCCTTGCGGTATCGCGCCGCAGTTCAATGCGATAAAGGGACCGTGGGCCCGGCTACTTGCGTTATGGATCGCCTGAGCAATCAACTCTTTGCCTGTTCCGCTTTCTCCACAAATAAGGACGTTGGATGTCGTTTTTGCTGCAATACGGCTGATTCGCTCAACGTCACCCATGGAGGAAGACGCCTTCACGATCGACGAAAACGTATACCCTGCTTCGAATCCGTTGGAAAGCGGCAATTCTTTGGTGCCGGTTTCCGGTGCCGAATAGAATGTGACCAAAGTATCGCTGTCGCTGCTTTCTTCATTTTTTATCGTCTGAAATGAAAACAGCAATCGCAATTTTGTGTCGTATTTTGTTTTCACAAGAAAGGGCTGTTTTATTACATGGTCCGTGAGACTTACCACCCGGTTTTGGTCAAGGTTAAAATCAAACACTTGAAAGAAGTGGTTGCCCAGGCAATCGTCGGCCTTCATTCTAAGAAGAACGCAGGCGGCATCATTGATCTCTACGATATAACCATTGGCGTCTGTTACGATCACGCCGGTATTGCAGACCTCAAGTAACGATCGGAAATGGGATCCTGTATAAACGCTCTGCTTTTTAGTGTACTTCATGTGAGTCCTGCTCCATTCTTCTGAACGTCGTTGTTTTCCGTCATTATAACTGAATTCGGTCAGAAGTACAAAAGGAAAGTTCACGAAAATCGGTTTGCATATGTGGCATTTCAGTATTGCACATATGTCTGTCACATCTTTTGTCCTGTCGCAATACTGGAAACGGCTAGTTTCCATCGTTTAAGAATTGGCATAAACCTTGCGTTTGATAGTATCGTACTACCATGGAATTACATGGATTCCTTTGCTATTTCTCCTCCTTGGATAAATAGATGGCAGCGGCCGGTTCGAGTCCCGGCCGTTGCCAAATTCCAAACCATTGTCAGTTGTTTACACATAGGAGGTATGAGTTGAGTTATAAAAGCCTGCGAGACTTTCTGTCGAAGTTGGAAGAAGAGAAACTGCTGATCCATTACACCGATCCCGTTTCTCTGGAGCCAGATGTTCGTACGATTCTGGCTGCCGGAATGAATATGAAGGATTCCCCGGCGATTCTGATGAACAATATTGATGGCTTTCTTGGCAAAGGCAGGATCGTCGGCAACGTATGCGGTTCCTGGAAGAGCAACGCCTTGATGCTTGGCATGCAAACTGATGCTACGGTGAAGGAACAGTTCTTCCGCATGTCAGATCTGTGGGACAAATATATCGAAGGTTCTGTCACCTATATCGAGCAGCCGCCTTGCCAGGAAGTCGTTGTCGATGAGAATATCAACCTCTTTGAGTTGTTTCCGCTTCACAGAGTCAATGAACATGACGGGGGATTTTATTTAAGCAAGGGCCTGGTCGTTACAAAGGATATCGACGAGCCAGATAACCTTGCAGTGGAAAACGTTGGTGTTTACCGCATGCAGGTACAGCATCCGGATGTGATCGCACTCCATGTCATGCCCTTTCACGATGGAGCCCGGCACATCAAAAAAGCTGAAGAACGGGGCGAAGCTCTTCCTGTCGCCATTTGCATCGGTGTTCCTCCTTCTCTGGCAACCATGGCATCTACGCCGCTGGATTACAACCAGTCGGAATATATCTTCACCTCCGCGATCGATGGGGAGCCGTTTGAACTGGCAAAATGCATCGGCAACGACCTGGATGTCCCGGCGCACGCGGAAATCGTCATCGAGGGAGAAGTGATCCCAGGCAAGCGCTTCTACGAAGGTCCTTTCGGCGAGTTTCCGGGAAGCTACTCGGGGGCAAAGCAGGTATTCAACATCAAAGTCAAGCGAGTGACCCATAGAAAAGACCCCATTTTCGAGACTCTTTATATCGGCCGCCCTTGGACCGAACACGATACTCTCATCGGACTTTCGACTTCCGTGCCTATCTACAAGCAATTAAAAGCAACGATGCCGGAAGTCAAATGCGTCAATGCCAATTTTCAGCACGGACTCTCGGTGATCGTTGCCACCGACCTTAAGTTTGGTGGATACGGGAAGACCGTTGCCATGAGAGTGGCGACAACTCCTCATGGTATCTCTTACGCTAAGAATATCATCATCGTGGATGGCGATGTGGATCCATTCAACCTGGAGCAAGTTATTTGGGCGATAAACTGCAGAGTTCGGGCAGATAAGGACGTCACGGTGATACAAAACACTCCCGGTTTCCAACTAGATCCCACATCAAATCCTCCGGGAATGGGCAACAAGCTGATCATCGACGCAACGACGCCGGAATACCCGGATTCGATCCGGCCATTCCAAATGATCGACCTTCTGGATACAGAAGGGACGATGCAAACGAAACTGGAGGGTATGCTCAATGGCTGAGAAAAATACAAACATCCAATGTGTCAGGTGTCTCTCTGAGACTGCTTATCTGGCTGCATCGGCGCCGGATGGCAGCGGAGCCTGGGATCTTTATTGCTGCAGTTACTGCAATTACGGCTGGCGAACCACAGAAGGATCAGAAATCACAGATGTTACTAAAAGAGATCCTCGTTTTTCTGTAGATAAAAATGAAGTGGAAAGCGTGTTTTGTTTGAACCCGATCCCCAAGCTCTTGAACAAGGAGTAAAGAAATGAAACCGATCATTTTGGGGATCAGCGGCGCGAGCGGAGCGATCTACGGGATTCGTCTGCTGGAGGAAATGAAAAAGCAAGGGATCGAAACACATGTCGTCATCAGCAAATGGGGCTCTTATACGATAAAAGCAGAGACCGACTATTGCATTGAAGATGTCATCGGTCTTGCCAGTTTCTATTATGAAGATGACGATTTGGCTGCAAGGATTTCCAGCGGTTCGTTCAAAGCGTCCGGGATGATCATTGCGCCTTGTAGCATGAAGACACTGAGCGGGATCGCAAATGGCTATTCGGAAGACTTGATCGTCCGCGCAGCCGACGTTTGTCTGAAAGAACAACGCAAATTGGTTCTATTGACCAGGGAAACCCCGTTAAGCCAGATCCATCTTCAAAACATGTTGACGGTTTCCCGTGCCGGCGGTGTCATTGCACCGCCGATGCCTTCCTTTTATACCAGGCCGACTTCTTTAGAGGATATGATCGATCAAACAGTCGGTCGCATTCTGGATCAATTCGACATTCCTTTTGCCGGACTTAGGAGATGGGAAGGGTAAGCGCATGAGGGACGATATCAAAGTCATTTCGGTCACCAGCAATTGTCCTTCTTCTTTGTCATCGCCAACCACCCTGACTGCAGTTGCCACCTTCACCCCCGACGGCATACAGGTTTATGTCGGCGGCGGCAGCAAGCCACACATAGGCGCAGTCGCGATCAGTCAGCCACGCCCAAGTCTGAGCGACCCCCAAGCTACGAGTTGCACCACTTCTGTCTTTACTTTTCTTGGCCACAAGGAAGAGCCGGTCGCAAGATCGATCTCCGAAAGGCTCTGTAAACGATTCCAACGCAATACTGTTGTGTCGGCAGGATTCCATCTCGAAGAAATCACTGAAGCCGAAATTGCCGAGGTGATGGCTTCCGCGGAGGACCTGTTGTCTGAATTACTTAATTCAATAAAATGATCCATTTGTTGCATATGCAACTGCATTGATGATAAAATAACAATACAATCAAAGAGTAAACCATTCATGTAGAATTATCGTATCGATCGGAGGAGGAGACCTATGAGTATGTTTTGTTATCAATGCCAGGAAACCGCGAAGGGCACTGGATGCAATATCCGGGGAGTATGCGGCAAATCAGAGGACGTAGCCAATCTTCAGGACCTGCTGGTTTATCTGCTCAAGGGCATGTCGGACATTGTGAAAAAAGGCAACCTGAGCGTTTCAGAGCTCGCGGATGAAAATCACGAAATGCTCAACAGCTTGTTTATGACGATCACTAACGCCAATTTCGACGAGAACGCATTTGAGGTACAAATCAAAAAGGTGGAAGCTCTGCGCGATGGACTCCGTAAAAAAGTCTCCGTTGAAGGATTGCATGACAGTGCTGTCTTTTCCGTCGGGACAGCAGAGGAAATGCGGAGCAAAGCCTTGTCCGTCGGTGTTCTTTCAACAGAAGACGAGGATGTTCGTTCCCTCAGAGAACTGATCATCTACGGACTGAAAGGCATGGCCGCCTATACCCATCACGCCTTGAACATCGGGAAGGAAAACCCGGCGATCTACGAATTTATGTATGAAGCATTGGCAGCGACGCTGGATGACACATTGTCTGCGGATGATCTTGTTGCACTGACCCTCAGGACCGGATCCTTTGGTGTTGAAGCCATGGCGCTTTTGGACGGCGCAAACACTGGAAAGTACGGAAATCCTGAAATCACCCAGGTCAATATCGGCGTCGGAACCAATCCCGGGATCCTGATCTCCGGCCATGATCTTACCGATCTGGAACAACTACTTGAACAAACCAAGGGTACGGGTGTCGATGTCTATACCCACAGCGAAATGCTTCCGGCACATTACTATCCGTTCTTCAAGAAGTACGACAATCTGGTTGGCAACTACGGAAACGCATGGTGGAAACAGATCGACGAATTCGCTTCTTTCAACGGGCCGGTCCTTTTTACCACCAACTGCATCGTGCCCCCGAGAAGCGAAGAAATTCGTGATCGTATCTTTACCACCGGTTCCGCTGGCTTTCCGGGTTGCACACATATCGTACCTGACAAAGATGGAAAGAAAGACTTTTCCGCAGTGATCGAAATGGCCAAAGCCGCGAAAGCTCCGAATGCCATTGAAAGCGGAACTATCGTCGGAGGCTTCGCTCACAATCAGGTCATTGCCCTGGCAGACAAAGTGGTAGACGCAGTAAAATCCGGCGCGATCAAGAAATTCTTTGTCATGGCTGGTTGCGATGGTCGCATGAAGTCCAGAGAGTACTATACTGAGTTTGCCAAGGCGCTACCGTCGGATACCGTCATTTTGACTGCCGGCTGCGCCAAATACAGATACAACAAGCTGGACCTTGGAGATATCGGTGGCATTCCCAGAGTTTTGGATGCTGGACAATGCAACGATTCCTACTCTCTCGCTGTCATTGCTTTGACACTGAAGGACGTATTTGGACTGGAAGATATCAACGATCTTCCTATCGCATACAACATCGCGTGGTATGAGCAAAAGGCCGTGATCGTTCTGCTGGCCCTTCTGTCACTGGGAGTCAAGAACATCCACCTTGGGCCTACCCTTCCCGGCTTCCTTTCCCCGAACGTTGCCAAGGTTCTGGTCGAGACCTTCGGCATCGCTGGCATCGGCACCGTGGAAGATGATGTAGCCCTGTTCATGTAGAACAGACGACAGTTAGTGAAATTAGTAAAAAATGAACGAAAGGGCTGTCTCCATTTTATTTGAGACAGCCCCTACTATTTTTTTGTTGGACACAGACTCTACCGTCAGTCGCTCAGTCACAAGCTTTTTCTATTGGCTTTTTATACCGTGCGCACCGAATGACAATATCTATGCCATCCGAAAGGAGAACAAGGCTGTAAAGCACAAGTCCAATCGTCATGAATGCCACGAAGGGCCACAGCGGCCAGAAGACGACCCCGGTGGTGATACCAGCAGTAAACTGTTTTATGGTCTGTTGCAAGCCGGCATAGCCGATGAAAATCACAACCGCAAAGCTTACAAACAGTACGAATGCATCTACAATGTACCTCAAGCGTCCAGGGAGTTTGTTTACAAACATATCCACCCTTATATGCCCATTGCTTAGCTGCAGATAGGACAATGCTATGAATACGATGACCACCATGCCCATCTCAGTTATTTCAAAGCTGCCTCTTATACTGGTATTCGTGATCTTCCGCAGAGCGACGTCTATGGTAGTGATAAAAACCAGAATAAAGGTAACAGCCATGGCGATTATGGCAAGCTTGTTGCTGATAACAGTTAATACACTTCGAAACTTGGTCAAGTGTATTGCCCCCTTCCATTCCAACTGATCATTTTAGTAGTATTTGTTTACTTCCACTCGTCGATAAGTTCTAGCATTCTATCATAGATTTCCTGCGCAGGATAACCGGCTGCCGTCTGTGTCTCGATCCAGTTGACAACGACCTGATCTGCGATCGCTTGCATTTCAGCACGTGTTTCAGGGCTGAGGTTATAGATTTCTCCGCCGTTATCCTTGATCAGAGCCTTTGCTTCTTCTTCGACTCTGTCAAAAATGTCGATGTCCAGATCCACCATGGCCTGGCCGCTGCACTCGTCGATGACAGCCTGCAGATCCGCCGGAAGATTGTTGTAAGAATCCTTGTTCATGATGAAGTAGAAGGAATTGACCGTGATCTGTTCGTCAGCGTAGTACTTGGCAGCTTCATACATACGGAAGGACAATACCGCATGCCAATCGCTCATTGTTGCGTCCAGTGTGCTGTTCTGAAGAGCAGAGTATACATCGGCTACAGGAACATTGACGGGAGAAGCCCCGATTGCGGTTATGAAGTCATTGGGAGGTCCGGAAACTCCCCGAATGTTCCAACCTTTCAGATCGCTGAGCGTTTCAACTTTTTCTTTACCGGAGGTGATAGGCACATCGCAGTTGGCCCGGAAACCAATGACCTTGAAGTCGTCCCATTCCGCCTGCATCTCGGGGAATTCATTATACAGATCCCAGAGCACACGGGTGGTCAGCTCGGACGAGTTCAATCCTACCATGGGAAGGGAAATCACGTCGATGAGGGGAAAGACTCCGGGATAGAAGTGTGGCAGGCCCCAACCTAAGTCAACGGTACCGTCCCGAACGAAATCCACCGTTTCCGTTGGCTTTGCAAGAGCTGCGGAAGGATAGATCTCGATGATCAGGCGGCCGCCGCTCTTCTCCTTCACCATTTCGACCCACTGTGTCTGGTAGGCCACTGCGGCGCTCTCTGGAGTATCATGAGTGGTTAGACTCAGGGTGTAGACGGTATCGTCTGCAACGGCATCGCCTTCCGGGGTTTCTGCAGGGTCCTCGGCGCCTCCTCCGCAGGCACTGAAACACAGGGCGAAGACCATGACCAGAGCCAGCAGAATTAATAGTTTCTTCTTCATGTTTGCTTTTCCTCCTCTTATGGTTGTTTATAACGGTGTTGAATTAACTTTTATGCAATCAAGTGCGTAAAGCCACCATATGCCCTATACTGCGTAGAACAAACCCGGAAGCCAGAGCGCGATCTGAGGGAAGATTATGATAAACACTGCCGCCACCACTATGGTTGCAATAAATGGCAAGACTCCCCTGAATATCGTCTGCAGCGGTATATCCTTTGCCACGCCGGACATGACGTAACAACACATGCCAACCGGAGGAGTCAACAACCCGATCTGCATCGCCAGGATAATGATTACGCCGAACCAGATGGGGTTGAAGCCCAGACCTAAAATGATAGGAAGAAAAATCGGTACTAAGATGATGGTCAAGGGTATCGCATCGATGAAGCAACCCAACACCGTGTAGACCAAAAGCACAAAGATCAGAATGATATAGGGAGAAACATCTGCATCTACAGCTATCCGGGCCAGTGCCATCGGCATTCTGGAGATGGTAAGAAAATAGCCGAATATATAAGCGCCGATCATGATCATGAAAATCATAGCCGTGGTCTTTATGCTGTCAGAAAGGGCCGCTTTCAAATTTGCCAAAGTAGCCTTTCTTCGGATCACCATAAATACAAGAGATCCAAAGGCACCAATGGCACCGCCTTCGCTGGGTGTAAACCAGCCCCCGAAGATTCCACCTAAGACGAGAAGAAACAGGATGATAAAGGCAATAACACCTTTCAAAGAGATGAGCATTTCTCTTAACGGGAAACTCTCACCTTTGGGGCCTGCGGATGGATCCTTCTTAGTAATTATGACGACTGTGATCATGAAGAGCACCATAAGTAGCAGCCCTGGAACGATTCCTGCGGCAAACAGAGCACCGATGGATTGCTCTGCGATCGTACCATAAATAATGAAGCCAACGCTGGGAGGGATCAGGATGCCCATCGTACCGCCAGATGAGATCAGTCCGCAGGAAAGAGAATCTTTATACTTGTACTTCTGCATTTCCGGCAAACAGACGGTACCCAACGTTGCCACAGTAGCTGTTGCTGATCCGCAGATTGCGGAAAAGAGGGCACAAGCAGCCAGCGTGGAGATACCCAGACCACCGCGAACCCGTCCCAACCATTTATAGCACGCATTGTACAGGTCGCTGCTTATGCCTGAGTAAAAGGCAATTTGGCCCATGAGTACAAATAACGGGATAACCGATAGCGAAAAATTTGCACTGGTAGTAAACGGCGTCGACTTCAGCGCTCCAAATGCGGCGCCAAAATTAGTAAATAGCCAGTACCCTACAAAGCCCACCAAGGCCATGGCAATACCAATTTGCATTCCTATAAACAACAAGAAAAGAAAGACAATAATGCCGATAATGCTCAAGACAGTTGGATCCATTCGTATCCCCCCTATTTATGTGATCCCTGGGCTGAAGAAATAAAAGCTAATTGCCCTAGTGTCCATGATATATTGCAGCCATAGGTGCGTCAAGGCGATAGCACAAGTCGGTGCAGCCCGCATAAGTTTGACCGCTCGTCTCTTGCAGCCTGCACAAATACACTGAAAGGCTTGAATTCTCTTGAGCCGTATCCTTGCTTTTGATTTTTCGCGACGGTATAATGAGGCGATTTGTCACACTATTTCTTGTACCTTGTTACGCCGTCTTAGCGGAGGTTTTTTACATGTATATCGGTCTTGCCGTATGTTTGGTCGCAGGAATCGCGGCAACTTTTTTAGGGGGAGTTCAACATTATGTCGGGGCTCCTATGATTGGCCTTTTTTTAGGGATTTTGATCTCCAATCTTTTTCCTGCGGGCTTTGTCGCCATGACAAAACAGGGAGCGGGTTTTTCATCGAAATACCTTTTGAAGACCGGCATCATTTTGGTTGGAGGGACTCTGAGTTTCTCCCAGATCATTGGTGTGGGTCTCTATTCGCTTCCCTTGATATGCTTTAATATCTGCTTGTCCTTTGCCGTCGCCTATTTCGCCGGCAGCGCCATTCAGGTCCCGGGAAAGACCCGCGTCTTGGTAGGCGGCGGCACAGCGATCTGCGGAGGAACCGCCATCGCTACGCTGGCCCCCATCATCCACGCGGAGGAAGAAATGGCTTATGCCTTGACGGCAATTTTTCTCTTTGATATCTTCGCCGCAATCATGTTTCCTTATGCGGCAGCGGGCATCGGTCTATCTCCGGAACAGTATGGTATCCTCGGCGGCCTGGCCATCAGCGATACATCCAGCGTCACAGCTGCGGCAGGAACCTTTGATATGATCATGGGGCCCAAGGCTTTTACCCCCTCCGGTCTCAGCGGAGGAGATATGGCTATCGTCGTAAAGCTGACCAGAACCACCATGCTAGTGGTCGTAGCGATCGTGGTCATGTTGGTCAGTGTCGCGAGAGACAGCCGGTTGGAACGGGCGGCAGGAGGAACCGTGACCACGTCCTTTGGCAGAAATGTTGCGAAAGCCTTTCCTTTCTTCATACTGGGCTTCCTGGCCCTGGCGATCCTGAATACCGTTCTGGATTTCAGTACCATCGGAGGCGAAGAATTCAACCTTGGATGGGTCTGCAAGAAAGGCTATAAGTACTTTATCACCGTGGCTCTGGTCGGCATCGGTTATAAAATCAAATTCAATGGCCTCTTTACAAAAGGAGGCAAGCCTTTCATCCTGGGAGGTATCACCTGGTTGGCTCTGGCCATATCCTGTTTGGTCTACGTTTTATACATCATGTAGTGTTTATACAAAGGAGGTTCTGATCATGCCACCCACCATCAGCAAAAATAAATGCAACGGATGCACCCTCTGCGCCCAAATATGCCCTCTGGACGTTTTTGGACCTGCCGCACCGGGGCAGGTTCCTGAAGTTCGGTATCCGGACGAATGCTGGCACTGTCGGGCATGTGTTATAGACTGCCCCAAAGGAGCTATTGACCTCAAGTACCCCCTTCCCCTGATGATGCTTCATCAGGTCGTTCGGGGCAAATAAGTCAGGAGGGGGAAACAATGATCAAGACAAATAAAAACATCCAAGAATGTGATGTACTGGTGATCGGAGGCGGCATCGGAGGACTTATGGCGGCAATTGCGGCAGCAGATGCAGGAGCCAGAGTGATCGTAGCCGAAAAGTCCGATACCCGCAGAAGCGGTTCCGGAACTACCGGCAATGACCACTTTAATTGCTACATTCCCGGCGTCAACGCCGACAGCCTGGAGGAATGTCTGAAGGAGTTCCGCCAAAGTCTGGTAGGAAAAGGCAGTTACGACGTCAGCATCCAGAAATTGTTCCTGGAACGAACCTTCGAGGTCGTTCAGGACTGGCATTCCTGGGGCATCAACATGAAGCCTCACGGGGAATGGGAATTCAACGGACACGCCTTCCCTGGAAGAAAGCGGGTCTTCTTGAAATATGACGGACGCAACCAGAAACCGGTCCTGACTGCGGAAGCAAAAAAACGAGGCGTCGTCATTGAGAACAAAACACCGATCCGGGACTATCTCACCGACGCTAATGGTCAAATCATCGGCGCCGTGGGCGTTTCTATCAAAAATACAGAACCTGAGCTGAAAATATTCAAAACAAAGTGTATTATTTCCTGCACAGGAAATGCATCGCGTCTTTATCCTTCGATCACTCCCTCACAGATGTTCAATACCGCCCATTGTCCCTGCTGTTGTGGAAACGGTAGAGCCGCGGCTTATCGTGCCGGAGCTAGCCTGATCAATCTCGAACTGCCAAATACTCATGCAGGCCCTCGCTACTTTGAACGATGCGGCAAGGCCACCTGGATCGGGGTATTGTCCGACCCGGAAGGCAAACCGGTAGGGCCCTTCGTCACAAAGCCAAACAAGGAATTGGGAGATGTTACCGCCGACGTATGGCATGGTGTATTCAACGACAGATTCAAGGATGGCACAGGCCCGGTTTACATGAACTGCACCGAGACCTCCCCGGAGGATATGGAATACATGATCTGGGGTCTAAACTGTGAAGGAGATACCTCCCTTTTGGATGCCATGGATAAACAAGGCATCGATCTGAGCCGACACATGGTAGAATTCGGCCAGTACAATCCCATGCTCATCGGCCGGGGCATCGAGATCGACGAAAAAGGAGCCACCAAAGTCCCGGGGCTCTATAGCGCAGGAGACGAGACTGGCAACTTCCGTTCTGATATTGCAGGAGCTGCGGTGATGGGTCGCATCGCCGGTGAAGCCGCAGCGGCAGAAGCCGCCGCCAGACCTGCCATCGACGATCAGTTGGAAACTCACGAAGTAGTAAAAGAATTGCAGGAACTATGCAGTCAACTTATGGAAAGAGAAGCCGGTGATTCCTGGAAAGACTTCAATTATGCCATTCAGCAGTTGATGAACGATTATGCGGGCATCTCCATCCCTCGTTCCGAAAACCTTCTTCGAACAGGGCTGAAATACCTGATAGATCTTGAAAATGCAGCCCTCGGAGCTGTCGGTTGCAAGGATTCTCACGAACTGATGCGGGCTTTGGACGCCTTTGACTTGGCACTGATGGGTCGGCTGATCTTCCTCACTGCCATGGAAAGAAAAGAAAGCCGGGGACTGCATCGTCGTTCCGACTTTACTTTTACCAATCCTCTCATGGATGACATGATGCTCATGATCTATCAACTGAACGGGGAACCGGTCACTGACTGGAGAAAGAGCTGGTGACTTTGATATCACCATTTGAAATTTCATCCTTGTAGGCTGCCACAATACAGGAATAGAGCAGCTGAAACCAGCTTTCCGGGGAGTCCAGATCCAGATCGAAAAGCTCCCGCATACGGGCGATTCGATATAGAACCGTATTACGATGGGTGAACAGCCGCTTCGCTGCCAGCGGACAGCTCTTCTCGGATTGCAGAAATGCTAAAAGAGTCTGGAAATAGTCCGTCCCATATTTGGCGTCGTATGTTCGTATTTCTACCACCTTTGAGCATAGGAAGCCATCCAAGGCATTGTTATCGTATCGGGCTGCACTCATGGCCATATCATAGAATCGATACTCCTCATGGGATATCACAGGCCCGTTATTATGAAGCAGTTTTGCGATTTTAAGAGTCCGTAGGGTCCGCTGATAAACCTCCGGTATCTGCCTTAGATCTGTAAAAAAGTCGCTATAACATACCAAAGTGGTGTAACGGCACATCAGATCCCGAACTTTTTCATTCAGCATCGCGCTGTTGACCAGAGGTCTGGTGGCGATTCGAAGGACTTGCAGGTGGTTGTCATAAAGGATGACCCAACAGCCAGGAAACAAATATTCAAACGTATGCTTTAAGTTTCCGATCGACGCCCGGATATTGTCCTGAATGGGCACGGTCAGAAGTTGAAAACACTTAGCATCTTCCAGCTTTGCAGACAGCACCCGATTATCAAAAAAATTGTCGGACTGTACGTTACCAAGAAGCAAGTCGACAAAAATTGCCTCATATAGCCGGCTGTCGTTGAACACGATATTGTACTTCTCCGCTGAAAGGAGTTTGACGACCAGATTGCTGACGAAAGGTAAAAGCCGCCAAATTTCAACTGGCACAGGTTGGACTCCAAGCACCACAACAGAACCATAGATCTCGCCTCGAAAAACAAGTTTGCTGATATACCACATATACGGACTGTCAGAATGCGACCTTTCATAAGGTTCATTGGTTGTGACTTGTAAGTCCCATGCACAATGTTCCGTGAGTATCTCTTCTATGAGCTCGTCGCAATAAGCGCCGGTTCGAACGGCATCGGTCCAAAAGGGGGCATCGTCAAGATCGTCCACATTGGAGCTGGCAAGGACTTTAAATGCTTTTCCAACTACGATGACCGGGTTGCCGATCAGTACAGAGACCTCCTTAATGAACTCGTCAACACTGGAGACCTGAAAAAAGCTTTGGAGAATCTTAGGATAAATATTGGAACTGTCCATCTTACACCTCCGGTACACACTCCGAATTATACGACCTTTGTCTTCATTCCGTCAACCGGATTCAGAGATATGCGCTCGTTAGTATTTACATATATTCCCACATTTGTTTTTGCGCCGCAGAGATTAGGAGGATAACCCATGATTATTTCCGACTTAAACACATTAGCCGAAAAGCTACCCCCTCTCCATCACGATATGGTGAGCAATGAGATTTTTACCCCGGAGCAAGCGATCCATGCCCGAGTGGCCATTTCGATCCTTGGCCCCGGCGGCGGCGCAGAAATGCACGTCCATCCCGGCTCTGAGCACTATTTCCTCATGCTGGAAGGAACGCTGATCGTTCGGACCGACAAGGAAGAAGTTACCGTTGGCCCTGGCCAGTGTGTCCTCGTAGAAGATGGCGAACCCCATCAGGTCATCAATGGCTATGACGGCGTGACCCGGTACTTTGCCCTTGCTTGTCCCTATCCCAGCGAATGGAAGCCCTTCGAGCCAGAGAAAAAGTAGAAAAGCAGCACGAAAACAAAAGAATCCCTGGCTCCCAGGGATTCTTTAATTCCTTATTCTTTATTCTCGAGTCTTGAGTTTTTATGATTCTATTGCTCCAGGAATTCCAGAATTTCTGCTGCGTTTGTGTCGGGATTTGCCTTTTCAAACACTTTGACTACGACCCCGTTTTCATCGATGATAAATGTTGATCGTGACACGCCGAAACTCTTCTTTCCATACATCGTTTTTTCTACCCATACTCCAAAGGCCTCGATGGCCACGCGCTCCGGATCGGAAAGCAGAATGAACGGCAGTCCGTATTCCTCTGCAAATTTCCTGTGAGAAGCAATGCTGTCCTTGCTGATGCCGATCACAACGATATCTTCCCGTTTGAAGCCATCGAATGCATCCCGGAATGCGCATGCCTGCTTGGTGCAACCGGGCGTATTGTCCTTTGGATAGAAATATATGACCACTCGCTTCCCAAGAAAGTCCGATAAGCTGACTTCATTGCCGTCTTTGTCCATCAGTGTAAACTTCGGTGCTTTGTCTCCAGTTTTGAGCATCTGTGTATCCTCCGTTTCGTTTAAAATGCTTGGGTTAAATCTACCCTTGAATCCGCAAAGCGAAACAAGTCGAACCGTCCCCATGTTCTACTTGCGTTCCAGGTACCAGTAGGTCAGCAGCGCAAGGATGGCGCAGACTGCGGAGGCGAGGTAGACCGTAGTAAAGCCGGCGACTTCGACGACAAATCCCCAAAGGAATGCGCCCAGGCCGATCCCGATGTCCATAGCCGCAAGCAGTGTAGACGTTGCCGCCCCTCTTCTGTCTGGGGGGCAACGCTTTATGATGATAGCGTTGCTGATCGGATAGGAAGTTCCAAAGCCGATCCCGAAAAAAACAGCAGCGATCAAAACCACCATCAGAGAACTGGCGAAGGCAAGGATCACCATAGCAATCACCAGTGCGATCAAGGACGGCACCAAGACGATTCGAAACCCATGTCGGTCTGCGATCCGACCGGTCAAGAGCCTGGAGATCAGCACTGTGATGGAATACACGGTAAAAAACACGCCGATCCCGACGATGTCGCGAGCTACGCCATAGGACGGCAAAAAAGTTATCACTGCTCCAAATGTCAGTGACACGAAGAACATGAGGAGCGAAGGCAAAATCGCCGTTCGTTCAACAAATTTCTCCTTCTTTCGCACCCCAATGTCAGGCGCTTTTGGCTCTTTCTTTTCGTAGTTGATGAACAGTGATATGATCAGTGCTACCAGCCAAAATATGAAGACGACAAGAAACAGCGTAGAATACCCGGTTTCTCTTGCGAAATATATTCCCAATGCCGGACCGATGGCCGTTCCCATGATGACGGAGATTCCATAGTACCCGATCCCCTCTGACAATCTTCCTTTGGGGGTAAGGTCAGAAATGATCGTGCCCGCCGCTGACGTATGGGCGCTGAATCCAATTCCGTTGACAAAACGCAGCATAATCAGCAGCAATACCGTCTGTGCAAATTGATACGACAAAGACACCACCACGAAAAGTACTGCTCCGGTGACCAGGATCAACTTCCGTCCCCTGGTGTCGATGAGAGGGCCAAAGACCGGTCGGAAGAGCAGCGCCGATATCGTCAGGGAAGTGATCATCATTCCCGCAAGCACATTGCTTCCGCTGAGTTCATTCGCATAGAGGGGCAGGGTCGCCATCAGCATATAATGGCCGGTGAACGTCAGTAGACTGACGATCAGCATGATATTAAAATGCTTGGTAAAAATCCTCTCGCTTGTCGTCTCGTTTTTCTCTGTCATCGATTTTTACTCCTTTTTAACAATCATATCCTATTTTGTCCTTGAAAGAAAACAGCTATGCGTTCTACATAGCTGTTTTCTTTCTTAGGAATGGATCGTGCTTATTTGCCTTCCGGCACTTTGTCTGGTGTCAGGGTTCTGTAATAGCTTCCGCCCAAATGATTCGGGTTGAATGCCTCTCTTACTTTCCACTGGTATGCCATGACGTGAGGTTGCGCCATCTTGACGAAGAATGAATCATGCTCTTCTTGTGTGTAGTTGTAAGAGTCTTCTCTTCTGCACTCCGTGTTCCATCTACTGAAATCACCGCCAAGGCCATGCTCTGTCATCCACCGTTGGGTATCGTCGAAGAACTCCTTGGTGCCACGGATGGAATCCTTGTCGTATGCGTCGAAATTGGTGAAGTATTCCCATCCGGTGACGCCGCCGCCACCGATACCAGAGATGCTGCCCATTTCCGAGTCGCCGCCGGTGGCTGCGATCGCAGTGGCTTCTACTTCCCACTTTCTCTTGAGTGCAGATGCCTCTTCCATAAGCGGGGTTGTCACATAGAGGTTGGATGACATTCCGAAGTTGCCTTCGTACGCGCCGCAGAGAACGTAGTTCAAGTTCTTATGTCCAAGGCGGAGCAAGTAGAGCAACGCCCAGTCGTGAACGTCCTTCTCCAGCATCATTTCGTTCTTCCATCCGCGGGATAGCTTCAAGATCTCGTCGATCGCTTTCTCTTTGTATTCCATATCCTTCTTGGTCATTCCCGCGATCACGACCTGGAATTCCAGCTTCATGCTCTCGTTTTGCTTTTGAAGTTCCGGATCTTCAAGCAGCTCCGGCAGGTCGCAAAGTTGTTTCTCTGGATCGGTCAGGATCCGTATCATAGCGCCCTTGAGATTTCTCCCAAACATATTGTACTGTCTGTGTCCGAGATACAGCACATCGTTTTCATGAATGATGGCTGCGGCAGTCGTCCAGCCCTCCCAATCCGGGAAACAAAGGGTGTAACATTTGAAGTTGTCAGGAAGCACTGCTTTGTATGCAGGAAGGACTCCGTCGGACGGCAGGAAGGTCGGTCCCGGCCAGGGATGAAGTCTGACAGCGATCTTTGTGCAGACACCCATGGAACCAGCTACACCGGTCACTCCACGGAACACGGAACGAAAACTCGGTCCCGGGCCCTCACCGCAGAACCAACCGGCGCCTGCCCCTGCAGACCCTGTTTTGATTACTTCGCCATCCGGTAAAACCCATTCTGCGCTAAGCAAGTTTTCACCGGAAGCACCCATGAAAATCGATGTGGGTCCAAATCCTGCCCATCCGGAGGTGCTGGCAAGGGTGGAACTGCTGCAACCAACACCAGGGATATTGAGGTTCAAGCCAACCTTCATCGCTTCTGCTTGAACGACAGCGGCAATCGCATAGGGTTCAATGATCGCACACTGATTTTTGGCATCGATTTCAATTTTGGACATGCGGCGCATGTCTAATTGTACTGCATAATCCGATCCGATGTATGCCATGGTCGCATAGAAGGTGGAACCTGCTTTGAATTGGATCTTGTATTTGTTACAGATCCGAACGACATTTTGAACCTCTTCCGTACTGCCCGGTAGTATGACTGCCTGGGGCAGTGGGGTCCAATGGTCGAAGGGACCGTAGTGAGCCGAGGTCTGGGACGCAATGCTGCGATAGGATTCGCAGACGCCGATATCTTCCGAAATGTTCTTCTTTCCAACGATATCTTCCAGAGCTTGATAGATTTCTCTTGCTAATGCCATTTTGATTCCTCCTCCTCTTACAGCGCCATCTGTACGAGTTCAATGATGTCCAAGACTTGCATCTTGTTGCCATTTTCATCGACAGCGTTCGCGAAGTTATTTTTGCACCAGGGACATGCGCTTACCAGAGCATCCGCGCCGGTCGCGTTCGCTTCTGTCAATCTTTCTCCTGCCGTCCAGGAGGAAAATTCCGGCAAGGTGTCACTGCATCCGCCACCGGCACCGCAGCACCAGGAATATTCGCGGATCCGCTCCATTTCTACCAGTTCTACGCCGGGAATGCTGGCGAGAATGTTTCTGGGAGCGTCATAGATGCCATTGGCTCCGGTATATCTGGGCCGTCTCGGTTCCCAAGTGTGGACCTGATTGAGGATTTTCTTTTCTTTCCCTTCCCAAGGGGTGAAGCTTTCGCCCAGTCTTCCCAGGTGGCAAGGATCGTGATAGGTCACGCTCATCGGAACCGACTTTGTGAACTTGATTTTACCATCAGCAATCAGACGATCCAGGTATTCGACCATATGAAGAACTTCGACCGTGGATCCGGATTTGGGGTATTGCCGCTTGAATGCATGGTAGCAATCGGAGCAAGGTGTGACGATCGTTTTGACGCCAGCCTTTTCGAATGCTTTGATGTTGGCGGAGGACTGGTCATTGTATTCTTTTGTGAAGCCCATCTGCAGAGCTCTTCCGGCGCAACAGTTGTCCGCGCCCCCGAGGGTACCGACCTTGACGCCGGCCTTTTGAAGAACTTTGACTGCGTTACGGGCAACTTTTTGCAGATCTTTGTTGTAGCTGTACTGGCATCCCGCAAAGAAAGCAACATCAGCAGTTTCTTTGAAGAGATCGATCATGTCGAGTCCCTCTGCCCAATCCATGCGGTTCGCTTTTTTTGCCCCAACAAGCATAGTGTTTTCTTTTACCAAGTTCTCGATCACCGGTAACTGTCCGGGAAGGGTTTTGCCGTCGGCAACTGCATGGGCTTTGAGTTCAAGATTGTGATCCAGTGGTTCCAGGTTATAACGGCAGACTTTGCATGCCATATCGCAGGCTCCGCAAGCTGTACAGCTGTGGATGGTTTCAATGACATCATCCGTGTAAGTCGTGCGTCCATCCAGCATGCTCTGGGCCATCTGAAAGCGGCCGCGTGCTGTGTTTGTGTTGAAATTGTAGTAGCCAATGCTTGGGCAGTTTTGACCATATCTTTGGCTCTTGATCTTATCAAAGGGAATCCATCTGCAATTAAGACACATGCTGCAGCGTTCCATCATAGGTCTGTAATCTTGTAAAGACATGAGTGAGGCCTCCTTTTCTCCTTGGTTGGTTATACCGTGAGCTTTCCAGTATTCATAACATCATTGGGGTCGAAAATCTTTTTCAGCTTTTTCAACGCATTGTAGGACTGTGCGTCCTTGTTCAGCTGGAGCTTCGCCCACATACCGTACGGCCTCGCATAAAATGCTCCCAGTCCCGACATTAGTTCGCTTCCCTTTTCGAACATCCGCTTGACTTTCGCGGTTTCCAGAGCGTTGTTCGGATCATAAGGAAGATGGAATTCCAAGTGATAGGAACTTCCACAGTGCTGCGGTTGAATGTAGACACCGATATCCGAAGTGTTATACCCTTCATCTTCTGCCAACTCGTACATGGCCTTCAAGAACATAGGTGTTTTGTCCAGAGTCGTCACGAAGAAAATGTCCTGGTAAGCGCCTTTTGCGGTTTCCTTCCAATACAGTTCTTTGGATGGGTTGAGGGCCTTTGCGAGAACCTTGTCCCCTTTGATCTTGGGAAGCGCCGGAACCATTTTCAGACCATGCTGCTGTGCGATCTCTTCGATGTCGCTGGTCTGCTGCTCTACTCTGTCTTCCGGCAGAAGCTCGCGTCCAAGCACTCCGACCAGAGCGACCCACTGGGGAAGTTCTGCTTTGAGTTGCTGGATCTGTTCTGCAGACTCGCCAAGCAATTCGGCTAAATAGGAACCGTTCATTACCATAAGTTCGTCGCTGAAACGAAGACGGATCACGCGATAGACAAAATCGATAAGATTTTCTAACTTTTTCGCAGGCACAAAGTGCATATTGTGAATGGTCGGCAGGACTTCGCATTTCAAGGATGCCCATGTAACGATCCCCATAGTTCCCTGTGCTTGTGTAGGAATTCTCAAGAAATCAAACATGTTGGGACCGTTTCCGCTGACTTGCCACTTTTGCGCGTCCCATTGCTTTTCCAGATCCTTGACACCACCGGCAGCTTCACCGGTAAACATCGAGTTGCCGTCGCCCCAAACCACTTCCATGCAACGTAGGGGGTCGTGATACTGCCACTGGTGGTTGGCGTTGAGTCGCGGTTCGACTTCAAGAACACTCGTCATGACCGACTTTGTTGCTCTGGGCGCCAGCGGCATCGAAAGAGTCATCCCTTCCTTTGCCAACGCTTCCTGTAGTTCTCCATAGGTGACACCCGGCTCAACCACCGTCATTCTCTGCTGCCGGTTGATGTTGAGGATCCGGTTCATTCCTGACAGATCGACGATAACAGACTGAGGAACGCTTGGGATCGTATCTCCCTTGTGGTGTGGGCCGCCGGAGCTGACAGGCACCAGCGGTGTACTGGTTTCGTTTGCCCACTTCACCAGATCCTGTACCTGTTGCGCGTTTTGCGGTTTGACGACGAACCAAGGTCTGATGCCAGTTGCGAAGCTTTGGTCCTTCGCATAGGACTCCAGAATACCGGCATCGTCCTTGACGTTATCTGCGCCAACAATGGTGGCCAGCTTTTCTTTCATGCTATCGAACATAATATCCTCCTTTATTCGATTACATTGGTCTAGTATAAACTGAATGCTTTCACTGAATTCATTCTTTCCCCGTCCGCTCTCATATTCATGTAGCGCATACTTTATGGAGCAGGTACCGGACCTTTATTTGATCATGAGGCTCGGCAAGAATGTGGCAATGCCCGGGAACACGATCAGTACCAGTGCTGCCGCCATCAAAGCGAACCAGAACGGTATCGTTCCCTTAAAAACAGTTTCCAGCTTGATTTTGGTCAATCCCGAAGTGACTATGGCAACAACACCGACCGGCGGTGTCAGGAAACCGATCAAGATCATCAGGATCGTTATGATCCCATACCAGATCCCGCTGAATCCAGCCGCGATCACGATGGGATAAAACAGACTTGTGAATATAATGAGCGCTGCCATGGCGTCCATGAAAAATCCCGACACGAAGAAGATCGCAAAAATCGTGAGCATCAGGAGCACCGGTGGCAGTTCCAAAAGATAGACTTGAAGAAATGAAGGGATTCGGCTGACGGAAATGAAATTGCCAAAGGTGATGCCGCCAATGATGAAAATCATGAGCATGCCGGTGATCCTGGCAGTTCCGTACAGCGAATCCTTCAATCCCTTCAGTGTGCAACGCCTGGTAGCAAGGCTGACGACAAAGGCCAGGAATGCGCCGAAAGCACCACCTTCGGTTGCGGTAAAAAGTCCGATCAGGATGCCGCCCATAGATACGATGAAGATGAATGGGATCGGCCATACCTTTTTAAATGCCTCATTTCGTTCTGCCCGGTCAACTCTCACCGTATTAGGTGCCAGTTCCGGCTTCACACGAACCATGATGAAGACCGTGATGATCATAAACAGCGCTGTCATGAGTCCGGGAAAAATACCTGCGATCAGCAACTGTCCGATGGATTCCTCGGTCAGCATGCCGTAGATTACCAAGTTAGAGCTTGGTGGAATGAGGATTCCCAGTGTGCTTCCTGCGGCTACAACACCTGCAGCGAGAGAGTCCTGGTAATTGCTTCTGCGCATCTCCGGAACTGCGACCGGGGCGATCGTCGCAGTTGTAGCGATAACCGAGCCTGATACGGAGGCGAAGGCGGCGCAGGTGGCGACTGTGGCCATAGCGAGACCACCACGAAATCGACCCAATATCGCGTTGAATGCGACGAACAGGTCCCGGCCCAGGCCGGTGTTGCCTAGCAACATTCCCATAAAAGTAAACATGGGGATGACGCTTAGAGTATAATTGTTCACATTGTTGAAGGGGTCGGTTCCTAGTTTAGCAAGGGCGGCTTGCGGACTGACAACAAGACCGTATCCCACGGTTCCCACGAGGAACAGACTAAATCCGATCGGCACTTTGAGGAATACCAACACAAAGAGCGTGATGATGCCGACCACGCCAGTCATTTCGCTACTTAATTCCCACATTTGTGTTGTCTCCTTTAAAATCATAGACTGCTTTGATCAGATCCCAGAAGAATGCTACGATCAAAACGAAGATCCCAAATGCCGCCGTGTAGATGAACGGCGTCAAGGGCAGGTGCAGTACGGGAGTGATCTGGTTTGAGCTTGCCATGCGTCCTGCAAAAGTCAGTGTCTGACGAAAAACCACAGAAAACAAGGCAATGCATAGAATGCTTATAAAGAAATCGAAGACCGCTTTCACTTTGGGTTTCAATCGGTCATAAATCATTGTGACACCGACATTCTCGCCCTCGATCTGTGGCAGGCCCATTGCCAAGAAGCTGATGACTACCAGTCCTAAGCTGGATAGCTCATACACTCCAGCCACCGAGGAGTTGAACAGCCGGCGTCCTGCGATATCCCAAACCGTCATCAGCATGATCAAGAAAATGCAGATACCACTGATGCCGGCGGAGAAGTTGATCAATTTTCGTATGCCTTTCTCGGCTGCTTTCATTTCCGTTCCCTCCGGAAGTAGTCCGGGAAAGGGTCAACTTGTGATCGACCCTTTCCCGAAAACAAAAGGATAAAGTTTAGTGTGCTTCGATGTATTGCAGTGCCTTTTCATACATTTCGGTTCCGGCAAGACCCTTGGCGTCCATGTCTGCAATCCACTTTTCTTTCAATGGGTCAGTGATCGCATGGAACTTAGCTTCTTCTTCTGCTGAGAAGGTAATGAAGTTGATACCTTGCTCTTTACCGAACGCAACGCCGTGCTCAAATTCTGCATCGTACTGGGCGCCGATCACCGCCGGGAATTCTGCGAGCAGATCTTCCATTACCTGCTGATCGTCTGCGGATACTTTCGCCCAGGCGTCATTGTTCATGACGAAGATCAGAGGATTCATGTACACATCAAGATCGATGATGTTGTCGGTGACTTCGGATAGTTTGAAGGAAACCAGAGCGGATGGCGACATCAGACTTCCGTCGACGATGCCTCTGTCCAATGCGTCATACAGGTCGCTGACCGGCAACGAAAGCTCTGTGGCTCCCAGCTTTGCATACAGTTCATTGTAAAGAAGTCCGGGGGAGCGCAATTTGAGACCCGCAAGACCTGCGACATCAGAGACTTCCTTGTTTATGAAGATTTTAGCGATGTCGGTTCCGCCGACCCACAGAAGCTTCATGTCACTGTACTCATACTTCTGCAAATCGTCGCGCATGTCCGCTGCGACCAGGTTGCCCTGCAGAGCGGTTTCAAACATGAAAGGGAATTCTAAAATGGATGTCAATGGAAATCTTCCCGGGGTGTAGGCTGCCAGAACAAAGCCCATTTCAAATGCGCCGCTGACGACAGAGTCCACCGTGGTCGGGGGTGGTCCCAATTCATTACTGGGATATACGTTGATGGTTACTCGTCCTTCGGTCTGTTCATTGACAGCGTCAGCAAACGGAACCAGGACATTGGTGTGGAGCGGATGCTGATTTGACATGAAATGGGACAAGCTGAAGGTCACCGGATCGGCTACCGGTTCTTCCCCTTCTGGTGTCTCACCACCGCCGCCACCGCAACCCGCCAGTACAGCAAGCAGCAATGCCATGATCAGGAGAACGCTAAGCTTTTTTGATACTTTATTCACAACTAATTCCCTCCTCTTTGACTAAATGGTTTCATTGAATGTATTCAATATACATGAGCATTTTGCCCAAGTCAATAAAATAATTAGAATTTTTTGCATTTTCTTGACATTGTTATATTCTAAGCACTTTAGAGGTTGACAAATGAAAAAAATGATTGTATGCTGAATTTGTTCAGCGAACACATTCATTGCATATCTTCTCACTCCATCCTTGTAATAAGCCGTTAGCTCTGTGTGATTTGCGAAAGGATGCCGACCCTCTGGGGTCGGCATCCTTTCGTTTTATCTTTGCTATATCATTGTTGTTTGAATACTGTAACCAGTCGTCTCATATAGAAGGGCAAAACTTCTTCGATATCGTAGCTGCCATCGTGCAGGCACCAGTCGAATACGATCCCACGGGCGGTGATGAAAAAATATTCGACGATGGCGATGGATTCCTCTGTCCTTATGAGTTCTCCGGTTCTTTGTCCTCTCTCGACGATTTCGTTCATCAGGTGAAACATTGCGCGATCTCGATCAAGAAAGGCTTTGTTGTCTGTATTGTACAATCTCTTGGTAAAATCCATGCTTGTGAGTTTTACGTATTTTGCATAATAGATGTAAAACTGCACGATCTGGTCTTCGATCGGTAAATTGCTCATGCTGTCATCGATGTGGGCTTGAAGATAATCGTCCGCCTTATGAAAGATGTCCAACAGGATGTCATTCTTGGATTTGAAATAGTAGTAGAAGGATCCCACCGAAACCCCCGCCTTTTTACTGATCGTCTCGATCGTGATGTTGTCAAAACCTTTTTTTTGCATCAGATCGATCGTAGTTTTCAGGATCTTGTTTCTGGTTTTGATTGCCTGTGCCTGCCTGGATGTGATTCGTTTACTCTGTGCCATCTCAAGTTACCCCTGCTTCAAATCGTCTATTTTGTATCATATCTTAAACCACCTGGATTGCAATGTCAAACATATGTTGAATGGATTCAATGAATTATTTGCTCATGTCATCGAAGCTTTCTCTTCGCCGAAGCACAAATGCCATCACAAACATGAGCGCCGCAAACCCGAGCATCGCGATCGGCACGAGGAAATATGAGCCAGTCGATGTACGTATCCAGCCGGCCAATGTCGGCCCGACCGTTGATGATACCATGATCCCGCATGTTGCGATGCTGAAGTTGAGAGCGAGGTTTTTCGAACCAAATCGCGTTCGCACATAGTTGATCGTCAAAGTGGAAGAGCTGCCATAAAAGAGGCCTATGATAACACATCCTGTAATCAGAATCGGCAAAAACCCGGTCCCAAAGTATATGATCAACAGGATCGTCCCAAGGGAGGACCCTGCGCATACCGTAAACATAGTTCTCGAAAATCCATTTCTGTCGAAGAAAACCCCGGTCAGGAATCTCCCGGATCCGTTGGCGATGGAAACCAATCCTACGACAAAGGCGGCAAATGTAGCCGTCATTCCAAAATCAAGTACCATCGGGCTGGCATGGGCGATCAGCATCAAACCTGTGATCGAATGGCAGATCATCCAGGTCAAATACACCTTGAAATTTTTGGATTTGATCATCTCCATACCCGAGTAATCCCGGATCGCCACGATATCACTCTCGATTTCTTCCGGCATCACCATCTTTTGACTTCGAATAAACAGCGCCGCAATCGTCAGAAACAGTGCGTCAGCGATCGCGATCCCGAGAAAGGTCGTTCGCCAACCTTGTAGGAGGATGATACGAGTGACCGCTGTTCCTAAGATCATGCCGCCCAGACCAAACGCAAACATCATCAGTCCCGATACCATTCCTTTTCGACGAAACAGCGGGATCATGGTTCCAACGACTGCGTTGTAGGTGATGCCCACGCCAAATCCGCAAAAGACGCCATAGGCGAGGAAGATCTGCCATAGCTCATGCACTCTGGAAGAAAGACCGAACCCTATGAAGAGAAAGACCGCCGCCAATAAGAAAACAAAGCGTGTGCTGAAAACCCGCATCAAATTACCGCTGGCGAGTCCGCCAAGACAAAAGAACACCATGGAGATCGAGAAGATGAACGATGTCTCCGTGCGATTCCAGCCAAATTCAGCTTCCAATGGACTCACAAAGATCGACCATGCATAAATCAATCCTACCAACAGCATCAAAAAGAATCCATAAATCAAATAAACGTATCGCAGTATGATCCCCACCTTTCCAAGTTCAACATTATACCATATTGAGGTGGCACCATCGACTAAAGTATTATATAATTGTTTTGTTTATAGTTATTCACTTTTTTATTTCATGCAGATAGAGGAGGCCGCAAATGACCGATGCAAAGAAACGACTGTCGGAACAGCTGCTCGGGCTGGAGCAATTGCTGAACGACACGGCAGCCAAGCACCCCCACTTTGCCAAGCGATTGCAAGAAAGAAACATGATTGCACAAATCAAGCTCAGAGATGATTCTCTGGGTCGGTACTATATATTCAAAGATGGGCAGGTAGCTTCTGAGTCCGGCATCCATCCTGACGCGGATGCAATGGTTTGGTTCGACAACGCGGAAACTGCCCTGGCGATCCTGAAGTCGGATAGAAATCAGCTGGAATACATCAGCGCGATCAAGAGTTTTCAGATGGGCATGCCCGGTCCCGACGAGCCTAAGCTCTGGTTCTGGGAAACACTTGGAATGATGGTGACCGCTCCCATCACCTATGGAACCGACATGGGCGACGGTGTAACAAGATACACGAGCAACACCAACGGCGGACCGGTATTTGTGTATGTCAAGGAGGATAAGATCCTGCGGATCACGCCGATCTATTTTGATGAGGAGGATGCGGATCCCTGGGTCATCGAGGCAAAAGGCAAAAAATACTCTCCGCCAAAAAAAGCGACCGTCGACTCCTATACACAAGCATGGAAATCCATGGTCTACTCGAAAGAACGACTTTTATATCCGATGCGTCGAGTAGATTTTGATCCCAATGGAGATCGCAATCCTCAAAATAGAGGAATTTCAGGTTATGAACGCATTAGTTGGGAAGAAGCATTGGACCTGGTGACCAGTGAGATTCGAAGAATGAAGCGGGATCACGGTCCCGGCGCGATATTGAACGGCAGTGGCTCCCATCACACCTGGGGCTATCTCGGCTACTGGTTGAGCCTGCGGTTGCGTTTTTTCAATCAGATCGGTTTTACACCGGTGGACCACAATCCTGATAGCTGGGAAGGCTGGTTCTGGGGCGCGTCCCACCATTGGGGACAGATCATGCGTCGTGGCGGAGGAGAAACTTACGGCACCCTGGAAGATTGCATGAAGAACTGCGAGATGATCGTGTTCTGGTCCAGCGACCCGGAAGCTACCAGTGGCCTGTATTCAGCCCACGAAGGAACGATCCGCCGGCAGTGGCTCAACGATCTTGGCATCAAGGTCGTCCACATCGACCCGTACTACAACCATACCGCTGCCTACCTCGGCGGAAAATGGATCGCGCCTAAAGTCGGAACCGACGTGGCCATGATTTTGGCGATCGCTTACACCTGGATCAAGGAAGATCTCTACGACAAAAAATATGTGGCTGACCGCACGGTGGGATTTGAAAAATGGCAATCCTATATCCTCGGCGAAGTGGATGGGATCGAAAAGACTCCCGAGTGGCAGGAAGCTGAAACCGGTGTCCCTGCAAAAACCGTCCGGGCTCTCGCGAGAGAATGGGGCACAAAGAAGACCTATCTTTCTCCGGGAGGCATCGTCGGCTTCGGCGGCGCTTGCCGCGCTTCCACCGGCCCGGACTGGGCAAGAGGCCTGGTCATGCTGATGGCGATGCAGGGCCTCGGAAAACCGGGGATCAACCTGGGCAGTCTCCAACAGGGCGCGCCGGTCGATACGAGATTCTATATCCCCGGGTATTCAGAAGGCGGATTCTCCGGCGACATCAACGCCACCGCCAACGCAGTCAACCTATACCAGCGGATGCCCCAGCTTGCTTCTGAAAATACCGTCCGACAGATGATCCCGCGGCTAAAACTGCCGGAGGCCATCATGGAAGGCAAGTGCGAAACCAACTTTACCGACTCCAAGGTGTTGGAGGGACAGTTCTTTGAATATAAATATCCGGCACCGGGCCATTCGCCGGTCAAAATGTACTACAAGTACGGTGGTTCCCATTTCGGTACCATGACCGATACCAACCGCTACGTCAAGATGTATCAGAGCGACAACCTGGAATTCGTCGTGAACCAATCCATCTGGATGGAAGGCGAAACGAAGTTCGCCGACATCATCCTGCCGGCCTGCACCAGCTTTGAGCGCTGGGACTTCAGTGAATTCGCCAATTGTGGCGGTTACATCCACCAGTGTTACACCCAGGTCAACAGTCGGGTCGCAGTCCTGCAGCACAAATGCATCGAACCGCTGGGTGAATCCCGTTCCGATTTTCAGATTTTCTACGAGATCGCCAAGCGCTTGGGTTATGGATTCAACTTCTCCGAAGGGAGCACCGAGTTCGACTGGTGCAAGCGCCTGTTCGACGGCACCGACTTGCCGAAAGCCGTCCAATGGGAGGACTTCTGCAAAAAAGGATACTATGTCGTTCCTCCTCTTCCGGAGAACAGAAGAGATCCGGTTTCCTACAACTGGTTTGCCGAGGATCGGGCAAAGGATACCCCGGAAATGTTCCCCATGCCGGGAGACTACACCGAGGAATTCCCCAAAGGCCTTCAGACACAATCCGGAAAACTGGAGTTTGAGTCATCCAGTCTTAAACGCTACAACCCGGACGATCCGGAACGGCCTCCGATCCTGACCTACATCCCCTCTTGGGAAGGGCCCCATTCCACGGATTTGCTCAAGAAATATCCGATGCAGCTCGTTTCTCCCCATCCCCGGTTCAGTTTCCACACGATGGGGGATGGCAAAGACAGCACCATCAACGATGTCAAAGATCACCGGGTGCTCATCGACGGCCATTACTATTGGATCGCCCGAGTCAATCCGGAGGATGCTGCCGCAAGAGGGATCAAGGAAAACGACCTGATCAAAGTATACAATGACCGGGGCGCTGTCATCTGCGCCGCTCAGGTCAGCGCCAGGATCCGGCCGGGAGTGGTCCATTCCTACGAGTCCTGCGCGATCTACGAGCCTGTGGGAAAACCCGGCGAATCGCCGGATCGGGGAGGATGCATCAACAATCTGACACCGAGCCGCATGATCATCAAAAAATCCCACGGAATGGCAGTCAACTCCTGCCTGGTAGACGTGGCAAAATGGGACGGAAAGGAGACGGTACTGTAACATGAAAAAATGGCATATGATCATCGACGTCGAAAAATGTGAAGACTGCAACAACTGTTTCCTTGCATGCAAAGATGAGTTCGTTGGCAATGAATGGACCGGTTACTCGGCTCCCCAGCCCCTTCACGACCATCGCTGGATCAACATCCATCGAAAAGAGAGAGGCGCCTTCCCTTATGTGGACGTTGCCTACCTTCCGATCCCCTGCATGCACTGTAAAGAAGCCCCTTGCATCGAAGCCGGAAAAGGCGCTGTTATCCGTCGCCCTGACGGTATCGTCATCATCGATCCGGAGAAAGCCAAGGGTAATGCGGAGCTTATCGCTTCCTGCCCTTACAATGCGATCTTCTGGAATGAAGAGCTGGCTCTTCCTCAAAAATGCACCTTCTGTGCCCACCTTCTTGATAAGGGCTGGGAGATGCCCCGATGCGTCCATTCCTGTCCTACCGGAGCCCTCCGGGTGGAACATGTCGAGGATGCAAAGATGGAGCGGATCGCTGCAGAAGAATCTTTGGAGATCCTTTACGGAGAGTTGGGCTCCCGACCCAATGTCTACTACAAGAACTTGTTCCGCTTTGAAAAATGCTTCATCGCCGGCAGTGTCGACGCTATAAAAAATGACGTCGTCGACTGTGTCGAAGGCGCCAGGGTCCTGCTTTCAAAAGATGGAGCTACGATAGCCGAAACCACCACTGACAACTACGGCGACTTCCGATTCGACGGACTGACCGGTGACGGCTCATCCTACGCCGTAGTCGTTGAGAGCGACGGATACGAAGCAAAAACACTGACCGTCGTCGTAAGCGACAGCGTCAATATGGGAAACATCCGACTGTAGAGCCCTGTGCCCTATTCATCGAATTCTTCGCCGATGCCGTCACAAAGTAGAATTGAAGGGATGCTACCTTCTTCAAGCCCGCTCTGCCTAAACTTTGCGACGCTTTCTTTGGTGGCCTTCGTCCATCCATATGTATCCGCTTCCGGAAGCGGAAAATGTACCGCTATGATGTGGTGAGGGGCAATTTGTTCTCTCACCTTTTCTCTTGCATTGGGCAGCCCTATATTGGGAAAAGCAGTGATCATCCAATCGATTTTTTTTGCCGGAAATTCCCATGAGGTTACATCCGCGTCCTTGAATCCTGCGTCACCTGTATGCAGGATCTTCTTTTTATCCAGTTCGATCAGAATCGCAAAGTGCTCCACATCCTCATACGATCTGCCGCCGTCATGGGCGATGGGATATGCGTTAACCACGCTCGATCCGAACTTATAAGTCGCATGCTCCGGAACGATGACCCGCGACTTGGCATCATCGTCAACCTTTTCTTTGATCATGGAAAGAGACGCTCGGTTCATCATCACGACCACATCCTTGTTTTCAGCCAGGAATCGAGCGCAAGCATCCGGGTCGAAGTGATCCGGATGCTCATGGGTAAAAATGATAAGATCCAAGTTCTCAAATGGAGCGATGCCACATTGGATCGCTCGACCTTCCTCTACGCTGGTCGAAGGATACAGACCGTCGGCGCAGGTAAGGCCATCAATCAAAATGTTGCAGCTTCCTCGGATCAGCACTCCCGCATTAGCTAAATGTCGGATTTGCATAGGACCTCCTGTTGTCTAAGTGTGCATCCGTTTGTCCAGTTCGGAGCGGATGTTGTCTCCTTGAAATATGAATATCGCTGCCAGGAAAATCACACTGGCGCCGATGCAGACGATCGAAGGGTAGAGCACCTTGGTCCATTTCAGCAAGAGAAACGCGATGGGGATGATTCCAAACAGACCATCCAAAAATGCATAGGTGATATAGTCCCGGATGCTGAGCTTCATGATTTTCGCCGTGACGTACATGACGAACATCGCCGCTACATAAATGATCGGTATGACATAATCCAGCGACCATCCTCTCCATCCGGTCTGCCAATCCCAAAAGACTGAGAGCAGGGTCACGATGACCACGTGCCACAATATCGTCTTTGGGATGTTGTGCCGCTTCCTCAAAATGACGATCAGGCTGATCCACATGCTGGCAAGGCCAAACAGTATGAATAGTGGCCATCTCACATCGATGGGGAAAATGATATACGCAGCAAAGCTGGACACCACGGCCGTCACGGAAATGAAAACCATGATGCGAACCGCCAGATGACGCTCATAGGATGGCGGAATATCCGGAAATAGTTTCTGGTCCTCGGTGCCTCCGTTATGTGGCAAGCCGTTTCCGCAGAGTGGGCACTGTTCCATTTTTCCACGCACCTTCACATGGCAGTGGTTGCAATACTGCATGGATCCCATTCTCCTTTCAACTGTTGGATGCGATCTCGACGTCAACGCCCCGTTCGGATAAAAACTGGAAGAACGTCCGTTGCATATCTGCGTCGGCATAGGGCGAGGTGGCGCTGATCACCAGCCGGTCCCGGAAGGAGCAGATGGTAAGTTGTGGCCTTTTCGCACCTGTGCTCACGCCGAACTGGCGGATAAAAGGATCAAATTCTTCTGGCATGTTGATCCTTCCTAGATTTGAAATTGCCGAAGTGACGCTTCGGTCGGCGATTCGGGCAGCGATCCGCAAGGACAGATCCTTAAGCGGAAGCGGCATCAATCGGAGGACCGGATGTTGCTCCAGGGCAAGAAGCAGGCTTGCCTGTTCTTTGATCCATTCTTCATTGAGGTTTGTCCGAAAAGCCACGGTCAGTTCATCGATCACGTCCTGCAGCTGCGGATTCTGCTCCTTGAACTGATAGCCGACGTTCATCGTACTGAAAAAGTTTCTCGCCGTCACCGATTCAAAAAAGTTGCGAAGATCCACCGGAACCGACAGGACCACCGGAAACTTGCGCATGCGGTCGGTCATTTCTTTGTTGATCGAACACATCCATAAGGAAGCCAGAAATATGGTCATCGTTGTCTTATACTCATGGGCAAGATCCAGAACCTCCCGCACGGATGCGGATCCCTCGATCAGCCGCGTTCTGTTTTCAGGAAGCGGGGTACCTTTCAACCGATGGGCTTTTCCGAATCGTTGCGCTTCTTGCCGTCTCTGTCTGCGCTTCAAGACCTTCCCACCGGCGAAGTGCTTGTCGAAGCTATTGTCCATTTTTTTGCTGACTGCTGCCTTCGGTCGAAACAGAGGTGTCGCAGAAAGGCCTTCCCCACTGTGTTTTCTGACCAGATATTCGTACACCAGCACCTCCATGAAGGAGATCGCTCCGCTCCCATCAGCCAGAGCGTGGAATACTTCCAGATTGATACGGTCATGATAGTAAAATACACGAAAGAGCAAATTGCGCCGATCTCCAAAATAGATCGGTGCGCAAACTGGGTTATTTTCCATTTCCACCACCGGCTGGATGTCGCTGTATTCAAGGTAATACCAAAACACACCTCGCCGGAGAACCGACCGGAAAAGGGGAAATCCTTCGATAGCTTTGTTCAATGCCTGCTGAAGAACCAGTGGTTCCACCGGTTCCGTCAGCTCACAGTGCAACCGAAAGACCTTGGTATCTCGATTGCTTCTTACTGCGGGAAATAGTTTTGAGGCATTGTCCAGTTTGACCCAGCCTACCCGTTTCTGCTGTTTCATTGGTTCGTCCTGATTCCTTCGTTTTTCTCATCGAGAAAGCGATTGATGATCTCATAGCTCTTCACCACTGAGTCTGTATTCCATGGCAATGAGAAAAAGCCATGAAGTGCGTCTTTCATGCGATAGATTTCCACATAGTTACCAAATTCTTCCAGTTTGCGACCGTATGCCTCGCCTTCGTCCCGCAGAGGATCGAATTCGGCGGTTATGATCAGTGTCTTAGGTTGCATCGAAAGATCCTCCGCCAGCAAGGGAGCGACGTGGGGACTGTCGCGATATTCCAGGTTCTGTACATAAAGTTCCATATAATCCCGGATCAGCTGTGAGGTCAGGACATAGTCGGTGCCGTTATCCCGAACCGATGGATACGGGGAATCTTCCGTGTGATCGTTGTTCGTTGCCGGGTAGATGAGGATCTGCTTCGATGGCAGAAACTCGCCCCGTTCTTTCGCGATCAGCGAGACCACTGCGGCAAGGTTGGCTCCGGCGCTGTCTCCGGCCAGAGTGATGTCCTCTGCTTCACAGTGGATCAAATCGAGATTCTTGAATAATTCTTTGGCGACATAATAGCAATCTTCGACGCCGGCGGGGAACGGATGCTCCGGCGCCAGCCGGTAATCTACAGAAACCACTGTATGCCCCGTTTGCTCTGCCATGTTGGCGCACACTGTCGTATAAGTGTCGATGTCACCTACGACCCAGCCACCACCATGAAAGAATAGGATGACCTTTGGCAATTGATTTTGCTTGGGATAAAACACCCTTACCGGGATCTCCCTTTCTTCCACGCGAATCTTACGGTCCAGAATTCGATACGCCGGCCGCAGATAAGGATGTATGATCTTCAGCATCTGACGACGCAGTTTGTAGTCCTTTTTTACACTGATCATCGGAGATGACAGCGCTTTCAGAGCCAGCCGTTGTAATTTGTTCATGAATGCCTTCCTAGAACAGCAGAACCGTCCCCATGTTCTAAAATTTCTTTTGCTTTGTCGAAATCACGTTTATGCACGTAGATGAAAAACCCGTCGGCCTTGTTTCTTCGTCTTCCGAACAAGTCCGACGCAGCGCTCCTTGAGTCAAACATGTGGGCGCTGTTTTTTTGGAACATCCGAAACTTGAAACGGATGCTGTGGGAGGCGAGTTTCTCCCGAACTGAGGTAAACTCTTCCTGGGAGTGGCCGACGTAGACTTCCTTTTGGTTCCAAATCGTTATCATGGTCGTTGCAACCCCATTCTGATCTCGCGTTTTCTCTCCCGCCAATCCGGAAGGTATCGGTCCATGTAGTCTTTGAATAGTGGACCGTGGTTTTTTACCAAGAGGTGGACCAGTTCGTGGACGACCACATATTCCAGGCAGTGTTCCGGAAACCTTGCCAGCTGCAGATTGAGCCAGACTCGTTTGTCTATGGTGTTGCAGGTGCCCCACCGGGTGCGCATGTTCTTTATGCCGACCGCGTTTGTCTTGACTCCGATCACTCTTTCCCAACGTTCGACCAAGGGCAAACCCTTTGCTTTCAGCTCGTTTCTGTACAAATCGTTCATCGCCTTTTCACGATGTTCCAGGCTTGCGGACTCCCGCACGGTCAGGAAGATCCGGTCATCACGAATTTCCGCGATGCGAGGCCGGCCTCCACTACGAATCTCCAAGGAATGCCATTTGCCCCAAAGGCAGTGCTGCTCACCGGAGACATAGTCCGATGCCCTGTGCCCCGCCTCCCTCTGGATCCGCTGGACGTGGGTCCGGATCCAGTCGGTCTTGCCTTCTGCGAAGGCCCGTATCACTTGATCGGATACGTGGCGGGGCGCTGTGATACGAACCTTCCCCGAGGGAGGTAGCACCGTCAAATGAATATTCTTGATATTCTTCTTGATGACCTCGATATCGATTTCGGCAACGCGCATATTTCACCTTGGTCGCTACTGTATTTGAGTCTATTGTTTTTTTCGATTCTTGTGATCCGCCTCGATGTTCTTCTTCCAATTACCATCGATGGCTTTGTTGTTCCGGTAATCGATGACCGTTGCCGAGACCGCTTCAAAGTTGAGTCTGGTGCCAATGGTGTCCGCGTGGTAATTGGTCGCACGGTCGGCACCGATACCAAAGCTTGCCGCTGTTTCGATCGCGTCGATGTTGGCGCCCAGGAACAGAAACTCCCAACCGTATTTGTTCGTTTGGTGCTGGATGCTTTTTTTGATCGCTTCTGCGGAATATTCCTGGCTTGCGTTTTCCATGCCGTCGGTGGTGATGACAAATAGGACTTTGTCGGCCCGCTCTTCTTCGCTGGTATTCTTTTGTACTTTTATCATCTTTTGAATCGTCTTTCCGATGGCATCCAACAATGCCGTGGTGCCGCCGATCACATATTCCTTGTCCGTTATGGGGCGGACGCCTTTGATGTCGATCCGGTCGTGAAGCAGCTCATACGTATCGTCAAAAAGTACCGTAGTCACCGTTGCCGCGCCCTCTTCCTCCTGTTGCCTCTTCAGCATTGCATTATAGCCGCCGATGGTGTCGCTCTCCAGCCCCGCCATGGAGCCGCTCTTGTCCAGAATAAAAACCAGTTCGCTTTTGCTCTTCTTCATTGTAGTATCCTCCCTTTCTGTGGATAAGGTAAGAATACCAGCAAAGGCGTCCCGTCAGGTCGCCGTGGAAGCGACAAATATCAGGCACCCAACGGTATTTGGTCAAAGGCGAACAGCGCCTCGTTGATCTCAAAAATGTTGTGATTTCCCTCGTTGATAAAGTACTCGATGATCACGTCGAACTTGCTGCTGGGAGACAAGGTATAGCCGGCTCTCGCCAGCAGATCCTTGGTTTCGTCGAGGTTCAGCCGCAAAGCGATGGCAAGTGCGATGGATGTCGACTTTTTCGGTTGATACGAAGCGCCGCCGCGAATTTTGGAAAAGAGCCGCCGATCCATATTGGCCCTCTTATAGGTTTCCACATCGGTCATGCCCTTTTCGTCAATGAGGCGAAGCACCATCTGGGAAAACGTTTCGTCCAAATGCCCGACCAAGTCCTCCAGGCTTCGCTGTTTTTTGCCGAGAGGTTTGTTGTATGCTTTACCGAAATCCGCTTCTCTGATTTCGCTCCGCCGCATCTGGTTCACGATGGTCCGATCGCCTTCTATCGCGTGAAACGCTTCAACATAATTGTCGTCAATGTAGCTTTCGATCGCAGCAAACAGGGTTTCGCTGAGGGTCACCGCTTTCTTGTCGAAGACGACCAGATAAATGGTCATTTCATGCTGCATCAAAAATTCGCTGATAGCGGATATCGCGATCCGAAGCGCCTGATCCTTGGGATAACCATAGATGCCGGAAGAGATCAAAGGAAACCCGATGGTCTTGCACTTGTACTTCTGTGCCAGCAATAGAGAATTGCGATAGCAGTTGTACAGCTTTTCCGCTTCCCCGTCATTTCCCCCATGCCAGATAGGACCGGGGGTGTGGATGATATATTTTACCGGCAGTGCGAAGCCGTCGGTAATTACCGCTTCCCCCACTTCGCATCTGCCGATTGCATCGCAAGCCGCCTGAAGACGGTCTGCGCCTGCAGCTTTAAAAATGGCGCCACACACGCCGCCGCCGGCTTTCAGTTCTGTATTCGCGGCGTTGACGATGGCGTCCAGCTTCATTTTGGTCAGGTCGTTACGGACGATTTGAAAGGGCATAGGAACATACCTCCGTCCCCATGTTCTATTTAAGTGGAAACCAAAACGCAGGCCTGAAGTGACTTCAGTCCAAGCTCATCGATTTTTTGCATCAATTCCACGTCATAGGTCCCTGGCTGTAACCAGACGTAGGGAACTCCCAGTTTCGCTGCCTCTTCAATGACCGGCAGTCCTCTTTGGGGATTGACTACCATGTCGATCACATCCGGCACCTTCGGCAGTGACGACAGATCTTTGTAGCAAGGATCGCCTTCCACCGTTTCCAGTCCGGGATTGACCGCATAGACTTCATAGCCGCGATCTTTCAATCGGCGATAGATTTTGTTTCCGAATTTACTCCGGTCTTGGCTCGCACCGACAACGGCCCAGACGGCCTGGTCGAGCATTGTTTTTTCTAATGTGTTTGACATTTCACTTCTCCTTCATTACCCTCGCATGTGATTCGTAAATCTCTTATGATAGTATAGTACCATATTTTCTGTTGGAAATTAGAGAAACTGCATTAGCTTTCGAAATACGAATACAGCGCTTCGTCCACCGAGTCC
>PHAE01000065.1 GCA_002840285.1 Firmicutes bacterium HGW-Firmicutes-11
GAAAGGCATAAGTTGTTCGTACTCGATGTGTTCCAGTTCCTTCCCTTTGAGGGTCTCCAGAACCGTATAATGGTCGACGCCCAAGACCTTGTCTGCAAGTTCCTTCGCGACGTAAAAGATTTCATCATGCTGCTCGGCCTTCACATAGTCCACTTCAGGGCCGACGGTCAGGGCGACGTTAGCAGCCAGAGTCCATGGCGTGGTGGTCCAGGCGAGGAAATACTCATTCTTGTCCTTACGCTTGAATTTTGCGATCAGTGTGTTGGAGCGAATTTCTTTATAGCCCAAAGCAACCTCATGGGAGGCCAGCCCGGTGCCGCACCGCGGGCAGTAAGGCAGAATCTTGTGACCTTCGTAGATCAGGCCTGCCTTGAAGAATTCCTTCAGGATCCACCACTCGGTTTCGATATAATCGTTGTCCAAGGTGATGTAGGGATCGTCCATATCGATCAGATATCCCATCCGCCTGGTCATGTCCCGCCACTGGCGCTCATAGGTAAAAACCGACTCTCTGCACATCTGGTTGAATTCCTTGATGCCGTAGTCTTCGATGTCCTGTTTGCCGGACATGCCCAGTTTCTTTTCCACTTCGATCTCCACCGGCAAGCCGTGGGTGTCCCAACCGGCCTTCCGCTTGACCGCGTAGCCCCGCATGGTCTTGTACCGAAGGACCGAGTCCTTCAAGGTCCTGGCGATGACGTGGTGGATGCCCGGGCTGCCGTTGGCAGTGGGTGGGCCCTCATAAAATACAAAGGAAGGTTTCCCCTCCCTGGTGGTCACGCATTTTTCCAGCAAACGCTCCGAATCCCAGCGATCCGCTTGTTCGTTCTGTACGTCCGCGATGGGACGATCGGATAATTTTTCAAACATTTTTCAGCGATTTCCTTTCCTGTTGTTTGCTTATTTCATTCCTTGCTTAACCCTTATAGTTTACCGATTCGCCTTGGCCTTGTCAAGCGATAGGCCAACAGCCCAACGCCGATCCCCAGGAAGAAATCTCCTACACTGGCAAAGCCGACGAACTCGCCGAGAAACGGCACAGCGATCACATCCCCGAGAAACACCAACCGGGTCCCGCTGTCCGCCAGCGTATACCCGAAGACCTCTCCATTGATCAGGGATTCGGTCACAGATTCAGGCAAACCCGCCATCAACGAAGGCAGAACCGGCATCCGGTAGCCATTGGCGGCGATCACGATGTAGTTGAGCAACGTTCCAAGGCCAAACCACAGCGGCCAGGCGCCACGGTCCCGATTGCGGAACACGAACCAGAACAGCAGGAAATAGACCAGATTCAGCTGCACCCATTCAGGAAAATACAAAAAACGGACGGCAATGAACTCCGTCACAAAAGCCAATACCGGAAGTACGATCCCTTCCGGTAGTTCTTTTTCCGTATGGGACAGGTTTCCTCCTCTGGCAAACCCGAAGAGAAGTCCTATCACGACGAATATCAGCATCATATACTGCTACCTCGTTTTCAATGCAGACCTTGTTTTCAGTGCAGACTTTTCTCTTGGCTCAGTTCCCTGACGTGGTGCCGTTCCTTGTCGTGTTCCCGCTCCCTGCTGTGCTGCCGTTCCTTTTCCTTTTCCATCATCTTGCAGAAGACCTCTACGACCCGGGGATCGAACTGGCTTCCGGCGTTTGCCTGGAGGATCTGCAAAGCGGTATCCTCCGTCATTCCATTTCGATAAGGCCGGTCGGTGGTCATAGCGTCAAAGGCATCGGCGATCCCCAAGATCGCTGCCGCAAGAGGCAGTTCCAGAATCGGCACGACCTCAGAGGGATAGCCGGTGAGGTCAAAGCAGTAATGGTGGTACAGCACCGCATCGTTGACCGTCTTTGACAAGCGGATGTCCTTGATTATATCCATGCCGATCGCCGGATGCTTTTTGATTTCTTCAAATTCGTCGTGGGTCAGTGAGCCGGGCTTGTTGAGAATATTGTCCTCGATCCCGATCTTACCGATGTCGTGGAGCAACGCCGCCACCTTGATATCTGACACTTCCCGGCCAGTCATATGGAGTGCCTGGGCAAGCTGTTCCGAAAGCTGGGCGACCCGCTGGGAGTGGCCTCGCGTATACCGGTCCTTCGCTTCGATCGCCTTGGACAGCGCCTCGATGGTACGCAGATGGACCGACCGGCTTTCCAGATAAAGCTTGAAAGAGTAACGGGCCAGGAGCAGCGGCAATATGAAAAGCAGCACGTAATAACTGCCGTTTTGCTGATGAAGAAGGAGCGCGATAAAAATCCCGAACGGGATCGTGGAAAATATGTTGGGCAAGATCCCCAAAATCGTCTGAGTGAACATCCGGACGAAGTTTTGCTCCCCCTTGGAAACAAAGTAGCAGATGAAGAGCAACAGGTTGGTCGCAAGGGTCACCACGCCGAACACCACGGCGGGGAGCATCGAGTAAGGGAAGGTGAAATCCGGTCCCCATCCGCCGATCAATGGTAAAAACTGTCCTCCGACAAAAATCGAGAGCAGAATGTTAGTCGTGTTGAACATTTCCTTTTTCGGCGCTTTGGACAGTGGATAATAATAGCGGCCGGAAACTTCATCCTGAGCAAACAGGAAGAAGCCGGAGATAAAAAAGAGTAAAATCGTGGGATACAGTCCGAAGATCATCGCGCTTGCCACAACAGGGGCGAAGGAAACATCGATGTACTTGTCTTCGGCGATAGCGATGGGCAGCACGCGGCACAAGATAAAAAGAAGCACCATGATCGCCATGTCGATGATGCGCTGTACCGGAGGGGCTACGGAAATGTCCACCGACGACCAGACCATCGCTGCACTGTGAACCAAAACCACCGCTCCGACCACTAGCAGAAGGCCAATGTATATGTTTTGCCGGTTGACCATGCTGCACTCTCCTAAAACAAAAACGGATTTGGAGCCTTCATTGAGTAAAAATTTACCTTACGGTGAAAAATGCGCCACTGGAAAGCAGCATTGCACAGAGACTTGTGAGTGCAATCAAAACTTTATTCACGATATAGCCCTCCTTATCGGTACTCTGTCAACCGCTAATTAGACAGGCTATATACGCTCCGCTCGTTTTTTTATGCTGTTTCAAACGGCTCCAAATCCGTTTTTACCAAAATAATGATCTCTATGCTACAAGAAAACACGAGATCTTCCGGTTCAGGGCATCAAGAACCGCCCGAACCACTGCGTTGTCGCTGTCTTCCAAAACGAAGGCGCT
>PHAE01000066.1 GCA_002840285.1 Firmicutes bacterium HGW-Firmicutes-11
TGATCACACCGATCGCCATTGAAGAAGGACTCCGGTTTGCGATCCGCGAAGGCGGCCGCACCGTAGGATCCGGCGTCGTTGCCAAGGTCATGGAATAAGCGAAACGACAACGAAATCAATTCGTAGGGACGGGCAATGATCCGTCCCTTCGTTTCCTCTTGATGCGGAATCGGTCGAGATATCTATTGACAGCTACTGCAAACTATGATAATTTTATTAAGCGACTTTACGGCCACCCTTGGGGGGCCTTAGTTTAGATGAAATTCGGAGGATACTATTATGAGAGTCAGAGTCACATTGGCTTGCACCGAATGCAAGCAGAGAAATTACAACACATTGAAGAACAAAAAGAACGATCCGGATCGTCTCGAGTTCACCAAGTACTGTAAGTTCTGCAAACGGCATACCGCTCACAAGGAAACAAAATAATTGAGGGATGGGAGCAAGATGGAAAAGAAACCTGCTGTGAACACAACCCCCAAAAAACGACTGGGGATCAAGGACTACTTCAAAGGCGTACGTACAGAAATGAAAAAGGTCGTATGGCCCTCGAGGAAAGAACTGGTATCGTATACCAGTGTCGTTATCTTGACCTGCGTTGTTTTTGCTTTGGCTTTCTGGGCGTTTGATTCCGCCTTCCTCGCCTTGCTGAAGGCAGTGCTGAACATCAGCATATAAGAAAAGGAAAGTAAGAATGAAACAGCACAAACAAGAACCTGTGGTTCCGGTACCCGCTGACGAGCTTCACGTCGAAGACGAACAAGAGCAAGAAGGCGACCCGAGGGCCAAGTGGTATGTCATACATACCTATTCAGGTCATGAAAACAAAGTTAAGGTGAACATCGAAAAACTCGTTGAGAACAGAGGAATGCAAGACCTTGTTCTCGAAATCGTCGTTCCCACAGAAGATCGCGTTGAGATCAAGGACGGACAGAGAAAGATCAAAACGAGAAAAATGTTCCCCGGTTACGTCATCGTGAAGATGATCGTAACAAACGAATCCTGGTACCTGGTGCGAAACACACAGGGTGTCACCGGTTTCGTCGGCCACGGCTCAGAACCGATTCCCTTGACCAACGAAGAAGTTCGAAGGATGGGAATCGAAAAAATCTACATTAAATTGGACATCAGTCCGGGAGATACGGTCAAAGTCATCAACGGCCCCTTCGAGAGTTTCATGGGCGTTGTGGAAGAGGTCAATTTCGATCGCCAGACATTGAAGGTACGGATCTCTATGTTCGGAAGAGATACTCCTGTCGAATTGGAATTCGGACAGGTTGACAAGTTATAGCGCCAGGCGCAAATTTCCTGCAGTTGCAGGAGAAAGGAGAACTAACACATGGCAAAGAAAGTAGATGGCCTGATCAAATTGCAGATTCCTGCCGGCAACGCGACTCCAGCACCTCCAGTCGGACCTGCGCTCGGACAAAAGGGCGTCAACATCATGGATTTCTGCAAGCAATTCAACGCCAGAACATCCGACCAGCCGGGAATGATCATCCCTGTGGTCATCACCGTTTACGCGGACCGGTCCTTCACCTTCATCACCAAGACACCGCCGGCAGCCGTACTTCTGAAGAAAGCGGCAAATATACCAAGCGGTTCAGGCGAGCCCAATAAGAAGAAGGTTGCGACAGTGACCATGGACCAGGTGAAAGAGATCGCCAAGCTGAAAATGCCCGACCTGAATGCCGCCAATATCGACTCGGCAGCCGAAATGATCAAAGGAACTGCAAGAAGCATGGGCATCATTGTCCGTGACTAGTATGTGGGAGGCGAAACAGCCGACAGTACCACAAGGAGGAAACGAAAATGCCTAAAAGAGGTAAGACCTACAAAGAATCAGCCAAGCTGATCGACAGAACCATACTGCTCGATGTGAACGAAGGAATCGACATGGTTCTAAAAACAGCCAAAGCAAAGTTTGACGAGAGTGTCGAAGTCCACATCAAACTCGGTGTTGACGGTAGACATGCCGACCAGCAAGTCCGTGGAGCGATCGTTCTGCCACACGGAACCGGAAAAACCAAGAAGGTCCTCGTATTCGCAAAAGGCGACAAAGTCAAAGAAGCCGAGGACGCTGGAGCCGAATATGTTGGAGCAGATGAACTGGCGCAAAAGATCCAGACCGAAAACTGGTTTGACTTTGACGTCGTCGTGGCCACCCCTGACATGATGGGAGTCGTCGGACGTCTTGGAAAGATCCTGGGTCCCAAGGGGCTCATGCCAAACCCTAAGTCGGGTACGGTCACAATGGATGTCGCACGCGCGATCCAGGAGATCAAAGCAGGTAAAGTCGAGTATCGGCTGGACAAGACGAACATCGTCCACACAGCGATCGGAAAAGTATCCTTTGGTCCGGAGAAACTGACAGAAAACTTCAATGCGCTTCTGGAAGCCGTCGTAAAGGCAAAGCCGGTCGCAGCAAAAGGACAGTATCTGAAAAGCGTCACTCTGGCAAGCACCATGGGACCGGGAGTCAAGCTCAATCCGCTGAAAATCACTTTTGGTTAAACAGCGACTGGAAAAGCCCTTATAAAACTGCATATGGACTGTAGACAGCAGGTGCGCAAGCTTAATTCCCTGCCGAGGTTGATGATAAAAAATCAAAGCCTTTTCTGTCTGCAGGATGGAAGAGGCTTTTCATAACGATTTGAAAGAAAGGAGATATCCGATATGGCATCACAAGAACACATGATCGAAAAGCAGGCCGTGATCGATGAGATCAAGGCAAAGCTGGAGAAGGCGCAATCGGCGGTGGTCATCGACTATATGGGCATCAACGTTGCGGAAGCCAACGGCATGCGCAAAAGACTGAGAGAAGCCAACGTAGATTATAGCGTATATAAAAACACTCTCGTAAACAGAGCCATCAAAGGAACCGCATTCGAAGGTCTGGAAGAAGTACTGTCCGGGCCCAGCGCATTTGCCTTCAGCTATGAAGACGCGGTCACACCGGCAAGATTGCTCAACGACCTGATGAAAGAGTACAAAAAAATGTCCTTTAAGGGCGGCGTTGTTGAGGGACAGTTCTTTGACGGCGAAGGCATCAAGACCATTGCGACTCTGCCGACGAGAGATCAGCTGATCTCCAAGTTCATGGGAAGCATTCAGTCACCGTTGTCCAAACTGGTCCGGACGTTCCAGGCCATCGCAGA
>PHAE01000022.1 GCA_002840285.1 Firmicutes bacterium HGW-Firmicutes-11
GGAGCAGGAACTTCCCGACGGAAATTTTCCCACTTGCCCTTATCCCAATCCGGAAAAGGAGGAAGCCCTGCATCGGGGACTCTTGCTCTGCGATGCTTTGAAAACCCCCGACCTTCTTCTTGCAACCGATCCGGACTGCGACCGGCTGGGAATCGCAGTGCGCCACATGGATCCAGTGACGGATATGGTGACGTACCGGCTGATGACCGGCAATGAGATCGGCATTCTGTTGCTGGACTTCATCTGTAGAAATCGTTCCCTGCCAAAACACCCGGTGGCGATGAAGACCATAGTGAGCAGCAAACTTGCGGATCGGGTCGCGAAGAAGTACGGCGTAGAGATGCGGAACGTTCTCACCGGATTCAAGTTCATTGGGGAGCAGATCGGCATCCTGGAAGGCAAAGGCGAAGTGGACCGCTTTGTGTTCGGCTTTGAAGAAAGCTACGGCTTTTTATCCGGCTCCCATGTGCGGGACAAGGATGCGGTCAATGCGGCAATGCTGATCTGCGAAGCAGCAGCCCAGGAAAAACAAAACGGGCGCACGCTTCTAACGAGGATGGATGAGATCTATCAGACCTTTGGCTATTTCAAAAATGACCTTGCAGAGATCGCTTTTGAAGGACCTTCCGGCATGGAGGAGATGGATGACGTCATGAAGACCCTTCGAGACAACCCTCCTATGGAATTCAACGGACGCAGGATCGTCGAGATCGCCGACTATATGACGTCGCAGAGAAGGAGCTTCGGAAAGTCCAGTTGCATGGCAGCCGGGTATCGCCCGATCTCGCTGCCAAAGTCCGATGTGCTGGAATATCTGATGGATGATGGAAGTTCACTGATCGTCCGTCCATCCGGCACCGAACCAAAAATGAAATTTTACATTTCAGCGAAGGGAGCCACTGCGGAAGATTCCACTGTCGCAGTCAACGAGATCAAAGCATCCCTGAGTCGTTGGAAATAGAGACACATCAGAAAAGACAGTAAAGGAAGAACGAATGAACAAGACTTTGACTGCAATGGACAAAAGCGGATCTTTCCGTGTTCATCTGGCCATTACTACCGACATGGTAGAGGATGCCAGAAAGATTCATCATACATCCCCACTGGCAACCGCCGCGCTGGGCCGGGTGTTGACCGGAGCTGGTTTGATGGGCGTAATGATGAAAAACCCGAAAGACAAATTGACCGTCCAATTCAAAGGGGACGGACCGGCAAAGGAGATTTTGGCCACCGCCAAAGGATCCGGCGCGGTGAAGGGATACATTTCGGTCCCTTCAGTCGAGTTGCCTTTAAAGGAGGACGGCCGTCTGGACGTGGGTGGTGCCATCGGCATCGGGACCTTGACGGTGATCAAGGACCAGGGGTTGAAGGAACCATATCTTGGTCGGATCGATCTGGCCAGTGGCGAGATCGCAGAAGACTTCACCGCCTATTTCTTTCTATCAGAACAGCAGTCGACATCGGTGGTTTTGGGTGTACGACAGACCGAGGATGGAGTGGTCTCTGCAGCTGGGGGCATGATTTTGCAGATGATGCCGGATGGAGAGCCAGGAGCGGTGGAAGCGCTGGAAATACTAATCTCCAGCCTGCCGTCCTTCAGTCAATTGGTCTGGGAGGCGGTGGAAGAAGCCGGAGCAGAAGGGCCGGAGGCGGCCTGCGACGCATTGCTTCACAAAGTATTCGACCCACTGCCGGAGGCCTATCAGGTCCGAACCCTTGACTATGGCGACATCGGCTGGGATTGCGATTGTTCCGTGGAACGACTGGAACAAGTTTTGCTGAGCATCGGAGAGACCGATCTTCGTCGTCTAGTGGAAGAAGACGGGAAAGCGGATCTTACGTGTCAATTCTGTACAAAGCAATATCATTTTGACCGGGACCACATGGAAATGCTGCTCCGGGTCGCAGTGAAGTCAAAAGAAATCATCGCCAAACGGAAAGACAGCAAAAAAGACAAGGAGGAGCCGTCATGATCAAAGAATTCAAAGAGTTTGCTTTACGAGGTAACGTCATCGACATGGCAGTCGGCATCATCATCGGTGGCGCCTTTGGAAAACTGGTGACCTCATTGGTCAACGACCTTCTGATGCCACTGATCGGCGTTCTCATGGGCGGCGTAAACTTCACTGCCCTTAAGATCGTCTTGGCAGAAGCGGAGCTGAATGCCGCAGGTGAAGTTCTCAAACCGGAAGTTGCGTTCATGTACGGTAGCTTCATCCAGGCGGTGATCGATTTCCTCATTATCGCTTTCGCCATCTTCATGGTGATCCGCACCATGAACCGGATGAAGAAAAAGGAAGAAGCCATTGAAGAAGCCGTGGCTGGTCCCGACGAAAAGGAACTTCTGACAGAGATCCGAGATTTGCTGAAAGAGAAGTAATGGAGATTTGACATGACCAAACTGGGTATCATCTTCGGAGGGAGATCCGGCGAGCACGAGGTCTCTTTGCTCTCGGCTGCTTCTGTGATCCGGGCAGTGGACAAGACACGGTATTCTGTCGTAATGATCGGCATCACCAGACAAGGCCGATGGCTACTTTACGAGGGACCGCCCGACGCCATCGAAGACGGCAGCTGGGAGAGGATCGCCGAAACAGATCTGAAGAACGACGCGGAAGGATCCCGACTGGAACTTATGGGCGACGGACCAGGATCACTGAAGAGCCGTATCGATTTTGCGCTGCCAATACTCCATGGACCTTACGGTGAGGACGGAACCATACAAGGACTCTTCGAGATGATCGACATCCCCTACGGCGGATGCGGTGTCGCTGGATCTGCATTGGCAATGGATAAAATACTGGCAAAGCGGGTATTTGAACAGGGCGGATTGCCCCAAGGGCTTTTCATTCCGCTTCTGGCAGAGGAACTTGTCGAAGACTGGGACGGCATGATGCAAAAGATCGAAGCCCAGGTTTCCTATCCGGTTTTTGTCAAACCGGCAAACCTTGGCTCCAGTGTCGGGATCACAAAGGCAAAAAACCGGGAAGAGTTGAAGTCCGCACTCGTCATCGCTATGGAGCATGACCGTCGCCTGCTGGTGGAACAAGGCATAGACTGCAGGGAAATCGAAGCCGCCGTTCTGGGCAACCATCGACCGGAGGCCAGCGTAATTGGCGAAATCATTCCTTCCGCAGAGTTTTACGATTACACTGCAAAATACCTGGACGGAGGGAAATCCAGACTTTGTATACCGGCGGAGCTTTCGGAGAACGTTGTCAATGAAGTAAGACGCATCGCCGTCGAGGCGTATCAACTGCTGGATTGCTGTGGATTTGCCAGAGTGGACTTCTTTGTTGAACGCGGCACCAACCAAATATTTCTCAATGAAATCAATACGATACCCGGATTCACTAAGTTCAGCATGTTTCCTCTTTTGTGGGGGGCGACAGGGTTGGCGTATCCGGACTTGATAGAAAGGATCATAACACTAGGCTATGAAAGATATCAGGCTAAAAATAGTAGGCAAGCAGCTCTACGGCTTCGCTGAAGAAGAAGAGCAAATGGAATTCGTTACCGAGGGCACCTATCACGATGCTGGAGACATGGTAGTTTTAACATACGATGAAACCGATGTTGCAGGGATTCCCGGCTGCACTACGAGTCTGGAGATCCGCGGCGGGAATGTCAGAATGAAACGTCATGGGGATACCGTTCCCATCGACACCGAGATCCAGTTCGAAAAGGGAAAGCGATTCAGCGGCTTCTACGACACACCTTACGGGGCAGTGGAAATGGAAGTGTTGACCGATGACGTTGTGAACAACATCAATCGAGCCAAAGGGATCGGATCGTTGAACATCGACTACCACATCAGTCTGCGAGGCCTTTCCGAAGGAAGAAGCCGGTTGAACATCGAGATCCTGTAACTGACGCTGCGATTCTGGTGACAGCGTACCGGTTACGAAGAGAGAAAGGATACAATTATGAGCCCGAACACTGCAAGAGCTGTCGCAAAAGTGATTGCCATCATCCTGGTGGCGGCCTTGGTCATCACAAGCTTTTCCTTCGTCTTTTTGCTTGGTACGGGAAAAGGTGCTGTTTATGGAGCGACTACTACCGAAACCCAGTTTCTGGATCGCCAGCTCAACTATCTCAAAGAACTGATGATCGACGTCAGCGAAAACTACAAGGATGAGGTCACCTTTCAAACGCTGATCGACGGCGCCTTCCGGGGGACGATCGAATCTTTGAAGGATCCTTACAGTATTTATTACGCCTCCTCGGAAGAAGCGGAGCAATTTGTGGAATCCGTCAGCGGTGAGTTCAGCGGTATCGGCGTCAGCATCGAATCTTACAACGGGCAGGTTCGAGTGGTTGCCCCGCTGGCAGGGACACCGGCAGAAAAGGCGGGCATCCTGGCGGGAGATGTGATCGTCAAGGTTGACGGCAACAGCGTCGCCGGACTCACGGTGGACCAGGTGGTTGCCAAACTCAAGGGCGAAACCGGGACGAAAGTAAGCGTCACGGTGGATCGCGGCGGAACGCAGATCACCTTTTCCCTTGTGCGTGAAGTGATCAAGACCGTTTCCGTGACATGGCAGCTCAAGGAGGGCAACGTCGGATACATCCGTATTGCGCAGTTTGACAAGGACACCCATCTGGAATTCAAAAATGCGAAGCTACAACTCATTGCCCAGGGTGCGGACCGATTTCTCGTCGACGTGAGAAACAACCCTGGCGGCTACACAGCGGTTGCAGCAGACATTGCATCTCAAATGATGCCGAAAGGACCGATCACCCACTTCGCTCAAAAGGGATCGATCGTTGAGACCGTGACCGCCGATGGGACAGGAGATCTCGACTTGCCCGTGGTGCTACTGGTCAACGAGGGCACCGCCAGCGCAGCTGAGATTTTGGCCGGCGCATGGCAGGATAGCGAGACCGCACTCATCGTGGGAGTGACCACCTATGGAAAAGGCGTCGCCCAACAAGTGTTGGAGTTGCCCAATGGCGGTAGCATGAAGCTTTCTTCCTTCTATTTCCTGACGCCTCTGGAGCATACGATCGACAAGACGGGAATCTCACCGGACTTCACGATCCAAAACCTGCAGACCGTTGCATCTGCTGAGATCAAAGCATCCTACCTTGGCTTTGCTCCGATGGCAGAGACCACGAAGCCAAAAGCCGGAGACACGGGCCTCAATGTGTACGGAGCGCAACAACGACTCAAATTTTTGGGATACAAAACTGCCGCCACCGGAACGATGGATGCGACTACTGTGACCGCAGTGAAGGCCTTCCAGAAGGAAGCGGGCCTCTACTCCTACGGTGTCCTCGACTATTCGACCATGAACGCCATCGACAGAGCGGCGGCCACCCTGGCGACAGGGTCTGCCGAATCCGGCGACCTTCAGATGGACAAAGGGTTGGAACTCCTGAAACAGTGATTTGAAGGATTCGGGGCAAGAATCAGTCGTGATTATCTTCGAATAAAGGAAACGGGCAGGTGCCGAAGTGGCGCCTGCCCGTATTTTTATGTTCAGCCGGGATCATGTTTGGGCTGGACTCAGCCTAGATCAATAGAAGTAGAGGTTGTTTGTCAGGTATTCCGGATCGCTGGTGGCGTCGATCCCCAGATCCTTCAGTGTCTGACTGTCCCGGTCGCTGAGGATGGCGGTGCAGTGTGCTTTGCAGCCTTTGAGAAGCAGGAGCTTCTCTACAGCGAATTGGGCGGAGGGATTGGTGGTAGCGGAGATCGTCAGCGCGGACAGGATCTCTTCGCAGTTCAGCGTGGATTTTTCATGTGCCAGGATGTCCGTCTTGAGGCGTTGGATGGTTTCAAGAACCGAAGGAGAAATCAAATGGATATCGTCAGCCAGTCCGGACATATGCTTTATGGCGTTGAGGACAGCAGCCGCGCAAGCGACCATCCGGCGCGAGCTTCGTCCGGTGATGATAGTGCCGTTGGGAAGTTCCAACGCCATTACGATGACATTTTCGTATTTCGCATCTTGTGAACGCTTGTGTTCCGCATAGGCCCTTGCCGGAATCAAGACCGCTCTATCCTCCGGAACCAGCTTGAGCTCATCCATGAGAAGTTTGGCTCGGGCAACAGCGTCTTCGTCGATCAATCCACGCTTGTAATCGCAAAGAGAAATCAGGTACCGGCGAATGATCTCCTGGCTTGCAGCCTGACGACAGGCTTCGTCGTTGGTGATGCTGAATCCGACACGGTTGACGCCCATATCGGTGGGAGACAAATACTCGGAGTCTTCACCGGTTATTTTTTCGATGATCCGTTTGACCACGGGAAACACTTCCATGTCCCGGTTGTAATTGACCGCTGCCAGACCCCTGGCTTCCAAGTGGAAAAAGTCGATCATATTCACATCTTTCAGATCCACCGTTGCTGCTTCATAGGCCATGTTCACCGGATGTTTCAGCGGGAGATTCCAGATGGGGAATGTCTCAAATTTTGCATATCGGGCTTTGTGACCCAGTCGGTGTTCGTGATAGAGCTGGGAGAGGCAAGTCGCCAGTTTTCCACTGCCAGGACCCGGGCCGTTCACCACTACGAGAGGTTTGGTCACGGTGACATAAGGATTGACGCCGTACCCTTCTTCGCTCACGATGGTTTCCACATCCGTGGGATAGCCCTTTGTCATGAAGTGCTTGTAGGTTGTGATGCCTCTGCGATTGAGTTTGTTGATGAACACGTTGACCGCGGGATGATCGATGTAGCGTGTGATGACGACGCTGTTGATGGAAAGATCGTATTTGCGAAAGGTATCGATGAGGCGCAACACTTCCAGGTCGTAGGTGATCCCGAAATCAGCTCGGGTCTTGTTGGTGGCAATGTCTCCGGCGTAGATGCAGATGATGACTTCCGCCTGGTCCCGAAGCCGATGCAGCAACTTGATCTTGGCGTTTTCATCAAACCCTGGTAAAACCCGCATCGCATGCTTGTCGTGGACCAGTTTCCCTCCGAATTCGAGATAAAGTCGCTCACATGTGTTGCAGCTGATTCGTTCCAGAATATACTTCGATTGCTCCTCTATGTACTTGTCTGCATCAAACCCGATCATGATCCACCTACCCTTTCCCAATGCGCTGCAGCCCAAAAACAACGTTTCAAAAACAAAACTAATTATAACAGAATGTGGCAAAGGGAGCAATGCGAAGCGTGTCGATTTTTGGAGGTAAATAATACCATAAATATTAACATATGGGTTGACGCCTAACCGCTGTGTGATAAAATGGAAAATAATACCATTTAGGAGGTTGCACTATGAAATGGAACAAAAATATTGGATGGAAGACACTGTTGATCTTCATTCCACTCCTACTGACGACGGTCGTGCCCAGCACGGCAGCCGGATGCTTCACTGATCTCGCATCCGAACACTGGGCGTTTGATCATGTATCCAGACTGTCTAGGGATGGGATCCTAAGTGGATATCCAGACGGAACGTTTCGCGCAGGGAATGCCGTCAGCACAGGTGAATTCATCAAGATGGCGGTCGTCGCCGGCGATGTAAAAGACGAGGCGGATGAGTCGCCAGATTCCAGATCGGCGCCTTCCGAAGTATCGTCATCCGCATCCCAACATTGGGCGAAACCTTTTTATGACGCGGGTTTGTCGGCGGAACTGTTCACCGGATTTGACATCGGTCCGCTTGCTCTGGATCACCCGATCACGAGGGACAAGATGGCCTTGATCGTGAATGCTCTGCTGGGCGACCGACTGGTGGCGGAAGAACGTTCCTATAGCGAATGGTTGAATGAGATCCGGGACGTGGACAGTCGTACAGCCTACGAATATTCTATCGTGCGGTCATATGCCACCGGGATCTTGACCGGCTATCCAGATGGAACTTTCCGACCCAAGGGAGTTTTGAGCCGTGGAGAAGCAGCCGTAGTCTTCAGCAAGATGGCTGATTTCTTGAGCGGTCCGTTAAGAGAAGACGATGGGGCGGAGGGGACAACGGAACCGAAGGATGAGAATCCGGCGACAGCGGAGCCAAAGCACGAGAAAGATCCGTTTGTGGTCATAGGGAGTGTCATGACTTCTGAACCCCCGGAGACGCTTACCTTCACCATGCAAAGCTATGATGATTTTTCTGAGGAGACCATCGCAGAGCTTGGATTCTTGCTGAAGCAATATTTGCCCGCGCAAGCGACAGCCATGGAAAGCACCTTCGTTGAGTTTGCCGCAAAACCCGCAGGTCCAGGGAGACAGGGAATTCGCAAACAGTATTTTGGTGAGTTCCCGGTTTTGATGGAACGGGTCAACACCACCTTGCGGATTTTTGTATTTCCTGCCGGATTTACTAATCGCACCTGGGATACTGTGCCGGGGCAGATCAACGAAGCGTTCTTCTAGGAGATAGTCAATTAGGAGGTAGTCAATGAAAAACCGTTGTCAGTGGCCGAATCGAATGCTTGCCTTCTTCCTCTCTCTGATTCTCGTTTGCCTTTCGGCAGGTCTCGGTGACTACGTTGCGGCATCGGAGCCGATGCCAGTGGAGAAGACATTTTCCCAAATGACGACAGAGGAAAAGCAACGGGTTCTGTCCGGTTTTCTGGCAGACGGAACCGCGGCGGCTTTTCTGTCTTTGGGCGGGGGGACTTATTTTTTGAACGAGGCCTTGTGGATGGAGCGAGGGATCATTGCCTACGGGAATACGGCGGCTGTCAACGCAGCGGTGCAGACCACCGGATCCTCCAATTTCAAGGATGGCATGTATCGATACTGGGGGTACGACATCAACGGAGGACTCTATGGGAACGACAATTTTCCAAGGGACTCAGATTCCGGCACTCTTCCTTGGAACAAGGCATGGCTGACCACAGACGAGATACGAGTTCATACCACCGCAAGAAATTACGTTGGAGATTTTGCCATCAATGCAGGGTTTTCAAGCGATGCGAAGCAGGCGACTGCAGAAGAATTCTTGCGGCAAAATCCACAGTGGATTGGCGCAGGTCATACCGTCGAATACATGGTTTCGCATTTCTATTTCAACGCAGTGGTTAGCGATTCCGGATTGACCCAAGGCCAGTTCGTCGGGGTCCACCAATCGGTATACGATGGGCGGCTCTACTACCAGACGTTTTCGCTGTCAGTGGCGTATCGGACCTATGTGATTCCGCCGCCGCTGCCTCTAGAGGAAGAGCCGGCAGATCCGCCACCTCCCCCGGAACCATCTGTGGGAGCGGTCTGCAGCTTAGGGCTTCCTTCCTGGACCTTCGAAGGACATCCGGCGCCGGCGGAGGATCTTTCGTCCTATCTTGTGGAAGGGGAAACCTGGTCTGCCCGCCGCACGATGGAAGCGGGTCTTTCTGACAATCGGTTCTCGCTCCCGGATCCAAGTGCTGGAAGGATACGAAGAATGACGCCGATCCTGGCAGAAGCGGTGTTCGACCGACCGGGAACCGCATTGGTCCAGCTTTCGATCCTGCCATCGGGAGGATCGACTCTCTCAGACCTGAAGTCCATTGAGGTGCGCCCGACGCCTTCGATCTCCCATACCTTGACCGGAGTGCAAAAGGAAAACCGGAGGCAGGATCTGAATCTGCAAATAGCGACTCATCCGGAGCACCCGCTGACTGATTTTTCCGTCCAGATCCTTCAGCTGGAAACAGAGGAATCGGTCACTTTGTATCATCGGATGGGCGATGGTGAAAACGCATTGGACAACAGCGCGACCATAAAGACCCGGCCTATAGAAGGACTTCCGTCGGACAGCTTTTTTCAAAATGCCAAGCTTTCCTTCCTTACAAAAAACACCGAGCCGACCGAGTATCGTTACATCGTAACGGTCAAAGACGACCGGGGAAACGCCGACCAGGTGGAGGTGCCCTTCTTTGTCGCACCAGATCTGCCGCCTTCTCCGCAGATCCTGATGGAGTCTTTCTTCCTGCGGGACAAGGGCAGCGACTTTGCTGTTATTACAGCGAGAGACGGAACGGTCACCGATGGCGACCAGCTTGTCCGCAACTGGAGCTTGGTTGACGGAGACGGTACGATCGCCTTGCCGTCGCTCCCGAACTTTTTCGATCACTCTTTCGGTACGAGAAGAGTCGTTGGATTTTCGAGGTTTGGCGTCGGCGAATTTCGACTGCGTCTGGAAGTGACCGACCATTGGACCGAGGAAACTCTGGACGAGTATGTGACGTCGGAAGACAGAAAAAAAAGATCGGTGGAAGGAGTTGGAGACGTCATCAATGTTGCGCCGGTGGTTCGTCTGACGCCGGTGGAACGGACGACGGCAGAAACACTCCTGCTGGCCGTAGGCGCAAGCGCCTGGGAGCGTCTCAACGCAAATCGATCACTGATCAACCGATCGCTGATCGAGGAAGGCATCGACGCTGATATACGAGTCGTTCGCCTTTTCCCTGAGGAAGAAATCGCAGAGACCCTTCCGGCAAGGGCGACGATGGAAGTCGCCACACCCTTTGGGTATAACGGTGGGTCGACGTTCTACGAGAATCAAAATTTCTTGGTGGACGATCATCGCCTGTTCAAGATCGACGCGACCTGGACGGGTGCCACCCAGGAGCACTGGCCGATGTCGCCCTACACTGTCAAAGCCTATGAGGCAGACACGGGACATCTGCTTTGGTCTTTTTCCTTCGGACCGGATCTTTTCTCTGTACCGAATAGCGGGACGTATCTGGCACAGGACGATCAGGGGACATATCTCTTTGTGGTGGCGGGTGAAAAGACGCTTGTGTTGGACAAGGATACCGGAGCTCAGCTGACGGTGCTTTCCTTTGCAGTGGGAAGTGAAGTGTATGTGGAGGGAGAGCGAATCTACGGCTTGAAACCGGATGGGCTCTATCGGGTCAGTACGGAGACCGGTCACGTCCAACGGATCTACCAGGGAGCCGTCAGCGGCACCTCTCGAAGAGTCGGTGGGCGGGTCCATTTTTTGGCTGTCGATGGACTTGCTTTGTTTCGTGGCATCTTTGATCCGGTAAAAGAAACCTTGACGATGCGAACCCTGTCCGGAAGCGGATCCGACGACGGAAGGACACAATATCGACTGGCCGGTATCGATGCGGAAGGTACGATGATGATCACCGGCCTTTGTCCAACCGCGGGCGGGTATTACCACAATGTTCGATTTTATGACCGGGATGGGACGCTGTTGTTTCACACCGGCTTTTCAGGAACCTCTGCCTGGACCTATACCTTGACACCGATCTATGATGAGGGAGGCATCAGCAATTATTTCGTCGTGACATGGGACAGCAGAAGCAGTTCAACCTATCGTGTCACCGCAAAGGTCTATGGAATCCGCGACAGCTATGTGGGAGAAGCCTCCGTCACCGACGCCAACGGATATCCCACCGAAAGCAGACAGGTCATTTTCGCCAGAGAAATCGGAGGAAAGCCTTATGTCGCTACCGGGGCCTACTGGACCTACATTCTCTACACCGGCAGCTATGGAAACGGCCCGACCCATGGGTATCCGGAACGAACGAAAGTCTTTGTTTTTGATCCAAAGAACAGGACCGCAGGCTTAGGAAATGTGAACGATCTTGGCCTGGGCATCGTCACGCGGGAATATGGTCGTTCCTCCGACACTCTCACAGCGGTGCAGACCGGCAACAATCATGTTGGACTCACCTATGGAAACGAGACCGTGGTCACTGCATGGAACCAGACACCGGAAACGGTGATGCAACGAACGCTGTCCAAATATTACTCGGGCGAAGCGGACCGGAATCCAGTCATTCTATTGGACGAGACCGCTGACGGCCGATTTTCCCAGGATAGTTTTTCTGAAGAGTGGAAGGCGATCCTATCCAAGAAAAATGGTGATTTCTTTTCGGTCGATTCACAGCGGATAGAGACCCAGGGAGAAAATAGTCTGGGGGACCTCCTGGTAGAAGAAGGCAGTGGGAAGCGCAATGTTTTGGCTGTGTCGGTAGAATCGCAGGAAGGTGGTTCGATCGGAAGAAGCGTTTCTCTTGATCCAAACACGACCTATTACTACGAGTATGAAATCAAGACTGAGGCAGAGGAGCCGGAACATTTACTGCAGATGGAACATGCAGTTGCAGCGACGCTTCCGGAGGACACATTTCTCCCAGGTGGGTTGACCGTCACCGACTCGTTCTATGAAGATTTCAATGACGGCGAGTTGTCGACCTTCTTTCGCCTGAACAGGGCCAGGGTTTCCGACGGCTGGTACAAGGGTGGAAATGTCTACAACCAACAGGGAAGCAATTGGAGCAACCGGTATTTTCAAGATATCTCGACATTGTCGTTCACGGTACCGGAGGGCGCCCAGGCAGCGCTTTCCTTCGATTGGAACATTCACATGGATGGAGAACAGATGTGGACGGCGAACTTCATTGAAGTAAATGGAAGAGAGTGGCAGATCTTGACGCCGTCTTCTGGAAGCGGCAGATATACACATCCTCAACTATTGCCGCCGGGAGAAACGACGCTCACCTTTTATGCAAGAGCCTATGGCGGCCGCATCACGGAAGCCAAAACCTGGATCGACGATCTCAGGGTGGACCTGGTCGAGCCGGCAAGTGGCGGTGGTGTGGGTAGCCCTGGCCAGTGGGAAGCTTCGGTCCCGGTGAGCACCGGGCACTTTGACAGTCGATCTGGATACCGGAAGGTCACCGGCAGTTTCCAGACTCCGACGCCTGTCACTTGCTACCGCCCCCAGGCGGGAGTCCAGATTCTTGGGGGATCCGTCGGGGTGACCCCCTACACGCGATGGACCTCCACCAACGCAGGACGCAAAGCTTTCACGTTTGAAGTTCCAGCGGGAAAGACATCGGTTTACACGTTGGTGTCAACCGCATCGTCACCACGAATTTACAGCGGGAATTACTACGGATCGACCTACACCTACGGAGGCCACAGTTGGACTTGCATGCCTGGAGACCGATATCCGCAGAGCGCAATGAACAACATCCGTTCCAACTACAGGATACAGATACCTTACATCAGCGGCACGGCAACGTTTCAACAAAACTCCGCCGCCTATCGGGGCGCTTACGGCGACTTCTCAAGAGTCGATGCGGTCATCGTGGACGATGTCAACAGCGTCAACTCTGCTGGTCGTTTCGTGATCCATGACGATCAACTTTTGCTGGAAGCAGAGGTCTTCCAGAACCGTGGAGAGCTTCGATTTTCTCTGCCTGAAGGAGACCACCTGTTGCGAAATATAGCGATCTATTCGCTGAAAAACGGAGTTAAAGTCTACGCTCTCAACGATCCACTGACCGACAGCAACCGAGCAGAAGATTGGCAGACCGAAAACGCGTCGGCGGCCATTCTGCGGACAGAAGAGCCGGAAACGGATAGCCCGTCCATGGTGTACCAAAAGGGAGAGCTGGTCAGTTTCGCCATCCATTACAGCGATCACGAAGGAGATCCATCCAAAAAACAGTACTTCCGTTACACCCACACACCGTACAACGATGGTTCCCATCCGGAGGCGGCGGTCGTTCTGGGAGAAGACGGAGAACCGGAAACGATCCGCAACATCGTTTTGGAAGAACCGATCACACGATTTTTTATCGACGGCAAATATACGATGGAGCACTGGCAGGTGGACAACACATCGCGGCCAGTGACGGCAGAGGGAAATCCGATCTATGACAAGTCATCCAATCTGGAAACAGTGACCTTTTATATCATCGGAACCGCATCCGCTCCTTGGATAGAGTCCATAAAAACGATCCCCGGAAGCGTGACTGAAGGGCAACGCTATGATCTGGCGATCCGCGTGGACGACAAGGAAAAGGACACGCTACGACTTCGGACGGAGCTCTATCGGGAAGGAACGATCATTTATGGGGCGACGACAAATGAGATCGAAGCTGGGAGTGATGGAAGGTATCCGGAGATCCTTTTGGATGATCTGCCGCTTCCACTTCCCGGAATCTATGACGTTGTTTGCACCGTGAGAGATGATACTGGTGTCGGGCTGGGTTCCTATCGCTTTTCCGTTGTGTCGATCGGAAAGATCGACGGAGCCGTGACCCACACTGACCAGTGGGATGAAAACAGAAAGAGGTACAATCTATTGCGGTTTTCCGAGGAAGGAAACCGTGTGATGTCGCTGACGGAGTATCGGGGACAGCCGCTCCCCCGTCTGCGCGGCAGCAATGTGTTCTGGAGCGGCGAGCGGTTCCTATTGTCGGCTGATGTCGCCGGCGACCCTCTGTCGGTGGAAGCCACCATTCCCAGTGCTGGTTACCGCACCCTGCTCACCGATACCGGACGAAGGAACAGTGAAGGAGAGCGAATCTTTGAAGGCAGTCTTTGGGACGCTTCCATGCAGCGGCGATGGGGACAAAGAGAACCGGGAGAAGTTGTATTTACCTTTACTGCCGAATACCGAGGAGGAACGTCGGTATCCTCCGAGGCAGCGGTCATCGTTGACAACTCCACCGACCATTGGCAGCTCCACCGCCTCTGGTGACCATAGAACCTTTACTTGCTCCGGTGCCTGTACTATAATCAAGTGCAGTAGACACAAACGGAGGCAGACATGATACGCATCGGAAGGCACGAGATCCCCAAGGACTTGTTTTTATTTTTGATCATCAGTGCTTTGCTCGGGGTCGTGATGGCGGTGGAGAGCACATCGCTGGCCAACCGACTTTACGAGGACTTGAATTTTACCGTCATGCAGCGTAGTTTTCTGGAGACGCCGAGAGAACTTCCCGGGCTCTTGACAGTATTGTTCATCGGAATGATGAATGGCCTGGGGGATATGCGGATCGCTGCGGTGGCTAATATTCTTGGAGGAGTAGGGTTGTTGTTTTTCGGGCTTTCTCCCAACGTATATTCCATGGTTCTCATTTCCATCGTGATCTATAGTACCGGTCAGCATCTTTATATTCCGTTTGCCAGCAGCATCGCCATGAGCTTTGCGAAGGGGGAGCAATATGGTCGGCGGATCGGAGAAGTCCAAAGCGTAGGTAATTTTGCGATCATCGCTGCCAGTGGATTGCTGTTTCTGATCTATCACTTCTTTGAAGTGAGCTACCAGGCGGTTTTTGTCATCGCTGCTATCTGCATGGTAATGGCCGGGATCTTATTTCTGTTTTTGGAGGCCCGGACGGTCAAGATCGTAGGAGATAAGAGATTCGTATTTCGTAAAGAATACAAAACCTACTACATTCTTTCGATCATCAACGGGGCCAGAAAGCAGATCACCCTGACCTTCGTGCCCTGGCTGATCATCGATATTTTTCAACAGCCGGTAACAACGATCACCGGGCTGTTTCTGGCGACTTGCCTGATCAATGTTCCCTTCCGTCCGTGGTTTGGCGGTATGATCGACCGTCGTGGGGAGCGCTTTGCTTTGCGGCTGGAAGCGGTGGTGCTGTTTGTTGCATGCATCGGTTTTGTGTATGCCAAGCATTTGTTCCCTTTCTCTGTTGCCCTTTGGATCGTCGGCGGATGCTATATCATCGACAAACTGATGGAGTCGGCATCCATGGCCAGAGCCACTTACGTGCGCCGGATCGCCAAAGATGCTGGAGAAGTATCGAAAACCTTGTCCATGGGACTTTCCATGGATCACGTCATTTCCATGTTCATTCCCCTGTTGGCCGGGTTCGCCTGGTATGCCGGCGGAGCGGAAGGGTATCGTTACGTCTTTTTCGGCGGCATGTTGATCTCGGTTGCCAATTTCTTCGTAGCCTCTCGTCTTATCGATGCGAAATTGCCCAAAAAATAGAAAAAACAAGACTGTTTCAACAAGAAAGCAGTACTAAAAACCGTTTGCAATACCAACAAACGTTTGCTATTATGTTTCTATCAGACGCAGGAGGATATAAGATATGAATATTACGATCAAAGATGTTGCGAAGGAACTTGGTGTCTCCTATTCCTCCATATCCAGAGCCCTGAACGGCAAGGAAGGGGTAAGCGAAGAGACCCGCCAGAGGATCGTTGCAGCAGCGGAGCGGATGGGATATCAACCCAACGAGCTCGCCCGCGGGTTGGTCAACCGTATCTCAAATACCGTCGGCGTCATTATTCCCGACATTCTCAATCCCTATTTCGGCGAGATCGTCAACGGAATCATCGAGGCGGCCAAGCAAAAGGGATACAACATCTTTTTGTGCACCTCCGGCTGGAATGGCGATACGGAAAGCGAGTACCTGAAGATCTTGCGGCAGAAAAGGGTCGATGGCATCATCATAAAACCTGCAGACTACAGCAGAGACATGGCATACGATACGATCACAACGCCGATGATCATCATCGACCGGCAGGAAGATGGAGAAATCCACAATAAGGTCGGCGTGGACAATGAGCAGGGTGGATACATCGCAACGCGCCATCTCTTGGAGCGGGGTTACCGTCATCCGGTTTTCATCATCGGACAAGAGGACAACTACTCCTCCTCCCAGAGACTGGTCGGCGCGGAACGGGCCCTCAAGGAGTTCGGGCTCACGCTGGAGAAAAACAGAGTTGCCGAGGGATGGTTCACCATCGAAGGCGGAAGAGTGGCCGCCGCGCGGCTGTTCAACAGCGGCATCGAGATCGACTCTGTGTTCGGGATCAACGATTTGATCGCCCTGGGCGTCTTGCAGTATTGCAATGAAAATGGACTTTCTGTCCCGGAGGATGTTGGGGTCATCGGATTTGACGACATTTCCTATGCCGCTCTCCCCCAAATACAGTTGACTACGATCCATCAACCGAAGCACCAGCTTGGACGCCTGCTCTTTGAGACCCTATACAAGGAAATCAAAGGATTTGAAGGACAAGAGCAGACAAAGATCCGCCTGGAGCCCCAGCTGGTGATTCGAAAAACCACCAGATAAAGAATCGAGGTACATTATGACTGACACAAAACGCATGACAATGGCCCAGGCACTGCTGGAGTTCCTGGACAATCAATACATCGAGGTCGACGGTAAGGAATCGAAATTCGTCGATGGCGTCATCGGCATTTTCGGTCACGGAAATGTCGTCGGATTGGGCGAAGCTCTGGAATCCGGTAATCACTCTTTGCGCTTTCTGCAAGGGAAAAACGAGCAGGGCATGGCTCACATCGCGATCGGTTACGCAAAGCAAAAGAACCGTCAGAAGATCATGGCAGTCACCAGTTCCATTGGACCGGGAGCTCTGAACATGGTCACAGCAGCCGGGACCGCGACCGCCAACCGGATCCCGGTCCTGTTTCTTCCATCAGACGCCTATGCCAATCGTCAGCCGGACCCGGTACTGCAACAGATCGAACAATCCTACGACTACAACATCACAGCCAACGACGCTTTCCGCCCCGTCAGCAAATATTGGGACCGGGTATCTCGGCCAGAACAGTTGATGACAGCGGCGATCAATGCCATGCGCGTTCTCACCGACCCGGCGGACACCGGCGCAGTGACTCTTTGCCTTCCCCAGGACGTGCAGGGAGAGGCTTTTGACTATCCACTTGCTTTTTTAGAGAAGAGAGTCCACCACGTGCAGCGCAGAGACATGGGAAAGGAAATCCTCGCCCAGGCAGTTGCATTGATCCGATCCAAAAAGAAGCCCTTCATCGTTCTCGGTGGAGGAGTCAAATATTCCGATGCCGGAAAAGAACTGATCAAATTTGCGGAGGCCTTTCAGATCCCATTTGGAGAAACCCAGGCGGGGAAAGGTGCCATCCCTTTCACCCATCCGATGAACCTCGGCGGTGCTGGTTTGACCGGAAGCTCGGCAGCCAACAAAATCGCGATGAAGGCCGATCTGGTCATTGGCATCGGAACCAAGCTCAATGATTTCTGTACCTGCTCCAAATGGATGTACCAAAACGAAGATGTAGCGTTTCTCTCCATCAATCTCAATCCGATGGATGCTTATAAAATGAATGGGCTTCCGGTGCTTGCCGACGCGAAGCTCGCCTTGAAAGCTCTGTATCACGAATTAAAAAAACAGGGCTACCGCAGCAGCTACCATGGTGAGATCGAAGCGGCGCGGGAGGAATGGGACAGGGAAGTCGACCGCCTGTACAGTCTGTCCAGTGAGTCGGGCATCGTGCAGTCCAGGATCCTTGGCGAACTGAACGACCATCTGACCGATAAGAATGCCATCATCGTCGCCTCCTCCGGCAGCCTTCCCAGCGATGTACAGCGGGTTTGGCGTTGTCGTGGGAAAAACGTCTACCATGTGGAATACGGGTTTTCCTGCATGGGATACGAAGTCAGCGCCGCTGTCGGTGTCAAGCTCGCAGAACCGGATCGGGAAGTCTACGCCCTGGTCGGCGATGGCAGTTTCAATATGCTCCATTCGGAATTTTTGACAAGTCTGCAGGAAGGGATCAAGATCAACGTGATCCTTGTGGACAACCACGGATTCCAGTGCATCCACAATCTTCAGAGAAGCCAGGGGATCCCCAGCTTCGGCAATGAATACCGCAAAAGAGAAGACGAGACGGAACGCCTCACCGGAGGGTATCTGCCCGTAGATTATGCTATGGTTGCCAGAGGTTACGGTGGGAATGGATACACGGTAGAAACGATCCAGGAACTGTACGCCGCCTTCCGTAAGATGAAGCGTTCCAAAACGAGTTGTCTACTGGACATAAAGACGCTTCCCGGCACGATGACCGACGGTTACAATGCCTGGTGGCGGGTCGGAGTTGCCCAGATATCCCCACACCCGGAAGTGGAAGCAGCGGCGGAAGCCATTCGAAATGAAGTCGAAAAGGCGAAAAAATTCTAACACTATCAAACTGAATAAAGGAAGAAACAAAATGAATACAAACGCTGTTAAACTGGGGATCGCACCCATTGGCTGGACAAATGACGACCTTCCCGATCTGGGCAGTGAAAACACTTTTGAACAATGCATCAGCGAGATGGCGCTTGCCGGATTCGCAGGGACCGAAGTAGGAAACAAGTACCCGAAGGACACGGCAGTGCTGAAAAAGGCCTTGTCTCTACGAGGGCTGGAGATCTGCAACGCCTGGTTCAGCGCCTGCTTCACAAGCAAGCCGGAGTCGGAAGTGCTTGCGGAGTTTGTGATCCATCGGGATTTTCTCCACGAGATGGGTGCCCGGGTCATCGGCGCCGCAGAAGTGGGCAACAGCATACAGGGATTGGCAGAACCGATTTTCGACGCCAAGCCGGTCTATACGGAGGAACAGTGGGCGAAGGTGATCCAGGGATACAATAAAATGGCGGACCTGGCAGAAGAAAAGGGAATGCGGCTTGCCTGTCACCATCACATGGGAACCGGGATCCAGACCATGGACGAGATCCGGCACTTCATGGATCATGTACAAAAGAATGTCTGGCTTCTCTACGATTCCGGCCACATTTTTTACTCAGAGGGGAACCAGGAAGCATGCGTGACCTTGCTCTCGGCCTATGCCGATCGCATTGCCCACGTCCATCTCAAGGATCTGCGTCCGGAGGTCGTGGTAGCCGTCCGTCGTGACAAACTGAGCTTTCTTGACGGTGTCCGAGCGGGGACCTTCACCGTTCCAGGGGATGGCGCCACTGATTTTCGACCCATATTCGACATCCTTGAGGAGACGGGCTACAAAGGATGGATGGTAGTGGAAGCGGAACAAGATCCGGCGAAGGCAAATCCGCTGGAATATGCAATCAAGGCAAGGCGCTATATCGCCGAAACTGCCGGACTATGATAAATGAGGAGAGATTGGAATGGATAAGAAACTGACCGTTGGTATCATAGGAGTTGGACGAATCGGAAAGGTCCACACGCTGAGCATCCAACATCATCTTCCCCAAGTGACAGTTAAAGGAGTCACAGATAAATTCATCGAACAGGCGAAGGAATGGGCTGCGGTTTCCGGTATCGAGACGGTGTACGATACCTACCAGGAGATGTTGCAGGATCCGGAGATCGACGCGGTGCTGATCTGCTCTTCCACTGACACCCATGCCGAGATCGCAATTGCCGCTGCAAAGGCTGGCAAACATATCTTTTGTGAAAAACCGGTAGATCTTTCCGTTGCCAAGGTACGCGCTGTGATCGAGGCTGCGGAGTCAGCTGGGGTGAGCCTGCAGATCGGATTCAACCGGCGGTTTGACCATAACTTCCGCAAGGTGAAAGAATTGATCGATGCGGGAACCATCGGTGATCTCCACATACTTAAAATCACATCCAGAGATCCGGCACCACCTCCGATCGAATACATCGATGTGTCCGGAGGCATGTTCATGGACATGACGATCCACGACTTTGATATGGCCCGTTTTCTCACCGGCAGCGAGGTGGAGGAAATCTACGTGGCCGCAGCCAGCATCGTCGACCCGGCCATCGGAGCGGCGGGAGATGTGGATACGGCAGTGATCACGATGCGCTTCAAAAATGGGGCGATCTGTGTGATCGACAATTCAAGAAAGGCCGCCTACGGCTACGACCAGAGAGTGGAAGCCTTCGGTTCGAAGGGGAAAGCTGAAATTTCCAACGACCTTCCTTCCACCGCGACATGGAGCACGGAGGATGGCGTTTACAGCGAAAAGCCGCTGTATTTCTTCCTGGAACGGTACATGGATTCCTTTGCCGAAGAGATGAAACAATTCGCTGATGCACTGATCAACGGAACAGCTACCCCTGTCACCGGCATCGACGGACTGATCCCCATTCGTATGGGACTTGCCGCAAAAAAATCAGTGATGGAAGGCAGACCGGTGAAGCTCTCGGAGATCGAGGGTTAAGCACAGGGAAGGAAACAGATGGCTGGAATCAAGGACGTAGCGAACTGGGCCGGGGTGTCCATTGCGACCGTTTCCAACGTGATCAATCATACCAAAGCGGTCAGTCCGGAACTGACTGCCAGGGTCTATGCAGCAATCGAGGCGCTGGACTATGCGGTCAATCCGGTCGGGAGAGGTTTGAAAAGCAACCGTACCAGGCAGATCGGCGTGATCGTGCCTTCCTTCAGCCAGGTCTTTTTCCCAGCCGTACTGCAGGGGATCCACGAATCGGCCATGCAACACGGCTATTCCGTATCGGTGTTCGAAAGCAACAGCAACATGGACACAGAAAAGGAACATATTCGGTTTCTCCAGCATTCCTGGATCGACGGGGTCATTCTTGCCTCTTATGCAAACCGCGAAAACATATCTGACCGGGAATACATCCGGACTCTGGCAAAAATGGGAAACGAAAAAAAAGCGATCCCCGTCGTGACGTTGGAGAACGCTTTGGATCCAGCATTGGATGCTGTCATTGTGGATAACTGCCACGCAGCGGAGACCGCAGTATCCCATCTTTTGTCCCTTGGCCATAAAAAAATTGCGCACATCGCCGCTCCTTTGCGGCTTCAGATCGGCCAGCTCCGCCTGTCCGGTTATAAAAAATGTCTCAGAGATGCGAGCATTCCGTTTTCCAATCGTCTGGTCTGCGAAGGCGACTACTCGCCGCGGAGCGGCTACCTCTGTGCCAAGAATCTCTTGAAGCAAGGAGAGGCATTCACC
>PHAE01000023.1 GCA_002840285.1 Firmicutes bacterium HGW-Firmicutes-11
TTTTCAGTTGGCGACGGCGGCCTGCAGCGGTCGGTTCAAAAAATGTACAAGTTGGAAAAATGCCCGGACAAGAATGAATTACTGAGGATCAGCAGCAACTGGAGTCCTTACCGAACCTTTGCATCCCTATATTTATGGAAGGCGCTTGACGGCGGAGGTTGATTGCTATGATCTCTTGAATTCGCTATAATGGTAAGACCAGATAGCGAAAAAATGTATTGGAAAGGAGGAATCGTCATGAGTCGCAGGAAAGCATTGATTGCTGTCTTAGTACTGACTGTTGGCCTTTCCTTTTTTTCTGCCTACGCAGCAACGAATCCGGCGGTAAGCATCAACAATCAGCTAGTCCAGTTCACAACATCATCAGGGACACCATTCATCGATGCTGCAGGACGCACGCAAGTTCCTTTTCGTTTGACGCTGGAGAAATTTGGCGCTGTTGTCACATGGAACTCCCAAACACGAACTGCAACCGCCGTGAAAGATGGCGTCACAGTCAGAGTTCCCATTGGAAAAAACTACATTTACCGAAATACGGAAATCATTTACAACGATACCGCAGCTCTGATCAAGGACAGCAGGACTTATCTTCCGATTCGTGTCGTTTTGGAGGCCTTTGGAGCTAGCGTAAACTGGAACAGTAATTTGAACCGGGTAGAGATCCTGACCGGCGTACAGCCTCCGGTGATTGCCCCGGTTTTAGTGGGAGGGTACTTCGACATCAAGGACTTGAGTCGTGGTCTGATCCACGTGACTTATAGCGATGGAGGAAAGATAAAGATCATAATCGAAAAAGGTACTGCAAAATATACCTATGATTTGAACAGTGCCGGTCAGCGCGAAAGTTTCCCCCTCCAATTGGGAGACGGCAGCTACAAGATCGGTTTGTACAAAAATATATCCGGCACTTCGTACTCCCTCGTCACTTCCCGATCATTTGATGTTAAGATTTCCAACGCCAACGATGTATATTTGACTTCGATCCAGACGATCAATTGGAACGTCGACTCCAAAGCTGTCGCCAAAGCCATCGACCTGACGAAGGGGACCCAAAACGTGGCAGAAAAGGCCCGGATCCTATGGGACTTTATGGTAAAGAACAATAGCTATGATTACACCAAAGCGGCCACGGTGACCAGCGGTTATGTCCCAGTTGTAGACAGGACACTGGAGGAGCGAAAAGGGATCTGCTATGATTTTTCCGCGCTCTATGCAGCGATGCTTCGTAGTCAGGGGACACCGGCCAAACTGATCAAAGGCTATGCCCCAAAATATGCCAGCGGATATCATGCCTGGAATGAAGTCTACGATGCCAGCCAGGGAAAGTGGCTTGTCGTTGACACTACGTACGATCTTCAGATCTACATTCGCGACAAGAGCGTGACTATGGTCAAAAACAGCACGGAATTCAGTAAGCTATATGAGTATTAGAACAGAGAACCGTCCCCATGTTCTACTCGTGCTTCTGGTCAGAATGACTCATATGACAAATTTGTCACAAAAAAGAAATGCCAAATGCGCACATTTGGCATTTCTTTTTTGTGACGGCTGGGCACAAAGACGTCATTAGTTAAAGATATGACGAATCGCAAGCTTTTTCGGTCATTCGGACCATTGGCATAGTAATTGCGTATATAAATTGGACAGGAGGTAAGCACTCGTTAAATGATTTTCACTTATAGCAAATGAAATGTTCCAAGGAGGATAGTTATGAGTTTCAACAAGCGTACAAAGAGCCGTATCATCTCCATTTTACTGATTTTACTTTTAGTCCTTGCTACTGGTTGCCAAGCAGAAGCGCCGCCGGAAACTCCGGAAGAGCCGGAAGTGAATGCACCACTCGTCATCAACATGGGTGGCGGCCCTGTTGGAGCAGCCACCGAAGTGCTTTACACAATGATGCTGGAAGACTTTACGACCAGTATTGAAAACTGCACCGGCGGACAGACGACGGGAGCACCCGCACCAAACCTGATGGGATTAAAAGAAGGAAAGTATAACCTGGTTCATACGATCTCGGACGTAACGGCTGCTGCTCAGGCAGGCCAGGCCATGTTCCAGGAATCCGGACCGATCGAAGGAATCATGAATCTAATCACGATCAGTGAGCACACCACGACTTGGATCGTCAAAGCGGACTCTCCGTATATGTCGATCGAAGACTTAAAAGGGAAGAGCTTTTCGCCAGGACCCAGAGGGACATCCAATGACATCGCGACACAGCGGTTGCTTGCTGAAATCGGATTGAGCTATGATGATTTCAAAGTGGAATTCCTCAATTTCGCCGATGCTGAACAGCAGATGCTGGACGGACACCTGGATGCCATGCTGTTTTCCTTTACGACCTACCCGCATCCCTCCTTGCTGAGCGTGATCGCCAAGGAACAGGTTCGTTTCTTACCGGTTCCGGAAGAAGCGATCAGCGGAGTTGTCAGCAAGTACGGCGGCGTCAAAGCCACAGTTTTGCCGGAAGGCGTCTACACTTTGTTTGACGGCACAAAGAACCCCGCTATCAAGGGGATCGGCGGAAATCTTCACTTGGCAGTGAAAGCTGACATGTCGGAAGAAGACGCGTACAATATGGTAAAGGTGTTCGCTGAAAACTTTGCCAGCTATCAGGAAACCGTTGCCAGTTTGAAGAAGATGAAGGTAGAAGATATGGCCAAGGAGATCCCGGGAATCGAATTCCATCCGGGCGCTCTAAAGTATTATAAAGAAGTTGGATTCATCAAGTAAAAAACTCATTGGTATGTTCAAGCCTGCTCCCCGAGCAAGGAGGAGCAGGCTTGAATCTTTATGTTAGGAGGCAGTGACTTCTTTGAAAAAATTTATAGATCAACTGTCCTTGAAGGAAGGCATTTCGTATCTGATCGTTCTCTTCAGCATCGTCTTCGTTGTATTTCATCTGTATACGGGCTACTTTGGCAGCATGGAAGCACATATACAACGAAGTCTTCATTTAATGTTGGGACTCGTCATTTTCTATTTGAATGAAATACGAAAGGGCAAATCAAGGGCCGATAAAATCTTCGGCTGGGTTGCAATCGTTGGGATATTTGCTTCGATCGGATACGTTTTTGTGCGATATGACTGGATCACATTAGAGAGATTCGCATTAGTAACACCGCTGTCTACATTAGAGATCGTTTTGGCAATTGCACTCATTGTGATCATTATCGATGTGGTTCGGCGCCTGGTAGGTAAAGCGCTTGTGATCATCGTCTGTATTTTTCTTGCCTACCCTCTAGTCGGCGTCTACTTGCCGGGACTGTTACAAACAAGAAAAATCTCGATAACAGAGTTGCTGGATCTAGTCTATTTGGGAACCGAAGGTATCTTTGGGATCACCCTCGGCGTTTCCGCGACGATGATTGCCCTTTATATCATATTTGGTGCATTTATTACTACGACGGGAGCTGGAAATCTGCTTTATGATATATCGGCTGCGACGGTTGGGAAGCACCAGGGTGGTCCTGCAAAGATCGCTGTCGTGGCCAGCGGCCTCATGGGGAGCATCAGCGGTGTCCCCACAGCAAACGTTGTGACAACGGGTACGCTTACGATTCCTATGATGAAAAAGCTTGGGTTTAATCCTGTGTTTGCAGGAGCAGTAGAGGCAGCAGCCTCCACGGGCGGTCAGTTTTTGCCACCGGTAATGGGAGCTGTGACGTTTCTTATGATGGCGTTTACAGGTTTGTCGTATAGCCAAATCATGCTTTACGCTTTGATCCCGGCATTATTGTATTACTTCAGTGTTTACTTCAATGTACATCTGGAGGCGATCCGTCTTAATTTGCCGTCGATCGAAAGTGTCAAGACGGTGAAGGATACAATGAAAGACTATGGACACTTGATCATTCCGATCATGGTTCTGGTGTTTATGTTGATCATGGGCTACTCACCTTCCATGGCGGGCTCTTTGTCCACCATAATACTGATTGTGTTCAGCAGTTTCAAAAAAACAACGAGAATGTCTTTGAAGACATTGCTTGAGGGCATTGAGGCTGGAGCAGTAAGTTGCATGATCGTCATTTCGACTTGTGCGGTTGCAGGAATCGTCATCGGAGTGATTCGATATACCGGGATCGGCCAGAAGATGTCAAGCGTGCTGGTCACACTGGGGGGATCAAACTTATTTCTCGTTCTCGTGCTGATCGCGATTTCGACCATTGTCCTTGGAATGGGCATGCCGCCGGTCCCGTCCTACATCATGCAATTGGGCTTGACCCTACCTGCGATGTTAAGCTTGGGGTTGCCTGTTCACGTAGCCCATTTGTTCATTTTTTACTATTCCGGATTGTCATTGATCACACCGCCGATCGCAGTCGCATCTTATGCTGCCGCCGGAATTGCCAATGCCAACCCAATGAAGACCGGGTGGGTCGCCTTCCGAATGGTCATCCCCTCCTTTATCATACCGTTCTTGTTTGTGATGAACCCGGCGTTGATCATGGATGGCGCGCCTCTCGACATCGTAGTATCGGCGCTGACCGCAGTGGTAGGCATCTATCTGTTCAATGCTTTCGCCATCGGATATCTGAAGTACCAGATGAACCTGTGGGAGCGGTTGCTTTCGCTGATCGCAGCAATCCTTTTCGTACTGCCGATGTGGCAGACTGTGGTACCGGGAATTGTGATCTACGCATTTCTCCACATCATCCAAATGAAAAAAAAGAAATTGGCCGAATCATTAAAAACCATAGAAATCAATAAGGAGCAAACAACATGATTATCGACATGCATCACCACTTTATGCCAAGAAAAGCCTATGCCCGTTTTCACGATCCCGATGGTCCTACCACAAGAAAGATCATGCACGGCACGGACTTCGTGTTCTATCCGAAGCTGCATCAAGTCGAAACACATCTTGCCGACATGGACGAGGCTGGGATCGACATGGCGTTCTTTGGACTGGCGCAGTGGAACGTCGCCGGCAGAGAAATCTGCAACATCATCAATTATGAGTCGGCAGAAGAAGTCGCAAGACATCCCGGAAGATTGCTCTGTGCAGCAACGGTTCCTGTAGGCGATTTACAAGGGTCCTTGGACGAGATCGATTATGCGATCAATGTACTTAAACTGCCAGCCATCACACTGCTGTCTTCGATGGAAACCATCACCCTCAGCAACAAAGAATTCATGTGGCCGATCTACGAAAAGGCGCAGGCAATGAACGTTCCGATCATCATTCATCCGAACCTGCTTCCCGCAGGAGCAGAGAACGAGTGCACGATCAGCAGATCCATTGCCAGAGGCTACGACACAGCGAAGTGCGTTCTTCGATTCATCTATGATGTGCTGCCGGCATTCCCGGATTTGAAGGTCGTGATTCCCCATTACGGCGGATCGACGTTTGCACATAAGGGCAGAATGAACGCATTCTTTGAAGGCGATGAAGAAACAATGAGCAAGATTCCCCAATCGATCCGGGTCCTGCCCAAATCCCCCGCTGAAGTCAAAGAGTATGGACTTGATGTTCAGTTCAACGAGCGGTTCAACAAATTGTACTTTGATGGCGCCGGCTCCGCCGGTTGGGAACCGATCACCGAGATGGCCTTCCGGGTCGTTAACCACGATCGCCTGGTTTTCGGTACCGATTACCCGATGGAATGCCACAATGGCAGAGATCTCAAGTGGTACGTTGACAATGTGAAAGCCATGGATCATATTTCCGAAGAGAGCAAAAACAAGTTCTTTGGCGACAACATCGTGAAACTGTTCAACTTGAAATAAGCATTACCAACATAGCAAAAACCGCAAGGTGTCAACCATCTTGCGGTTCTTTGTTTTCTACAAGGAAGAATCCCATAAGCCGTAGCAGCTTAAACTCGCTGTATGAAGTAAATGATCAAGATCACGACCAGGATCGTTCCCAGTATTCCCATGCCTCTCATACGATTACCCTCTTTCCACTTAACATTAAAATACTTATAATTAATAATAACATAATTAGAACAATAATACAAATTATATTTATCAGGCAAAATATGCTGTTTTTGGAATTTTCATATTTTTAAGAGACGGAACGCCTATTGAGCGGCATAATGAGGTATACTGTAGCTATGATTCATTTAAAGCAAAAATCCAGTACAGAGAAAGGCAGACTCTATAAACGGATCGCTTCCATTGCAATTATACTGCTTCTGTTGTCAGCCGCATGCATTGCTGTGATCAACGGCGTCGTTGTCTTGACCGCCAACCGCTCCATTGTTGATGGTGATCGTCCGGAATTCGACATTGCTGACTGCATCATCGTTCTCGGCGCTCGGGTCTATGCAGACAGAGGACTAAGCCCAATGCTCCAGGATCGTGTCGACGAGGGTATCCGCTTATACAACGAAGGCCATGCACCGAAACTTTTGATGAGCGGTGACAACTCCATGGTCAATTACAATGAAGTCTATGCGATGAAACAGTATGCGGTAGAGAACGGTGTACCGGCGGATGCGATTTTTATGGACCATGCCGGATTCTCGACCTATGACACGATGTATCGGGCAAAAGCGGTGTTTGCAGTAGAAACTGCAATTGTCGTGACGCAGAAATACCATTTGTATCGAGCGGTCTTTGTTGGCAATGCGCTGGGCATGGTAATCACAGGTGTATCTGCGGCAGAGATCGAGTATCCCGGGCAAGGGAGCCGTGACCTTCGGGAGATCGCCGCAAGAGTGAAGGACTTTGTTATGGTGATGTTACAGCCGGAGCCAAAGTTTTTGGGGGATGTGATCCTGATCACCGGACAGCCTCCGGTTTGGGAATAGTAAAATGGAAAGAAGGGCATAAAATGGACTACAACATTTTGATCGGAGGAGCAGCCGGGCAGGGAATGGATACCCTTGCCACTGTCTTTTCAAAAATACTCCACAAGTCCGGGCTTTGTCTGTTTACGCTGCAGGATTACATGTCGAGGGTACGGGGTGGCCACAATTACTATCAGATCCGGTTTTCAGACACTTTTGTAAAAAGTCACAGAGAGGATTTGGACGGGATCATTGCATTGAACCAGGAAACCCTGGACCTCCATATCGGCCGACTGAAGCAGGATGGATTCATTCTTGCCGACGAAAACGTGACATCGAAAGACAGCCGTTTGATCACCATTCCGGCGGCACTCATTGCCAAAGAAGTGGGAAATGTGAAAACCACGTCCAGTGTGACTCTGGGATTTCTGTGCAAACTATTTTCCATTGAAAGCACATTCATGGGAGACATTTTTTCGGGAATGTTTGCAGAAAGCGTGGCAAAGCAGAATATAGAATCCTTCACCAGGGGCCAAGCGCTGACAGAAAGCAAATACAAAGCCAGTAAGGCCCGTCCCGGAAAAACCATGCTTGTCCATGGAAACCACGGCATTGCTTTGGGTGCTCTTGCTGCAGGGTTGCGGTTTTACAGCGCATACCCCATGACACCGTCGACTACGATCATGAGCTTTCTGGCAAAGAAGGCAAAGGCCGCCAAGGTGATCGTAGAACAGGCCGAGGACGAGATCGCTGCGATCCATATGGCAATCGGTGCTTCCTATACCGGTGTTCGAGCGATGACCGGAACGTCCGGCGGAGGATTTTCCCTTATGGTCGAAGCTCTGGGGTTTGCCGGAATCGCAGAAATTCCAGTGGTGATCGCTTTGATCCAGCGGCCTGGGCCGGCGACCGGCTTGCCAACCAGAACCGAACAAAGCGATCTGATGTATGCGATCAACGCCTCCCACGGCGAATTTGGACGAATGGTCATCGCCTTGCGGAACCCGGAAGATGCTTTCTATCAAACAGCGAGAGCATTCAACATAGCTGACAAATACCAGATGCCGGTCATTCTTTTGGGAGACCAGTACCTGGCGGACGCAGTTCAAACGGTAAAAGCGTTTGACATAGACAAAATAAAGATAGAGCGCCACTTGGCTGAGCCAAAGCCATATCTCAATGGCAAGGACTACAACCGCTACGAACTGACACAAAGCGGCATCTCTCCACGCCTGATCCCCGGCCTCGTGCCTGGCACGGCAGTAAATATCGACAGCGACGAGCACGACGTACATGGAAATATCACTGAAGCTGCAGATGTTAGAAACTCCATGGTCGAAAAGCGGGCAAGGAAATTTGAGCGTTTGAAAAGGGAGGTCATGGAGCCGGAGCTTTTGGGAGATGACTCCATGGACATATTGCTTCTCGGCTGGGGGAGCATCTACAGCCAGCTTTCCGAAGCCGTCGACATATTGAATCAAAACAGCAAGAGAAAATATGGCGCGTTAGTGTTTGGCGATATCTGGCCGTTCCCACAAACAACTTTGATCGAAAAAGCCAGGATCGTCAAAAAAATCATCAATGTGGAACAAAACCATGACGGCCAGTTGGCACGACTTGTGAGAGAAGTGACCGGAATACAAATGGACGGTTCGGTGTTGCGGTACGATGGTCATCCGCTTTCGCCTGCGGAGATCGCAAGAAAGGTGAAGGAAATTTAATCATGGACAAGAAGCACAAATTTGAAACGATTGAAACGGCATGGTGCCCGGGGTGTGGCAATTTTGCGATACTGGATGCCTTGAAGGAAACCTTGACAGAGCTTAAGGTAAAGCCACATGAAGTGCTCATTGTCGGAGGCATTGGACAAGCGGCAAAGACTCCACAGTATCTCAATGTCAACGGCTACGAAAGCCTTCATGGAAGAGCGCTTCCCCCTGCAGCTGCTGCCAAGATCGCCAATCAAAAATTGAAGGTGATCGTAAACACAGGGGACGGCGACTCCTATGGAGAAGGCGGAAACCATTTCATTCACAATATACGAAGGAATGTCGACATCACTCACTTCGTGCACGACAACCAGATTTATGGACTGACCAAAGGCCAGTCGTCACCGACATCAGACCTTGGACACATTACAGATTTTACGCCGGAGGGCGTGATCGACCGCCCGATCAATCCGGTGGCAACTGCCATTGCTCTGGGAGCGGGCTTTGTTGCCCGGGCATTCACCGGTGACAAAGAACATCTGATGGAAATGATGAAGGAAGCTTTGAATCATAACGGGTATGCTTTAGTGGACATATTGCAACCCTGCGTCAGTTTCAACAAAGTCAACACCTTCGCCTGGTACAGCAAACGTGTCTACAAACTTACAGAGGGAAAAAAATACGACTCCACCGACAAGGGAGCCGCATTTCAAAAAGCGCTGGAGTGGGGAGATAAAATACCACTGGGCATACTCTATCGGGAAGAAAAAAAGAGCTACACCGATCACTTTGATTTCCTGAAGACTACAACACTGTTGGAACTACCCCATGACAAGAAGGTCGTCCGGGGCTTTATCGAAGAGTTCTTTTAGAACAGAGAACCGTCCCCATGTTCTACTGATCCAAGATCGAATCTGCCGACGATCGTTCCATCGGCAGCGACAACGCGAAACGCGTCGGTCTCAGAAGACAGGATACGCCGTATCCCATCGATGATCGGTGTATCCCAGCGTATTTCCGGCAGAGCATTTTCCGAACCCGGATCGGCGGAGCATACTTCGCCGATTTTTGTTGTCGTCAAGAAGGCGAGATAACCCTTATTCTCGAGAAAGGACCGTACAAAGCTAGTTTTCGGAGAAAAGGTGATTTCGCTCTTGTTGCCGATCTGCTCGATCCGTCCTTCGTTGAGAAGGATGATCTTTGTCCCCAGTTTGATCGCCTCTTCAATGTCATGGGTCACGAACACGACGGTTTTATTTAATTTATGATGGATCTCCAGAATTTCGTCCTGAAGCATCCGGCGGGTGATGTCATCCACGGCGCCAAAAGGTTCATCCATGAGGATGATTTCCGGATCGGCGGCAAGCGCCCTTGCGACGCCGACCCGTTGCTTCTGCCCGCCGCTGAGCTGCGACGGGTACTTCATAAGGTCGCTTTCCTCCATCCCTACAAGATGGATCAGCTCCAGGGCACGGGGTCCACCGGCGGCTCGCCGGATCCCATGAAGGGAAGGAACGTAGTTGATGTTGTCCAAGACCGTCATATGGGGAAACAAGCCGGTGCTTTGGATCACATAACCGATGTTTCTGCGAAGCTCGATCAGGTCGGTTTGGGCCACATCTTTGCCATTGATCAAAATCTCTCCGCTGTCAGGGGCAATCAGGCCATTGATCAAGCGGAGCATGGTGGTTTTTCCCGAGCCGGAAGGGCCGATCAGCGTGTGAAAATCGCCCCGGGACATCGTCAGGCTGACATCGTCAAGGACGGGGTGCGTGCCATAGGATTTGCTTACTCTTTTAAACTCGATCACATTCACTTAAATCAGTCCTTTCGCCGAGAGGAACTCTTCAGCGACTACTTTCGGATCCTTGTTGTCATTGTCAACGGCAGAATTCATTTCGATCATTTCATCGTTGCTGATCACCCCGACCAACTGATTCAGAACATCGGTAAGCTCGGGATACAGCTCTAAAGTTTCTTCACGGATCAACGTCGCCGCATAATAGGGCGGGAAGAAGGTTTTATCATCTTCCAGCACGACCAGGTCGTGAGTCAACAGCAAGGCGTCGGTGGAAAACACATTGATCACATCCACTTGATCCGACGCAATTGCCTCATATTTCAGACCGATGTCGATGTCCTTGGTTTCCTTGAATGCGAACCCGTAAGTACTTACCAGTCCGGGATATCCATCCTCACGTTCATAAAAGTCGTACTCCGCAGCAAAACGCAATGTGCTGCTTGCCGCGGCGAGATCGGTGTAGGTTTTCAAGTCCAGTTGCTCTGCCAACGACCGCTTCACGGCCAAAGCGAAAGTGTCGTTGAATCCGTACGGATCCAACCAAGCGATTTCATAGAGAGCCGAATATTCCTGCTTCAGGTTTTCCATCATCGTATCATTGTCCAAAACGCCTTCCTTTTTGAGGACAAAAAGCCAACCAGTGCCGGAATACTCGGGATAGATGTCGATCTCCCCATTTTCCATCGCTGGTTGGATGTTCGAGGTGCCCCCGCCGATGCCCATTTTGCGCTCGACCTCGATATCCGTATTATGTTCGATCATTCCCGCCAAAATTTCGGCAAGGATATAGCTTTCCGTGAAAGGTTTGGAGGCAACGACGACCTTTTTCTCCACGGCGCCTTGCGATCCGCAGCCTGTGGCAATCAGAACCAGCACCAACAACAGTGCAAGAAGGTTCAGAAACGATTTACTTCTCATGATAGATCCCTCCTATTCTTTTTTCGATGAAGCCCAAAATGAGGTCAGTTACTATGGCAAGCAATGCAACGAGAAGGCTGCCGGCGATCGTCATGGCCGGATAGTTGGTGGTGATGCCGCGCCATATGGCGACGCCAAGGCCACCTGCGCCGATAAAGGAAGCGATGCCTGCCAGAGATATGGTCATTACTACCATCGTACGGAAGCCGGCAAAAATGACCGGCAGCGCTAATGGAAAACGGATTTTTTGGAGAAGCTGAGCTCTGGTGCTGCCCATTCCGATCGCAGCATCGATGATTTGTGGATCGATTTCCACCAGACCGACATATGTATTGCGGATGATCGGCAAGAGACCATAGATCACAAGGGCGATGATCGCACTCTTGGCGCCGATACCGCTGATCGCGACGAGAAAACCAAACAAAGCGATGGACGGAATGGTGTAGAAGAAATTCGTTAAAGCCAGCACGATGGCAGCCAAACCCTTGCTTTCGGAAATCAGCACGCCAAGGGCAATACCGATCACGGTTATGATGGCAATGGAGATACCCGACAATACAATGTGCTGGATCACAAGTTCAACAAAAAAGTCGGTCCTGGTATCAAACAGCCGAAGGATTTCCTTCACTATTTCCATGTAGAGATCCTCTCGTTACAGGAACCTGATCAAATACCTATTTGAATTTTACAGCAGTGCCGTAAGCTATCACCTCGGCAGCCCCAGCCATCACAGAAGAGGAAGCGTAGCGCATGCAGACGATCGCGTCTGCACCAAGCGATTCCGCATCTTCCACCATTCTCTTTGTTGCCAGTGCTCTGGCTTCATTCATCATAATGGTATAGGATTGCAGCTCGCCTCCGACGATGGTCTTAAATCCCGACATGATATCCCGTCCGATGTTTTTTGACTGGATGGTGCTTCCCTTTACGATGCCGAGTGTTTCGAGTTCTTTGTCACTGATTCGTTCGGTCGTTGTGATGATCATGATCATTACCTCCATAATACTGTGATATCAATAACCTTCGTTTACAGCTTGCTCACCAAGGTCAACGGGTATTTCCAAACGGTCACCAAACGCAGGACGTAGCTTGATGATCGCAACAAGAGCAGCGACAGCAAAAATGAAAACCAGGCTTTCGATGGTAAAAGCAGATAGCCCTTTCATTTGTAGCAATCCAATGGAAAAGTCGACGAAAAAATGCAATAGACAAACGACGATAAAGCCGGTAATTGCTCGCTTTTTCATGATGAAAAGCGCCAGAATGATCGAAAGGGCAACCTGGATCACCATGGTGAAAACTCGCTCAAAGCCTGCCAGCAGAAACAGTTCCGGCGGTGCTCCGACCAGCGACTGGCGGATGCTTTCGGCAAGCGCCGGATCTGCGGGAAGAAGGTTGGAAAGATTTCCGGAGTTGATCGACAAGCTGACGATCAGATTGTTGATGTAGAGCATTCCTACGATGGTGATCGCTTCGATCCCGCCATGGCCCGCACCGGCAGCCAGCCCCGTCATATAGGAAAGCCGCTTGGACAAGGCCACTTTGAAAACAAGCAGTCGCCCGGTGGTTTCAAAGAGGGCTGCGGTCGCAGCCATAAGAGAAACGGTCACGTAGGGATGCGCGATCGTGAACTGGTGAAACGATTCCTGTGTTCCAAGAGTCTGGAGCAGAGGAATCCGTATAAAAAGCTGAGGAACTGCGAAACCCAGCGCCCCAGCGATCCAAACACTAAAAACACCTCTTCTGCCTTTCTGCAAGACAAGAAGCACGATCAGCGGGAGTAGTAAGCTCAAAAAAAGAGTTACACACATGAATAGGATGGATGCTGTTGAAACCATACCGTTGCCCTCTGTGACAACTATACCACACTATTGCAGTGCAGAAAAGGGCAGAACAAAGGGACGGTTCTCTGTTTTAAAACAGAGAACCGTCCCTTTGTTCTGCCTATGCTCTGTGAAAAGAAGACAATCGATCGGGAACGATGTATAATACTGTCTATGATTGCGATCGCAACTCATAATCAAAACCAACGGAGGTCAAGATGGTGAGCAAATTTAGAAGTCCAGACAACAAAGTGTTGCTTGTACTTTTTCTTGGCGTGCTCATGGGAGCTTTGGACATCGCGATCGTTGGTCCTGCGCTTACACCGATCAAGGATTACTTTGGCGCGGCAAGCAGGGATATGACCTGGGTTTTCTCGATCTACATTTTGATGAATCTGGTTGGAACGCCGATCATCGCCAAACTTTCGGACATGAATGGACGGAAGAAGATGTATATCGCCTCCATTTTACTGTTTTCTGCCGGATCCCTTGTAGTCGCATCGGCGCCTTCTCTGAGCATTGTCATTCTGGGAAGAGCGATTCAGGGCTTTGGAGCCGGAGGAATTTTCCCCGTGGCATCGGCAGTCATTGGAGATATGTTTCCCCCGGAAAAACGCGGCAGAGCACTCGGGCTCATTGGGGCAGTTTTCGGTATTGCGTTCATAGTCGGTCCGGTGGTCGGCGGCGTGCTGTTGATGATAAGCTGGCAGGCAATTTTTTTAGTCAATCTTCCCATTGCCGTGCTACTTCTTTATCTGGCAGTCAAATATATTCCTTCGTCGAGCCCACGGAAGAAAGTTCCTTTTGATTGGGCGGGTATGATCGTCCTAAGCATCATGCTGGGGTCTTTTGTGTTTGGCGTGAATCAATTGGATACGACCGATCTGATTAGCAGCATCGTATCAACGAAAGTTCTACCTTACCTAGTAGCTTCCATTCTTTTGCTCTTTTTTCTCATTGCAATCGAAAAACGATCCGTCAACCCCATCATCACGCCCATCTTGTTTGGAAGTCGGCAGTTAAAGATCTCACACACCTTGGCATTTGGTGCCGGCTTTTGCGAGGTCAGCTTAGTCTACCTTCCCATGCTTGCCGTCGCCTCTTTCTCAATAAGCCCTTCGGGCTCAAGCTTCATGCTGATACCCAGCGTCCTGGCCCTGTCTGTCGGCGCACCGACCTTTGGCAGACTGCTGGACAAAATCGGTTCAAAGAAAGTAATCAATTTCGGCACAGCATGTCTGACGGTAGGAATGCTACTTTTGGCTGCATTCGTGAGCAATTGGACGATGTTTTTCATATCGACTGTGATCGTAGGGTTTGGATTATCGGCACTACTTGGAGCACCCATTCGATACATTCTCCTGAACGAAACCAACGAGCAACATCGTGGCAGTGCCCAAGGACTGATGACTATTTTCACAAGCACCGGTCAGCTGATCAGCGCGGCTGTGATCGGGGCGATCATAGGAAGCGCGACGAATCCGGTTGCCGGGTTCAGCACGGCCTATTTGATCATTGGAGTATTTTCTTTGGCTTTGGTTCTTGTGTCGACACGTCTGAAACCGAAATAGAACAAGGGGACGGTTCTCTGTTTTAAAAACAGAGAACCGTCCCCTTGTTCTACCCTTGTTCTATCTTTGCTTCATGCACTTATGCCAAGATCAACTTAATGGAATCCAGGTCTTGCTTTTGCAGAATCCCTGCGAAAATGGGTTCTTTGAATTCCGCAGACGAACCTAGTTGTTTTACTGCCTGCTCCACACATTTTTTCAGCATTCCGATGGTCTTCTCGTCGGGGGAACGATCGTCTCCCTTCAGGAATACCAGACTCTTGTAAAAGCCGTTTTTCCTGGTAGGATCGTGAAGCAATCTTCCGCCCTCTTCTGCAACTTTCAAGCCCTTTTGCAACACGTCGACGCCGGAAGAATCTAATAAGATCGTATCGACCTTTCCTTTGAAGTGGGATTCAACTTTTTTATTGTTCGTTATAACAAGTCTCATGATAATTCTCCTTTCCAAATACGTGCAAGCTCTTCTCTTGATTCTTATTGTATGAGTGAACTTCGCTTTACCTCAATCCGCAGAATCGAAAAAACATGAACCCGGGTTCATGAAAAACGGCCGCAATGATTGACGAAACGGCGGTGTGACATATACTAGAAGGTAGAATGGGATTTATCAGAAAGAGGTGGGAGATGAAAATCGGAACCTTTGCAAGAAAATTCGACATGAACATCAGCGCCATTCGATTTTATATCAACAATGGATTGTTGTCGCCGCGCAAGGATGGCGGACAATATGAATTCGACGCGGAGTGCGTGTCTGACATGGAGAAAATTGTAAAGTACAAGAAGTATAACTTTTCTCTTGAGGAGATCCAGATCCTGTTTTTCATGGAGAAAGCATCCCGCTTCAAAGACGAAGTCGTCACAGAAGTCTGCGCAGACATTCTTAAAAACAAAAGAAAGCAATTGATCGAGGAAAAGGAAAATCTTACAAAATCAATTGATGACATCGAAAGAGAAATTGCCAATCTTCCGGTGGCAGGCAACGAAGTGATTCCCGTTACCGGGGTTCCATTCTTGATGATACCCCATCTGTACTGTCCGACCTGCCAGATCCCACTCACTCTGGACTCTGCCCATCTTTCCGGCGGCAGCATACAGAAGGGCAATCTGTCTTGCGAATGCGGTTACAGCGCCGTGATATCGGATGGCGTCATTCTTTGCCAGGAATTCGCCGAGGAGACTCCGTTCAAGGCATTTGAGAACATTGAATCCGTGATGGCGATGAAAGAACAATTCAGCCCTATGTACCGAAAGCTGATCGCAAAAACCTATATGTGGATGTATGGACAAATCGCAAATCAGATGAAGGGCGGCAAGTTTATAATGGCAGGTCCTTTCACCTTTAACTTTCTGCTGGAATACATCGAAAAACTAGGGAAGGAGAATACCTATCTCATCATCGATCCATCGCTAAAGAGAATTTCAAAGATTAAGCAGTATTTATCGTCGCAAAATTATAATATCGTATACATCGTGGGCAACGCTGAAGATCACCCGATCAAAAAAGGCGCGATCGATCTTTACGTCGATGACTACTCGACGGTCAACTGTCTGTTTACGTATGACACATTTGCGACCAAACACATCGCGCCACTGCTGAAACCATCGGGAGAAATCATAGGCATTTTTACAACCTACGTGCAAGCTCCGAAGAGCCTGTACAATTTCAAAAGGAACCATCCCAACTTCCTGCCGGAAAAGATGACTTTGAGCGGATTGAAACACCATTGGTCATTGGAAGGGATAAAAATCGTCGAAGAAAAGAAAATCGGCGCCACCACGCCGAATGAAGTTCATTTTCCGCAAAACGTTCTGGGAGAAGTGATAGAAGTGCATGGGTACCACGCCCACAAGTAGAACAAGGGCAAAGTAGAACATAGGGACGGTTCTCTGTTCTAGAACAGAGAACCGTCCCTATGTTTTATTGTTTGCTTTGTCTTACCGTCCTGCCAGCCAGTCTTCGCCCCGCTGATATGTTTCTTCCAAAGACTTGCCCCCACTGAGCCGAGGCACATCCGGGTTTACTTCGTAGCCAATTTTTGTTTGGAGATAAGCCAGATGCTGATATTCTTGTGGAAAACGATCCAAGAGCTCTTTGTCCAGAGAAAGGGTCGCATTCGGATCGACCGGATCGATCCGGTCTTTATCTGCGATCGTTTCCCGGAACACAAGACCCCAGCGGCCGTCTCGTTTTTCCCACAGATCAAAATGCCGGGCAAAGTTCGAAACATCGCAGAGAACTCCTTCTACCACGGCACGTTGCAGAATGATAAACTTTGTCATGGCAGTAGCTCGATTGCCCCTGACCTCGATCGCGCTTCCCCCAAGGTTGTGCATGATGTTGAGCCCATGCTTCAGACCTTCCTCGGTGATTTTGATGAAATTTTCAAAAGGGCCTTCCGTCCAAGTCGCTTTCATAACGCCGTCCTTGTGCCAAACGGTGCGGAATTTGTCCCAGAGGAAAGCATCTCTGTACACGACCCACCGTTCGATCAAATCGCGAATCTGAAGCACATCCATAAAATTGTTGTCAGCCATTTGTTGCGTCTCCCTTCTACTGCAAAACTCTTCTTCATTGTATCAGCCGCATCATCGCAAGACAAGTAGAACAGAGAGGAACGAAGGCAGAAGTCTGGTAGAACATGGGGACGGTTCTCTGTTCTAGAACAGAGAACCGTCCCCATGTTCTATTTGCTCCACTTGGTACTGACCGGCTTTTGATGCTTATCATAAAGCACGCTCGAACCTTCGTTTGCGAAAGCATAGTTCAGGCTCGGATCCAGATAGAAGACCTGGCTGCCGGACAACAGGTATTCTTCTGCTGTTGGGAATCTACCAGTAACACAGAAATAGGTGAATTTTTTATTACCGTTGTTAAAGTATATGTTTTCAAAATCGATGGCCAGCAGGTTCTCTCCCTGCGGGTAACGGGAAAGTTTGGCGGCACTGTAAGGATTCAAATAAACAGTTACGGTCGTGCTTTCTCCGCCTTCCAACCTGGGAACTTTAACGCCGATTCGGGGATCGAAGACATCGTATACGGCTCTGCCCCCTTGTACGTAATTGATCTGATTGTTGTTGAGGCCATACTCAAAGTGATTCCTGTACGCAGTGGTCACAGTGTCTCCTGCTCCCGAACCAAGCGCATAATTGTTTGGAACCGATAGGGACAGAGGATAGATGGGATCCCGCTTGTTGTAATAGTCCATCTCAAAGGTGACGTGAAGATCAAAGCTTCCTGGAACCGAAGGGTAAGTCGAGTTGTTGTAGATCTCTATTTCTACAGATCCAGGCTTATAGAGATGGGCAGGGTCAAGCTTCAGAAAGGGAGCGTCCAAAGGATTGACATCCGCATAACTGGTAGCCTTTTCCACTTCGGCGTAGATGCCTTCTGCCACATCGCGGGTCAGTTCTTTATTCCAATCAGTGGGAGGGATCCCGGCTTCTGTCAGTGCCACCTCTGCCAAATAATCCATACTCATTTCAGAAAGTTCATCGAAGTTGGGAAGGGTCGGAGGAATTCCCAAACTCATCAGTCCTGCGTTGACCATCCCTTCCAGAGCGATCTTGAACTGACCCTTGAGAGATTCCACGGGACAGAGATCCACCACAAACATAATGAGATCGCTTTTCAACTTAGCGTAGGATGTGCTGACTTGATTGGCCAGCTCCTTTATTACATTGCCAAGGTCCTTGAAGAAATTAACGATTCCCTCGAAGAGCTGCTGGTACCATGCCTTGTCCTCTTCTTTGGGTGGTGGGAAATAGACCGTTGCCCCCACTGGCAGAACCCTGGGAATCATTTTTGTCTCGTATTCCTGGGGCGAGGAAATGCCCTTTCCGTTGTAATAGCCGATGTTGGTAAAGTAGGGATAGAGAATTTCACCGGTCTGGACGCTTTTCCAGTTGCACTTGATTTCGACTGCCTTGGGGGCCTGGAAAACATAATAGTGACTCATATAATCCTTGGCTGGCCAAGAGACAGGTTGGTAACTCTTGATTTTGATACTGGGAAGAGCAGCCTGTAAAACTTGGGTCTTTTTGTAGGGTTCGTCGCTGTACCAGGTCAGCGGTGGTTCATAACCGTATTCGATCGTAATAGGTGAGGAATAGGATACTTCATCAACTCCGGGAGTTGATGATTTTTTAACCGCGACTCCCCGGAGATAATAGCGGATGTATTTTCCCGCCTCCATGTTTGCCGGGAGCTCGGCAAATTTAGTGAAATCGACATAAACACTGTTAGGATATCCGGATACAAGGGTGGTGAGGGGCAAGGTGTATTGCTGCTCATAAATCAGATTCGGTGTTTCCGGCCAGTTGCCTCCCGCTGAAGGGAAAGGCGCAGTGGAGATCTGAACAACAATGCTTTTATATCCGGAACCGATGCCATTGAAGTGAAACAGTCGGTTTTCCTTGTTCCTTGGGTCGATGGTGATCGTGCTTTTATAAGATGGTCGGTCCTGGTTTTCTCCGGAATAAAATCCGGTACTGGAGTAAGGTGTCCAGACCTGGAATGTAGCCTTTGCTACTGCCGAAGTATCCTTATCGATGACTCGTTTGCCATAGACCACAGCGATTCCAGAACCGGGATCACCGATGGGGTTACCCAGAGCGTCAACAGCTACACCACGGACATAGTAGATTTTAAGTTGCTGGGGAATGGGCTTGGACGCAACCGCAAGCTTGATTGGTAGGACGTCGGTGGTGAGGTCGATGCGGAGGATAGTGATCAGGCTTCCGATATATCCCGTGGTGGAGGTTCGCAGGTTTCCGAAATCCACCTGAAAGCCGCCGGAGCCTGGTTCGGCCGTCCCGTTTGCTATCAGGCCTTGCGGTGTTTTCCAGCCATCCTTCTCTCCCACAAAGGGCGAGGTCGACACTTGCCAATGAATCTTTTTTGCACCGGTGGCGTTGACCAGCTTGAAGGCAAACCATTTCTTCTTAGAGATCTCCTGGTCGATGAAGGTCGAATAGGAGCTATCGGTCAATGTAAGTCTTTGATCATAGACAGGAAAAAACAAGCTATCTTTTTCCATCGATTGATAATTTGCCAATGGACTTGTGAACCGAAGAGTCGGTTGGATGGTCGAGATCGTTCCCACGGCCATTGAGGGCGCTACGGACCCGGAATAGTTTGTGTAGGTTCGCTTCATCAGGACGATCGCTTGTTCTCTCGTGGTGTTCCGCAATGGTCCGATCTGATTGCTGCCGATACCCATCATGATCTGATTCTTATAAGCAAACTTCATCGAGTCCATAGCCCACGAGGCGATTTTTCCTTGATCGCTGAAAGGGAACGTGCCAGTGCTATCCTTGTTGAGTCCAGGCAAACTGGCATCAAGGGCACGATAGATCATTGCGCAAATTTCCTGGCGCGTGATACTGTTGGCTGGCGCAAATCGAGTTTCACTGACTCCCCTTACGATCCCAAGTTGATAGGCCTTGAGAATCTCCTGGTTGGTGGTGTCGGTAAAGGGGTTTATTGCAGGCGCGGCGGTTTTGCCGGTAAGACTCTCATATAGCTTTACTGCCAGAATGCAGAATTCCTCCCGAGTAATGTTTTTCTTGAAGTCCCTCATTACCTCAGGGTAGGTAAGTCCATAGCCGTAGGCTTCCAAAAGCTCGGACGCAGCCCAGGAACTTTGGGTCCCGTCCAGAGCAGGAGCGGGTGAAGTGGGAGAACCGGTTTCTGCGAACCCTGAAAAGGGGAACAACATGGTGAAGACAAGAAGAATGCTGACGATTCTTTTTAATGAACGGATCATGGCGACACCTCATTTATTCGCTTTCCTGAGAAACGACGCGTTTTGTGAAGGATAGGATTGCCATCATCATTTTATCACTCGAGGAATGTGGATTCAATCATTCGAGCAAAAATGATCGAATTTTCAGAAAATAGAATATGGGGTAGAACATGGGGACGGTTCTCCGTTCTAGAACAACAGAACCGTCCCCATGTTTCCGTCGCGAGCGTAGCAATTCCCCTAGTGGTCTTTTAAGCCAGCTTCACCTCGAAATGACAACCAGGCTAGCAGGGGCCTGGAAGGAAGACCTGGAAGCACAGCACGAAATGCTCTAAAGTAAGTGAAAGAACTGCCATTTCCATAAGATCACTATCAAGGCTATGAGCAATACCGCTGTGACCGCAAAAAGTATCTGTTGCTTTCTCGACGCCGCCGATCTACCTTTTACAAACGCCATTACCCCCGCGGCAATCGCCATCAAAGCAATTGGATTATTCAGAAGGACCTGGAGCGAGACCTCGGAAAAGGATCGGAAATTATTCGCCAGCATCCGGAATACCAAGATTAGATTATTGGCTAGTAGCGCCGTCCCAAGCAAAACAAACCCAGCGTAATACCGGCGCATGCTGCGAACTGCGGCAGAGGATTCAACTCTCCTTCTTCGCTGAACCAGGGCGTGAATCACAATAATGAAGGGCACAAGCAAGAAAAACAACGTACTCGCCAGGGCAAAAACGCCATCTGCCAAAAGCCAGGGCAGGGAATGTCCGGGAGGCAACGGGACAAAGTCGCTGGAGATTCTAAAAACTTCATCGTCCTTCATCTCAAAATAAATGGTTGCAAGATTGTATTCGAACAGGGTGCCACTTGCTTCCAACTGTTCAAATACATAAGGAGCCGTTTGCTTATACTTGGCG
>PHAE01000024.1 GCA_002840285.1 Firmicutes bacterium HGW-Firmicutes-11
TCCAGTCGTAGGAGCCCGGATCGCTCAGGCTACCACCGAACTGATGTCGATCGCCGAGTATATTTTATACCATCATGAACGATGGGACGGGAAAGGATATCCACAAGGATTAAAAGGGGAAGAGATTCCATTGCTTGCGCGGATCGTTGCGGTAGTCGATGCCTACGATGCAATGACCGAGGGTCGGCCTTACAGTGAAGTGAAAAGCAGAGAGGAAGCTGTCGGAATCATTTCTTCCGCAGCGGGGACTCAATTTGATCCTGACATCGTGAGAATATTCATTCGGAGGGTAGGCGGACATGAAGCATAGCCTGATCATACTATTGATAGCAATTGTATTCGTGAATGGATCTCTTCTCTTCGCATTCGCGGAAGAAGATCTGGACATCAACGATGCGAATGGAAATCGAGCGTATCGTAGCGCTACCGAGTACGACTACCCGCCGTTTTCCGTCACTGACAGCGGCGAGGCGGATGGATTCTCCGTGGAGCTTCTGAAAGCCGTCGCAGCGGAGACCGGAATTCGGTTGACGTTTCGCATCGATGAGTGGTCTGTGATCAAAGAGGAACTAAGAAACGGTGAACTGGACGTTCTTCCACTCGTGAGCTATTCGGAAGAGCGGGACGAATACTACGATTTCACGGTTCCGTACATCGTCATGTATGGTAACATCTTTGTCCGGACAGACAACAGTACGATCTTTTCAGAGGAAGATCTCATCGGAAAAGAAATTGCTGTCATGAATGGAGACACAGCTCATGAGTACGCACTTCGTATGGGCTATAGTGACCGACTTGTATTGACCAGCACTTTCCAGGAGGCGTTTCAGCGGTTGCAAGATGGGGAATTTGATGCTGTTTTGGCACAAAGCTTAGTTGGTGAAAAAATCATCAGCGACATGGGCCTGAACAATGTCAAGGCGGTGAACCAATTGGCCGATGACGGCATTTCCAGAATAAAGACGACACTGAGCGGATTTGAGCAAAAGTTCTGTTTCGCTGTCAAGGAAGGAGACAGGGAACTTCTGGCAAAACTCAACGAAGGGCTAGCGGTTGTTTCCGTCAACGGCACTTATAACCAACTCTATGAAAAGTGGTTTCCGTTCTTGCTGGAAAACAAACCTTCAACAAAGGAGATTCTGACAACGGTCGCATCCATTTTGATTCCGGCGCTGCTCTTGATGATGGGGTTTTTTGTCATCGCAGTCCGAAGAGAAGTGAAGCGAAAAACATGGCAACTGGAACAGGCAAATGAGGCGAAGAGCCGCTTTTTGGCGGACATGAGCCATGAACTGCGAACACCTTTGAATGCGATTTTGGGATACTCCACCTTGATGCAGAAGGACACGGATCTTTCCTCCAAGAACCATCACAACCTGGCGGTGATCAATAAAAGCGGAAATCATCTTTTATCCCTGATCAACGACATCCTTGAAATCACGAAAATCGAAACCAGGAAAAGCATGCTGAAACATGAGATCTTTGATTTGCATCAACTGGTAGAGGATATAGAGGCAATGTTTGCTCTGGAGATACAGAGAAAGAACTTGAGCTTTGAAACACGCAGACTTTCGGAGATCCCCCGATTTGTGATCGGCGATCCTCTTAAGCTTCGGATCGTGCTGATCAATCTTGTGGGAAATGCGGTAAAATTCACAGAGCATGGGGGCGTAGCTCTCCAATTTTCTATGCAAGAGCGGCTGCAAAACAAATTTCGTATGCTGATCGAAGTGGAAGATACCGGACCAGGGATCTCTGAAGCCGAGAAGGAAAAGCTGTTTCAACTGTTTTCGCAGACGGAAACGGGACGAAAGCAAGCAAACGGCAGCGGCCTCGGATTAGTCATCAGCCAGGAGTCTGTGCGCATGATGGGTGGCAAGATTCGAGTCGACAGTCGCGAAGGCGAAGGAAGCAGGTTCTATTTTACCATAGATCTTCAGGAAGCAGACATCCCGTGCATCAGCGACAGTGTCGCCGAAACAGACCGGAAGCGTTACAGAGTCCCTAAAGACGCGAAACCTCCCGTCGTTCTGGTCGCAGAGGACACAACAGAAAGCAGAGAACTGCTTGCTCTGCTGTTGCGGGACGCCGGGTGCATCGTGCTGGAAGCAGTGAATGGAGCTGAGGCAGTTTCCATTGCCAAGGAGAACCGTCCTGAGTTCATCTGGATGGACATCCGGATGCCGGTAATGGATGGGCTGACCGCCACACGACACATCAAGGCAATGGAACCGGACTATAAGACTGTGATCGCAGCGATATCCGCCCATGTTTTTGAAGAGGAGCGAGACAGCATTTTAGCGGCTGGCGCCGATGACATGCTGGGAAAACCGTTTCTTGAGCAAGATGTGTTTCAGATGATGGGAAAGCATTTGCGAATTTCCTTTGAAGCGGAGAAGGCGGGGAGGAACCGTCTCGCTGTAGCGTTGGAGGCAATCGGTGCCGAGGAGCGTTCTATGTTGAAGGAAGCCCTTCTCCTTCTTGACATGGACCGATTGCAGCTGCTGATCGAGCAAATCAATAAACAGAACAGCGACAACGCAAAAATAATATCTGCGGAACTTGAAAAAATGAATTATACTTTATTGCTAAAGGAACTACAAACCAACGAGGAAGCGGGGGCCAAGGATTGAACAGACATTTATTCGGAATCGAAGAGATCATGGTCATCGACGACGTGGGAGATAGCCTCAATTTGCTGGCTACCTTACTGAAACAAAACGGGTATCGGGTTCGACCCGCAGACTCGGGAGAACTGGCATTGGCTTCGCTGAAGCTCCGTAAACCGGACTTGGTGCTGTTGGATGTTCGCATGCCGGGAATGGACGGGTTTGAGGTTTGCGAACGAATCAAAGCGGATCCCGACACAGCGGACATCCCTGTCATTTTTATCACCGCCCTCAACGATACCAGTGACAAGGTGAAAGGATTCCAACTGGGAGGCGCGGATTTCATCACAAAGCCGTATCAGGAAGAAGAGGTGCTTTCACGAGTCAAGAGCCAGCTGGAGATGTTGGCGCTTAGAAGAGAGCTGGAACAAAGCAACCGCAACCTCCACAATGAGCGGGAACTGCTGAAAACCACGCTACTTTCCATCGGGGATGGAGTCATCTGCACCGACGGAAAGGGAATAATCACCATGATCAATGATGTGGCGAGAAACCTGACCGGATGGCACAAGGACAGTGCTTTAGGAGAAGAGTTTCTTACAGTGTTTCACATCGTGAACGAGCGTACCCGAGAACTGGCTTTCGACCCGGTGGCAAAGGTCATCGAGACGGGACAGGTCATCGGCCTTGCGAATCATACGACTCTTATTTCAAAAGAAGGGATCGAGCGACCGATCGCAGACAGTGCTGCGCCGATCTTGGACATTGAAGGAAATGCGGTCGGTGTCGTTCTTGTATTTCGTGACGTAACCAATGAAACGATGCACCTCAACGAGATCGAATTTCTAAGTTTTCACGACCATCTGACCGGGCTGTACAATCGTCGCTACCTGGAAGAGGAAATGGCGCGCCTGGATGTGCCGAGGCGACTCCCCATCACTTTGGTGATGGGAGATCTGAACGGTCTGAAGATGACCAACGACGCCTTCGGTCACGCTGCGGGAGACGAGTTGTTGAAGCAGACGACGAAGGTACTGAAGCATTGCTTCCGGCAGGACGACATCATCTGCCGCTATGGTGGAGACGAATTCGTGGCGGTTTTGCCCAACGCCGACTCCAAAACGGCGGAAGCGATCATTGCAAGGGTGTTGACTGAAATCACACAAATGCAGTCCGACAAGGGAATCTTATCCATCTCCTTTGGTTGGGACACAAAGTATGAGGAAGCACAATCGCTGACAGAGGTTCTTAAAAATGCTGAAGACTTCATGTACAAGCGAAAAATGCTGGAGAGTCCAAGCGTTCGAAACGCTACCATCAATACGATCATAAAAACACTGTATGAGAAAAATTCCAGAGAAGAAGCTCATTCCAAGCGGGTCAGCGAACTGTCGGCACGGATCGGCTATGCCATATCTCTGTCAGAATCGGAGATCAACAAGCTGCGAACCACCGGCCTCCTTCACGACATCGGAAAAATTCTTGTTCCCGATGCGGTATTGGAGAAACCGTCCAAATTGACCGAGGAAGAATGGGCTGAAATAAAGCGACATCCGGAAACCGGATATCGCATATTGAACGGTAGCGCCGAGTTGATCGAGTTGGCGGAAACGGTGCTTCAGCACCACGAACGATGGGATGGGACAGGGTACCCCAAAGGGTTGTCGTCAGAGGACATTCAGATCTATGCCCGTATCATTGCGATCGCAGACGCGTATGATGCCATGACCAGCAAGCGTCCGTACCGGGACGAGATGTCACCGGAAGCGGCAATCGCCGAATTGAAGCGGTGTGCCGACGTCCAATTCGACCCCAAAATCGTAAACAGTTTGGACGAAACCGTTTTTAGAAACGTCTAAGATCCAAGATCATTGAGAAGAACCCGCGATGAGAGCCAACTTTTTTACTCTCGACAATCGTTTGATTTCTCGTTCACGACGAAGAGCATCTTGTTTGACAGGATGCTCTTCTACGTAGCGAAGAATGACCGGGCAACGGGATTTGGTGTACTTCGCGCCTTTTCCACAATTGTGAAGATGCAGCCTTTTTTCAATATCGACAGTCCAGCCGGTATACAAAGATCCGTCGTTGCACTCTATGATATAGACGTAGTTCATACCAACAACCCTTTCATTCCCGCTTCAACATTGAATATAGTATACCACGTTCTGGTGCAGAAGCAGATTCATGATTGGTTAAGCTCGGAATGTATCATATATATAAAGACACAAAATTCTGACTATAAAAAGGAGCAGAAGCGACATGATGGACTTGGAACAGTATCGGCAGATTTTAGAATCGTCGCCCAACATGATCTGGAGATCCAACCTCAGCACGGAATGCGATTACTTCAATAAGACATGGCTTGATTTCACCGGACGAACGATGGAACAAGAATATGGGTTTGGTTGGGCTGAAGGAGTGCATCCAGATGATTTGGATCGTTGTGTCAAAATCTATCTGGACAATTTTGGCAAACAGCAACCCTTCGAGATGGACTATCGACTGAAGCGGTACGATGGTCAGTATCGGTGGATCAACGACCGCGGGGTACCGTTCTATAATGACGAGCATGCCTTCATCGGTTTCATCGGGAGTTGCATGGACGTGACCGAAAAAATCGAAGGAGAAAAGCTCAAGGAGATGGCGCAAAATGATGCTCTTTGCAAGACCTACAATCGCCAGTATTCCCATCAACTCCTCGAGGAAGTGTTCCTTCAGGCAAGGAAGGAAGGGCTGAGTTTAAGCGTCTTGATGATGGACATCGACGATTTTAAAAAAATCAACGATCAATACGGTCACGCAGCAGGGGATATCGTGTTGGCGGAAGTCGCAGCAATCGTAAAGAAGGAAATGAGAAATTTTGATATTCTCGGCAGGTATGGAGGGGACGAGTTTCTGATTGGACTGGTCCATACCAATCTCACATCAGCACTCGCTGTCGCACACCGAATTGGCACTGCGGTCTCGACCACACCCATTGCAATTTCCGACGCACCCCCGATCAAGGTCACGGTCAGCCTGGGAGTGAAATGTCTGGAAAGTGAACTATCGTTGGATGACTTGATCAATGGAGCGGACAAGAAATTGTATGAAGCCAAAAAGGAAGGAAAAAATCTGGTCAAAGCGTGACCATAGGAATGATATCATGAAAAAGCACCATATTCGCCTGACTCTTTTTCTCACAATGATAATTGTGCTGGGTATTGCAGTCGGTTGCAGTAAACAAGAAGAAGTCTTTACCTATAGCGGCGGCATCGACAGCGACGGTTTTTATAATGGGGTCACGGCACTGGATCATGTGACACTCCCAACTTATGAGGGTCTCGTTATACCAAAGGAGCGGTATGCGGTTTCGGAAGAAGCGTTACAGAGACGGATCGATGCCATTATGGCAAACTTCCTGTCGGAAGATGGTGTTCCGGAACTGACCGATGAATTTGTCAGGGAAAACTTGTTTCCATCCTTCGGCTACCGCTCCGTTGCGGAGATGAAAGCCGCATTGCAAAACAACGAACAAAGCGCGTTGCTGTTTGAATATGTAAAAGAGTACATGGTCGAAAATACCATCGTTGCGACGATCCCGGAGAGCCTGCTGGAATACCAGAAAAACACGCTGATCCAATCCTATCAAGATGCTGCCGATTTCTACGAAATGAAACTGGAGGATTTTCTCCGGGTGTATGTGCGGATCGGAAGCGTTGAGCGACTGCTTGAACAGAGTCACGACGAGTTGAATGCGACAGCCACTTTTTCCCTCGTCATTCAAGCGATTGCAGAGGATGCGGACATCACGGTCACAGATGAGGATGTGGCTGCCTATTTCGAGAAGCATATGCAAGGAGAGGACTACACCGAATACATTGAGTCCCACGGGTTGCCCTATCTTCGGTACATTACCTTGCAGCAGAAGATTGTAGATCATTTAGTGAGCAGTGCGGTTTTGGAATAATGCATTTAATTTGGCACTACCCCAAAAATGTAGTCAGCCCACCACGCGTCATTATTTTGGCCGTACCATGAGTAGTGGCCGATCCATACTTCTTCGTCCAGATAATATATGCGGAATCCTGTATCCTCGGAATCGGACATGACCTTATAACCAGTTGCGTCCTCGAGATCTTCTCGGACGTAGGTTACGTTATCATATGTCACTTCTTTCTGAGAAGGCTCCGATGCGTCAGCTGTGTCTACAGAAAAGCCATCCTTACTGACAGTAAACAAGGTTCCAATGTTTTTCTCTAAAAAGTAGTCCGGGGTAGCGGAACTGAATGCCGGTATGTGCTCGACTCGGTCGATTTCAAAGGCCCCATACTGCATTTGTGACGTAGTGCCGCCAGAGGAACATCCGATCATTACAATACTCAGAAGCAAAACGCAGATCGAAAAGTAAATGACCTTATTCATAACCAGACACCTCGTTTCACACAAGACATTTTTTCCGGGCTGCATTAATAATAGCACTGAAGTAATTTTTTTGTCCAGTGGCATCACAACGAAAACCCATGTAAAAGCTACAATGAAAACTGCTATAATAGTATCAGAATACAAAAGATAGGATGGGAGGACCAATGGAAGAAAAGACAGATGCAAAAATCGATAGCCGGACGGAAGATGCGATCGCAAAGGCACCGATGAAACGGATACTGGTCGCTTATGGATCTAAGCGGGGCTCCACAGCGGAGATCGCGGAGAGGATCGCTCAAATATTGCGACGGAAAGGAGCAGAGGTCGATGTGTTTCCTGCGGGTCAGGTTCGCTCCGTTTCCAAGTACGATCTAGTGATCATCGGTAGCGCGGTGTACATTGGTCTGTGGCGCCGGGAAGTGGTGACGTTCATGCGCCGTTACCAAGAGGAACTGGGGGCTCTTCCGTTGTGGATCTTTTCCAGTGGGCCCACCGAACCGGGAGACCCGTTAGAAGCCATCGGAACCTGGCGGTATCCCCGAGCCGTCGCGCCCTTTTTTGACCGGCATCCTCCGGCGGACAGCACTTGCTTCGGTGGCAGTATCGATCCCCGCAAGTCCAGTTATTTCGAAAAGAACATGATTCGACGCGCAAGAGTACCGGTGGGCGACTATCGGGATTGGGACGCTATAGATGCCTGGGCAGAACGAATCCCGGTCACGACAGTATGATCTCAGTTGCCTAACCTCCCGAAATAGAGACGGCGGAGTGACTGACGCAGGCAATCATTTTCGACATCAACTTGGTGCACCTCACAATGACTGTGGGAAGGATCGGCATAGCGGTGTTTTAAAAACGCTTGGGTGATTGTGACCAGGTCCTCCTTCGCCGAAGGAAATCTGTCAACAAGACGCTTCAGGTATGCAGACGGCGTCTCGGATGAGTCGCGGGGACGCGCTTTCCTCGTCCCCCATTTTTCCAAACGCCGGTAAGCGGCAGCTGGATCAGGGCTATAACCGATGGGTAGTAGCAGAAGAACAGCATCTATAGCGTTGTGAAGTGCCGCCAGTCCCCTGTTCAAGGTGTGATGAATTCGACGAAGCACATCTCTCCAGTCGGGCATGGACAGAGTTCCAATGGATGGAGTATGCCCGGTAAATTGGGCGACGAGACGAAACAGAAGAAAACGGAGCAGGAAAAGCAACCCGGTGACCGCTGCAAGAAAAAATCCAATTGCCAGGACCCAAAGGAAGGCTTCCATGACGTGGTCCATCCAGGTAAAATCTGCTGTTGCTGTTGAAGCGGGACCGCCACCAGCCCCGGAACTGCCTGGCTCCGCCGCCAACTCCGGCGTTGCTCCCCTCATCGCAGAAATGGCATTCCCTACCCTTTCCACTATAAACGCCAGTGGCTTCCACACCAGTGCCAGCACCTTGTCAGCGGTATTGGTGAGTGAAGGGAACAAGATGGCGCTTTGTTGGAATCCAAAGAAGAGTAGACCGGAGCTCCCGGCCAACAACCAGGGGATCCAAGTTCCCACAGCGCCTTCCGGTCTGTTCCGGAAATACAGTGACAAACTGTTGAAAAAGAGTGCAGAGGCGACCCAAATCGCGCCGCCGGGCAGCGGGTCTGGCAACAAAGTTGTACACAAGAGCGCCAAAAAAGTAAGAAACAGAAAAAAATCGAAATGGCCGAACACGTTCGGCTCTTTTTTATTCATCGAAAGCCAACCAACTCGTAGAAGTAGCAGAATACAGAAAACCTGGGTAAGAACTGTCGAAAGGGCGGCGGTCAAACCTGCTGGAGCCGACAGAAGCGCCCCGCCGGAGAGGAAGACACCGATCCATTGTAACAGGACAAACCCCAACAGCAGACTCACTGCTACCCAACGGCGGGTTCTGTATACCATGGCACCATCGATACGGAAGCAGAGAAGAGGGGCCTGGGCGACAACAAGCAGACTAAAGGCCGCGGCATAAAAGAAGAGCGGCGGTAGCAAGGGACTGCCTTCGAACAACCGAACCAGAAAATAGTAGAAAAGGTAGTAGAGGGTCACTTCCGACCATAATAGGGACAGTCGTAGAAGAAAGGAGATCCTTTTCATCGGTTTACCTCCATTAGATCCATCTTGTGGAAGCCAGCAGGGTCAACAGTAAGTATCGATGTTCCCCACGGTATGTGGCGAGCTTCATGGACTAGCAGGGATTCCAGAGAATCCAGCCGTTTACCCTCAGCCCTGGCCAGGGCTTCTAAAACAGCCGCCGCTTGTCCGTCGGAACGACCGACTGGAACAAAGACAGCACCCGCCCGACCGGTTTGCGTCGTGTTGGCAGCCAGACCGAAAGGGATCCTCCGTTCGTCTGCTTCCATAGCAAGCGTTGCGGTAAGAGACAAAGCCTTTTCGTAGACAGCTGCCCCGACAGTTGATTCGCTTTCAAACGCGTCTGTATCGATGACGAACAGAAGTTTGGGACTGGTTGAAGACTCCAGCACTTTGGCAAAAAGATGATCCTGCCGCGCGCTGGCCTTCCAATGGATCTGCCGTGCCGGAAGGGAAGTATCATAGTCGCGGAGACCGACAGACAGGACCGGATCATAAAAATAAGGGCGAGCCGCAGACTGCAATCCACCAAGATCGATGGAAGCGACCGGTGCATCTTGTGCTGATGAAAGATGAGGGAATACAACAAGAGGATCGTTGTGATCCATCAGCAGTTCCCGGCGAAACAGCCCCAAAGCATCCGAGCACCAAAGTTGCAACGGTGGAATTTGGTAGACGCCGCGGCGCTTCGCATGGTATGGAATTGTAAGAGCTTCTGTTGCCAGTGAACGCAAAAAGACACAATTCCTGCTTTCGCGAGAGGTATCGAGGGAAAGTTCCGGGGGCAGTTGTTGCAGTAAAGAGATATACACAGGAAGGCGCTTCCCATTCTTGACGGAGACTTGGATCCGACCGTTTTCACCAGGAAAAAGTCGGGTCGGCGTAAGAGAAACATGGACCTCCAATTGGCGAAGACCAAGTCGGGACCATAAAGCAGCGGTCTCCACCAGCAGAAGCAAGCCGAAAAGCAAAAGAGCAGGTAAATACAGGCGGGTTTGCAGAAGAAACAAAAAAGCTGCTACCAGTACCACCCGGAGGACCGGCAGGGTAAAAACCGAGACAGTCGTGACAGAAGCGCGTTCCATGATCAGTGGCCTTGCGATTCGACGGGAACAGGGAGTGCTGCCAGTATCTCTTCCACCACTTGACTGGGTGTGCGGCCTCGGAGACGTTCTTCCCGCCGTAAAGAAAGGCGGTGGCCAAGGACGGGGACTGCAAGGTATTGGATGTCGTCGGGAAGCACGTAGGATCGGTTCCGTAGAAAGGCCAAGGCTTTGGCGACTCTATAAAGGGCAAGGCTGGCTCGGGGGCTGGCGCCGAAGGATACCGCAGGATGCTCCCGGGTGCTCCGTACCAGTTCGACCAGGTAACGGTCCAGTGACGGATCGACATAGATCCTTCGCGCTTCCGCCTGCCATGAAGTGACATCTTCTCTGGATGCCTGCGGCGTAAGCGTCGTCAATGAGTCCTGGTCTCCGTGCCGTCTCAGGATTTCCTGTTCTTCCCCCAACGTTGGGTAGCCCATGGGGATCTTCAGCAAAAAGCGGTCAAGCTGGGCTTCTGGGAGCGGGAAAGTGCCTTCATGCTCAATGGGATTTTGGGTGGCGATGACGAAAAATGGAACAGGCAGCGGCGACGTTGATCCGTCCACGGTGATCTGCCGCTCTTCCATCGCTTCCAGGAGGCTGGACTGGGTGCGAGGCACCGCTCGGTTGATCTCATCCACCAGAAGGATATTGGTCACTACCGGCCCTGGTTGGAAACGGAAGGTGCCAGTAGCACGCTCATAAATGGAAAAACCCGTCACATCGGTTGGAGTAAGGTCGGGCGTGCATTGAAGACGGTGAAAATCAATACCTAGGACAGCCGCCAGGGATTTGGCCAAAAGGGTCTTGCCTACGCCGGGGACGTCCTCGACCAGTACATGTCCTCCCGCCAGCAAGCCAGCCAGCAAAAGCTCTAGCGCTTCGTCCTTGCCCACCACGATGCGGCCGACTGCATCCCGAATGGTTTGTATTCCTCGCATCATATTCCTTCTCGTCACTTTCTATCTTGGTACCGATCCGTCGCCACGGCAGTGATCAGAACGGATGAATCCCGCATATTATACCTCTTTTCCGCCGCAAAGGCAAAGCGGTGTGTTTCGGTATCCGTCTAGAACTCGAACCCCGAACGTCTTGATTAAGAGTCTATTTACAATCAGTCAATCCTACAGTAATTTGCTTGAAAAAATCAGCACTCCAAATATCGAGAACACGCGTATCCCGGATAAATGGGGTTATGTCTTCTTTTGCCTGAGAAAAATCTATTGAATCAAATCGATCGTTAAGCATATTCTTTATATCGGATAGTTCAAATTTCGTATCATCTGTTATGTGTCCTGACTGAAGAAGCCTAGCTCTCAAATGTTTTCGATTGAACGAAATCCCTCTTGAACGATAAAATACGTAGTCATATAAGTCCCGTCCCTTGATTCGTGTTTTCCAAGAGCGCCCCATCACTGCATGAAGCTTGCCTGCAAATAGAGATGACTCATCATATAGGTTCACTTCATACGGAACGGGTTGTAATCGATACTTCCGTTCAAAAGTCGCATAGTTCGGCGGATTCACGTCGATCTCAAACTTTATTTTAGTAAGTTCATTGTTTGAAACACCAGAAAACTCATTGTCCGCAGAATAAAACATCAGCAACAGCTCTTTTGTATTTGCTTTAAGAAAAGCCGATTGGACATTTGAGTCGATAGCTTTTGCTTTCTCATCAACCCTAACGTTCAAGCCATACGCTCTAACCTGCTTTTCCAAAGCGGGAAAATATGACTGCATATCAAAGTCATCTTCCGCCCGCGTCAGCGAAAAGTCTAAATCCTCCGAAAAACGATCCAGACCATAGAATATTCTTAGTGCCGTACCCCCATAAAACGCAGCCCTACTGAAAAATCCTGCTCTGCTTAACTCGCATAGAACGATCTCTTGCATTACTTCTTTCATCGCATTTTTTTTATCGTATACGGTCTGCGCCTTGTATGTCTGGATCATTTGTTCTACTAAAGTGTTCATTTCAGCATCCTCCGTATCAGGTTGTTAAGTATCTTGACATTCGTACTTGGATATCGCTCTGCCAGCATTCCCAGATCTTGAAGATTTATCATTTTAAGCTCCTGTTCATCGATCCGCAGATCAACGAATAAAAGATTTTTTAGCTCCTCGTAATTGGTTACGAGATCCATCTTATATAATTGGTCGCAGATTGCCTTTTCTCTTGAAGCTATCGTGAATGCGTAGCTGCCTTCCTCAATAATTTCAAGCCCCAGGGGATATACTCCTGATGGGACATCTCTGTATGTAAATGTTCCAAAGGGGGTTTCAAATCTTTTCTTCTTTTTCTTTTCAAATGTTGCTGATGTAAATGTATAAACAGCCTCTGGTATCATCCCATAATACCCAAGTGCAAATTCGAATGACAAATAGGAGGGACCATAAATACTTCCTGCCAGCAGATAACCGGGGGTCGATCTGTCTGTCTCATAAAGTCCTTTAGTGATCTTTATATATTCGCCCTTCTGAACCATGCGTGTCAATTTGTCCGCCGGACTAGCATATTGATGCAGTTCATTCAGAATCATTGCTGTAGTCTTTACCATATTTTCACCTCATATTCGTATTTTACTCGATAATTTGGTGAAAATCAACCATATATTTAGCTAGCGATATCAGTAATTGGTAGCAAGTTACCAGATCGATAACGGTAAATCTGACGTCCCACGCCATTTCTCAAGTTTGTGAGATCGGCGCGGGACGACTCCCTCCTCCGCACACAAAACAAAACGCCCCACCGATATGGTGAGACGTTTATTTTGGTACTCCGTCGGGGGCTCGAACCCCGGCACCCAGATTTAGAAACGTGGGAGCAAATAGCGGTTGCTATGGATGACACCGCACGTAATATTTAAAACCTGCACAGCCTGGTATTGCAGAAAAACAAGATACCAGGAATATTGCAGTAGTTATTACTGTTTTTCATGGCATGATTTATGTTAGTATATATTTGTCAAAAAAGAATGGTGGGAGGGGCAAAAGAATGTCCGAAATAAATTCAATTTACTTTGCCAACAAGGAATACATCATATCTGATTTTGCAGATATCTATTTGAACCGTGAATCCATAGCAGAAAAAGTAGACACAGTAGTTGTGACAAATATTGGTGAAGGTAAATACGGCATCGATGGTTATAAAAATGATAAGCATGTAAAGCTTCTCCCTGACGGAGTGTACGCACAGAGTGTCGGGTATTACTATAGTTATTTTTTACCCGCGCAGGGCGGACGCATCTATGAGATTGAGTATTAGGAATTTAACATAAAATTGCACGAGTAATGACACAATGCAGGTGGTATTTTCTTAAAAGATTGAATGTATCGCTGAACTAATCGCTGAGCCACCTAGAGAAATCTGCGGTGGTTTTTCTTATGCCCATAAGAGATGGAACAATGCCATATGCAAACCACCCCCGTTTGCCTACCCAGGCTGCGGTCTGCTTGCTGAGCAAGAACAATACAATTGCTACGAGTGCGACCTAGCATCGAGCAAACGTTACGGCCGTTCCTGGAAGAGAATCCGCGACAGATACATCAGGTCACATCCCCTTTGTATAGAGTGCCAAAAGCAAAGCAGACTTACGCCCGCTACGGAGGTCCATCACATCAGCCCACTCACCAGTGGAGGCGGCAACGAAAAGAGCAATCTCATGGCTTTTGCAAGTCTTGCCATGCCCGCATTGCTGTTGCGATGGGCGACCGCTGGCATGATAGCTATGTTATTGCGATCTGTCATAATCGAAACGTTCGTTATTGAACACAAAGACTTCCTTGCCTTCGTATTGTTTGAAGATACTGTAAATCGTGAAAAACTCGCTAATTGTTATGGCATGGCTTCCAATAGGATGCGTGATAGGAATACCCGGCATTCCCGGAGCAAATAGTTTGCTTTCCAAATTGACGTATACCCACCAGCAACCGTAGTTGCCGTGACGACCCCACGAATGGAAACCTTCTTCTCTCAACCATGTGAAAAACAATGCATCATCGCTCTTCAATGATTCGTCGCAGACAAGTATAGCAGCTGTACCGTCGTTGATTCTTGGACTCTTTTCTTCCATGAATGATACCTCTTTCGCTTTACTCATAAAGAAAAGACCCATCGATTGATGAGCCTCACATGTTTATGAAACCCATCGTTCAAGCATTCGCACCTTGCCATGTGGCAGGTTGCGGAAGGGTCATAGAGCTTGTCTCTCGCCTTCTCTTTATGGTGATTATAGTATAACGAGGATTTGCGAATTTTTCAACCTCAAAGTGACCGGCGGGGGCGGTCCAATAAAATAATTAGAAGAGATATCCTTAGTATTTAGATATAACTATATAAGCTATGTGAAAAAATTTGTCTCGAAATGAAGGCAAACTTTCTTAATATCCGCTTTATAAATACAAAACCACCTGCAAAAAAATGCGGATGGCTTGTATAGGTGTTGATTGGTAATCCGTGAGGGGCGTGAATTCAAAACACCATGATTAGAAGTTCGACAGGCTGCTTCTTGTATCATTCAGCATGTCTGTGTAAACGCTACAATATCAGCGTTTTTAGAATGCGGGAATTACAAATGCTACTTAATTTTGATCAATCTTGATTTGTGGATTTGCAACGAAACTTGAATGATGATACTATTTGCGAAACGGAAAGAATAATGGGAAAGGTAAAGGAGAAGCTATGGAGTACATTAGACACAACGAATATATCGCTGTCCGACTAGATCCAGGTGAAGACCTCTTGGAAAACCTTCAAGCAGTCTTTGATAAGGAAGCGATATCGGATGGAGTGATTTTGTCTGGAATCGGGACATTTGACCGTTGCATACTGCATTTTGTCGATACACTGCAGGATCCCACATCAGCGATCTATAAAAGGTGGGAGGACATACCTTTGGAAGTCAATGGTATTCAAGGAATCATAGCTAACGGAAGACCGCATCTCCACGCAACTGTTTCGACAGAAGAAAAGGCTTGGTGTGGTCATGTGGAACCCGGTTGTCGCATATTATATCTATGTGAAATCATGATCCGGATCCTGACCGGTTTCGGTCTTGACAGGAAACCCAAAGAAGAGGGCGGTGCGATCCGTTACCTTACTTTAAAATAAATAGATTGGCACTAAATACTGTTACACATAACACGCAGCCATATACAAAACAAAGAAGTCCTGGTGATTACGCATGTCGAGCCCGGTCTTCTTTTTTATTTTGTTGATTTTGTATTGCGCAGTATTTTTATGAATGAAATAGAGCTCAGCAATTGTGTGAATGGATCCGCTACATTTTAAGTAGGCACGAATAAAGCCGGAAAATTCCTTGATCTCATCAAGCGTACAGTTTTTAAATACTTGATTGCAAAGATTCTGTTTGTGAATCTCCGGTAGCTGGTTGAGGATAAAGTCGAGAATGATTGAACTGAACACAAGAACACCGCTGTTATAGGCAGAATAGTATTGGATCGTAGCAGCGGCTTCACTGTATGACTTTTGAAGGTCTGTATAATCTGCATATGTATTGCCTATGGAACAGAGCAATGAGATGCCGTACCGGCCTTCAATTTCGGCTATTTGGTTTGTCATAATATCCATTAAACGTTCCATCGAGTGATTAGTGACGGCTATGAACTGATTGTGACTGAAGGCAGAGAGAATCTTCTTTGTAGCCAATTGCTCACTAATCGTTCGTTTGATAATGGCTTGTTTGGCATTGTAAAGCTCATTGTTGCCACCCTCCGGAATGGCAGAGGAATAGCGAATGACCATCGCGGTGAAGGGACCTTGAGTGCTTAGATTGTGTTGCTTCAATCTTTTTTCAACATCATGGTACAGTAAATCGAAATTGCCGTGAATAAGATCATTGATCAGCAACATAATTGATTGTTGATCTACTCCTTGCTGGGCTACCATGTAGTTCTCGTAAAGTATCATTTCTGTCATTTTCTTGATGACCTGACCGTAATGGATCGTGTCTGATGGTTCACCAGTGATGCCGATGACGCCGACGATTTTCGACGTGAAATAAATGGGCAGATTGATGCCCTTTCGACAACCCTCGTATTGCCCGTCGTATTGCACAATTAGTTCAGTCAAACTGTCCCGGACAAGCAGGTGCGCGGCCTCGTGGTATGTGTTGAGACGTGTCTCATCAGTACTGGCGATGATTGTTCCTTTATTGTCGATCAAATTCAGATCATAATCGATGACAGAACTAATTTCTTTAATAATTTCCCTAGCGGTTGCCTTCGTGAGGTACATTTCGCTCATCTCCTCATTTAATTAGTACGTATAACAAATTATCTATAAAATGATTATACCCCATACTATATCAAAGGGGGAATAACAAAATATATAATATAGAAAACAAGCATAAGTCATATTAGCATGTTGCATTGGAGGTAATATGAAGATTGCTATCGCTGTCGATTCGTATAAGGGAAGCTGTTCAAGCTGGGAAGTATCCGAAGCGGTTGAGAAAGGCTTGCGGAGTATTCTGAACAATGTTGAAACTTTGAAAATTCCAATCGCTGACGGTGGAGAAGGTACTGTAGCTACACTTGTAAATGGATTAAACGGCAAGTTCAGAAATATACGTGCTCTTGATCCTTTGGGACGTGGAATTAGTTGCCGTTATGGAATTCTGCCAGATCGCACAGCAGTAATAGAGATGGCAGCAGCTTCTGGTCTTCCGTTGCTAAAACCAGAAGAGTATGATCCACTCAGAACAACTACGTTCGGCACAGGACAATTGATACTTGACGCTATGGATCAAGGTTGCAAGAAGATATATATAGGCCTGGGTGGTAGCGCCACCAATGATGGAGGCGTAGGTATGGCGCAAGCGTTAGGCGTAAAATTTAACGATACGATGGGAACTCAGATTAGCTTCGGAGGCGGAGAACTATCAAAAATAAAATCAATCGACATAACGGGTTTGGATCAAAGGGTTCAGGCAACGGAAATAATAATTCTATCCGATGTCACATGTCCTCTTTGCGGACCAACGGGAGCTTCTGTAGTTTTCGGCCCGCAAAAGGGCGCGAATCCGGAAATAATCAAGGTTCTAGATCAAAATCTTTACTATTTAGGTAATATGATCGAAAAGTATCTTGGTAAGCGGGTTACGGATGTGCCTGGAGCAGGAGCTGCTGGTGGATTGGGAGCTTCTCTTCTTGCATTTTGTGATGCGGAAATCTGCTCTGGAGTGGAAGAGATCTTACAAATTCTGCAAGTAGAAGAACTGATAAAAGATGTCGATTTAGTAATCACGGGAGAGGGTCGCATCGATGCTCAGACTGTGTTTGGAAAAGTTCCGGTAGGAATCGCAAAGATCGCAAAAAAGTATAACATCCCGGTGGTGGCAATTGTAGGTAGCATTGGAGAAGGAGCAGAAGCCGTATATCAATCTGGAATAGACGTGATCCTCGATATAGTCAATCGACCAATGTCTCTGCAGGAGGCACTGGATTCCGGGGTTGTTTTGATTGAACATTGTGCAGAAACTTTAGCGCGTACCCTAGCCGTTGGGAAAAAACTGGAGATAAATTAATCTTGACAAATTATATATAATATATAATATATTAATTAAAAATCCAGTATAGCCAAAGGCATTATAATAGATAATCGTGCGATGATCGCATTCGATTCGAAAGGTAGGTGATAATAGTAAGCTAAACGTCCTGTAATTTTAGATTGAATCATGAGAGGAGAAAGAAATGAAAAGTAAAAAACATTTGATCCTTATTAGTATTCTTTTGGTATTCGCACTGGTTGTTGCCGGATGTGGATCGACGGGAACAGAGACCGAAGAACCGGAAGGTGAAGGTGAAGAAGCTGTAACAATCACAGCCAGCCTTGGATCTGTAGCTGCAGAGACGAGCAATCAGATTGCTGCCGCCAAAATGTTCGCTGAAAAAGTTAGCGAGTACACCGAAGGAACTGTTACGATCAACGTATTCCCTGCTGGACAAATTGGCAGTGATGAATCAATGGCAGAAGACCTGTCGAGAGGTAATTTAGAATTTGCCTTTCTTAACCAAGGCTCGTGTGCAGGATTTGACCAAATGTTGGACGTCCATTATTTACCGTTCATAGCGCGTAACTATGAAGAAGCAGACCAGCTTTACTACGGAGATGGAGTTATTCCCACATCCCTAAAGGAAACGCTGGCCAGCCACGGGATCACCGTACTTGGTTGGTATGAAAATGAATTCCGCGGACTTTCCAACTCGGTACGTGAAGTAAAAACGGCGGATGATCTGAAAAACATGAAACTGCGTGTACCTGGCTCAGCAGCGATTAAGGACTTCTTTACAGAAGCTGGCGCGCAAGCAGTCATCATCGCTATGCCAGAACTATACACAGCATTACAGCAGGGCACGGTTGATGGACAAGACAACGGTGTTCTGATTACACATGACAATAAACTCGATGAAACCAACAAATTCTATACTTACTTGAAGCACGTATATGCAATGAGTGCAATTGTTGTTAGCGATGCAACCTGGACTAAACTCAGCCCCGATCAGCAAGAAGCGATTAAAAAGGCTGCAACAGAAGCTCAAGAATGGCAGATCAAGGCAACCAGAGATCAGATTGCCGGGTATTTGGAAGACATGAAAGCTCAAGATGTGAAGATTTACGAATTGACAGACGAAGATATTGCGACTTTCACCGCAGTTGCAGATCGGACTTGGGAAAATATGAAATCCGTTTACGGAGAAGACCTAATTGAAGCTTTAAAGGAAGAAGTTGCTGCTGTCCGAGGAGAGTAGACATAAAACCGCTCCTCTGCTGAGTAGGCACAGTGCAGATTTCAAGAGTAATCTTGGTATGGTCGTACTGTGCTTGCTCAGCGTATAAATCAGCCTACCAATCCAAGACCTAAGCTCGTAGGCTACTAGAGAGAAGGTGTCATGGTATGTATGAGAAATATGCAAGTCTGGAGAAGATTATTTACAAAGTTGAAAAGACAATCGTTGTCTTAGCGTTTGCGATTATTTTTGTCACAGTTGCGTTGCAGGTCGTTCAACGATTTTTTAACTTGCCAATTCGTGACACTAGTGAAATCAGCTTGGTATGCCAAGCAGTTTTTACCTTTTTCTGTGTCAGCATGCTTGTATACACGGGAGGACATATTACAATCGAAATCCAGAAACTCATCAAAAACAAGAAAATTCTGCGTATTGTAGACACTTTCACTTATATATTTCTATTGGTTTTTGCAGGAGTATTCATTTGGCTAGGCTATGATTTACTGTTGTTTGCGGTAAAAAGTGGAACTGCAACCACCGCATTACGCGTCCCATTGTGGATACCATACGGATCACTGTTCGTAGGATTAATTTTTCTTGTTCTACATACGATAGGAGCTATTTGGAAAATGTTTTTACCCACAAGCAATGCGGCCTCGGCAGAATATGATGTTGTATTCGAGAGCGAGGAGGTGATGTAATGGCAATTATACTCTCTGTTATGATCGCGATTTTAGCCATATTACTTGTAATCGGAGTCCCGATCAGCTTCACCTTCGCACTTTCCGGCATTGTAGGTGGATTGATGGCCGGTTTTCCAATCGGCACGATAGCCTCTTCCCCTTATTATGCATTGGCTTCTTTTCCCTTCCTTGCCATCCCGCTTTTTATACTTGCTGGCGAGATGATGAATCAAGGGAAACTGATCGATCGCTTGACAGATTTAAATGAACTGTATTTGTTTTGGCTACCCGGTAGAATGGGACATATTGCGATTGTGTCAAGTGCATTTCTTGGTGCGATGACGGGTTCTTCTGTAGCCACCGTAGCAGCAATCGGTGGATCCATGGGCAGTAAAATGATAGAGAAGGGTTATGACCGTGGCTATGTAGCTGCTTTGACAGCAGCGTCCGGTCTTTTAGGCGTACTCATCCCACCTTCCATTCCTTTGATTGTATATGGCGCGGCTGTGGGAGTATCGGTTGCCGAATTATTCCTCGCCACTTTGGTTCCTGGAATCATAATGACGGTAGCCTACATGTTCGTTCATGCAATGAGTTTAAAGAAAGTTTTGTCGAAAAGTAATGAAGCTGGTCAACTGGAGCTATCGACAAAAATCAACCGAGAATTGTTTCACAACGCAAAGAGCAAAGTTCTAAAGGCCATTCCAGCGATTTTGATGCCTGTTATCATACTTGGCGGGATTTACTCAGGGTTGACGACACCTACGGAAGCCGCGGCTGCAGCTGGTGTGTATACGCTTATTATCATATTGGCGTTGAAACTGGTTGTTCCCAAGAAACTCTATGGTATTTTCTTCTCGGCGGCGAAGACATCAGGGGCTATCATGTGCATCATAGGATTTACTAGTGTATTCAATAAAATGATGACATTGATCCAGGTACCCCAGAAAATAGCTCTTTTCAGTGTGGAATTGACTGATAATAAATACGTATTTCTAATAATTGTAAATGTGCTTCTGTTTTTAATCGGCATGTTTATGGAAACCAATGCTGCAGTGGTACTAATGTCGCCACTTCTTTATCCAGCAGCCATTGCCATGGGTGTAGATCCGGTGCACTTCGGAATCATACTGGTCACCAACATCGAGATTGGACTGATAACACCACCAATGGCTGCCAACATCTATGTATCGGCACGCGTGAATAATTCATCAGTTGTTGAGATGTGGCCGTATCTGGCTAAATTCTTAGTCATGTCGATTCTAGTGTTATTGATAATCACATATGTTCCGTCGCTAACACTATGGTGGAGATAGCAGAAATCAGATTCAAATTTGTTTAGGAGCATTTAGAAAGGAAAAGAACATGAAGGGAAGAGTCGTGTCGATGGTAGGCATCAAGCAAGTCGCCATCAAAGAATTTGAAGTACCGAGCCCAGAAAAAGGCCAGGTTATCATGGAAGTGACCAAGAGTAATATCTGTGGATCTGATGTACATATGTGGGAAGGAAAACATATCTT
>PHAE01000025.1 GCA_002840285.1 Firmicutes bacterium HGW-Firmicutes-11
GCGTTGGGAATGGCCAGAAAACAGGCATACACCTTTGCCGCACAGGCGGTATTGGGATCTGCAGATATGGTACTTTCCACAGGGCAACATCCAGGAGAACTAAAAGACATGGTTTGCTCTCCGGGAGGAACTACGATCGAGGCAGTCAAAGCATTGGAAAAGAACGGATTCCGCAACGCAGTTCAGGAGGCGGTCTTTGCCGCCGCCGAGAAATCGAAACGGATGACGAAATAGGAGCAAACGATGACCCACGAAGAAATCACTTTGGAAACCGAGCGAATCTATGAGGGCAAGATACTGAATCTTCGAAGAGATAAAGTGCTCGCGGTGGGAGAACAGGTGGCCTATCGCGAAATCGTGGAACACAAGGGTGGCGTAGCCATTGCCGCCATCACCGATGACGGAAAAATGGTCATGGTGCGTCAGTATCGTAAAGCTGCATCGAAGGTTGTACTGGAGGTCCCCGCCGGCAAGATCGAAAGTGACGAAGACCACAAAGTCACTGCCTCCAGGGAACTGCAAGAAGAGACCGGCTACACCGCAGACCATATGGAACATCTGACCTCTTTCTACTCGTCCATCGGGTACTCCGAAGAATTTCTGTACCTCTATCTGGCAACCGGCTTGACCCGTGGACCGACGAATTTCGACGATAACGAAGCAATTGATATTTTGGAATACGATCTCAAAGAACTGAAACGGATGGTAATGAACAAAGAAATCGAAGATGCAAAGACCATCGCCGCCATTTTCATTGCGACAGAAAAACTGGGAGCATGAGCATGGATCCTTTATTGACCCGGTTCGACGACCACCTGAAAGAAACGAAACAAATGGCCAACAATTCCCGGATCGCCTATCGCCGGGACATCGTCGCCTTTGGCTCTTTTCTTGCGTCAAAGGAGATGCATGATCTACTGGAGGCAACCAACACGGAAGTCGTCGGGTATCTGTTGCAGCTGAAAAATGAGGGAAAATCCAGCGCTACCGTAAACCGAAAGCTGGCATCACTTCGAGCATTTTATCGTTTTTTGTCCTCCGATTCCAAAATTCAGAAAGATCCCACCGCCCATCTCAAGTCTCCCCGCATCGAGCAAAAGCATACGGAATACCTCACCATTCCCGAAATAGAGCGGTTGCTTTCAGTTCCGCCGCAAACGGTGAAAGGCATTCGTGACAAGGCATTGCTGGAACTTTTGTATGCGACGGGAATGCGTGTCAGTGAGGTGGCGGGTGCAAATGTGAACGATGTCAATCTTCGTATTGGCTTCGTCATGACCGGAGGCGAACATGGGAAAGCGCGTCTGATCCCTCTCGGACGCCCTGCAAGAGCAGCTGTGGAGACCTATGTATACGAAGGCAGATCCAAGCTGCTCAGAGAAAAGACGACATCCAACGAAGCTTTATTTCTTAATTACAATGGCGACCGGCTGACGCGTCAGGGGATCTGGAAACTCATCAAGGAATACGCGGCGGAGGCCGGACTTGTGGATCGGTTGACGCCGCAGACACTACGCAATTCCTTTGCCGTCCACATGCTGCAAAACGGCGCGGATCTTCGCTCGGTCCAGGAACTGTTAGGGCATGAGGACATCGCCGCCACAAAGCTGTATCTGTCGATTGCTAAGAGCAGGATCAAGGACGTATACGACAAGACACATCCCAGGGCATGATCGATAAAAATGCTTGCAAAGAAGAGTGTGTCGTGGTAAACTAATCACCGGTGCATTACGGACGGTCCGCTGGATATAGCGCAGGAACCTGCGCGTTTGGATACCAAGAACGTCTTTGGAGAGAGGAGGTACCAGCATGGATATTATGAAAGCCATTGAACAAGAGTATGTCAAAGCCGATGTTCCCAAGATCGCTGTGGGAGATACGGTCAAGGTACATATCAAGATCAAAGAAGGCACACGGGAACGGATCCAGATTTTCGAAGGATTTGTTCTGAAAAAGCAAAACGGTGGTCTCGGTGAGACGTTTACCGTCAGAAGGATCGCTTCCGGCGTAGGTGTGGAAAAAACCTTCCCCATCCATTCGCCCAGAATCGAAAAAGTCGAAGTGGTTCGTCACGGCGATGTCAGAAGAGCAAAGCTCAACTACATGAGGAAGAGAACCGGAAAGTCCGCAAAGATCAGAATCAAAGAAAACCGCTAATCGCAAAAGGGGCCTCTATGGCCCCTTTTTTGTAGATACGATTCCAAAGAATGGAAAGGACTTGCGACATGACGCTTTCCCATATCAACTGGTATCCGGGACATATGAAAAAGACAAGGGATTTGATCCGGGACAACCTCAAGATGGTCGATGCGGCTGTCGAGGTCGTGGATGCAAGGATCCCTGTTTCCAGTCGCAACCCGATCATCGATGACCTGCTGCAGGGAAAAATCAGGATACTTGCCTTCAACAAAAGCGACCTGGCTGATGAAACCGCAACAAAGGAATGGATACGAAAATTCAACGATCAAGGAATTTCGGCCATACCGCTGAACTCAATGACAGGGGCAGGCATTCCCGGTTTCATACGGTTTTTACAGGAGGTCGAGGCGGAACGAAACCGGGACCGCCTGCGGCACAAACCTCTGCGTATGATGATCGTCGGTGTGCCCAACGTAGGAAAGTCTTCTTTGATCAATCGCCTGACCGGAAGCAAGAGCGCATCTACAGGAGATCGGCCCGGGGTGACCAGAGGAAAGCAGTGGCTTTCTCTGGAGAACGGAATGCAGCTTCTCGATACCCCCGGTATTCTATGGCCGAAATTTGAAGACCCCAATGTTGGAAAAAATCTGGCCTATTGCGGATCCATCAAGGATGAGATCCTGGATCTTCCGACGTTGGCGCTGGAACTGATCCATGTTCTGGAAGAAGGGTATTCCCAGTTGCTGATCCGGCGCTATCGACTGGATGAGCTTGGTGAGACGTCGTTGGAAACCATGGAAAAAATTGCGACAAATCGGGGATTCATTCTTCCGGGAAAGCGGATCGACTACGAACGTACGGCCAGAACGCTATTGGATGAATTCCGTAGCGGAGCCATCGGGAGGATCACTTTGGAACGCGCAACCGGACCGGAGATAGAAGCATGACCAAAGAAGAACGCCATCAGAAGGAATTAGAAAAACTGACCCGTATGCTTTATTATGAGAGCGAGCTGTATCAAAAGGGCTGCCTCTCCATTGCAGGGGTCGACGAGGTGGGACGTGGTCCCTTGGCAGGGCCGGTCGTGGCCGCGGCTGTGGTTCTTCCCCAAGATTGCTCCATCCTGGGGATCGACGATTCCAAAAAGTTGTCGGAGCAGAAACGGGAATTCCTCTATGATGAGATCCTGAAGGACTGCATTGCCTTTGGCATCGGACTGGTCGACAACGAGACCATCGACCGGATCAACATTCTGGAGGCGACGAAGCTTGCCATGTCGGAAGCCATAGAAAATGCAGCTTCTTCATGCAATATTGAGCATGTACTGATCGATGCACTGACACTGAAAGACTGTCGGCTCCCACAGACAGGGATCGTAAAAGGGGACAGCAAAAGTCTTTCCATCGCAGCTGCATCCATTATCGCAAAGGTGCATAGAGATCGGTTGATGCGCGGTTGGAATGATATCTATCCCGGTTATGGCTTTGACCGCAACAAGGGATATGGAACCGCAGAGCATTACGAAGGGCTTCGCTGTTTGGGACTGACGCCGATCCACAGAAGGAGTTTTCTACGCAATTTATAGCGTGACAAAACTTGCTTGTGGCAGGAAATCCTTGACAAACTTCTTCGTATCGTTAGAATGGTACTATAGTCCGTGACACGGGCGAATGAATAGTGGATGCGTGGAACGAGAGGAGTAACCGAGGAGTCTTCACCAGAGAAAGGATCCGGAGTCAGAAATGACCGGGCTGTAAGATCCTGAAGAAAGAATCGGCGAAGGTCGCTTGGGAGCATCGTAAAATGAGGGCCGCATCGGCAAGCTCGGGCAACCGGCAGTGTCGATGAGGAAGTAAGGTGGTACCGCGGAAGTTTCCGTCCTTATCGATAAGGACGGTTTTTTATTTGCACCAAGGCAACAGGAGGAAGCGTAAGATGGCAAACAATCTGGAAAAGAACTACGATCCCAAAGGATTTGAGGACAGGATCTATAAAATGTGGGAAGAAAGCGGCGCATTTCGGGGCACACGCGATCCCAACAAGAAACCTTTCACTATCGTGATGCCTCCTCCCAACATCACAGGGCAGCTTCACATGGGCCATGCCCTGGATCACACCTTGCAAGATGTTCTGACTCGCTGGAAGAGGATGCAGGGCTTCGATGCGCTGTGGCTGCCGGGAAGCGATCATGCAAGCATCGCTACTGAAGTGAAGGTTGCGGACAAGATACGGACCGAAGAGGGAAAGACCAAGGAAGAAATCGGCAGAGAAGAATTCTTGCGCCGGGCATGGGAGTGGAAAGCGACCTACGGCGGCATGATCACAGATCAATGCCGAAAGCTGGGAGACTCCTGTGATTGGGAACGCGAACGCTTCACCATGGACGAAGGTTGCAACCGTGCGGTGACAGAGTTCTTTATCCGCTTGTATGAAAAAGGACTGATTTATAAAGGGAACCGCATCATCAACTGGTGCCCCAGCTGTGGCACCTCACTTTCCGATGCGGAAGTGGAGCACGAAGACAAGAACGCCAAGTACTATTATATACGCTATCCGGGAGAAGATGGAGGCGAAGGGATCGTCGTCGCAACCTCGCGACCGGAAACCATGTTCGCCGATGTAGCGATCGCCGTTCATCCGGAGGACGAACGCTACCGTCATCTGGTTGGTAAAAACGTCATGCTACCACTGACTGGCCGAGCCATACCGGTGATCACCGACAGCTATCCGGACAGAACGAAGGGGACCGGCGCAGTGAAAATCACCCCTGCACACGACCCCAACGATTTTGAGGTTGGACTTCGTCATGGATTGGAACAGCCAAAGTGCATCGATGAAACTGCCAAGATGACCGCTTTGGCCGGTCCATACGAAGGCATGGACCGCTATGTTTGCCGAAAGGCCTGGTTGTCGGATCTGAAAGAGGCAGGGTTTGTTGTTAAAGAAGAAGACATGGTCATTCCTCTCGGCGGCTGTTACCGCTGCTCCGATGTCATTGAACCGATGCTGTCGGAACAATGGTTCGTCCGCATGGAAGAATTGGCAAAGCCCGCCATCGAAGCCGCAAAGAATGGCGATCTGAGTCATGTTCCAGAACGATTTGAAAAGATATACCTTCATTGGTTGGAGGAAATCAGGGACTGGTGCATCTCCCGCCAGCTTTGGTGGGGTCATCGAATTCCCGCTTATTACTGCAAAGACTGCGGCGAGATCATTGTGGCAGCCACGGCGCCGACGGTTTGCACAACGTGCAGTGGTTCCCATATCGTTCAGGACGAAGACGTTTTGGATACCTGGTTCAGCTCCGGTCTCTGGCCGTTCTCGACGCTGGGATGGCCGGACAACACAGAAGATCTGGCCTACTACTATCCGACGGATGTTTTGGTCACTGGCTATGACATTATTTTCTTCTGGGTCGTGCGGATGGTGTTTTCGGCGCTGGAAGTCATGGGCGAGGTTCCCTTCCACCATGTCTACGTACATGGGCTGGTTCGGGACGGCGAAGGACGAAAGATGAGCAAGTCTCTTGGAAACGGCGTGGATCCCCTCGAGATCATTGACCAATACGGCGCAGATGCCCTGCGGTTCATGCTGACCACCGGCATCAGCCCCGGCAGTGATTTGCGGTTTACCCATGACCGGCTGGAATCCTGCCGGAATTTCGCCAACAAGCTATGGAACGCTTCCCGCTTCGTTATCATGAACCTGCAGGATGAAGACGGAGAATTTCTGGAGATCGCTGACATCTCCGCCGGTATCACCCAACTTGCCTTGCGAGAAGAAGACAAGTGGATGCTGGCCAAAGCCAACGATGCGGTATCGGAGATCACTGCACACATGGACCGCTACGACCTGGCTCTCGCCGGTCAAAGAGTCTATGAATTGATCTGGAACGAGTATTGCGATTGGTACATCGAACTGGTCAAGCCACGGCTCTACGGGGACGACGAGGTGGACAAGAAAGTGGCCAGAGCAGTTCTGATCAAGATCCTTTCCGACATGCTGGCGATGCTTCATCCGTTTATGCCGTATATCACAGAAGAAATCTATGGATTCTTGCCCAACACAGACGGAATGCTGATTCGGGCGGACTGGCCGATATATGACAAGGCGGCAGATTTCCCGGATGCGGTGGAAAAAATGGAACTTGCGATGGCGATCATCCGCAGCATCCGAAACATCCGGGCAGAAGCGGACGCCGGACCGTCAAGGAAACTTCGGGCCGTGATCCTGCCGGAAGCAAAAAAGAAAGCGATGCTGGAACCCATCCTTGGTTACGTCAAGCATTTGGGAAATCTCACAGAGATCACGGTGATCGAAGACAAGGCGGAGGTGCCGGAAGAAGTCATGTCTGCAGTGGTCGACGGTGTGGAGATCTTTATTCCGCTGGATGATCTGCTGGATTATCCCACTGAGTTTGCACGGCTGAAAAAAGAGGAAGCCCGACTGGAGGGCGATATCCAACGGCTGATAGGTAAGTTGGAGAATCCTGGTTTTGTCGGCAAGGCACCGGAGCAGGTAGTAGCGATCGAGCGAGACAAACTGGCGCAAAACAAAGAGACCCTTGAAAAAATAAAAGAACGAATCGTCATCGTCGAAAAAAAGTTGTAGGAAGGGCGAGATGAATTACGAAGATACACTGAGGCGGATCCACGGCTTTCAGACCTTTGGAAGCCGTCTCGGCCTGGAGCGGATGACGGTATTGATGGGATACCTGGGAAATCCTCAGGACTTCATACCGACCGTCCACGTGGCCGGAACCAACGGAAAGGGTTCGGTGTGCCGCTATGTGGCGGAGATCCTGCGAGCTCATGGACATCGGGTGGGTCTTTATACCTCCCCTTATCTGGAACGTTTTACGGAGAGGATCGAATTTGACGGAAAGGAGATTTCCGAAGAAGATCTGGTCTCCTGCTCTGAGATCGTCTTTACAGCGGTCGACCGGATGCTACTGGAAGGGTTGGAATCTCCGACTGAATTTGAATTGGTCACAGCCATCGGGTATGTCTATTTCAGCAGAAAGCCGATCGATTTCCTCGTTCTTGAAGTCGGTCTGGGGGGACGGGGGGATTCCACGAATCTTGTCAAAGACCCTCTGATTTCGGTCATCACGTCCATTTCCTATGATCACATGGAAGTGTTGGGCGATACGCTGGAAAAGATCGCTACAGAAAAGGCAGGCATCCTCAAGCAAGGACGACCGGTGGTTTCCGCTGTAAGAGAGGAAGAAGCAGTTGAGGTCATCCGGAGGATCGCAAGTGATCGTGGTTGTCAATGGATCGACGCTGCCAGCGTACTTGTTACCGATGTGGAAAAATCCCTCGACGGGTATGGATTTACTATGGAAGGGTTTGGCAGGATCCGCCTTGGGATGATCGGTATGCATCAGATCGAAAACGCTGTTTGCGCTCTGAAAGTGGTTGAAGCCCTCGGTGAAAGCGGTATAATTGAATTAAACATGGAAACGGTACGAACGGCCATGTCCACCGCTCGCCAGAAGGGCCGGCTTGAGATATTGAATACCCTTCCATATATCATTATTGATGGCGCACACAACGAAGCCGGTGCCGACGCCTTGGTATGTGTCATTTTGGAACATTTTCCGGGAAAACGACTCCTGCTTGTGCTGGGAATGCTGGCAGACAAGAAGGTCGACAAGTTGATCAGGGCCTTTGGTCGTCTGGATGCAGACATTGTGACCGCAGAGCCGGACAATCCGAGAAAACTCGATGCGGAGGAATTGTGCCGGCAAATCAAAGAAACCGGAAAAGACTGTACGGCAGCAGGAGACTGGAATGCTGCGCTCGAGCTGGTGGAAGGCATCCGGGATCGATATGACGTCATTCTTTTCACCGGATCCCTTTACTTGATCGGAAGAGTCAGAGAGAGGTTGAGCCATGGAACTCAAGAAGGTTTTGCTGATTTACAACCCGAATTCGGGGAATGGATTGTTCAAAAATAATCTGGACCGGATTCTGGAGATGTTCCAGAATCGACGTATGTTGGTGATTCCGGTCCGTACCGACGATCCGGGATTTTTGGATACAGTATTTCGGGAGATCCAAAGATATCAGTTCTCAAAGATCATTGCAGCGGGTGGAGACGGAACAATTAATGTGGTTGTTAATGCAATGCTGAACAACGGGATCGACCTTCCTCTCGCCATATTTCCTGCGGGCACAGCCAACGACTTTGCCTACTATTTTGACATACCTCACGATATCGAGGGAATGGTTGAGATCGCTTTGGGGGAAAACTACACCTGGACCGATGTTGGAAAAATCAACGATCGATATTTCGTCAATGTCGCAGCCATGGGGTTTTTAGTGGATGTGAGCCAAAAAACAGATCCGGAAATGAAAAACACTCTGGGAGTCATGTCCTACTACATCAAAGGCCTCAGCGAGGTCCCCAAGCTTCAGCCCATACCTGTAAAAATCGAGAGCGCAGAACATACCGCCATGGAACGCATGTACTTCATGTTGGTGATGAATGGGAAATCGGCAGGGGGATTCAAACGGATCGGCGCCCACGCGGAAATCAACGACGGGCTGTTGGATGTCATCCTGTTCCGGGAGATGCCCGTCACTGAATTGCCCGGACTGCTTTTCAATTTCATTCAGGGACAGCACACAGAAAACAAGAACGTTTTGTATTTCAAGACCGATCGGATGCGGGTGGAATCGGACAGCAAAATAGGCACAGACATTGATGGTGAAAAGGGAGACGATTTCCCGCTGGAAATCCAGTGCTTGAAGAAAAAGATCCAGATCAATACGCTTCGAAGCGAAATGGAGGGTGCCAAATGGTAGACTACAAGATCACGACGACCGATGAATACGAACGATTGGTGGAGATGTTTATTCATCACGGATTGGAATTTTCCTTCGACGAGCCGTTGCCCACCAATATAGTGGAATGTTGGAAAGCAGAAGACCGGGATGGGCGGCTGATCAGTGGATGCGTTCTTGCCATGAGAGGCAACGAATACATCATAGACGGTATCGCGACAGAACCAGAGTTTCGGAAGGAAAAAATCGGGGGCCAATTGCTGAAACTGGCCCTGGAGGAAGTGAGAAAAAGAGGCGGCGACAAGGTCTATCTCGTAGCAAAAGCCCCGGGGTTTTTCCGCAAGCACGGGTTCATCGATATCCCTGCTGGCGAAGTGCCGGAGCTCTTTGATTGCTATTCCTGTCCTCAGTTCGGGACGATCTGCCATCCGGAGGTCATGAGGTTGGATCTTGTCTCGATCTAGTCGTTTTTGATCAGTTCGATTTTGCTTTCCAAATCTTCGATCAGCAGGATCGTATCCTTGATTTCGGCACAAATCACTGCTTCCGGACCGTCATCCTTGTCCTTGACTGACTCGTAATAGAGTTTTCCAAGCTCCGCATAACTTTGCTGGAGCTTTTTTTGTTCCCCCATGATCTCTGTCTTCAGTCTGGCGATTCCGGCGACATCCTTGGCTTTTTCCGCCGCATCTCCTGCGACTTCGGTCAGTTTTTTGCTCAAATCGTTTAAAAATGCCATTGCGATTCCTCCCTTTTTGCTGTCGATGACCATTGCACCGGCGAACGTTCCGTGATACCCTTATTATAATCGAAATTTTCAAAAAAACAAGGCAGACCATCGTTTTCGGCAGCGAGGAAGCAAATGGACAAAAACACATTTCGAACGATCCTTGAAGCGAGTCCAATCGGGTATGCGGAACACAGGATCCTCTGTGACAGCAACGGGACACCCGTCGATTACGAATTTCTTGATGTGAATGGCGCTTTTGAAGCATTGACCGGATTGAAGCGGGAGGACATCATCGGCCGTCGGGTGACCCAGGTCCTTCCCGGGATCCAGGAAGGTGAATTTGACTGGATCGGCACCTATGGGGCCGTTGCTCTCGGAGGAGAAAGTCTTGATTTTGAAGAATACTCCAAGACACTTGGACGGCATTACAGCGTATGGGTCTTTTCCGAACGACCGTATCATTTCTCCACTATCTTTTCCAACATCACGAAATTTGTCGAAATCGTCGATTCTGCAGAAAGAAAGCTAAAGGCGATTCTTTCCAATCTGCCGGGAGTCGCTTATCGATGTAAGTTCAATGAAGAACTGGAGATGGAGTATATTTCAGACGGCTGCTTTGAGTTGACCGGGTATCTCCCGGAGGAACTGCTCCAAAACCCGGACAGGAGCTTCAACGACCTGATGGATACCGAGGAACCGAGGGCGATGTTTGACCAATGGAGGCAATGGATTTTAGACCAGGGCTTTTATCTGGTAGAATATGGGATCTACACAAAAGACGGCGTTCACAAATGGGTCTACGAACGGGGCCAGGCCATCTATGGCAAGGAAGGGAACATTGAGGGACTGGAAGGCTTGATCATCGACATCACAGATCTTAGAATGAAAGAAGAGAAAATACATTATCTGAGCCGCCACGACACGCTGACCGGGTTGTATAACAGGATCCACTTCGAAACGGAACGGGAACGGCTTTCGGACCCCTCCTATATTCCCCTTTCTTTTATTGTCATCGACATCAACGGCCTTAAGCTAGTCAATGAGACCTTGGGTTATTCGGAAGGCAACCGCTTGCTGGCAGAGACCGCTGCGCTTTTGCAAAAATGCATCCGGCCGGAGGATGTTTTGGCAAGGACCGGAGGAGACGAATTCGGCATTTTCCTCCCCTACACAGATGCGGCCGGAGTCGAAGTCGTCGCCAAACGAATTTTAGAGGCTTGCGACGAATGGAACCGCGCCGTGCCTTCCGGCGAGCCGGTGATCCAGATTTCTTTGGGCTTTGCATCAAGGGCCGACGCGACACAACACATCGATGAAATGAGAAAAATCGCAGAAGATGCTATGTACAAGAGCAAGCTGCTTGACCGAAACAGCGCACACAGCAATCTGCTGGCTTCCATTAAGACCACCATGTATGAACGAAGCAGAGAAACCGAGGAGCATGCCGAACGACTTGCGGCGATGTGCCGTTCCGTCGGGGAAAAGTTTGGACTTTCCAAAGCAGAGTTGGACGAACTGGAACTCCTTGCGGTGCTCCATGACTTGGGAAAGATCGGGATCCCAAACAGCATTTTGGACAAGCCCGGACCCCTTACGCCGGAAGAGTGGGAACAGATGAAGCAACATCCGGAGATCGGTTACCGTATCGCCGGCACGTCTCCAGAACTGACTTCCATTTCCGAGTATATTTTGTTTCATCACGAACGATGGGATGGAAGTGGGTATCCCAAAGGACTGAAGGGAGAAAAGATACCTTTGCTCTCCCGGATACTGTCTGTCGCAGACGCCTTTGACGCCATGACGTCGGAACGTCCCTACGGAAACGTGAAGAGCAAAGAGGAAGCGCTGCGGGAGATCCATAAAAACTCCGGAAGCCAATTCGACCCCTCCGTAGCTGCGGTATTTCTGGAGATCGTCGATGACATCTTTCTGGAAGAAGAAGACTGATTTTACAACATGGTTGTGGGATCCGGCGAAACTTACGCAAGAGAAGAGTTCGCCGGATTTTTTATGGCAGCCACTTGAAAAAGAACATATGTTCTGTTATGATGAGACTACTCCAAAAGAGAAAAGGAAGCAGAAAATGGTCATTATGCACATTGACGCCAACAGCGCGTATCTGGCATGGACGGCGGTGGATCTGTTGGAAAAGGGAGCGCGGGTCGACGTTCGGACCATCCCGGCAGTGGTCGCCGGCGATCCAAAGAGTCGTCACGGCATCATTTTAGCCAAGTCCGGACCGTGCAAAAAAGCCGGTATCGTCACTGGCGAAAGCCTCTTTGAAGCGAGACGAAAATGTCCGGATCTGGTGGTGCTCCCTCCGAATTACGACCTTTATCTTTCCTGCAGCAACGCAATGTTTCAGCTTCTTTCCGAGTATTCTCCCATTATCCAACGGTACAGCATCGACGAGTGCTTTTTGGATTACACCCATTCGGCAGCGAGGTTTGGCGATCCGCTTGCCACCGCCAAAGAGATCGGCCAAAGGATGAAGCGCGAACTGGGTTTTACCGTAAACATCGGCATCGGACCCAACCCACTTCTGGCAAAAATGGCTTCTGAACTGGAAAAACCAGACCGGATCCATACCCTCTGGCCTGAAGAGATCAAAGAGAAGATGTGGACACTGCCGATTCGGGAACTGTTCATGGTAGGACGGGCCACGGAAACAAAACTGCGGCGGATCAACATAAATACCATCGGAGATCTGGCGAAAGCAGACCCGGAGCATATGAAAGCCTTGCTCAAATCCCACGGGCAACTGATTTGGGAGTATGCAAACGGCATCGATGATTCCCCTGTGACACCCAACGAGGAGATCCAGCAAAAGGGTCTGGGCAACGGAACGACGACGGCGCATGATGTAAAAGAAAAGGCGGAAGCGAAACAAATCCTTTTGGCGTTGACGGAGCGGGTCGCAATGCGACTTCGAAAACTGGGCCGAAAAACGTCTTTGGTGTCGGTCTCTTTGAAAACAGACAAGTTTCTCAGATACAGTCATCAAGTCAAACTTTCCCGTCCGATCGACGGAACCACGGAGATTTTTGGCCACGTGTGCCGTCTTTTCGACCAATGTTGGAGAGGGGAACCGCTGCGCTACCTTGGGGTATCGTTGTCGGAGTTCGAACGCGAGGGGCCCTGTCAGATCTCTATCTTCGATGAGCCGCGGAATGCCAAGGTCGATGAATTGGATCAGACCATAGATGCGATACGAAAAAAATACGGAGACCGGTCGATCCTGCGGGCAACCTTCGCCAACAGCAAAGTGGAACCGCTGCAGGGCGGAGTCAATGATGGAGATTACATCATGATGGGAGGATATGGGCGTGAAAATTCTGGCGGAGCCGATTGACGCGGTCGTCACCTTCAAGGGACAGGAAAAACCAATACCAAAGCGCTTTCGCTACATCGACAGAAGCGGTCGTTTTCAGGAGATCCGCGTGGACCGGATCCTGGTTTGCACAGAAACCAAAGTGGCGGGGATCCGGGCCTTTGTGTATCGGTGCCAAAGCACGATCCGGGGCGAAGAAAAATTGTATGAACTGAAGTTTCTAGTCCAGGATTGCAGGTGGGAGTTGTACAAGATGTAAGGGTTTGTCAGATGCCCGGTCGTATTGCAATTGCGGCATCGGTGTGGTAAACTGAGTACCGGATGCGGCTCGGAGATCCAGGGACCGCAAAAGAAAAAGGAGAATAACGATGCGTATTGCGATCGATGGTATGGGCGGAGACAATGCGCCCTTAGAAATTGTAAAGGGCTGCGTGGAAGCAGCAAAACTGATCGATGAAGATCTGATCATCGTAGGAGATCGGGAACAAATACAAAACGAACTTGATAAATACGAGTATAACCCTTCCCAGATCACGATCTTGCACGCGGAAGACGTCATCACCAACGACGACGCGCCGGTCCGCGCAGTGAGGACAAAAACCGAGTCTTCACTGGTCAAAGGACTCGTGCTGGTGAAAGAAGGGCAGGCGGATCTTTTTGTATCCGCAGGCAACACCGGCGCGATCATGGCGGGGGGATTGTTTATCCTCGGCAGGATCCAGGGGATCGACCGGCCGGCCATCGCTGCCACCTATCCGGTTCTGGGAAAAGGAGTTGCTCTTTTGGTCGACTCGGGAGCCAATGTCGAGTGCAAGCCAAACAATCTGCTGGAGTTTGCCACCATGGGGAGCATTTACATGCAGAAAGTATTGGATGTGGAAGATCCTACGGTAGGACTGGTCAACATCGGCACTGAAGAAACCAAAGGGACCACCGTGATCAAGGCTGCGTATGAACTTTTACAGAAGAGCAGTATCAATTTTATCGGCAACATTGAAGCCCGTGATGTACCCAAAGGAACCTGCGATGTCATTGTTTGCGACGGCTTTGTCGGCAATGTCATTTTAAAACTCACAGAAGGACTGGCATGGACCATATTCAAGCTGGTCAAGACCAAGTTCACAGAAGGACTCCTTTCTAAAATGGGGGCCCTTCTTCTGGCGGGAAAATTGAAAGAACTGAAAAGCGAATTTGACTACTCGGAGTACGGCGGCGCACCGATCCTCGGTGTCAAAGGGGCCATTGTCAAGATGCATGGCTCTTCCGGATCCACTGCGGTAAAGAATGCCATTTTGCGGGGAATCCCTTACGTCAGGAACAATGTCGTACAGACGATACAAGATTCGGTTCTGGAACTGGAGGAAGTGATCATCAGTGAATGAGCAGGAACTTTATGATCTGATGGGATACCGGTTCCGGGATCCCTCCCTTCTTGAGCGGGCACTGACCCACAGCTCCTATGGGAATGAAAGAATGCTGGACAAAACCGAAAACAACGAGAGGCTGGAATTCCTCGGCGATGCGGTTTTTGACGCGATCATAAGCGAATACCTTTACCGCAGGCTGGAACAGGTGGAAGAGGGACGACTGACGCGATACCGATCTATGGTGGTTCGGGAGCGTTCCCTATCGGAATGCGGGATTCGGCTCGGGCTGAACCGCCACATCCGTCTTGGCCGTGGGGAAGAGCTGAGCGATGGTTCCCTCAGGAGTTCGATCATTGCCGATGCGATGGAAGCTGTGATTGCCGCGATTTACCTTGACGGAGGACTGGCCGCGGCAGAAGAATTCGTTCTACGGGCCTTTGGACCGACGTTGGAAGCCGCCTTGAGCGGCGGGATCTACATCGATTACAAGACCCGGCTCCAGGAGCAGCTTCAGACAAGCGGGCCGGTAGATATCCGGTACCAGATGGACAAAGAAGAAGGACCGGACCATGCAAAGATATTTACCATAAGCCTTTGGGTGAATGGAACAAAGCGTGGCACCGGCACGGGCAGAACGAAAAAAGAGGCAGAGCAACATGCGGCGAAGGCCGCATTGGAGGTAGCGGCAAGTGTATTTTAAGCGAATCGACATCCAGGGGTTCAAATCCTTTGCAGAACCGGTCAGCATAGACTTTCACGAAGGGATCACCTGCATCGTTGGTCCCAACGGAAGTGGAAAAAGCAATATCTCCGATGCGATCCGCTGGGTTCTTGGAGAGCAAAGCCCGAAAATGCTTCGGGGCGGAAAAATGGAAGAGGTGATCTTTTCCGGAACCGCCAGCAGAAAATCCCGGGGAATGGCAGAGGTGACATTGGTCATCGACAATACCAGGGGAATATTGCCCATTGATTATTCAGAAGTCGCTATCACGAGACGAATGTACCGGTCCGGAGAAAGTGAATATTCGATCAACAAAGTCACTTGCCGCCTACGGGACATCCGGGAGATGATCATGGACACCGGGATCGGCGTTGATGGCTATTCGATCATCGGACAGGGAAAGATCGCGGATATCGTCAGCAACAAACCGGAAAGCCGGCGGGAGATCTTTGAGGAAGCAGCCGGAATCGTAAAATATCGGGCGAAAAAAACCGAAGCTGAACGGAAACTGGAAGGATCTAAAGTCAATCTGGAACGGGTCAGCGACATCATCGGGGAACTGGGTTCGCGGATCGACGGGTTGCGTGAAGATAGTGAAAAGGCAAAAGAATATCTGGAGTTGCGAGATCGCTATAAAGTCAACGAGGTCAACATCATTTTGAAAAATGTGGAGACCATTGAGCTGAAAAATGAGTACATCAAAGACGATCTGACAGAAGAAAAAAACCGGATCGATGGCCAGAAGGAAGAAAAAGAAGCCATCGACAACGAGTTGGCAGAAAACCGCCAGCGTTCCGATGAGCTGGAGACCCTGTCCATAGAGACGGGAAACCGCCTGATGGTCTTGATCGAAGAAATCAACCTTCTGTCAGGCCAAAACCAGATCCGAAAAGAAAAACTGCTGAACATCGAAAAGGACCGTGAACGACTACGGCTTGAAATTCAGGGCTATCGGGAGAAAATCGAAAAGGAACTGGTAAATGCCGGCGAGCTTGAAACGACCCGGATCCAAATGGAAGAAAAGAAACAACACCTTCGGGAAGAACTCGCAGAGAAAACAGCAGTTCTGTCTGCCCTTACAAAAGAACTGGAAGACAGGGCAAAAGATGTAGAAGCAGGCAAGGATCAGATTTATGAGGTCCACAGTCAGCTGGTTGTGAAACGCGGTGAAATCAACAGTTTGCAGAACCTGATGGAGTCGCTGGAACAGAGGCGGGACCAGCTGTCTCTCGAAATGGAAGGAAGCGCGAAGAACGATCTTGATTTGATCCACGAGAACGAAAACGCCTTGAAAGAAAAGGCGAGCATCCAGCGATCTCTTATGGAGATCGAAGAGAAAAGCCTTGACCGAAAGGCATTATACAGCAAAAACCAGACAAAAGAAAAACTCCTGCAAGCAGAACAAAAAGAACAGGAGCTGTTTCTGGGACAGATGACGGCAAGACAAAAAACCATCGAAGAGATGGAGCGGGCATACGAAGGTTACAATCACGGCGTCCGGTTTTTGATGAAAGAAAAGCAAAAAGGGATCCGTGGCGTAGTTGCTGATCTCATGACGGTGCCCGGCGGCTACGAAACCGCCATCGAAACCGCCTTGGGCGCAGCTCTTCAGAATGTGATCTGTGATACGGAGCAAGACGCGGAACGAGCCATTGAATCTTTGAAGCAAAACAAAGCAGGGCGCCTCACGTTCCTGCCTTTGTCCCGGATCCGTCCGACAGCTCCCCAATATGACAAACAGCTGGAGGCACAGAAAGGATTCCTGGGATTTGCTGCGTCCCGTGTAACGTTTGATGAAACTGACCGGCCGGCCATGGAATATCTTCTTGGTCGGGTCGTTCTCGTGGATCGGCTGGAACATGCGATCGCACTATCCAAACGCTTTGGGAGCGGGCTTCGCTTTGTTACGTTAGAAGGGGAAGTGATCAACGCGGCAGGGGCAATGACGGGAGGTGCCTACCATACCAACACCGCAGGGCTCCTGGAGCGCAAGGCCGAAGCAAAACGCCTTACGGAAGCCATCGCTGAAGCGGAGGAACGGATCGGTGACCGCAAGTCGGAACTTGTTGCAATGGGTGAGGCCATCGCAAAAGATCGTGACGAGATCGAATTGCTGGACCAAAGCTACCGGGAAACCGAACGGATGTTGCTGTCCATTGAGAATGCCATCCTTTCCCTGACCGGCCGGATCGACGGCGCCAGAGAAACGAAACAAAAATGGGATCGGGACATGGAACATCTGGAACGGGAAACCGAAGAAGCCGCAACCATGATCCGTCAGTTGTCAGAAACCGTAACCAGTCTGGAGAATTCGATCAGCGAGGCGGAAAAACGCACCGAAGCCTCCATTTCAATGCTGGAAGAGATTAAAAGCAAACGGGAAGCAGCGGCCGAAGAGACCACCGGTGTTCGTCTAAGGGAAGGAGCCATCCTCTCCGAACAGGCAAATCTGGAACAGATGCTTGCCCGGGTTCGCGCTTACATAACGGAACAGGAAGATTCCGTAGGTCTTAGAGAACAAGCACTGAACGATTTGGATCAGGAAGAATCCCTGCTTCGCGGAGGAGATGAAGGATCGCTGGAGGATCTTCAGACGAAAGAAACACAGAAATCCGAAACGGAGATCCTTTGGGATCGGATCCGGGAAGAGAAAGCCCGGGTGAACCGGCATTCCGAAGAACTGCAAAAGCAGAAGGAAGGCATGGATGACATGCTCTTTCAGATGCAGACCGCCAGACAAGAGCTGGAATGGAAGCTTGGGCGAAACGAAGCCCAGATCGAAAGCTACAAAGAAAAACTCTGGGAGGACTTTGAGGTTTCCTATGTGCAGGCGATGGAATTTCACAATCGGGAGTTTTCCATGGCGGCGGCGCAAAGAGAAAGCCGAGAGATCCGCAACCGGATGAAAGAACTGGGAGAGGTGAACGTCGGCGCCATAAAGGAATATGAGAGCGTCAGCGAGCGGTATACCTTTCTTACAGCCCAGAAAGAAGACCTTTGCAGAGCGATGGATTCATTGCTCAAAATCATCGAAGATATGGACCGAACCATCAAAAAAAGTTTTTCCGAGACCTTTGAGCAAGTTGCCGCCCATTTCGAAGAAGCGTTCCAATCACTTTTTGGAGGAGGCACTGCAGAACTTCGGTTGGAGGACGAAAGCCGGCCGTTGGAAACCGGAATCGAAATCGTCGCTCAACCCCCGGGGAAAAAACTCCAGAACATCAACCTGATGTCAGGCGGAGAAAAGACAATGACTGCCATTGCGCTGATGTTTGCCGTGTTGAAAACAAAGCCAACGCCGTTTTGCATCCTCGATGAAGTCGAAGCTGCCTTGGACGACAGCAATATCGACCGATTCGTACGCTACTTGAAAAAACTTGAGGAGATCCAATTCACTTTGGTCACCCATCAGAAAGCCACGATGGAATACGCTGATGTTCTTTACGGTGTCACGATGCCGGAGCAGGGGATCTCGAAAGTGATCTCTCTCAAATTGGGAGATGCGGCTGGATCGTAAGTAAAAGGAGAATCGAATTGTTTGAGCCAAAGAAAAAAAACTTGTTCGAAAAGCTGCAGTCGAAGATAGAAGATGTTATATTGATGCGCCCGGAAGTCGACGAGGAGATGATGGAGGACCTGGAAGAGGCGCTCATCACTTCGGACATCGGCATGGACACCGCGGAAAAGATCATGGAAGGCTTACGCGAGGATATCAAAAAGAAGAGGATCAGCGATGGAGCCGGCGTCAAGGAACGAATCAAAGAGATCGTCCAGGGACTTGTGGACAAAGGCGAAGCGCACCAAATCAGCGGCGAGACTCCACTGATCGTTTTGGTGATCGGAGTCAATGGATCGGGAAAAACAACGTCCATCGCCAAGATGGCGAAACGCTTTCAAAGAGAAAACAAAACTGTCCTACTGGCTGCTGCCGATACGTTTCGCGCCGCTGCAGGAGAGCAGTTGGAGATCTGGGGAGACCGACTGGGCGTCCAGGTCATTCGCCACAGTGATGGCGGAGATCCTTCCGCCGTCATCTATGATGGGATCAAAGCGGCAAAAGCCAGAGGCATCGATGTGCTGATCTGCGATACTGCCGGTCGGCTCCAAACGAAAAAGAATCTTATGACTGAGCTGGAGAAAATGTATCGGATCATCGAACGGGAATACCCGGAGGCAGCAAAGGAAACTCTGCTTGTGTTGGATGGCACCACCGGGAAAAACGCCATATCCCAGGCGAAGGAGTTTCATGAAGTGTCCAAGCTCACTGGTATCGTCCTGACAAAACTTGACGGTACAGCGAAGGGCGGGATCGTTGTGACCATCGCCGACCAGTTCGATATCCCGGTGAAGTTCATCGGAACCGGCGAGGGGATCGACGACCTTATTCCCTTTGATCCTGCGGCGTTTGCAAACGAAATTTTTTCCTGAGAACAGATCGGTGAAATGAGACGCGGCAGAAAACGCCGCGTCTTTTCTTTTGCAATAATGGAAATAAATAACATATATGTTGAAATATGCATTTACTTCTGTTATACTCGATTCCAACGACGGAGTCAGAGAAAGGGAGAGCCGATGCTTGGAACATGGGGAGAGGAGAGGGCCGCAGTCTATCTTGCGGATCAGGGATATGAGATCCTGGATCGCAATTATCGATGCAAAGCCGGAGAAATCGATATCGTCGCCCTGGAAGGGTCCACTGTGGTGTTCGTTGAAGTCAAAACCAGGTGCAGTCTCGCCTGTGGCCTTCCTGGGGATTCGGTCACAAACACGAAAAAACAACATATACGGCGAACGGCACGCTGGTATGTTGCAGAGCACCGGATGGAAGACCGGGATCTGAGGATCGATGTAATGGAACTATTGGTATCTGGCGGGAGCGTGTATCTGAAGCACAATATAAATGCATTTTAGGAGAGACAATGTATGCAAAAATAATGACCGGCGCTCTGTTTGGGATGGAAAGTGACATCATCGTTGTGGAGTCGGATCTGTCTCCCGGACTGCCGGGGATAGCTCTTGTCGGTCTTCCCGATGCCTCTGTTCGGGAGGCAAGAGAAAGGATACGGACGGCCATTGGAAATGCGGGATACCGTTTCCCGCCCAAACGGATCACCATCAACCTTGCACCGGCTGACAGCAGAAAAGAAGGAACACACTTTGATCTTCCCATTGCCGCCAGCATACTGGAAGCTGCGGGCAACTGGGATCAGGGAGCGCTTTCCGAGTATGCTATGGTGGGCGAACTCTCTCTCGACGGAAGGATCAACGGGATACGAGGCGCGCTTCCTCTTGCCATCGGACTGCGAAGCTGTGGAATCAAAAAGATGATCCTTCCCATGGAAAATGCAGAAGAGGTCTCTTTGTTAGATGATGTGGAACTGTATCCTCTTGTGCATTTATCAGAAGTGGAAACGATCGCGCGCAGGGATCCCGCGATCGTACCGTATTGCAGTGCGCCCCGGAAGCCGCCGGCAGCCCGGAGAGAACCTGCCGGCGACTTCGCCGACGTGTACGGACAGCAGGGCGCCAAGAGGGCCCTGCAGATCGCGGCGGCGGCGGCCCACAACCTGCTGATGGTCGGGCCGCCCGGGGCGGGAAAAACCATGATGGCTCGTCGCCTTCCCGGGATCTTGCCCCCACTGTC
>PHAE01000026.1 GCA_002840285.1 Firmicutes bacterium HGW-Firmicutes-11
ACTGAGATCCATCCCGATTTCACCCTGGACCAAGTCCAGGAGGCAACCGAGTGCAAGCTGATCGTCAGCCCCGACCTTAAGCCCATGAAATAAAAGCTTATAAAATGAAAAAGCTATCTTCTGGAGCCTTTCACGTGCTTCGAAGATAGCTTTTTACATTTTAAAGAGAAACGAACCAATTCGCGTGGAGCGTCCAGCCTCCCTTACGCGTGGAGTGTCCAGCCTCCCTTACGCGTGGAGTGTCCAGCCTCCCAGGCTTGACGGTCGGCATTCTTGACTTTGGTTCCAATTTTTAGTATAAATGATAGGAATGCATTCGGCCAATGATTAGGAATGCAACCGACCAATAGAGGCAACGGTCGGCGGGAGGAACATATTTTGTTTGCGCAATTTTTTGTGTTATTTAGCATAATGGGAGTCGGATTTCTCGGTGGCCGCCTTGGCGGCATCGATGAAAAGGGAAACAACGGGATCGGATGGCTGCTCATGCAGGTGGCTATGCCGGCGTTGTTGCTGAACAGCATTTTCTCCCTGGAGATCGGCGGCGGTGTGTTGGCCGATTTTTTTCTGATGGCGTTGATCAGCATTGGTTGGTTTTTACTTTTTGCGTTGCTTTCAAGAGGGTATGCTGTTTGGAGACGCTTACCCATTGGGTTTGGAAACATGACCGAGGTTTCCATGCTGTCGACGAACAATGGTTTCATGGGGTTTCCCATCGCCCTTGCGTTTTTTGGGGAAAAAGGACTGTTTTTCATGGTCGCTCACAATTTGATCATGAATGTGGTTCTATTTAGTTACGGTGTTTATAAATTGCGGCGAGCGGGCGAAAGCACTGAAATCAAAAAGCGACACCCGTTTTTCGTGATCATGGAGATAATGAACATCAACGTGGTCGCTATTTTTCTCGGGCTCGCACTTAGTTTGACGGGTATCGTAGAGTACATGCCGGATGCGGTCATGTCCTTGGTTTCTCTTCTGTCAGGTCTCGCTACACCGTTGTCGATGATCTATATCGGAGCAACATTGGCAGGTTCCAGAGGTTTGGCGCTGTCTCATGACCACAAGGTCGTCGCCGCCAGTGTGGTCCGGCTTTCGCTGTATCCCGCGCTGATCTTGGGTCTGTGCGTGGTGCTTCCTATTCCTCCGATGATGAGTCAGATACTAGTTCTCGCTGCAGTGCTGCCAACTGCGGCCATCGTGCCGGTCATGACAGGCACCTATGCAAACGAACAAAAAGAAGAGGCGACGAAAATCGTCCTCTTCTCCACCGTGATCTCCCTGGTGACGACTCCTCTCGGGGTATTCCTTGGAACCAGTCTATTCGGCTGAGGCCTCTATCAAAACCACTTGTTCTTTTTGAAGTACAAAACACTTGCAATCAAAATCACGACCGTGACAACGATCACCATTGGATAACCGTAGATCCAGCGGTATTCCGGCATGTCAAAATTCATACCGTACCAACCGACGATGAGAGTCAGCGGAAGAAAGATCGCAGTGATCACCGTAAAAAGCTTCATGACTTTGTTCTGGTTGATGTCGACCTGGGTCTGGTAGGCCTCGCGGAGTTGGGAGACGTAGTTCTGTAGATTTTGGACTCCGCCGACGAGGCGGTTGGTTCGATTGGTGAACATGCGAAAATACCGGAGTTCCTTCTCCGTGAGCAGGTCATTTTCGTTCTCTTCGATGGCTGAGGAAATCGCAGACAGTTGGTCGTAATACCTTTGGTAGGCAAGCAGTTTTTTGCGAAGATCCATGATCTCCGGGATGTAGTTGCGAACCTTTGAAGTGATCAGAAGTTCTTCCATCTGTGTCGCCTGCTCTTCGATGGATGCTAAAAGAATCGAATCGTTCAGTGTCAGTTGATCAAAAAATATCTGAACGACCCTCTCCAAAGAAAGCCGACCGGCTTCCAATGCCTCTTGCTCCGCTTGTTTTCTCGTTTCTCTTAGAACAGGAAGCGACAGAGGATCTTCGCAGCAGAACAGGAGAAGATTTTCTCTAAAATACACAGACAGATGTGTCCTCTTGTTGACAGGATCCTCCGGAAACGGGATGGAAAGCGATATGTAATCGAAGCCTTCATGGCTTTCGAATTTCATTCCATTTGCGTCAAGGAATTCTCCAAGAAGACGGTCGCCGATCCCCAGGTGCTTATAACAATCAGAGAGTTCTTCCTTCGTCAACAGATACAGGTAAGGTTCAACGTCCTTAATGTCTGCTGGCCATTGGATCTCGCTGGTTTTGGTTTCTATAAATTTACCGTTCTGAAGGATGTACCTCATCTCGTCGCACCTCCTCTCGTCCGTGGACTTTCTGCAGATAATCAAGAAAGCAATCCAAGTCCTGGCGCGTTGGGAACATGGCTCTGGCGTTTTCCGATTTGCCACCGCCCTTGCCATTCCAAACCTGTGCGTTGTCCTTCACGATCTTGCCGCAATCCGGAAGACCGCCGGAGAACAAAACTACAGTGATGGAAATCGGATCGATGAGTGCAAGCAGTCCAAGGCGATCTTTGGGAATCAGACGGCCGATCGAGAGCAGATCGTCGACTTTAAGCGCCTTGTATTCTCGGACAAGAAGAGTCCCCGCCCGCCGGCCACGGGAAGGTAGGGCATCCAGTATTTCATCCGCCCGTTCCCGAATGGCGACTTGCTTCAGTTCAAAGAGCTCTTGCCGGAGCTCATTTTTTTTATCTTCCGACGAGGCGAGACGCGCAGAAAGAGTGTCCGGCTCGGCAGAGTAGCGGCGGCAGAGAGCTCGGATCAGGTCCGATTCCTTACGGATTCGTTCCAACGCGGGTGCTCCTGCATCAAAGGTGATCCGGGTCATTCCTTTGTAACTTTCTCTTTTGTAGATCTTGATGATGCCCACTTCTCCAGTCGCATTGGGATGTGTCCCGCAGCAGGCTACCGTTCCTGCAGCGTAAGAAAGATCGCCAAGTCCTACCAGGGTGATATCAGTTTCAACGTTTAACGCCTTTCGCATCGGAATTTCGGAAGCGGTTTCCCTGGTTGAGAAGAAATGTCGGATGACCGGCAGATTTTGCCAGATCATGCGATTGGCTTCCCACTCTGCGACTGTCATATCTTCTTCGGTGAAGGAGTACGGCGCCTCATCATCCTCTACGTCATCTTCGAGGGAGATATCGATGGTCATGAAGTCATCGCCCATGTGAAACCCGCGGTTGATACCACCCCATCGTTCAAAAAAGACGGCGGAAAGGATGTGCTCTCCACAATGTCTCTGCATATTGGTGAAACGGAAATCCCAGTCCAAAAGACAGACGGCAGTCTGTCCGGCGACCACAGCATGTTCAGGCAAAGGAAGGACCTGATGATATACGATGCCATCAGCTTCCAACACATGGACAACGGTATAGGATACGATCGGCGGATCAATGGTTTCGATTCGTCCACGGTCCGAAGGCTGTCCTCCGCCTTCTGGGAAAAACACCGTTTGATCCAAAATAAGTAACAGTGAACCTGGGAGGTCTCTGCCTCCCAATTGCCGGATCGTTGCATCATCGTCGATACTGTCTATTATCAAAGAATCGCAACGGCTAAGGTAAGGAGTTTCCTGGTCCAACCGTATCGTTTTTTCCACGTTTCACCTCGCAACTTGGCCCTCGAGAACAGGGGCTGCTTTTCTCCAATTATAGCACAGATAAGGGAATCCATGGTATAATAAGAAGCGTTTCGGTGCTTCTGTTCGCAGGGTTACCGGATTCGACGAACAACCTGTGGATAAGTATTTCCTTAATTTTGAACGCGGACGATGAAACAAAGCAATAGGAACGATTGTGGACGGTAGAGTTATCCACAGTCGCCCGGGGATAACTTTTGAGAAAGTTGCCTCCCATCGTGTGGAAAAAGCGTTCACTCCTTGAAAAACCATAATCGTTCAACTGTTGAAAATCGTTCGTCACGGAACAAACATAAGTTGACATAAAACATTATTGGAGGGCTGTATGCTTAAGGAAAAAATCGTTTACCCGGAAGGACTTCCCCTCAACTGTTCGGTCGTGAACATCGTGGATTATCCGATCCATTTCCATGACGATATGGAAGTCATCTTCGTTTTGGATGGCAGCATCGTTTTAAAAAATGGATACTACACGTATACGATGAAAAAAGGTGACATCTTCATACTGAACGATCGGGAGATCCACAGTTATTATGAGACAGACGAACCAAACGTTGTGTTGCTGCTCCAGCTGGACCTTTCGTATTTCTGTAAATACTATGAGATCCTCCGGAACAGTTTTTTCGTCACCGATATGAAGGACGGCGAGGATGAAAGTTTGGAGCGGTTGCGGGACATCCTTTCGAGAATCCAGCTCGAGCTGTTGACACCGGAGCCGGGGCATGAGCGACGCGCTTTGGAGAGTACTCACTGCCTGATCGACTGCTTGATCAATGATTTTCAGTATTTTGCAATGGAGGACGGAAAATTTGTAAATGAACCAAGAGCAAAAGGAAACAAGATACTGACCGAGCGACTCAACCGAATCACCGACTACTTGTATGAGAACTACAACCGCCGACTGACATTGAACGAAATCGCAGAACGAGAGCATCTGAGCATTTACTATCTTTCCCATGTGATCAAGGAGGCCACAGGACTTTGCTTTCAGGACCTGCTGAACTTCATCCGGGTGGAGGAGTCGGAAAAACTGCTTCTTGGGAGCAGAAAGAAGATCGGCGAAATCTCAGTGGAGTCGGGATTTTCGGCAGTGCGTTATTATATCAAATACTTTACCAAGTGGTTTGGCATGCACCCGGAAGAATACCGAAAAGCGTATACCGGGCATGTGAAAAGTCGGGAAACACCGGCGAGATTTACGACCCTTCCGGCGGAACTGTCGGAAAAATACCTGTTGGAATTCATCAATGATGTATATGATTTTGCTTCCCACAGGAAAACGCTGATGGTAGCTGCGGAGATCGACCCCTTACTATTAGCGGGAAATCCATCGGATTGGAAAGAAGAGATGCAGTCGCTTTTGTTGGAACACGCCTTGCGACCCGGGCTTGAAGGACTGGAGCTTCTTCTCGACTTGGGAGAAGCGCTCGTCGCCTGGGGAGCTGACTACATCGTCACAGCGCCATTGGAAAAGGGGATCCCGATCGGAAATCGCTTCAGCTTCCTGTTTCTACACCTTGGAGAGCCACTGCCACTCACCGCGTATCGGGAATCCTCACTGGAGGAAATGAGAGAGACGGTATCCAATCTGACCGGACGTGCTGAGTTTCTGATCAAGCTCGCCGGTTTGTCGGGGACCTATCGATTGACACGCTGCCAATTTTCCAGGGAATGCATATTGGAAGGGTATGACAAAGCGGTGGGGGACACGACTCCGACCGGCAAACGAGAGCGCCTGGCCAAGCGTATCATGGAGCGCCCGGTTCCTTCCGTTGAGACTGTCCACGTGGCAGACGGTCTTGCGATTCCCTGCTTTCTCTCCGGCTTCAGCACCGAACTGGTTTTGGCTGATCTGATCGAATATTGAACTTCTTTGTTGTTTGGTCGACGTTTTTGGCCATAAACAGCAAATCAATACATTTATTAAGCAAACATATAATTGAATATTCAGACATCCTGGGATAGGATAAAGACAACACCAAGTTCTTTATCCTATCACTTTTTACAGGGCGAAACGCTCTGACGAACAGGAGGTTTGATATGAAACTATTAATCATCGGCGCCGGAGGCGTAGGTACGTCGGCAGCCATGATCATCAAACGGGCCGGCGAAGAAGGCATGTGGGCGGAAAAGGTGGTCATCTCAGACTACAACCTGGACCGGGCGAAGGAATTGACCGGTATCATCAACGATCCGCGATTTGTTCCGGAGAAGATCGACGCAAGAGACTCAGCCAGCATCCGTGCTGTTGCCGAGAAACACGGTATCACATTTATCATGAATGCAGTAGAGCCGGAATTCAACGAAACGATCTTTGATACCTGTTTTGATATGAGCATTGGCTACATGGACTGCGCTATGACACTGAGCAAAAAGCATCCGGAAAAGCCATTTGAATTGCCAGGAGTCAAGCTTGGAGACTATCAATTTGCAAAGCAGAAAGAATGGGAAGACAAGGGAGTCATGGCCATCGTCGGTTCCGGAGTTGAGCCGGGGATGTCGGATGTATTCGCCAGATTCGCTGACAAGCACCTCTTTGACGAGATCGATGAGATAAACGTCAGAGACGGAGACAACTATGAGACACCTGGCTACGAAGGCGCAGGGTTTGGGTTTTCTATCTGGACAACCATCGAAGAATGTCTCAATCCTCCCATCATTTGGGAAAAGGAAAGAGGATGGTTCACTACGGAAAACTTTTCCGAACCGGAGATCTTCCACTTCCCTGGAGGGATCGGCGATGTGGAAGTAGTCAACGTAGAGCATGAAGAGGTTCTTCTGGTTCCCAGAGTCATCGATTGCAATCGGGTCACCTTCAAGTACGGTGTGCCCAAAGACATGCGCCAGCTGCTTCTTCACCTTCGTTCACTGGGAATGGATGATGCGGAAAAGATGATCAAAGTTGGGGATTCAGAGATCACACCAAGAGATTTCCTGGTCAAGGTCGTCCCCAACCCGCAGGAATCTGCAAAGTACATGATCGGGAAGGGCTGCGCCGGAACCTGGGTCACTGGGAAAAAGGACGGTATGACTCGTTCCGTATACCTTTATCAAGTTGCTGACAACCAGGAGTGCCTGGCTAAATATGGCACCAACTCCGTCGTAGCACAGACTGCGGTCGGCCCGGTGGTCATGTTGGAACTGGTCGCCAAGGGCATCTGGAATCTTCCGGGAGTACACGGACCGGAATCCTTCGACCCGGATCCCTATGTGTCCAGACTGGCAAAATACGAATTCCCGCCTGCCATGGAGGAACGCCCGTCACAGTACGCAGAGATGCTGCAGAAAAAAGCCCTTGCGGAAGCATTTACCAAGTAGAACATCACTTTCAAAAGGGGATCGCCATACATAGCTTCCTTCAAGATATCGAAAAGCACGGTCGTTGCGAGACGCCGTGCTTTTCGATTTTTGATCTATTCTCTTTGGATGGAATTCTTTACGTTCTGGATGCCTTGAACTGACGAATCAATGCAACGGTCCGGTCGATCTCCTCCGGTGTATTGTAGGGAGCCAGTCCGATCCGGATGAGGCCGCCCTGGTCGCCGAGTTTCAGCACATTGTTCACGATGTGGATCGCATAAAAGTCGCCGTCCCATACGAAGATGCCGTGGTCCCCCAGGTATGTGGCGATCTCATTGGCATGGATCCCTTCCATCGTGAAGGACACAGTGGATGTTTTGGGAGTGCCCTCCGGCGGGCTGTAAACTTTGACGCCGTCGATGGCGGCAAGTTCTGTCCGAAGCTTAAGGGCAAGCGGGTCTTCGTAAGCTTCGATTGCTTTGATCCCGGCAACCACCAAGCGGCGGCGGCCAGTCAGACCGACGAGTTCATCTTCAAAGTAGCTTTCGTGGACGCGGCCGAGGTCAGCGATGAAATCCACTGCCGCCATTGCCCCGCAAACCAGTTCCATGGCAAGCGTACCGGTCTCCATCTTGAATGGGAGGTCGCCGTTGTCGTCAGCCATGACCCTTGCGCTTTTGACCTTTTCTCCGGCGCTTTTTTTGGCATACAGCACACCCAAATGAGGTCCGAAGAACTTGTAGGCGGAACAGACCAGGAAGTCGGTATCGATCTCTTTGACATCCATCGTCTTGTGAAGAGCATAGTGGACTGCATCTACTACGGTGACCGCGCCGACTTCATGGGCGAGCTTGACAAAGGTCTTCACATCCGTTATGGTTCCGGTCGCATTGGAAGCCCAGTTGATGGCAACGATCTTGGTCCGGTCTGAAAGCTTGGACTTGTAATCCTCCAGGTCCAGAGTGTAGGTCTCCGGGTCGACCCGCACGACCTTGATCACCATGCCAAAATCAGCAAGGGTACGCCAAGGCGAGCGGTTTCCTTCGTGGTCGATCTCTGTGATGATGATCTCGTCGCCTTCCTTCAGATCCCGGAGAAGACCAAATGCCAGCATGAAGTTGTTTGTGGTTGAACTGGCGCCGAAGGAGACCTCGGAGGCGTCGCAATTCAAGAAATCCGCGATGGCCTCCCGGGACTTCCATACAAGGGCGTCACTTTCTATAGAGGTCGCGAAGGAGCCGTGGGAATTTGCATTGTGATAATACAGATACTCGTTGATTTTGTCTACGACTGACCGCGGCACTTGCGTGCCGCCGGGGCCGTCTAAAAACGCCGCCGGATTTCCGTTGACGGTCTTGCAGAGGCAGGGAAACTGCTCTCTGACGTAGTCCAGATGGAACTTGAATTCTTTCATTTGTGTGTCCTCCTTAACTTACGATATGATCAAATATTTGCTTGCTTATTTTTTTCGTTGGTGCACCTGACAGGTTGGTGCACACGGTAATGTGGAGGGAGTGTTCCGGACAGATCCAAAAGCTGGCGCGAAAGCCGTCATCCGTCCCCTCGTGTCCGTAAAGAAGGGCTCCCTTTTGCTCTCTGCAAAACCAGGACAGGCCGACATGCTCTCCATTGTTGGGGACCAAGGCGATCCTGGACCAGGCGAGGTCGTAGGTTTCTTTGCGCAACAGGCTTTGTGACAGATTGGCCTTGGCAAACTTGGCCAGATCCGCCGGATGCGACGTCAGCGTGGAGCTGGGTCCGTGGGCCCGGTTGTATGGAAAATGAGGAGTGGCCACGATATGATTCTCGCTGTCTTTCCAATGTGGAGTGCAAAGCGTGTCGGCATTTCGCTGAAACGTCAGAAGGAAAGAGTCATTCATGGATAAGGGGTCAAAGATCCTTCTCTGCACGAAGTCCTCAAAGGTACCTCCGCTCACTTCAGCGATCACAGCTCCCAACACTTCATATGCCATATTGCTATAGGCAAACCGGCCTTCCTCTGGCGCCCACAAGAGACGTGCAGTTGTGACTTCCGGTGACCGGACATAACGGACAAGCGCTTCGTCATCGGTTTCCGGCTGCTCCCAGTGATAGTCGGTGACATCCGGCATACCAGATGTGTGAGACAGCAGCTGTGAGATAGTGATTCTTGAATATGCAGGATCTGCCATGGAAAACCAGGGAAGAACGTCTGTGACCTTGTCTCCGAGATGAAGACGCCGGTCTTCTGCAAGCATCAGGATCGAAGTTCCTACGAGCAGCTTCGTCACCGATCCCATATGAAAGATGTGGTCGGTATGAAGTGGCCGCTTACTGATGAAATCCTGGTAACCAACGGCGGTGGAAAAAACCTCGCCTCCAAGATCAACACGTACTGACAGGCCGGGAAGGTCATAGTAGAATAGCGATTTTTCAACGATTTCCTGAAGGCCGGTGAAAACTCCGTTGCGATTCATCGTCCATCTCCTTTATAATAGTAGTGACAAAGACATTATACCACAGGTGACCCAAGTGTTTGGAGGATAGATTATGCAATATCGCAAATTTCCAGCAACAGAGGAAGAAGTCTCACTGTTCGGATTCGGCACCATGCGATTTCCTGTGATCGACAAGGATGAGAGCCGGATCGACGAAGAAGAATCCATTCGGATGATACGTACGGCCATCGACAACGGCGTCAATTATGTGGATACGGCGTTCATGTACCATGGGGGACATAGCGAGGTCGTAGTGGGAAAAGCGTTGAAGGACGGATATCGGGAAAAAGTATATCTCGCCGACAAATTTCCGGTTTGGATGATCCGACAGGCAGGCGGGATCGAAGCGCTCTTCGAGGAACAGCTCCGGCGACTGGATGTCGACCGAATCGACTTTTATCTGGTACATGCCTTGGATCAGACGCTTTGGAAGAAAGTGAAGGAAAAGGGAGTCTTGCCCTACCTGCTTCAACTTAAAAAGAAAGGGAAGATAGGGAAACTGGGCTTTTCCTTCCATGATGACTTGTCTGTCTTCAAGGAGATCGTGGACGAATTCCCCTGGGAGTTCTGCCAGATCCAGTTGAATTACATCGATACGGAGTTTCAGGCCGGTGTCGAAGGACTTCGCTATGCCGGGGAACGAGGATTGCCCGTCATCATCATGGAACCGCTGAAAGGTGGGAAACTGACCGAAGACCTGCCGGAGAGTGTTTCAGAGGTCTGGAACCGATCGGAGAACAAGCGAAGCCCGGCAGAATGGGCGTTTCGTTATATGGCGGATTTTCCCGAAGTATTGACGATATTGAGTGGTGTCAGCACGATGGAGCAGGTCAGAGAAAATCTGGCGATCTTTTCCAATGAAGAGCCTTTGGGTTTGAATGAGACCGATCGACTTTTGGTTTCTGAAGCCGCAGCTGAATATCAGAGACTGACGAAGGCGGGATGCACCGCATGCCGGTATTGTATGCCGTGTCCTCAAGGCATCAACATACCGGTCGCCATCGACTACTACAACCAATGGTACCGTTTCCATGCATATCGCGCCACGAAGAGAGATTTTGAACTGGATCTTCCCGGAGACCAGCGGCCGTCCCGTTGTACAGAATGCAGGGAATGTGAAGAAAAATGCCCGCAAAAACTACCGGTCTCCGATATTATGAGGGAGACCGCTGACCTGTTCGAGAAAGAATAAGGATCAGTACTTGAGCGTTTCCAGAAATTCGGCGAAATCGTCGAACTCGCTTTGGATGAATTCATAGAGCACCGGCTCTTTGAATTCGTATTTTGCAGACGCGAGAAGCACTTGTCGCAACCCGGGAGTCTGAAGGGTCCGTTCCAGGGCCTGGATGGCTTCTTCGCTATAAGCAGCTAAAATCATCTGTCCGAAATCGGTGATGAAATACATCCCGTGGATGTCTTCATTGAGACGAAAGACCTTTTGGTCCACATGTTCATTGGTCGGGTTGAACTCCAGAAAGAGGCGTCCGGCTTCGTGGGCGGTCACCATGTGTCGATTGGTCATGGGGAGAAACCGCTCATCGAATTCGTCAGGGTCTGCGAGGATCTCATAGACGCTCACATATTCGGTTCGGTTGAGAAGCATGGACGCTTCCGCTGCGCTGACGCGAAAGGACGATCGTCTTGTCGCAGTAATGATTTTTCCGCCAGTTACGCCGATCTCCAAAATGATGATCGTATATTTTCCATCCAGCTCGACCAGTGCTTCACAAAGATACGTGAGGATCCCATCCTCGTCTCTGAACTCCTCGATGGAATTGCGGCAGAGGGTCGAAGGCTCCGATTCTGCCAGCGTGGCGATATCCAGCTCAGTTTCTGTCAGAAAGGCGGCGCCCTCCGGGTCCCTTGCAAAGCAACGCATCAAAAAATAGTGGATCAACTGATATTCCGAATAGATCTTAGTGCAGATCTTGCTGTTCAGCGCCTCCCGTTCCTCCAACGTGAGAACGACCGGCGTCTTCAGAAGAAATCCGTACTCGCTCATCGGCTCAGGAAGAGGTGCCTTCATCGCTTTCCCGGCGGCCACGAAGCTCTGCACCAAAAAGGTCGCTTCCCGTTCCGTAACCGGAACCTTGGCTGCGCCAAGGCCGCCGATCAGGTTGTCTTCCATGATCTGCAGTTCCAACTCGTCCTGGCCCAGCAAGCTACGATAGGTATCCAGACCGAATTCTTCTGCATCGAAATAAAAAAACTGATGGAAGTCAGTCGCCCCATCCCATTCATCGATGCTCCAACGGATGTACAAGGTCAACACTCCCATGAGTCGGGTATCGGTCACATAAGCGCTGAAGAACCGGCTTCCCTTGGGAGCGACGAGAGAATCGCCCCCCCCCTTGATCACCGTAAATTTTTTATTGCTCAATGGGCTCCTCCATGAGAATCGTATATGCTTCGTCCAAAATTTGTACCAACAGTATACTCCATTTTACTATGTCGGGCAAGGAAACAAGCAGGGATTTTGGTTGACAGGTAGCTCTCCGGGTAATAATATGTGATTTGAACCAATGGAGGAAATGAAATGAACAAAAAGCTATTTACATCCGAATCTGTAACCGAAGGCCATCCGGACAAGATCTGTGATCAGATCTCCGATGCGATCCTGGATGCGGTCCTGGAGCAGGATCCGGCGGGAAGAGTTGCGGTGGAAACCACAGTTACGACCGGTCTTGCGCTGGTGGTGGGAGAGTTGACCACAGATTGCTATGTTGACATACAGAAACTCGTCAGAGACGTGATCTGCGATATCGGTTACACAAGAGGCAAATACGGTTATGATGGAAACACCTGCGCCGTTTTGACTGCGATCCACGAGCAATCCCCCGATATCAAGCAGGGAGTGGATGTACAAGGTGCCGGCGATCAGGGTCTTATGTTTGGTTATGCTTGCAACGAAACACCGGAATTGATGCCATTGCCCATTTCCCTGGCTCACCGGCTGGCGCGTCGTTTGGCAGAGGTCAGAAAATCAGGCGAGTTGAAGTATCTTCGCCCCGATGGCAAGACCCAGGTGACAGTGGAATACGACGGTGACACACCGGTACGGGTCCACACCGTTTTGATTTCCACCCAGCACGATGAGAAAGTCACCCAGGAACAGATCAAAGAAGATATGATAGAGAAGGTCATCAAACATTCAATTCCAAGTGGACTTCTGGACGCAGAGACGTTGTATTATGTAAATCCCACCGGCAGGTTCGTCATCGGCGGGCCCAACGGGGACTCGGGACTGACCGGACGGAAGATCATCGTTGACACCTATGGTGGTTATGCCCGTCATGGTGGCGGCGCCTTTTCCGGAAAAGACCCCACAAAGGTGGATCGCTCCGCCGCTTATATGGCCAGGTATGCTGCAAAAAATCTTGTTGCCGCCGGACTAGCTGACCGCTGCGAGATCCAGGTGGCTTACGCCATCGGTGTGGATCATCCCCTTTCGATCCGTGTCGACAGCTTCGGTACAGGAAAAATCGACGACGATGCGATGGCGCATTTGATTGCAGAGCACTTTGATTTTCGGCCGGCTCAAATCATCGAGCATCTGGATCTCAGAAGGCCGATCTACCGTCAGGTTGCTGCCTATGGCCACTTTGGCAGGACCGATCTGGACCTGACCTGGGAGAGGACCGACAAAGCTGATGCGCTGAGGAAATCCGCAGGGCTGTAGAAGATACTCTCTAAAGCATTGAAAAATCTCAAATAGCCTTAAAACCCGTGAAAGATAGAAGAAATGGTCGGCAGTTGACCATTTCTTTTTTTTCATGTAGAATATTCGCTATATTCAAGAAGAAGCAGAGGAAACCGCAATGGGAGTCAAAGTAGCAAAGTATGGAGGGAGTTCTGTCGCCGACGCGATACAATTCGCCAAGCTGAAAAAAATCGTAGAAGCGGACAGCGACCGAAAATATATCGTCGTTTCCGCCCCTGGCAAGCGATTCTCCGAAGACAGCAAGATCACGGATCTGCTGTATCTTTGCAAAACACATATCGATCACAACATCGGTTACGAGCAGATTTTCCAGGTCGTGGCGGATCGTTTTCGTGCGGTCGAGCTCAATCTGGGCATTGACGTGGGACTCTGGAAAGAATTTGAGGAGATCGACAACAACCTGAAGAACGGCGCAACGGAAGACTACATCGCCAGTCGTGGAGAATACCTCACGGCGCTCGTGGCCGCGGCATTTCTCGGCTATGATTTTGTCGACACTGCCGGTTTGATTTGCTTTGACGAACGCGGGAAATTCCTGGATGAGGAGTCCAATCGTCGCCTCCGGGAAGAATTGAAGCGTCATGAGCGTGCGGTGATTCCGGGATTCTACGGAACCATGCCCGACGGAAGTATCAAGACGTTCTCCCGCGGCGGTTCTGACATCACCGGATCACTGGTCGCCAGAGCAGTCGAGGCCGATGTTTACGAAAACTGGACCGATGTTTCCGGTTTCATGGTCGCCGATCCCAGGATCGTGGACCAGCCGTTGCAGATCGACACCATTTCCTACAAGGAATTGCGGGAACTTTCCTATATGGGCGCATCCGTTCTCCACGAAGATGCCATTTATCCAGTGCGCGCCAGCGACATACCGATCAATATCAGAAACACCAATGAACCGGATCATCCGGGAACGACCATCATCGCCGACATCAGCGGCAGAAACAACGACAAGATCATCACCGGCATCGCCGGCAGCAAAGACTTCCTTGTCATCGCGATCTACAAGAACATGATGAGCGCCGAGGCTGGATTCATCCGCCGCTGCCTTACCATTTTAGAAGACTATGGGATACCGGTGGAACATCTGCCAAGCGGCATCGACACGATTTCCCTTGTGCTCTCTAAGAAAAAGACCAATGGCAAGATCCCTGACATCGTAGAGGAGATGAAACGGAAGCTCGAACCTGACAGCATCGAAGTCTACGAAGACATGGCGCTTGTGGCCACTGTCGGCCAGGGAATGAGCCGCAGACGAGGGGTATCCGCGACTCTGTTCGGTGCGCTCTATCATGCTGGAGTCAATATCCGGATGATCGATCAGGGTTCCAGCGAAATGAACATCATCGTCGGTGTACAAAACGCAGATTTTGAAACAGCGATCCGCGCGATCTACAACGCTTTCTTCCCCAAGAACCCGGAGGAAGCGGTTTTATAGATCGAGTCAAACGGGCGAGGAATACTCATAAACAGGAACGATAAAACGAAAAAGGACGATACGTCCTTTTTGCTTTTTGCAGCTTTTCATGGTACAATTTAGTTTCGAAAGAAGAATCTGCCTTCCGGCGTTTTTGGTCGGGAGCTTTCACGTTGGAAAGGAAATACAGCATGGGATTTTTGGAAAAAATCTTTGGGAACATCAACGATAAAGAAATTAAGAAGATCGAAAATACGGTCCAGATCATTGAAGATCTTGAACCAACGATGCAGGCGAAATCAGACGAAGAACTGGCGGCGATGACGGAGATCTTCAAACAGAGACTCGCTGACGGAGAAACCACAGACGACATACTGCCGGAAGCGTTCGCCGTCGTCAGGGAAGCCGCCTGGCGGACTTTGAAAATGAAGCACTTCCGGGTGCAGCTCATCGGTGGCGTTGTGCTCCACCAAGGTCGGATCGCAGAGATGAAGACCGGTGAAGGAAAAACCCTGGTGGCGACACTGCCGGTTTACCTGAACGCTCTGGAAGGAAAAGGGGTCCACGTGGTCACTGTCAATGACTACCTGGCAAAGCGTGACAGAGACTGGATGGGCCAGATCTATGAGTTTTTAGGGCTCACGGTTGGCTGCGTCATTCACAGCGTCACCGGAGAAGAACGGAAAGCGGCGTATCGGGCGGACATCACCTATGGAACCAACAACGAATATGGTTTTGACTACCTTCGGGACAACATGGTCATCTACAAAGAAGAGATGATGCAGCGGGACCTCAATTTCGCCATCGTCGACGAAGTCGACAGCATCCTGATCGATGAAGCAAGGACCCCTCTGATCATTTCCGGACAGGGTGCAAAATCCACCGACCTTTACAAAACAGCGGACAAGTTCGTTTCCAGCTTCCATCAGGGATTTGAATTCAACTATGACGAAAAAGAGCGGACCGTCGCACTGACAGAAGCAGGCATCACAAAGTGTGAAAAGCACTTCAAGGTGGACAATTTCTCCGACCCTGAGAATATGGAGATCAACCATCATGTGATCCAGGCCCTGAAAGCCCACAACATCATGAAGAGAGACGTGGATTACATCGTCAAGGACGGAGAGATCGTCATCGTCGATGAGTTCACCGGACGACTGATGTTTGGACGTCGTTACAGTGAAGGACTTCACCAGGCCATCGAGGCCAAGGAAGGGTTGCTGGTCCGTCAGGAATCCAAGACGCTGGCCACCATCACGTTGCAAAACTATTTCCGTATGTATCAGAAGCTGGCAGGAATGACCGGTACCGCCAAGACAGAGGAAGAAGAGTTCCGCGAGATCTACAACATGGACGTAGTGGAGATCCCGACGAACCAGCCGATCCGAAGAGACGACCTGGAAGACTCGATCTACAGTACAGAACGTGGAAAATTCAGCGCCATCGCCAACAACATCGCCGACTGCTTTGAGCGTGGACAGCCGGTTCTGGTAGGTACCATTTCCATCGAGCGATCAGAGATCATAAGCTCTCTTCTAAAACGAAGAGGGATCAAACATAATGTGCTCAATGCCAAGCAGCACGAAAGAGAAGCCGAGATCGTAGCGGAAGCCGGCCGGCTTTCCGCGGTCACCATCGCCACCAACATGGCAGGGCGTGGTACCGACATCATTTTGGGAGGCAGAGACTGCACCCCGGAAGAGCGGCAGAAGGTCGTCGACCTCGGCGGACTTTGCATTATCGGTACCGAACGTCATGAATCCCGCCGAATCGACAATCAGCTGCGAGGCCGGTCCGGACGACAGGGAGACCCGGGCATCACGCAGTTCTTCATATCCCTGGAAGACGAACTGATGCGCCGCTTCGGCGGTGATCGGATCCAGGGCCTGGTGGGAAAACTTGGCATGGGAGAGGACGTCCCGTTGGAAGCGGGCATGCTGACCAAGTCCATCGAAAACGCCCAAAAACGTGTGGAAGGCAGAAACTTTTCCATTCGAAAATACGTGCTCCAATACGACGATGTCATGAACAAACAGCGTGAGATCATCTATTCCGAGAGACGCCGGGTGCTTCACGGAGAAGATCTGCGAGAGCATATCATGTCCATGGCCGATGAGGTCATAACAGAGCAGTTGGATTTCTGTACCGCATCCTCCAAATACGCGGAAGAATGGGATCTGACCGGCCTGGCCAATTCGTTGAAGAAGATCTGTGACCGCTTTCCTGCCTACCGATACACAGAAGAAGAGATCCATGATCTTGGCAAGGAGCAACTCCACCGCGACACCATGGAGACCTTCGAGCGTCTTTACCAAGATAAGGAACAGGAGATCGGGATCGAGCGGATGCGCGAGCTTGAGCGGATGATCCTTCTTCGCGTTGTGGACAATAAATGGATGGACCACATCGATGCCATGGATCAGCTTCGCCACGGCATCGGACTACGTGCTCTGGGCCAACAGGATCCGGCAGCCGCTTATGCGGCAGAAGGCTTTGAAATGTTCGATCTCATGATTCGGACCATCAAAGACGACACCATAAGGTTCTGCTTCAACGTCACGATCCAGACCAACACCCAGCGCCGTCAGGTGGCAGCTGCGGGAGAAGGGCACAAGGAAGCATTTGACGAGGCAGTCATCGAAGGCGAACAAAGCGGCAGTGGACCGGTTCCGGCTGCGGTCAATGTGCCGGATCGCCCCAGAAAGCAAGAGACCGTGCACAAGGAGCCGACGGTCGGCCGCAACGATCCCTGCCCCTGCGGAAGCGGCAAGAAATACAAGAAATGTCACGGTGCCAATCTCCCGGACTAAACTTGTGGATCATATAATGAAAGCAAATTCAATACAAAGGATGTGAGACGTGTGATCGAACTGGATCAAATCAAGTACGAACTTGATCAGGAAGCACAAAATCTAAAAGAACTGGGTGAGTCCCTTTGACCTGCAGGGACTGACCGAAACGCTGGAAGAAATCAAAACAAAAATGGAGATCGAGGGCTTTTGGGATGACCATGAAGAAGCCCAAAAGCTACTGAAAGAAAAAAAGCGATTGGAAACCCGGGTGGAAGCGTTCACGAGCATTGCAAATGAATTCTCCGACGTTGGGGTTCTCATTTCCATGGCCGAGGAAGAAGATGACAGTAGTTTGATTCCTGAAATTGAAGAGGCCTATCGTTCTTATAAACAAAAATCAGAAGAGCTTAAAATCAAAACGCTATTGGACGGCCAGTACGACAGCAACAATGCCATCGTATCGATCCATGCAGGAAGCGGGGGTCTCGATGCCCAGGACTGGGCGGAGATGCTGCTTCGCATGTATACCCGTTGGGCGGAATCCAAAAATTACAAAGTGACCTTGTGGGATCTTCAAAACGACAGCGAAGGTGGCATCAAAAACGCCACATTTCTTGTCCAGGGCGAATATGCCTACGGATACCTGAAGAACGAAAAAGGAGTCCATCGCATCGTGCGGATCTCTCCCTTCGATTCTTCCGGTCGTCGCCACACGTCCTTTACTTCTATCGATGTGATGCCGGAACTGGATGATGACATCGAAGTCGAAATCGATGCCGATGATCTTAGGATCGACACCTTCCGTTCCAGCGGCGCCGGCGGCCAGCACGTCAACAAGACCGACTCAGCCATCCGAATCACCCACATACCGACGAACATCGTAGTTTCCTGCCAAAACGAACGTTCCCAGCACCAGAACAAAGAAGTCGCCATGAAGGTGCTGAAGTCCAAACTTCTGGAACTGGCCATCGCCGAGCACAAGGAAAAGATCGACGAGCTCAAAGGAGACTACAGCCAGATCACCTGGGGCAGTCAGATCCGTTCCTACGTGTTCCATCCCTACTCCCTAGTCAAGGACCACCGTACCAACGCAGAAGTGGGAAATGTGAATGCGGTGATGGATGGGGAGTTGGATTACTTGATCAACGAAAAGCTCAAGCAGCGGTAAGTGTAGAATCCGGTGGGAGTGCAGCTCTTGGCAGCGGGTATGCAGCTCACCTTGGAAACCGCTCGCTTCGCTCGGACGGTTTCTACGGCAAACTACATGCCCGCTGCGAATAGGGCGAATGGAAAAGGGCAGGTCTTGCAGAAAACTTCATGGCCGCTGCGAAAAGGACGATCGACGGATGCCACATTATGCTGCTTGGACGCTTGCGTTATCCGAAAGGCCACTTAGAGATCTAATTTGTATAAATCCTACGGGCATCGTGGGTGGTAGAGGATAATATTATACAAATTTGGACTACTAATACCCACATTGGTTATAAAATCGGGCAAAGCTTAACCAATGACCAAGGAAACTCAAAGACATGTATAAGCAAGCCGCTGTAAGCGTCAAATTTCATAGTTGCGCTCCTCACATTTAACCAAAAGCTTATAATGCGAGGAGATTTGTATAGAAGGCAAACTATAATGTTCACTACAGTGAACGTTTTTGGTGGGATCTATCTTTTCAACACAAATCCTTAACGCTAGGATAAAGCATAAGCTCACTTTTGTTATTTGATCGGTGTGCGCCGGCTGGCACAATCCTTAATTCAGTCCAAACTATCTTAGAAACACATTTTATGTTCACTGGGATACCTGCATCGACCCCGACCCGAAAATTTATTATCCCAGGCATCCATGAATGTGTCAGAAAGATAAATCGGAGCGATTTGGGGCTTAAATGTGCCTGGATCCGTCCCAAAAGTCGTGCGGATCCCGAATATTTTATCCTACAGGACACAAGATGTGTTTTCGGGATAGGTTAGTCGAAAAAGCAAATCACATACTCGCCGCGAGCACGGCCGCAGAGCATTCCCTTGACCTTTGGGATAAAGCAGGTTGCCTCTGTTGCCTAAAATTGTTTTTGATTTATTGAAATGTGCTACAGGGGTTGGCCGGGGGCTGTTCGTAGAAAGCGTCCGAGCGCAGCGAGCGCTTTCCTAGGCGAATTGCCAATGCGCAACATACCATAAACTGATAAATTAAAGGGAAAAACAAATGATAAACAACAGACTGGCAACCGAATTTAATTTGAAGCCCTCCCAGATCGATGCCACCCTCGCCCTCATCGACGAAGGCAACACCAT
>PHAE01000004.1 GCA_002840285.1 Firmicutes bacterium HGW-Firmicutes-11
TCGATCGGAACCGGTTTGGTACTCCGAGCCGAAGAGACGGTCAAGCAAGCAGTTGCGGTATATGAACAGCAAGGTTTGCCGGGTAATGGTGTGGCACCATGGACCGAAGCTGCAGGATATCGTATCTTAAGAGTTTCGGGAGATGTGGAAGGGATCGGCTTGCCACAGGGTTTACAGGACCTGCTTCCCCAATATGGTCAGGACAGCCGACGATTCCTGATGATGGGAGAAAACGACGAGCTGATCTATCGCTTCGATTTCATCGATCTGGACCGTTCCTACTCGGTGCAGGTCCAGCTGGACAAAACACTTGCATATTTGTGGAAGATCGGCAAGTATTTGCTGATCGGTGAACTGCTCGTTCTTTTGATCGGGTTCCTGTCAGGAGCACGACTTATCAGAAGAAGTTTGCAACCGTTGGCCGACTTTGCAGAGACTGCAAAAAACCTGAACCGCAGTGATCTGTCATTTTCCGTCGACAAGATGGAGTCGCTGGCAGACCGGCTTGATGCGATCAATGCAGCCCGTCTGGACACAAGGATACCGGTGGACGGAACACAGGACGAATTGCGGAGTCTGGCAGAGGCGATCAACGGTCTTTTGGATCGGATCAACGAAGCATACGCATCTCAAGCACGGTTTGTCTCGGATGCATCCCATGAACTACGCACACCGATCTCCGTGATCCAGGGATACGCCAATCTGCTGGATCGATGGGGGAAAAGCGACGAGACCACTCTTCAGGAATCCATCGATGCCATCATGGAAGAAACCGCCAATATGAAGGGACTGATCGAACAGCTTCTCTTTTTGGCACGAGGTGACAACGACTCAATGCCATTGCAATTGGAGACCTTCGATTTGTCTGAACTGGCAGAAGAGGTGTACCGTGAAACAAAGATGATCGATTCCGGACACGAGTACGAGGCAAGATTCACACCGGTTTCTGTGATCGCAGACAAGGGGTTGATCAAGCAGACCCTACGGATCCTCATAGATAATGCAATCAAATACACAAACAACGGTGGCAAAATCTTACTCCAGGCCGGAGAATCCGCTGAGGCGGCGACGATCACAGTACAAGACGAAGGAATCGGCATACCTCCAGAGGCAGTGCCATTGATTTTCGAACGATTCTACCGGACAGACAGTTCCCGGGCCAGAGCGACCGGCGGAGCGGGACTCGGTCTCTCCATCGCCAAATGGATCGTGGAACGCCACGGTGGTCACATGGAAGTGCTCAGCAGGCAAGAATTTGGAACCAGGATCACAGTAGCCCTACCAAAAGCATAGAACATGGGGACGGTTCTATCTTCTGCGTGGCAGCTGGGAGATCACGATCGCAATAAACATCAAAATACAGCCTGTAAGTTCCCGACCGGACATGATTTCATGCAGGATCAAGAATCCGAAAATCGCCCCGAAAACGGCTTCCATACTTAACAGAAGGGAAGCGACCGTCGGTGTTGTATGCCGTTGTCCCATGATTTGAAAGGTATACGCAACACCACCGGACAAGACGCCGGCGTACAGGATGGGTATGGCTCCGGCCAAGATCGCTTCCAGTGTTGGCTTTTCAAACAGAAACATGGCAATGGTGCTGTAGCTGGCACATACGATGAACTGAACCATCGAGAGCTTGACTGCATTCGTATTAGGAGCAAAATGACCGATAAAAAGAACGTGGGTAGCCCAAAAGACGGCACCGATCAACATGATCAAGTCACCGGCTGCTATGGTCAATGCTTCGGTGAAAGTTAAAAGATAAAGTCCTATGGTTGCAAGAGCGACCCCGATCCATGCCTGGTATCCGGGTCGTTGCTTCAGGAAAATTCCAAAAAGCGGAACGATGATGATGTAAAGGGATGTGATGAACCCTGCTTTTCCCGCAGTGGTATACACCAATCCGATCTGTTGTAATGCGGCAGCAAAAAACAAGACAGTACCGCAAATAAACCCGGCGCGAATCAAACTTTTACGTTCGGAATTTCGTTCTGCTACAGGTTGAGCAGTACCGTTATCTCGTGTATGCCTGTCCATGAGCAAGGAAATGGGATACAGTGCTGCTGCGGCCAGCCAGAATCGCACGGCACCGAAAGTAAGAGGACCGACGTAATCCATACCGGCTCGCTGCGCCACAAATGCCATTCCCCAGATCAAAGCGGTAAGCAGCAGAAACAGGTTGCCAAGCAGCTTTTTTTTGTCCAAAACATCACACTCCATCGATCGACTTGAGCACCAACAGTATATCTGTCCGGCACCATCTATCATTAAATAGGATTGATGAAACCTTGTCAAGATGGTATAATTATCAACTATAGAGGTCTAACGCTAAAGGAATCGGTAGTGTAAGGAGATGCGAGATGAACCACAAAGAATATGAGTCCATCAAAGCCAAAGAGTGGGAGTATGCGTTACAACGTGCAGAAGGAATCAAAAACTCCAAGGATCCTTTGATTTTGTATCGCGACATTCGGCCGATCATCGATATCAAACATATGTTTGAGACCAGCGTCGAGGCCTTTGGCAACAACATCGCTTTCTATGTCAAGGATAAACCTGGAACACCCTATCGGGGAATCACCTATCAAGAAGCAAAGGCTGATACAGATGCCTTGGGAACCGCTTTGATCGAAATGGGATTTCAAGGGAAGCGGATCGGCATCATCGGCGAAAACAGCTACCAGTGGTCGATTGCCTACCTGGCCGCCACCTGTGGAGTAGGTGTCGTCGTGCCTCTGGACAAGGAACTCCCGATCAATGAACTTGAGCAGTTCATCCGCGATGGCGAGGTGGAATGCATTTTCTTTGGGAAAAAATTCGAAGCCACAATAAAAGAAATCAAAGATAGAGGTAACACCAAACTGTCTGCTTTGATCAACATGGAGGCAGATGAAGATGTAGAAGGCGTCCATGCGCTAACAAAAGTTCTCGACCTGGGGAAACAAAGCTTGGCAGCTGGCGACCGCCGGTTCCTGGATGCGATCATCGACCGGGACTCGATGGGAATACTTCTCTTCACTTCCGGCACCACCGGCGTATCAAAGGGAGTCATGCTCTCTCATGGCAATATCGTCGAGGATCTGATGGCTTCTCCGACGCTTTTGAAAGTGTCGCCTGATGATATCTTCTTTTCGGTACTTCCGATCCACCATACTTACGAATGTACCTGCGGTTTCCTGATGCCACTTTTTAGGGGAGCGGCGATCGCCTACTGTGAAGGTCTGAAGCACATTCTAAAAAACCTGGAAGAAGCCAAGCCGACCATGTTCTTATGCGTCCCATTGATCATGGAGAGCATTTACAAGCGAATCTGGTCTCAAGCGAGAAAATCAGGGGCGGAAAAGAAACTCAAAACAGTTTTGAAAATCAACCGGGTGACGAAGAAGATCGGCGTGAATCTGGTTCCGAAAAAAATCACAGACGTGTTCGGCGGCAGGATGAGGATCATGATCTGCGGCGGCGCGGCGATCGATCCGGCGATCCTGGATGGTATCTGCGATTTTGGCATCACATGCCTGCAAGGGTACGGCCTGACCGAATGCGCCCCGATCTGTGCGTTGAATCCCGACAAAGCCTATAAGAGCAGCTCCGCCGGTTACATTCCGCCAGGATTTGACATGAAGATCGACAACCCGGATCCGGAAACCGGCATCGGCGAGATCTGCGCCAAAGGTCCCAATATCATGCTCGGATACTACAAAAACGAAGAAGCAACCAATGAAGTTCTTAAAGACGGCTGGTTCCATACCGGTGACCTTGGATACATGGATGCTGATCGATACGTCTACATCACCGGAAGAAAGAAGAACGTCATCATCACGAAAAATGGAAAGAACGTTTATCCGGAAGAGCTGGAGTTCAACCTAGGCAAGATCCCCTACGTGGCAGAATCCATGGTTTGGGGCAAGGACAGCGAAGCCGGTGACGACACAGTCATCTGCGCCAGCATCAAAATCGATGAAGAAGAAGTCAAACAGGCACTAGGAGAGAACTTTACCGACGAACAGGCAAAAGAACTCCTTTGGAAAGAAATCGATGCCATCAACGAGGCGCAGCCCTTCTACAAGCGAATCAAGAAAATCGATGTCAGACGAACTGATTTTGAAAAGACCACCGGCAAAAAGATCAAGAGGTTTGTAGAGGCAAACAAGGGTCAGTGAACAATCAAGTTATTTAATAAAACATAAACAAAAACGGTTCGCTCGTGTTCATTTCTAGAAAGAACGGGAACGAACCGTTTTATTTACTCCTTTGTTCCAGAAGTGTTTAAAATTCTTTTAATTCCGTTGCAATTATTTTCAAAAAACTTCAATATAAAAGATTATTCTACAATTCTCTAAAACATGAGCGGATAAAATAAAGAAAAAAGGAGGTTTTTCCCATGGAAGAAAAGAGTATTGAGTCCAAACAGCCATCATTCGGAATCGCTATTTTAAACGTTATATTCCTTTTCGCCTTGCTTGTCATACAGGTGTTGCAAGTAGGCTCTCCGGACATCCATATGTCTTTGATCTTCGCGATCAGCTTTGCCACCCTGACCTTGATGGTGACAGGTGTCAAATGGAAAAAGGTCGAAGAAGGTATCATCCACGGATGTAAAATCGCCACGATCCCAATGTTGATCTTGATGTTCATCGGGATGTTGATTCCATCATGGATCGCATCGGGAACGATACCTGTACTTATGTACTATGGCCTACAAATGATAGCACCATCGATGTTCCTTTTCACTGCAGCCTTGATCTGTGCAGTGGCATCCCTTTGTACGGGAAGCAGTTGGACCACCGGAGCCACCTTTGGTGTCGCATTTATGGGCATCAGTATGGGACTTGGCATCCCGGGGCCGATGGCAGCAGGCGCAATCGTGTCCGGCGCGATCATTGGTGACAAGTTGTCGCCTTTATCCGACTCAACAAACTTAGCTGCCGGAGTCTGTGAAGCCAATCTGTTCAAACACATCAAAAGCATGCTGTACACAACGATCCCGGCATTTGTGATCGCATTGGTGATTTATCTGGTTCTTGGCATGGGCTATTCCGGAGAATCGGTCGATACGGCAGCGCTTGACAGTATTCTGGGTGGCCTGTCTTCCAACTTTGATTTTTCGCCTGGATTTGCCCTTATTTCGTTGATACCGCTAGTCGTAGTCGTGGTGCTTGCGTTCAAACAAGTGAGCGCTTTGGCTGTCATGGTGATCGCTGCTCTGATCGGTATGTTTTTAGCCATGATCCTCAACGGATATACGATTTATGAGATGATGTCATTTATGAATTACGGATTCTCCATCGAAACCGGAAGCGCTGATGTTGACAGGCTGTTGAATCGCGGCGGTCTGCAATCCATGATGTGGACGGTTTCTCTTGGTTATCTTGGCCTCAGTTACGGCGGGATCCTGGAAAAGACAGGTACGCTGGATGCATTGCTTGGAAAGATGGCTGCCTTGACAAAAAACGCGAGAAATTTGATTTTCACACACATCATATCGGCGATCGCGGTCAATATGTTATCTGCCAGCCAATACGTCGCTATTCTGATTCCGGGCAGAATGTATCTGCCTGCATACGACAAACTGGGAATTCGGCGGAATGTTGCATCCAGAACTTGCGAAGACGGTGGAACAGTAACCTCTCCATTGGTGCCTTGGGGACTCTGCGGTGTATTCTTTGCAGGAACATTAGGAGTAGCAACACTTGACTATATTCCTTATGCATTCCTTGCGATCTTCACACCTCTGATTGCAATTCTCTACGGCGCGACCGGCAAATTCATCTGGTACAATACAGACGAGGAACAGGCCGCGCTGGAAACGAAAAAACAAATCACAATGGAATAGCATTCAATTGGAGCATATAATGATTACTGAAAAGAACGTACTAAACTTGATGCAGAGTCTTGTGGCGATCCCCAGCCCATACTTTGAAGAAGAGGAGATCATAGCCTTTGTTGATGACTGGTTTCGCAGCAATGGACTGAATGCATCGATCCATGAATATCACGAAAGCAAGGTTACCGGGTTCAAAGGAAAAAACGTGCTGCTTGAACTCATAGGTGGCAGTTCGGGTCCCACGATCCACATCAATGGGCATCTGGACACGGTGAAGTTATGCGCGGGATGGACAGAAGATGCCTACCAGGGAAGACTGGAAGGCGACAAAATGTATGGTCTTGGTGTTCTCGATATGAAGTCGGGAGTCGCTGCAACGATGAGCGCATTGAACGCTTTTTCCAAGCTTCATAAAAATTTTAATGGCAGGATCCTCGCCAGTTTCGTTTCCGTTGAGGAAGGACCATATGGCATGGGAACAAACGCTCTGATCGAAGAAGGGCTACTGGAAGGTGTCGATCTTTCTATCACTACGGAACCATCGGCAGGGTTCACTGACCAGCCCTTTCCGGTCGTCTGCCTTGGGGCGAGAGGAGGATATGGCCTGGAAATCGATGTCTTCGGAAAATCCTCCCATGCAGCATTTCCCAAAGCTGGTAAAAGTGCGGCTTTGGACGCAGCGAAAATCATATGTGAACTGGAGAATGTAGACTATATTTCCGATCCGCACCTTGGCACAGGAGATGCCTGTGTCATAGGAATTGAAAGCGACGGAGGCGCGTGCAGCGTTCCCGACTATGCAAAGATCCGTCTGTTCTGGCATATCGTTATCGGGGAAGACACAACGACGATTCAAAAAGAGATCGAAAAAGCCATCGAGCGGGCAGGTGTGCAGTGTGATTGGAAGATAAGATTCAGAGAAGCACCAAGTGAGGATTCCAAAGGATTTCAGCCTTATAAAGTAAATGAGCATGATCCGATGGTGGGATCCTTCCTGGAGTCAGTTTCCCGCGTTTGCGGGACAGAGCCAGCCAAAGAGTATTTCAAAAGCATTGGCGATTTCAATTACTTGGGATCCAGAATTGGAGCACCTGTGGTGATTTTCGGGCCGGAAGGTAAAAACTTCCACGGGCAAGACGAGTACGCAACTCTGTCATCGACGGTTGAGACCGCGAACGTACTGCTTGATTTCCTGGAGAAAACACTGGTTGAATGATCAGTAGCAGAGAAGAAAGCCAGCCACGGTCGTGACTGGCTTTCTTTAAACGTATAGGAAACGATATGAACAAGAAAAGAATCGAATTGATCTTAAAGAATGGAACCATATACACTATGGCGCGGGAAGGCGAAACGGTATCTTCGATCGGAGTGGATCATGGAGTCATCATTTTCGTCGGGACAGACAAAGAAAGCGATAGCTACGATGCGGAACGAACCATCGATTTGAATGGTCTGACTGTTGTGCCCGGACTGGGAGACGGGCACATGCATCTTTATGCCTACTGTCAAAATCAAACCACGGTACAGCTGGAAGATGCAAGAAGTATTGAAGAATTGAAGATGGCAATCCAAAACAAAGCAAAAACCACGGAGAAAGGGACTTGGGTCAAAGGAACCGGATTTGATCATACGAAGTTTCCGGAAGACAGATTACCAACAAGGGATGATCTGGATCAGGCAAGCGTGGATCATCCCATTGTGGTACGGAGAACCTGTCTTCATGTCATGGTTGCAAACTCGCTGGCATTGGAAAAGGCTGGTGTGTCGAAAGAAATGATCCGTGACTATGCGGGATTGATCGAGACGGATCAAAATGGGGCACCGACAGGAATTTTTCGGGAAGCGGCAACGAGTGTATTTGACAAGATCGTGCCAGACCCGCTGACAGACAGGAATGAGAGAAAGCGGATCATGCTCAGCGTATTTCAAGATATGGTCTCTAAGGGAATCACGGTGATCCACACCTATGCAGCAAAAATCTGGAACTACTTCGAAGACATTGAAGTTTATCGAGAACTGGATCGACAAGGAGAACTGCCTCTAAGGGTCGTGGTCAGTTTGGATGAGTTTTTCGAACACGAAAAAATGAGCGAAGTCGCGCACGATAAAAAATGGAAGGTCAAATATGGTTCCTACAAAATATTTACAGATGGGTCTTTCGGTTCTCGATCCGCTGCCTTGTCTGAAGAATACGATGATGATCCTGGAAACTTCGGCATCCTGGTCAAAGACAGGGAAACCCTCGAAAGCGAAATCAATGAAGCCTGTCAAAGAGGGTTGCAGCCTGCGATACATGCAATTGGAGATGCAGCTTTAGAAATCGTGTTGACTGCGATCGAGAACGTAGTTGGAAAGAGCGAGCCTGAACTTCCATTTCGAATCATACACGCCCAGTATGTGAAGAAAGACCATTTGGAACGGTTAAAAAAACTTCCTGTCATCCTGGACATACAACCAATATTCTTGTCTACGGATCTGCATTGGATCACAGATCGGCTGGGACCTCTGCGAGTCAAGGATTCTTACGTATGGAAGACCCTTCTCGATGCCGGCATATTGATGACAGGGAGTTCAGATTGCCCTGTGGAAAGCTATGACCCGATGTTGGGAATCTATGCGGCGGTAACAAGACAAGATATGAGCGGCAAGCCAACCGGAGGTTTTTTCCCGAAGGAAAGACTCTCTGTTTATGACGCCTTGTGTTTGTTTTCAAAAAATATTCCATTTGCAACAGGTGACGCGGAAGCTTATGGAACGATCGAGCCGGGGAAAGTAGCCGATTTTGTCGTGCTCGAAAAAGACCTTTTTAAAATACCGACCGATGAAATCAAAGACGTAAAAGTTGCAGGAACTTTCTTGGCAGGGAGACAGGTTTATCGTAAAGATGGATTCTTTGTTTGAATCCGGACCAAAAGGAAGGTACAATGGACTTAGCTATAGAGCAATGCGCCTGGAGGAAACTACCTTATGAAAAAGGACTGCTTGATCATAAATGGATCCTGTTTGACTATGGTTGATGGGAAACGTTACAAATGGATGCTGTTACGGGGAAGCGAGATACTGGAACTCGGCACGGACGACGCTTTCACAAAGTATCTGGATAAGGATACAAAGGTGATCGATGCCAAGGGGGCAACCGTACTGCCGGGTTTTATCGACAGTCACTTTCATGTCGTTCAAGCTGCTTTGAATTCCACCAGTCTTGATCTAAGCAATGCAAAAACGTTACAGGACATAGGAGAGGCAATTGCAGATGCTTCCAAAGCGAGTCCGAAGCGACCGATTCGCGGAATTCGTTTGGATGCGCAAAATCTAAAAGAAGGAAAACTTCCCGATCGTTTACTTCTGGATCGCTATTGCAATGATGCGCCGGTTTTTATCAACTCGGTGGAGTACCAAACCAGCATTCTCAACACGCATGCTTTGTTGTACTATAAAATACCATTCACCATGAAGGGTGTCGTATTCGACGAGAATCAAATGCCCACAGGCGTGATCACCAAACATGCCAACGTGGCGTTGCGTGAAAGTGTCCTGCGGGGCATTCCCAATGCGCAGCGCATGGACGCCGTCGAGCCATTTTTGGAGACGGTCATCAGCCGCGGGATCACAACAGTCAATGCGATGGAAGGCGGTCGACTCTACTGCGACAAAGATGCCGAGTTCATTCATGAATATGCAGATAAACTAAAAATCGACATGGCCTTGTTTTATCAGACGATGGACATTGAAAAAGTCAAGTCAATGCAGCTGTCTAGAATTGGGGGCAGTCTGTATATCGACGGTACGTTTGGAGCAAGAACAGCCGCTCTTTCATTTGAATATAATGACAGCCCCGGGAACAAAGGAGGGCTGAATTTTACGCAGGAGGAGATCAATGAGTTTGTTCTCGACTGCTACATCAACAAACTTCAACTTGCACTATACACCATAGGAGATCGAGCGATCGAACAGGCAATCGTAGCTCATGAGAATGCCTTGGAACGAACGGGGACGACTGGTCTTCGACATCGCCTGGAACATGTTGAGCTTCCGAACAAAGGTCAGATCATGCGAGCAAAGGAATTGGGCCTTGTGTTTTCAATGTCACCAGCCTATGAAAGCATCTGGGGAGGCTCGGGACGCATGTACGAAGAGCGCTTGGGAGACAACTATCGTGTCACCAACCCCTTCCGGGAGATTTTAGAGCAAGGAGTCACGATCTGCGGAGGTTCCGACTGCGATGTAACACCCGCTGACCCTTTGCTTGGAATCCATTCGGCGGTGAACCATCCGGTCGAAGAGCACAGCGTTTCTGTGGAAGAAGCCTTGAAAATGTTTACCGTCAGCGGTGCGCAAGCCATCTTTGAGGAAAAACGAAAGGGAACCCTAGAAGTGGGGAAACTGGCAGATATCGTGATCCTGGACCAAGACATACTAAAAGTCTCGAAGGATGCCATCAAAGACATTCAAATATCTGCAACGATCAAGGGAGGCCAGATCCTTTATCAGAGGATGTAGGAGTTCTGACGATGCTAATCATAAAAACGCTGGGCAAGGTAAACATTTCCCATCGAGGAGAAGATATAAGCGAGAAACTCAGTCACAAGATGGTGGCTCTGATTTGTCTGCTTGTCATATACAACGGAAGAGAAGCCGGCAAGGAAAAAATCGCAGCGTACTTTTGGCCAGACAGCGATGACGAGGCATCCAAATATAATTTGCGTTATAGCCTATGGATGATCCGCAAGTTGATTCCCAAAGATAAAAAGGGCGAATCGCTGATCACCGTGGGCAAGGACAGTTGCCGTATCAACGAGAAGTACGACTTCACGTGCGATAAAATTTTATTGGATCGGTTTCAGGCGAAGAAGGGAAGTTCTATTCAGGAACTGGAAGAACTGCGTCGCCAGTTTCAAGGGGATTTTCTAGAAGGATTGTACCTGAAAAACTGCAATGAGTTCAATGAGCTGATTCTTTTTGAACGAGTCGTTTGTCAGAACAAGCAGATCCAGATTCTTAAAGAACTTGCGGACCTCTACGAAAAAGCAGGCAAGCGGGAAGATGAACTCGTCATACTGAAAGAAATGGCCATGATCGAGCCATATAATGAAACCTTTGTTCGCCGGATCATGGAAGCACTGGCTGCTATTGGCAACCGCCCTGCTGCGATTCAGGCATTTAAAAGATTTGAAACCGTTTTACGCAGAGATCTGAACATTCAACCGGAGCAACACCTGAAAGCCATGCATGCAAGCATGCTCACCGCCCCATGCGTCGGGAACCCTGACGGAACGAAAGTCAGTATCACGAATCGGAAACGAATACATATCAAGGTTCGCTGCATGAAGGGCGTCGATTACTTTTTGCTTGCAGGAATCGTAAGTGAGCTTTTAAGAGTAGCTGATAAAAGTTACATTATGGATATTGAAGAACAGTACCTTTTGGATCTGGGATTCATACAAAACGAATTGCTGTTAGCATATGAGGCCCAGTCATCCCGAAAAGTCAAGATCCCGGATTCGGTCCCTGACGTTAGGATCATAAACGCTTTCTGCAAATTTATCCATCATGTTTCACAGGTTTATGAAATGGATATCGATGTCGTTGATGCTTTGGAAATCGATGTCGTCTCCCAAAATATTATAAAACATGTACGCCAGACAGAGCCGCTAAACCAGTACTTTCATTTTTCATTTGATGCTGATATAATGTAACAGATTCTGACCAAAACTAGCGAATCCAATGAAAAGAAACTGGACTATGAAAAAAACCAAACGTAATGCGTTGCTATCTATTTTTCTCCTTATCATACTGCTGCTGACGACTGGTTGCCAGACCTATGACAACTTCGTCGCTTCTTTTGGCGCAACGTCGGAGGAGGATGTCATACAAATCGGCATTTTTGAGCCCTTGTCCGGTAAGGACAAGGAGTTTGGCTTGCTGGAGATCTCTGGCATTGAACTGGCCAACGAAATGTATCCCAGTGTCGCAGGCAAGAAAATCCAACTTGTCTATGCAGACAATGAGTCGGACCTCGTAACTGCGGAAACGGCAGCAAGTCAATTGATCGACGCAGGCGTCGACATCGTGCTTGGCAGCTATGGCAACACGTTGTCAATGGTAGGGGGAGAATTGTTTCGTGAGGCCAATGTCCCAGCCATCGCGATCACTCCGACCAACCCTCTGGTCACCAGGGGCAACCCCTACTACTTTCGCGTTTCGATCGTCGACTCCTTCCAAGGTGTTATGGCGGCAAAATTCGTGAACAACGAACTTGGCGCAGAACGCATCGCCGTGATGAAGGCGGCAGATGACGACTACGGAGCGGCATTGTCCCAGGAGTTTACTACAAAGATGGAAGCTTCCGTAGACGAAGAAACGAAAATAGAAATCGTGACCGTCGAGTACGAGAAGGGTGCGACTGATTATTCCGCTGCTCTGAAAACCATCAAAGCGTCAGATAGCCAAGTCGTCTACCTCCCTTGTTCCGCCGAAGAAGGATTGGCCATTGTAACTCAAGCAAAAAGTATGGGCATTGCAGCCACATTTCTCGGCACAGATCTTTGGCATGAAGAACTTCTGGTCACAGAGGCAGGAAGCGCTGCAGACGGCATGATCTTTACGACTTTTTTCGACGCAGAATCCTCGCTGAATCCAAGGACAGAAGAATTTCTGACCGCTTATCACAAAAAATACGGAACGGACAAGACTCCGGACAAGGCGGTCGCTTTTGGCTTCGATGCCTATCTGCTGGCGCTGGATGCCATTGAGCGACAGATGGACGCCGTCTTGGGGACGGGGGATGATACCTGCCTCAGAGGAATTTTACAAAAAACCAAACAGTTTGAGGGCGCAACCGGGAGCATCACTTTCGATGCAAACGGAGATCCCATCAAGTCGGTTGTGTTTATCGCCGTGGAAAACGGGGAATTCATATACAAGTATACTACTGAGCCGGAGTGGGAATGAAGGCTCGTAAGAAAAGAGGAAAATGAATATGGAAGACAACATCAAAAAAGCCCTGGAGAACATTCGCCCATATCTTCAAAGAGATGGCGGAGATGTTGAGTTTGTAGCTTACACACCGGAAAAGGTTGTGCAGGTCAAGCTTAGAGGCGCATGCGCTGGCTGCCCGCACTCCCAGATGACCATCAAAGGCGGGATCGAGCGGTTGCTGAAAGAGGAATATCCGGAAATCGTCAGCGTAGAATCCGTATAAAGGTTTCCGGTGACGGAAAGGCGAAGTTTGAATCAGAGTAACGATACGACGATCAGCAGAGCGGCAAGAAGTGGCAACGGGAGACAGATCCTTTTGCTGCTCGCCTTGGCCGCTGTTGCCGTTTTAGTGGGAATCTTCTCGCTGGGATTGATGGGAGAAGACATCGACCCGGTGAAGGAACCCATTGATCCGGCAGTTGAACAAGAGGCAGAACCGGATCCGCCGGTGGCCTTGTCTTTTGTTGCGGTCGGAGATGTCATGGTACATCGTTCCCAGATCTCCAGCCAGTACGACCCCCAAACCGGCACCTATGATTACACCGACAACTTCCGTTACATCAAACCATACATTCAGGATGCAGATCTGGCCCTGGCCAACGTGGAAACGACGTTCGCCGGCGGGACACCGACCGGTTATCCTTCTTTCAATGCGCCGGACGCATTGGCGAATGCTCTGGCTGACACGGGATTCAATGTGGGACTTATCAGCAACAACCATCTGTATGATAAAGGCCTCGCGGGAATGGATCGAACCATCGGCATCCTTCGGGTCGCTGGAATGAAAACCGCCGGAGCCCATCTTCCCGGGGAAAAGAACTATACCCTGGTCGAAGTAAAAGGCGTCAATGTGGGAATCGTTTCCTATACCTATGAGACACCTTCCACCGACGGGCTTACAAGGATCAATGGAGTTGTCCTTCCGGAAGCAGTCGCAGAAAGAATCAACAGTTTCTCACACGAGCGCCTGGAAGAGGACCTGAAAAACATCGAAAAAACGATCGAAGCCGCCAGAAGCGACGGCGCAGATATCATAATCTGCTATTTCCATTGGGGAGAAGAATACCAAAGATCCCCCAACCTCTGGCAGAGGCGGATCGCAGAACAGGCGGCAGACATGGGCGCGGACATTGTATTTGCCTCCCATCCCCACGTGCTTCAGAGCGCAGATCGGGTCAAAGGGCCGACAACAGGGAAAGAGATCCCGGTATTTTTCAGCATGGGCAACTTCCTGTCCAACCAACGCCTGGAGACGCTGAACAACCGATATACTGAGCAGGGGATGATTGCCCGGGTTGACCTGAAGTTTGACAAGGAAACGGGAGAAATCTCTGAAATGAACATGAGTGCCATCGGCACCTGGCTCGACAAATACAAGGCTGGAGGAAAAGACTGGTACGCGATCATTCCTCTGGACGATGCTCTGGAAAACAACGAGACTTTGCGCACATCCGGACACCTGACACGCGCGAAGCAGGCCTACGAGGATATCCGGGAAACACTCGGCACTGTTCTCCGATAACGAAACACTCAATACCCTCAGGTAAAGGAGAAGATCAATATGATGAACACCAACCCAGTACGAGGCACGCGGGATTTTTTGCCGGAGGAGATGCGCATTCGCGATGCGATGCAGGCCATCATTCTGAAGAGCTACAGCAACAACGGTTTTTCCAAGATCGAAACACCGATCATCGAGGACATCGAACGTCTCGATAAAAGCGAAGGCGGGGAAAACCTCAACATGATTTTTCGCATTCTGAAGCGTGGACAGAAGCTGGATCTTTCGAAAGATGAAATAACAGAGAAGGATCTTGCAGACATGGGTCTGCGCTTTGACCTTACACTTCCGCTTTGCCGCTATTTCGCCAACAATCGCGCCCACCTGCGGATGCCGTTCAAAGTCATCCAGATCGGGAAGGTCTACCGGGCAGAGCGCCCGCAAAAGGGCAGATTCCGCGAATTCTATCAATGCGACATCGACATCATCGGAGATGACAGCAATCGGGCGGAAATCGAACTGATCCACACTACGGCAAAGACATTGATGGATCTCGGCTTTGATGACTTTACCGTCCGGGTAAACGACCGGAGGATCCTGTTTGACCTGATCGAAAGCGCCGGTTTTCCAAAAGAAGAAGTTCTTTCTGTCTGCATCAGCTTTGACAAGTTGGACAAAATCGGAGAAGATGGCGTTGCGACCGAACTGAAGGAAAAGGGATTTCCTGAAGATGCAATCCGGCGATTCATGGAGAGCATCTCTGTTTCCGGAGAACAAGGGGTCAAAACGATGGAACCCTATTGCTCGGACAAAGACGCCATCCGCTGGCTGTCTGAAATCATCGACGGCATTGAGGTACTGGCAGAGGGAAAGTACAAAATCGCATTTGATCGCTCTCTGGTGAGAGGAATGGGTTATTATACCGGAACCATTTTTGAAATCGTAAGCCCGAAGTTCAAAGGATCCATCGCCGGGGGTGGCAGATATGACAAACTCATCGGCAATATGCTAGGCGAAAACATTCCGGCAGTCGGCTTTTCCATCGGATTTGAGCGGATCGCAGAGATCCTGCTCGGGAGCGAATCCGTAGGATTTGACACCGGTAGCCGCAAGCTGGCATTGCTATACGATACCGAATCTCCGTTTGTCGATGTCGTCAAAAAAGCAGATGAAATTCGCAGAGACAACGGGTACGACGTAAGCACCATCGTGAAAGCAAAGAAACTAGGGAAACAATTTTCTGCTTTGGAGAGGGAAGGCTTTTCTGCTGCGCTTGTCTTCGGAGACGAGGAAATCAAAGAGCTCTCCGGCAAAGAACAGGAGTAGGACATGGATTTTTGCGGACGGATCGATTCCTATCGGGATGAAATGGTCGTCGCGCTTCGGGACCAGATCTCGATTCCTAGTGTGGCAGGTCCGGCAGAGCCGGGAATGCCCTTTGGTGCGGAGATCGACAGAGCCTATCAGTTGATGCTTGCCGTGGGAAAGCGGGAAGGGTTTGAGACTGTAAATGTAGATAATCACGGCGGTCATCTGGAATTCGGCGGACCACAAGCGACCGACGGAATCATGGGGATACTGGTTCACCTTGATGTGGTGCCTGCCGGGAAGGATTGGGAATACCCGGCCTTCGAGGGCAGAGTCGTCAATGGCAAGATCTACGGGCGCGGCACGACAGACGACAAAGGCCCGGCGATCGCAGCATTCTATGCCATGAAAGCTTTGAAGGACGAAGGATTTCTCCCGGCTAAAAAAATACGTTTGATCATTGGCCTGGATGAAGAAGCCGGAACCGGATGGCAGGGCATGAAGGCCTATTTCAATAAAGTGGAAAAGCCGGATTTTGGCTTCACGCCGGACGCGGAGTTCCCTGCGATCCACGGGGAAATGGGGATATTGATCTTCGAGCTGGCGAAAAAGTTTGGCAAGACCATGGGAAAAGGGATCGAACTGCGCTCACTGTCCGGTGGTGAAGCGGCCAATATGGTGGCAGATCGAGCCAGGGCAGTCCTGCGAGCCGACTCTTACGAGATGGTGAGAGAAACGGCGATCCGGTTCCGAAAAGAGACTGGGTATGAGATCGAAATCAAGGGGATCGGAAAAAGTCTGGAGATCATCACCAGGGGCAGATCTTCCCACGGCGCCCGCCCGGAAAAAGGGTTCAATGCCATATCTTCGATGATGGCATTTCTGGGACGCCTCCCGTTGATCAATGAAGATGCATCCGAATTTGTCAACTTCTACAATACTCACATCGGTTTTCATCTTCACGGAGAAGAAATCGGATGCGCTTGTTCCGACGAGATATCAGGCGATCTGCTGTTTAATGTGGGAAAAGTCGACCTGGATGCGGAAGCGGGAAAGCTGACGATCAATATTCGCTATCCGGTCAGCATGGATGGTGAAGACGTTTATCACGGGATGATGCCTCTTCTTGATAAGCATGGTTTCGGAGTGATCAAGCTGGACCACCAAAAACCGATCTACATCCCCGAGGACGATCCGTTGATCCAAACATTGATGTCAGTTTATCAGAAACATACCGGTGATTTCGAAAGCAAGCCGATGGTCATCGGGGGCGGAACCTATGCCAGATCGATGAATAATGCTGTTGCGTTCGGAATGACATTCCCCGGGCAGCCAGAGCTGGCACATCAGAAAAACGAACATCTCACCATCGACGATTTGATCAAAGCGACGAAAATTTACGCCGAGTCAATATACCTGTTGACAAAAGCGGAGGACGAAGTTATAATTCAGCAGTAAGAAAATCTGTTTCAGGGCGAGGTGAAATTCCTCACCGGCGGTAAAGAGCGCAAGCTACGAGTCCGCGAGCCGCAAGGCCGAACCGGTCAGATCCCGGTACCGACGGTTTTGTCAAAGACGCGCATCGTGTCGGTCGACAAAGAAAGTCCGGATGAAAGAAACAAGGTCCGATTTTTGGATCCATGTATTCTTGAGCCCTGGGAAAATTCCCGGGGCTTTTTTTGCCTGACAGATTCCCGCGCATTGGGTTTGCAGGTGCAGACCAAAGGAGGAATTTGAACATGTCAAGAACTGAAAAGACCGCCAGACTAGCTAAAATGGCTATGCTAGCAGCCATCTCCCTCGTATTGGTGATGGTCATCCGTATCCCGTTTCCGCCGGCTCCATTTTTAGTGTATGATCCGGCAGATGTGCCTATCATCATTAGCGCCTTTGCTTTCGGCCCATTGTCAGGACTGGCGATAACCTTTGTGGTCAGCTTCATCCAAGCCTTCGCACTAGGCGGCGATGGAGTCATCGGATTCTTTATGCACATGGTAGCAACGGGATCCTTTGTTCTGGTATCCGGTCTCATCTACCGGAAGCATAAGACAAAAAAAGTGGCTTTGATTGCGTTGATTGCCGGAGCGTTGATAATGACTGTCTCTATGATCGGATGGAACCTTTTGATCACGCCAATTTACCTTGGTGTTCCAGTAGAAGCGGTCATCGGCATGATCCTTCCGATACTGCTGCCCTTCAACTTGTTGAAGGCTGGAGTCAATGGTCTGATCATCTTTCTTATATACAAGCCGATCGCAAGATTTCTCCACAAGTAAGGATATGTTCCGCCTTGCGTGTGGTGGCGGAATGGTTTAAAATGACCCTATGGAAATGATAGCGAGAACACTTGTCTTACAGAACGAACAAGAAACGGAAGCGTTGGGACGGCAGCTTGCTGAAGCCGCCAAGCCCGGTCAGGTGATTGCTTTGACCGGCGATCTCGGCGCAGGAAAAACAACATTGGCCCGGGCCATCGCGCGGGCCATTGGTATTTGCGGACCGGTCACCAGCCCGACATTCACCATTTTGCAGGAATACGATGAGGGGCGCTTGCCCCTCTATCACTTTGATGTGTACCGGATCGACGACCCTTCGGAAATGGATGAATTGGGTTACGACGAATACTTTTACGGAGAAGGTCTTTGTATCGTGGAGTGGGCGGACAAGATCGACGACCTCCTTCCCCCGTCGACGATACGCATCCATATCCGCTACGGGACAGAAGAAGATCAACGAATCTGTGAGATATCTCAGAGAATGGAGTCGAAATGAAGCTGCTTGCGATCGAGACCACCGGACCATTGGCGTCGGTGGCATTTCTCACAGAAGATGGCTCCTTGCGGGAAAAGAAATCTGAACAGAAGCTGTCTCATCTCCAGCACCTCATACCGATGATCGGAGCACTTCTGTCGGACCGCGGATCGGATATCAATGATGTGACACACATAGCAGTTTCCGAGGGTCCCGGTTCCTTCACCGGCATCCGGATCGGTATGGCAACGGCAAAAGCGTTGGCACAGATCATAAGAGTGCCGGTCGTACCGGTTCCAACGCTCAAGGCGATGGCGCGAAACAGCAGCGATCGACCGGGGATCCACTGCCCGATCCTGGACGCCAGACGCAATCAGATCTATGCCGGAGCGTTTCTTTGCGGAAATGGATCACCGGTTCGATTACTCGATGACAAAGCGTATGAGATCGAGGAATTCGCGGATGCGGTGAACCGCATCCGGATCGATGGCAACAAAACGATAGTACTGCTCGGGGATGCCATCCCGGTATATGGCGAAGTTTTGTCAGGACTGCTCCGGGGCGTTATCGTGGAGCAAAAGGTGATACTCGCGGAAGAAGCGGATCGTCATCAGCGCGCCAGTTCCGTTGCGCTGGAAGCGGTAGAGATGATTGCAAACGGACAGATGACCGACTACCTTGCAGTACGGCCGGTCTATTTGAGAAAAGCAGAAGCCCAGCGCAAACTGGAAGAACGACTCTCGTCAGAAGGCGTAAGCGAAACGAAATGAATGGATACCGGATACGAACCGCGGAAGAGAGGGATATCGACCGACTGACCGAACTGGACGCATTGTGTTTTAGCATGCCCTGGAGCAGGGAGGCCTTTCACCAAGAACTCTGCGAAAACCCGCTAGCGTTTTATATGGTGCTCGAAAGCGAGGACAACGTGATTGGTTATGCCGGACTTTGGATGATCCTTTCGGAAGGCCACATCACAAATGTGGCGGTAGAACCTGCCATGAGACGCAAGGGATTGGCGGAACTGCTGCTGCGGGAACTTTTCCAACAGGCAGGGGACAGGGGCATTCAAAGGTTCACTCTGGAAGTCCGTCCGTCCAACGTAGCAGCCAATGGTCTGTACGAGAAACTGGGGTTTGTCGTAATGGGCCGGCGGAAGCAGTACTATGAAGACAACGGTGAGGATGCCTTGATCCTCTGGAGAGGATAAGAATCAATGAAGGACGGAAAGCATATAACGCTGGCGATCGAAACCAGCTGTGATGAAACCTCAGTTGCCCTGATGGGCGACGGGCGAGAGATCCTTTCCAATGTGATCTCTTCCCAAATCAAAATCCATCAAGTCTTCGGTGGTGTCGTGCCGGAGATCGCATCTCGTCATCATCTCGACAACATCAATCCGGTCCTGGATCAAGCACTTGCGCGATCCGGGTGCAAGTTGGAGGACGTGGATCTTTATGGCGTCACCATCGGGCCTGGCTTGGTAGGAGCGTTGTTGATCGGTCTGGCAACCGCGAAAGCTTATGCCTTCGCCACAGAAAAACCACTCATCGGCGTCAATCACATGCAAGGACACATCAGCGCAAACTATATCGAAAATAAAGAACTGACGCCTCCATTTTTATCGCTCGTTGTATCCGGCGGACACACCGAACTCATCGACGTCAAGGGGTATAATGAGTTTGAGATCCTTGGAAGAACAAGAGACGATGCGGCAGGGGAGGCCTTTGACAAGGTGGCGAGAGTCCTGGGACTCGGGTATCCCGGCGGCCCCATGATCGACAAGTCGTCAAAGGAAGGGAATCCTTCCGGCATCGAGTTCAAACGGGTGATGCTGGAACGGGACAGTCTTGATTTCAGTTTCAGCGGTCTTAAGACCGGCGTGCTGAATTACCTCAATACAGAAAAGCTGAAAGGCCAAGCAATCAATGTGGAGGATGTCGCAGCATCCTTTCAGCAGGCAGTGGTTGAAGTGCTGGTGACCAAGGCGATGATGGCGTCGGAACAGACCGGCAGAGACAAACTCGCTCTTGCCGGTGGTGTCGCCGCAAACAGTCTACTTCGCAAACTGTTGAAAGAAGCCTGTGACAAAGCTGGAATAACCCTTTACTGTCCTTCGATCGAGCTCTGCACCGACAATGCGGCGATGATCGGATGCGCTGCTTATTATCGCTATCTGTACGGGCAGGTCGATGGATTGGACCTGGACGCCCATCCTTCACTGGAGCTTCTATAGAAAAAGGGCTGTCTCAAGATTTGAGACAGCCTTTTTTATTTCATCTTGTTTCTTTTGGGTCCGGATCAGTCAGCGGCATGCTCTTCGACGTACTTAACAATGTCGCCGATGAGCTGGAATTTTTCCGCATCATCGTCAGGGATCTCGATATCAAACTCGTCCTCGATTGCCATAATGATCTCAACTGCATCCAGAGAGTCGGCTTCCAGATCCTTCATCAGGTGGGTACCAAGTGTGATGGCATCTTCTTCCACTCCGAGTTGTTCGACGATGAGTTCTCTGATCTTCTCAAATACCATAGTTTACCTCCATTTTGTTTAACGGGTGGGATCCCGCTATGCTCTTGTGCTGAAGTCAAACCCATTATAAGGTAAGGGTTACGATACTGCAACAACATTTTAAAAAATTATTGAAGAGCGATCCAACGCTCGTAATTGGAGTCAAGAGACCGTTTCACAGCTTCGATTTTTTCTGCCAAACGTGTCAGTTCTGCCGGGTCGGTTGCGATTTCCTCCTTGCAAAGACTGTCTTCCAGAGAGACAAGGGATTCTTCTAGAGTTCGTATCTCTTCTTCTAGTGCGATCAATTCCTTTTCCTGTCTGCGTCGGTCTGCCTCTGCCGCCTTAGCCAGCCGGCGATCTTCCTGCTTTTGCTCCTTCGACATCGCCACAGCGGGATCCGACGACGATCCGGAAATTGCTGTCACGGACTTTGAAAGATCGGCAAGGTGGGTCTTCCCGGAGGATATCGACATCTTTTTCTCCATGTAATAGTCGTATCCACCCAGGTAACTTTCGATGCCGTCTGCAGATAGTTCGATGATCTTCGAGGGGATCTTGTTCAGCAGATAGCGGTCGTGAGAAACGATCAACAGGGTTCCCTGATAGGAAAGTAGGGCATCCTCGAACACTTCCTTGGACCGTATATCCAAGTGATTTGTAGGCTCATCCATCACGAGAACATTGGCACCTGACAACATCAATTTCAATAACGAAAGTCTGGCCTTCTCGCCACCGGACAACATAGAGATCTGCTTGAACACATCGTCATTTCGAAAGAGAAAACGACCAAGAATTCCACGAAGTTCACCTTCCGTATAAAGGCGGTGAGCTTCCCACAGTTCGTCGATGACAGTGCGGTTCTCAGTCAAAAGCTGTTGCTCCTGGTCATAGTACCCGAACACGACATTGTGGCCGATACGGACCATTCCGGTGTCGGGATCGGCTTGCCCAAGCAGGATGCGCAAAAGTGTTGTTTTTCCGATACCGTTTTGGCCGACCATGCAGATCCGTTCCCCCCGCTTGATGTCCAGAGCGACATTCCGAAACAGCACCCGCGTTCCATCGCTTCCGAAGAAGGATTTGGATAGGCCGGAACAGGAAAGGACATCGGTGCCGCTTTTGTAACGCTCTTTGAAAACCAGTTTCATCGGTCCACCGCGGCCTTCCGGACGGTCCAACTGCACGATGTGATCAAGACGCTTTTCTCTGGAACGCGCCCTCTTTGCAAGTTTTTCCGTTCCGTGCTGTCGAAATCGCCGAATCATTTCCTCCTGGCGCTTGATTTCCCTCTGCTGATTTTCGTAACTTCGGAGCATGGATTCTTCTCTTTGTCGTTTTTTCTCTGCATAAATAGAATAGTTTCCTTCATATACGGTCAACTGCCGGTGTTCGATCTCAAAGATACGAGTTACGATCTGATCCAAGAAATAGCGGTCGTGGGAAACGACGGCAACGGTGCCGTTGTAAGTGGCAAGAAAGGATTCCAGCCACTTCAGCGTTCCGATGTCAAGATGGTTGGTCGGTTCGTCCAAAAGGAGCAGATCCGGTTTTTGTAGCAGTAAGGAAGCGAGGGCGAGCCGTGTGCGTTCCCCGCCGGAGAGGGTGTCGATCCGCTTTTCGTAATACTCTTTGGGGAAAGCCATGCTGGAAAGAATCCCATCGATCTCTCCCCGAAACCGATAGCCGCCTTTGGCCGCGAAAGCCTCCGACCGATCGTGATATGCGTGAAGCATTGATTCGACATCGTCGCCTGTGGCAGAGCGTAGAGCGATTTCCTGAGACAAAACGGCGAGCGCGGTTTCCTCTTCCAAAAGACTTGTAAAAAGAGAGAGCATTTCCTCATAGACGGTGCTTCGTGATTGAAAATTGTCACGCTGGCGAAGGTATCCGATCGTGATTCCAGAGGCAAAAAACACATCGCCATCGTCCGCCGGCGATTCTCCGGCCAGAATAGACAAGAGAGTCGTCTTTCCTGCTCCGTTGTCGCCAACGATTCCGATCCGATCTCCCTTTTCAACGTGAAATGACACCCCCTTCAGGATCTGATCGATCCCGAAGGATTTGTTGATTTCGCTTGCAGTAAGAATGACCATAAGCACTCCCGTGATGAAAATAGTGTTCCCTGGTAATGAAGGAACCGGTTACAGCATATCATATTTTTTATTGTAATTACAAATTTATGGTGTTATAATGAAATGTAAATTTCGCTTGAAATTAAAATTGAAATAGAAAGAGTGGTCATGGGAATGAAGGCAAACGGAAAAATTTCGACTGCTGTGATTCGGAGACTCCCCAAATATCGAAGAATCCTGCAAGAACTGATGGTCAAGGGTGTTGAGAGAATTTCTTCGAATGAGTTGTCGGCGTTAACGGGATTCACTGCCTCGCAGATCCGTCAGGATCTCAACAACTTCGGAGGATTCGGCCAGCAGGGATACGGATACAACGTCGAAGGACTTCACGGACAGATCGGCAATATTTTGGGTTTGGATCGGGAATACCGCATGGCGATCGTTGGGTGCGGAAATTTGGGACAAGCAATCGCAAATTATGCGACCTATTATAAAACAGGTTTTGTCGTCACCAGCATGTTTGATGTGAATCCGAAGCTGATCGGTATCAGCATCAACGGCATTGAGGTTCAGGATTACAGCGAGATGCAGTCTTGCCTTGAGAAGAACCCGGTCGACATCGGCATCATCTGCACCACCAAGGGCAGTGCTCAGGATGTTGCAGACAAACTCTGCAACGGTAATGTCAAGGGGATCTGGAATTTTGCTCCTACCGACATCAATGTCTGCGAAGGAATGGTATTGGAAAACGTACATTTGAGCGACAGTCTGAATACGTTGGCTTACTTCATCAGCCACAACGATCCGAGAAACGAAGCATAAAGCTCCTGCACCGTTGCGGGTCATAACACAATAGATAAGAAAACCGTTTCCAAAGAAACGGTTATTCTTTCACCTTTTTCACGAACCTTCCGGCAAATGGCCGGCTTGTGCGACTCGAAGTCGCGACCCGAAAGAAAATATCTCTAAAGGGGGTTCGGAGCGTCAACAGGGCAGACGTCAGCGCAAGCGCCGCAGTCGATGCATTTGTCGGCATCGATGATGTAGATGGGATCACCTTCAGCGATCGCCTCAGTCGGGCATTCCGGCGAGCAAGCGCCGCAAGCGATGCAGTCATCGTTGATTACATAAGCCATGATATGAATTCCTCCTTACATAAGATAGTTTCAATCTATCGCAAACTTTAGCATTTTTCATTATAGCAGAAGACTTGACGTCAGACAATATGAAAAAAGGAAACAGGTGGTATTTATGAAGGTCTACGGGTTTTACGGAAAGAGTGGTACCGGAAAAAGCTTTCATGCCATCAACCTATGCAAAGAACTTGATGTAGAAGCCATCATCGACGACGGTTTGTTCATCTATGGCAATCGCGTTGTGGCAGGCATCTCGGCAAAGCGTCAGCAAACTAAAATCAAAGCCATCAAAACCGCTCTTTTCACCGATGATGAGCACCGTGATGAAGTCAAAGCAAAGATCGAAGAGCTGGATCTGCCGGGGATCCTGATTCTGGGTACTTCAAAAGACATGGTGGAAAAAATCGTCGCCCGGTTGGAGCTTCCGGCAATTCACCGTTTGATCCCTATCGAAGATGTGACCACTGAAAGTCAGAGGGAAGCGGCAAAAAAACAGCGCAAGGAATTGGGAAAACACGTGATCCCGGCGCCCACCTTCCAGATCAAACGGCAATTTTCAGGCTATTTCCTGGATCCATTGCGCATGTTCCGCAATCTCGGGGGCAAGCCGACGTATGCGGAGAAGACCGTTGTCCGCCCCACATACAGTTATTTGGGAGACTACGATCTTTCCGACAAGGTGATCACAGACATCACGAGCTATCTGGGTTCGAGAGCCAGCGGCATTTATGCGGTACTTCGTGTGCTGACTGAGAGCAGCCCGGAAGGAGTGGTGATCCGTGTGCTGGTGGTCATGACCTACGGGGCCAGGATCATCGAAGCTGCAAAAGAGTTTCAGCGTCAGATCTTTGAACAAGTGGAATCGATGACAGCGTTTCACATCATCAGGGTCGATATCGATGTCAGGGGAATGAAATAAAGAAGGAATGGTGCCGGATATGCTAGGTCCAGTCGTAAATGCGGTAACGATCGTGGTCTGCGCCCTCTTGGGGCGCTTCGTTCTAAAGGGGTTGCCGGAACGATATGAAGAAATCATAAAAAAGGGGATCGGCCTTTCCATCGTCTATATCGGGATTGCCGGCGCCATGGAAAACCAAAGAGTCATGGTTCTTATCCTTTCGATGGTGGCCGGGTGTGTCCTTGGAGAAATGATCGATCTCGACAAGGGGATGAATCAGTTAGGACAATGGGCAGAGAAGAAACTCGGGTTTTCTGATGGTAATTTTTCCAAAGGGTTCGTCAATGCCAGCATACTGTTTTGCACCGGCTCGATGGCCATTGTCGGATCCATGAACAGCGGTCTTATGGGCAATCATGAAATGCTCTTTGCGAAATCGATCTTGGACGGTGTCATTGCCATCGTTTTTGCGTCGGCGCTGGGTCTGGGAGTTGCGTTCTCTGCGATCCCGGTCCTGGTGTACCAGGGAGCGATCGCGTTGGGAGCCGGGCTTGTCAAGGAATGGATGACACCGGAGATCATCACCGAGATGTCTGCCGTTGGGAGCCTGTTGATCGCAGCAATCGGGTTCAACTTTTTACTGGTGAAGCAAATCAAAGTAGCCAATATGATTCCTGCTATTTTCCTCCCATGGCTGATACTGGCGGTGGAAGGTTGGCTGGGTTTCTAAACTTAGATTTATAGGAGGTATAAGATCATGATCAAAAACGGACTGGATGTAGAACACTCAGGAATCCAACAAGTCGCTGAGCTTATGGCGGTTGCGGCCAGGACTGCGCCCAAAGGATGCGGCATCGACAATCTGGAAGTGCGGTTGGTGGATGGACAAGAAAAAGTTGCGTTGGGCGAGGAAATGCGGCGGATCGGCCGGGACACCGGTGTGGATTTCTTTATCAGGGATGGATACAACGTAGACCGCGCTACAATCGTGCTTCTGCTGGGAGCAAGAATCAGCCCGATTTTTTGTCCGAACTGCGGTTACTGCGGCTACGAAGATTGCGAAGAGAATATCAAAAACGAAGGTATATGCATGTTCAATATAACGGATCTGGGGATCGCATTAGGGTCTGCCGTTTCCGTTGCATCCGCGCATAAAGTGGACAATCGCATTTTGTTTTCCGCAGGAAAAGCAGCAATCAATTTGGGCTGCTTCCCGGAGACGGCGACAGTCGTTTACGGCATACCCCTTTCTGTTTCCTCCAAGAGTCCGTTTTTCGACAGAGAAAGCAGCACCGGCGAGGGAGAAGCGTAACAGGTGCATAAAATACAGTCGAACGGCTCCTCGAAAGGGGCCGTTTTTTTGCGAAAAAATAGGAAAAGCTATTGACAAAAAAGGCCCACTGTATTAAATTGATGTTAGCACTCACCATTATTGAGTGCTAACAATGTGAATAAAAAAATGACATAAGCAAAAGAAAGAAGGGAGATCAAAGAATGAACATCAAACCACTTGGAGACAGAGTCGTCATCAAACGTTTGGAAGCGGAGGAAAAGACGAAGAGCGGTATCGTTCTACCGGGCCAGGCGAAGGAACAGCCACAAATGGCAGAAGTGATGGCAGTCGGTCCCGGCGGCATGGTCGACGGCAAACAGGTCGATATGGAAGTGAAGGTTGGCGACATCGTCATCTTCTCAAAGTATGCCGGCACAGAGATCAAATATGACGGCGAGGAATACACGATCCTCTCCCAGCGTGACATATTGGCAGTCGTATAATTCCGATCGTTACAAATACTAAAACTAAAAGAACATGAAAGGATGAAAGACAATGGCAAAAGATATCAATTATGGCGAAGAGGCAAGGAAAAAAATGTTGGCTGGCGTAGACCGGCTTGCAGATACAGTGAAGATCACCCTCGGACCTAAGGGAAGAAACGTTCTGTTGGAAAAGAAGTTCGGCAGCCCGATGATCACCAACGACGGCGTGACCATCGCTAAGGAGATCGAACTTGAAGACGCATTTGAAAATATGGGCGCACAGTTGGTCAAAGAAGTTGCAACGAAAACAAACGATGTGGCCGGCGACGGAACCACCACAGCGACACTGTTGGCACAGTCCATTATTCGGGAAGGATTCAAAAACGTTGCTGCCGGCGCAAATCCCATGGTTCTCAAGAAGGGGATCCAAGGCGCAGTCGATGTTGCTGTAGACGGAATCAAAGGCATCTCCATCGCTGTCAAAGGCAGAGATGACATCGCCCACGTTGCATCGATCTCAGCAGGAGACGATGAAATCGGCAATTTGATCGCAGAAGCCATGGAAAAAGTGGGAACCGATGGAGTCATTACCGTCGAAGAGTCCAAATCCATGGGAACTACTTTGGAAGTCGTAGAAGGAATGCAGTTTGACCGCGGATATCTCTCCCCTTATATGGTAAATGATGCGGAAAAAATGGAAGCGGTCATCTCCAATCCGTACATTCTTCTTACTGATAAAAAGATTTCCAATATCCAGGAGATCCTGCCGATCCTTGAGCAGATCGTTCAACAAGGCAGAAAGCTGCTGATCGTAGCGGAAGACGTGGAAGGCGAAGCCTTGGCAACCATCGTTGTCAATAAGCTGAGAGGCACCTTCGATTGCGTCGCTGTGAAAGCCCCCGGCTTTGGCGACAGAAGGAAGGCCATGATGGCAGACATCGCAGCATTGACCGGCGGCGTAGTCATCTCGGAAGAGCTTGGATACGAATTAAAGGAAGCAACTCTCGACATGCTGGGAACTGCATCGACCGTCAAGGTCAACAAAGAGAACACCACGATCGTTGATGGCGCTGGCAATCACGATGATATCAAAGCCAGGATCAATCAGATCAAAGCGCAGATCGAAGACAGCACTTCCGATTTCGATAAAGAAAAGCTTCAGGAGCGTCTGGCAAAGCTTTCCGGCGGCGTCGCTGTGATCCAGGTTGGCGCAGCAACCGAAACCGAACTGAAAGAAAAGAAACTTCGCATCGAAGACGCTTTGAATGCAACGAGAGCCGCTGTTGAGGAAGGCATTGTATCCGGAGGCGGAGTCGCCTTTATCAATGTCATACCGAAAGTTGCCAAGTACATTGACACACTCAGCGGCGACTTCAAGACCGGCGCGACGATCATCATGAAAGCTTTGGAAGCGCCGCTTCGTCAGATCGCGATCAACGCAGGACTGGAAGGTTCTGTAGTAGTTGCCAGGATCAAGACAGAAGAAGAAGGCGTCGGCTTCAACGCAGCGACAGAAACCTATGAAAATATGATGAAGTCCGGTATCGTCGACCCTGCAAAGGTCACACGCTCCGCTCTTCAAAATGCAGCTTCGGTCTCCGCAATGCTTCTGACCACAGAAGCCGGAGTCGTCGATATCAAAGAAGATATGCCTCCGATGCCTCCCATGGGTGGCGGCGGAATGGGCATGATGTAATCCACCAAAAAGTACCAATAACCAACTACTCAAAAAAGCCGGGGAAACCTCCCTTGGCTTTTTTGGTGGTATGCGGTACAATATCTTATTAAGGCAGTTTGGAGAAACGATGCGCATACTGAAATGGACAACGATCGGGACTGTGGCATTACTGATCTTATTGGAAGCGATCCTCTTTTCCCGGGCCGGTTTTTTTGACCCGGGATTTACCCAGGGCTTCGATCAGGGAAAAACCGACTGGGTGTATGCATCCGCAATAGAAGAGCCAGCTGCGCCAGGAGAACCGGAACAACCATTTGAGCCCGAAGAACCGGTGATTCCTGAAGCGGAGCCAACAGATCCGGAAGAGCCAGAAGCTGAACCTCCCCAATCACCGGAGACTCCGACAGTCACGCCGAACGACCCAACGACTCCTGTGAGGAAAGTGCTCAGTGTAGAGGAAGCGACGGCGCAGGGGATATTGCTTTTAGTAAACAAGCAAAACCCGATCGTGCCGGACTACAAGCCGGATGACCTGTCTCCTGTGAAGTACTACGCAGAAAACCGGACCGCTGCCAGCCGCTACCTCAGAAGTGAAGCTGCTGATCAGTTTCACCGGATTGTGGAAGCCGCCCGGGACGAAGGCTATACGCTGGTCATGACGACCGCATATCGATCCTACGGATTTCAACAGATTCTTTGGAACAACTACGTCGCCGCGGAGGGCGCAGAAGCCGCCGCAAGATACAGCGCAAAACCGGGAGAAAGCGAACACCAGACCGGGCTGGCAGTGGACGTGACGTCACCTACGGTCGAGTATCAACTGACAAGTTCCTTCGGCGAGACGCCGGAAGGCATATGGCTTGCAGAAAACGCACCACGCTTCGGCTTCATCATCCGTTATCCACAGGGAAAAGAGCACATCACTGGCTACCTCTATGAACCCTGGCACCTACGCTATGTGGGAGAAGCTGTGGCAACAGAGATCAGCAGCAACGGTCTGACACTGGAAGAATATTTGGAAAGGAAACAATGATCATGGCGAACTATTTTGAAGAACCCTCCAGGACGTTCAACGAATATTTATTGGTCCCCGGGTATTCCTCCACCGATTGCACACCGGACAACGTCAGCCTGAAAACGCCGATCACGAAATTCAAAAAAGATGAGCAGCCTGCAATCGAGAGCAATATCCCTCTGGTATCGGCGATCATGCAGTCTGTATCCGACGATCGGATGGCGGTGGCTCTGGCGAAAGAAGGAGGGATCGCTTTCATATTTGCTTCGCAACCCATTGAAAGCCAAGAGGAAATGGTGCGAAAAGTCAAAAGTCACAAAGCCGGCTTTGTCACCAGCGATTCCAACATAAGACCGGATCAGACGCTGGCAGATATCCTTGCACTCAAGGCCAAAACCGGGCATTCGACCGTTGCGGTCACCGACGATGGAACCGCGGAAGGAAAAGTCTTGGGAATCATCACAAGCCGGGACTATCGAATCAGCCGGATGTCGCCTGACACCAAAGTGGAAAGCTTTATGACACCTTTTTCCTCTTTGGTATACGCCGAGGAAGGGATCACATTGTCGGAAGCGAACGATATGCTTTGGGACCATAAGCTCAACGCGCTTCCCATCATAGACAAAAGCGGCAGACTGACCCATTTTGTATTCCGGAAAGATTACGAAAGTCACAAGGAGAATCCCAACGAGCTCCTTGACAGTGACAAGCGATATATGGTCGGAGCAGGAATCAACACCAGAGACTATAAGGAGCGTGTGCGATCACTGGTCGATGCCGGAGCAGACGTTCTTTGCATCGATTCCTCGGAGGGTTTTTCCGAGTGGCAGAAAGTGACGATCGATCACATCCGTAAAGAGTATGGAGAAGACGTAAAGATCGGCGCGGGCAACATCGTTGACAAAGAGAGTTTTCGGTTCCTGGCGGAAGCCGGCGCCGACTTCATCAAGGTCGGTATCGGCGGCGGCTCGATCTGCATCACCCGGGAACAAAAGGGGATCGGCAGAGGGCAGGCAACGGCGGTGATCGAAGTTGCAAAAGCCAGAAACGATTACTACAAGGAAACCGGCATCTACATTCCCATTTGCTCCGACGGCGGCATCGTGTACGACTACCACATGACCCTGGCTCTCGCAATGGGCGCCGATTTTCTCATGCTTGGCCGCTATTTTTCCCGCTTTGATGAAAGCCCGACCAACAAACTCAATATCAATGGGAACTACGTGAAGGAATACTGGGGCGAGGGAAGCAACCGGGCAAGGAACTGGCAACGCTACGACATGGGAGGCGATGAGAAGCTTTCTTTCGAAGAAGGGGTAGATTCCTACGTTCCCTACGCGGGCAGCCTGAAGGACAACGTCAAACTATCGTTGAACAAGGTCAGGTCCACCATGTGCAACTGCGGTGCGCTGACCATTCAAGAACTGCAGAACAACGCGAAACTGACCTTGGTATCCGCCACCAGCATCGTAGAAGGCGGAGCCCACGATGTCATACTGAAGGAAAGCACCAATAGCCAGGCCAGATAACTCATTTGACAGGAAAGGACATGCGTATGAACCACCAAAAAGTGATCGTCGCCGATTTCGGCGGACAGTATAACCAGTTGATCGCAAGAAGAGTCCGGGAAGAGAACGTCTATTGTGAGATCGTGTCCTATTCCCGATTGATGGAGTCGATCCAGACAGAACGGCCAATGGGCGTGATCCTGACCGGCGGCCCCAACAGCGTTTATCTCGAAGGAGCGCCGTTGTTGCCGGCAGAGTTCTTCCGGATGGGGATCCCGGTCCTTGGCATTTGTTACGGTGCCCAGCTGATGGCCCACGTCCTTGGCGGCAGCGTCGCAAGCCCGGATAATAAAGAATATGGTAGGGTGAAGATCAGCACCGAAGACAGCGAGCTGTATCACGGTATCGGAAGCGACGAGGTCTGCTGGATGAGCCACACCGACTATATCGAGCGTGTACCGGAAGGGTTTCGTGTATCGGCGATCACCGAAAACTGTCCCACCGCCTCGATGGAAGACCCGGCGGCAAAGCTCTATGCAGTGCAGTTTCATCCGGAAGTCCATCACACTCCCTTCGGACAGACGTTGCTCCGCAACTTTCTAACCCGTGTCTGTGGTTGCGTCGGCGACTGGACCATGGACACCTTTGCCCGGGACAAGATACAGGAAGTCAAAGAAACCGTTGGAGACAAAAAGGTGATCTGCGGTCTTTCCGGCGGAGTGGATTCTTCCGTCGCCTCCGTATTGGTCCACGAAGCCATCGGCGACAACCTGGTCTGCATTTTCGTTGACCACGGCCTGCTGCGCAAGGACGAAGGCGATCAAGTCGAAGAGGTTTTCGGTAACCAATTCCAGATGCGCCTGATCCGAGTCAACGCCAAAGACCGTTTCCTGTCCAAGCTTTCCGGAGTGACCGATCCGGAGAAGAAGCGGAAAATCATCGGAGAAGAATTCATTCGCGTCTTCGAAGAAGAAGCAGCGAAACTGTACCAATCTCTGGGAGATATCGCATATCTCCTGCAGGGAACCATATATCCTGACGTGGTCGAAAGCGGCGTCGGAGAATCGGCGATGATCAAGAGCCATCACAACGTGGGTGGCCTGCCGGACGATGTCGACTTCACCTTGCTCGAGCCTCTGCGCCTCCTGTTCAAAGACGAGGTCCGCAAAGTCGGCGAAGAGCTGGGGATCGCCAGCGAGCTAGTCTGGCGTCAGCCATTTCCCGGCCCCGGACTCGCTGTTCGCTGTTTAGGAGAGATCACAGAAGAAAAGCTTGAGATCCTCCGGGAGTCGGATTTCATCTTGAGGGATGAAATCAAAAAAGCCGGCTTAGAGCGAGAGATCTGGCAGTACTTCACCGTGCTCCCCAATGTCAAAAGCGTCGGCGTCATGGGCGATTACCGTACCTACGACCACACCGTCGGCATCCGCGCTGTCACCTCCGTCGATGGCATGACCGGCGACTGGGCCCGGATCCCCTTTGAAGTCCTTGAAAAAATAAGTAATCGAATCGTCAACGAAGTCAAAGGCGTAAATCGCATCGTATATGACATCACAAGTAAGCCACCCAGTACGATTGAGTGGGAGTAATACCCAATTCGGCAAGCCCGAAGGGAGCCGCCGAATTGTTGGTATTACCCCCGTCAGGGTTGGCGAGACTTTTATGAGCGAAGTGATATAAAAGTCCGCAACCTACGGCGCAACAGAACCCAATTCGGCAAGCCCGAAGGGAGCCGCCGAATTGTTGGTATTACCCCCGTCAGGGTTAGCGAGACTTTTAAGCGAAGCGAAAAAAGTCCGCAACCTACGGCGCAACAGAACCCAATTCAGCAATCCCGAAGGGAGCCGCCGAATTGTTGGTATTACCCCCGTCAGGGTTGGCGAGACTTTTAAGCGAAGCGAAAAAAGTCCGCAACCTACGGCGCAACAGGACCCAATTTAAAATCTTTTTATAGACAGGGTACAACGATAGTTGTCTCATTGCTTAGCAGTCACCCCCATTGAGACAACAATCCACGGGAACTTGATTGATTTTGGTCCGAGACTCCGCACCTTATGCCCATCAGCAGTTCTGGCGAAAGTTTAGTTGTCTTTTGGCGGACGGGAAAATAAAATTGAGACAACAAATTCAGTTCAACGGCAGAATGATGTTGTCTTAAATCCCTCAAGTCGATGAGAAAAGACAACTAAGCCCGAAAAATGAACCAAAGGAAGTCAGTCATGTGACAAACACCCCTATTTTGAGCAAGAAAGTTGTCTCTAAGGATCTTAAGACCAAATTGAAAGACAACTAAGCCGGGCAGAACCTATAGGGCGGATAGCATTAAACATAGGGACGGTCTCTTTTTAAGAATCGAGAACCGTCCGTTTCATTCAATTGCACATTAGAATTTGTAGGTATTACCCCGCCAGGGTTAGCGATAGCTTTGATGATAAATGATGCTGCTGCAATAGGTGATTCCATTGAATGCCAATGACGACGGAGGTATTCGACTCACAAAGGTCTCAAGAAACACACGAGGTGCAAAATGAAACGAAGCGATGAACGAGACATCATGTTTTCGCGAATGGCAAGAAAGCCAAACACGAAAGAATATGACCAGTATTATTCCCTTCATCCAGAGCTCCTTGAAATTGATGATACACTGCGAGCACAAATGCCGATCGGGAAGCCTGGCGACCGCTTTTATGATTCGCTAAAGACCTCTACGGTGGATGCAGCCTTTCAGTTTCTGGATAGCATCAAACCTCTTGTCGAAGGTCCAACGGCTTCAAAGATTCTCACCACTGGGACTGCGGAAGATTTCACTGCCCACATTAAAAGCATTGCCGAATTGTATGGTGCCAGTGTGACCGGAGTAGCAAAGAGCGACGAATCCTTTTACTATTCACATCGAGGTCGTACCGATCAGGTATATGGAGATTCTGTCAGCATAGATAATTGGCCCCATACCATCGTGTTTGCTGTCCCGATGAATGAAGCTATGATCCGAAAGGCTCCAAAAGCAGAAGAGAGTATAGCTGTGACCCAAGGGTATGTTCAGGCTGCTATCGTTGGGATGATACTCACATACACAATAAAGGCGTTTGGCTATGAAGCCAGAAACCACATGGATGGGAATTACCTTTGTACTTTGCCACTCGCTGCAAAAGCAGCTGGTATAGGGGATATTGGGCAGCATGGCCTGATCATAACAGAGGCGCATGGTCCAAGAGTGAGACTTGGCGCGGTATCTACAAATCTACCCCTGGTAAACGATCCACCATTTTCAAAGTCAATTGCGCCGATTTGCGAGACATGCCGAAGATGTGTCAGAAACTGTCCATCAAAAGCTATTCCTAATGACATTTTGGCAACGATCACACAGGAAAAGTGCTTTGAAAAGTGGTTGGAATACGGAACCGATTGCGGTATTTGTCTTTCGGTGTGCCCGGGATTTGACGAAGGGAAGTGAAGTGATGAACAAAGATATTTCAAAATGTATCGAAGTTTATAAAGACCAACTTGAACTAGGCGATATACAAGTAGCATACTCAGCATTAATGAAGTATATGGCAGAATTAAAGACGAAATTTCCACAGCAGTATTTGACAGGTCATATTTCCTTTGGATCTTTGGATTTTACATATTTTTCTTTTTACAATCAATACTTAAGAAATCACAAACTCCGATTTGGAATCATACTAAATCATAAAAAAATGCAGATTGAGCTGTGGTTGATGGGACAAAATGCTTCGATCCAAAAAACGTATTGGGAGATTTTGAAAAACACAGATTGGAATAAAAATCGAAAAGCGATGCCAAAATACTCAGTGTTGGAGATTTGCTTAGTAGATGAATTAGATTTTGAGCACAAGGACAAAATGACAGCAACAATACTTGGAAAAGCAAATTCCTTAGCAATTCAAATCGAAAAATTTCTTGTAGAGCAAGGATCGAACAAGGGATAAACAGAGCAGAACGAAGGGACGGTTCTCTGTTGTAAAACAGAGAACCGTCCCTTCGTTCTGCAGCACCTTTGCTCTGCGCTGTTATCCCCCTGCTCGTTCCCCCTTGTGTCGTTGATCAGTGGCTGCAGCCGTTCGCATGTGCATGGCAGGAATCGCCGGAGTCCACAAGGGATCCATCCAGCCATTTCTCCACGACTTCTTTCACGTCACCTGAGCAGCCGCGCAGGACGTCTATGCCGGAGTCGTTCAAAACCATTACGGCGCCTTCGCCCATGTTTCCGGCAAGCATGACGGTCACGCCTGCTTCCGCCAGGATCGATGCGATATTTGATTTGCACCCGCAGCCTGCCGGTGATACTATAGTCTCAAGGGAAATGATCTCTTTGTTGTCATTGACAGTAAACACACTGAAGTACTCACAGTGGCCAAAATGGTCGTCGATCATGTTCTGTCGTGACGGCAATGCTATTTTCATACGATATCCTCCTGATTTGTTTATAGCATCAATGATACATCAATTTTATGACATATGTCAAATTAAATAGGAGAACCAATTATGCCAAGACCAAGGAAATGCAGGAAAGTATGTTGTCTACCATTGAGCAATCAATTTGGTCCGTTGGGCGACTCGGTTCACAACGTCGGATTCGTCACGATGACGGTCGACGAATATGAGACGATCCGGCTCATCGATTGGGAAGCGCTGACACAAGAGCAGTGCGCCGCCCAAATGAACATCGCCCGCACCACAGTGCAGGGCATCTATGATGGAGCAAGAAGAAAGATCGCGGAAGCATTGGTGTTTCAGAAAATCCTTCGGATCGAAGGTGGTGATTACGAGCTTCATCATGGAAAGGGTTCGTCGAAATGCAGTGTTGACGATTGCTGCAAACGGTGATAGAAAGGAAGCGGAGTCATGTCAAGAAAAACTATGATCGGTCTTTTACTTTTCGTCGGAATGCTCATCCTTATGACCGGATGCATTCCAGGGGACGGGTCTTACACCCTTGGGCGACCTGCAGGGTTTCTCTGGGGAATCTGGCATGGATGGATCGCGCCGATCTCTTTGATCATCGGTATTTTTGATCAGAACATCAGAATCTATGAGGTGGTCAACACCGGTTGGTGGTATGATCTTGGTTTCTATATTGCGATCATCAGCGGATTCGGCGGATTGTCCTTGTCGCGCAAGAAGAAAAGAAAAAAATTCAAAGAGAACGCGTGATGGAACAAGCAACATATTTCCTGTTCTTTGGTCTTGGACTTTCAATGATCATCAAGGGTAGCGACTGGTTCATCGATTCCGTCATCTGGATCGCATCGGTTTTTAGAATCCCGCATATAATAATTGGGGCTACGATCGTCAGCATTTGCACCACTTTACCGGAAACGCTGGTGGCGGTCACTGCTGCAGCCAAGGGTGTGACTGACATCGCCTTTGGAAACGCCATCGGATCGATCGCGATCAATACCGGTGTTGTTTTGGCGATGATCATTGTATTTTCCCGGCCACGCATAGAAGATCCGGCGACGTTTGTCAGAAATGGGATTTCCTTGATCGTCGTCATCGTTTTCACGTGGATGATGGGTTTGCTCTATGGCGAAATTTCAAGACTGGCAGGCGTCATTCTTGTTGGGTCGTTCGCCTATTTTATCGTCAGCAACTATAGGCAAGCAAAAAAAATGATGCATGCGAGAGAAGACGAAAGCGACAGGGATGATATCGACAAGTCAAGAAAGAACAAATTGATCAAAGTGCTCCTGTTCAGCATCGGCATCTCACTCGTGATCATTGGCTCAAACCTTTTAGTGGACAATGGAATCGAGATCGCAAAGATTCTCGGTGTTCCCCCCCTGGTGATCGCGATCGTATTCACATCGCTAGGCACCTCTCTTCCAGAACTTGTGACTGCGATCACATCCATTCGAAAGAAAGTCACCGGTCTTGGCGTTGGCAATATCATCGGCGCCAACATTCTAAACATCGTTCAGGCGATCGGAATCGCTTCCCTTGTCCGACCCATCGATCTTGCAGGAGATCCCAGCATATTGCCATTTCAATTTCCGCTTACATTGGCGATCGTTACCTGCGCTGTGGTGTTCGGTGTCGCAACCAGGAATGGATACCAACGCTGGCATGGGATATTGATCTTTGGACTGTATCTGGTATTCCTGGTCGTAAATTTGTTGAGAGAAAACACACCGATCCTGGGACCGATCCTGTTTTAACGAATTGCCACAGGCTCTCTTGTTATGATATACTGCTCTGAAATACTTGAAAGCAGAGGAAACGAAATGAACAAGCAGAACATCATCGAAAGCGCTTGCCGTTTTGTCCGGGAATCCAAGGGCAATTACGTCGCAGAAGACATTGCCTTGTCTCCGGATCTGGCGGGAATGAAGATATACGAAGACCCCATTTTTGCTTTCGCTACAGCAACCGACGAGGGGTTTTTGAAGCTGAAAGACCCGGTAGCCATCGGAGAACATTTTATGCTACCGGCACAATGGCTTCCTCAGGCGAAAACCGTCATTTCTTTCTTTCTTCCCTTTACTGACGTGATCAAAGAAAGCAATGCGATCGACTTCTCATGGCCTTCCGACGAATGGCTCCATGGCAGGATCGAGGGGCAGGCATTTTTGATGCAACTGGCGCAGTACATCAAGGGAGAACTGATCCAAGAGGGATATGAGAGCGTCGTGCCGACGATGGAGCAGGGTTTCTGGACCCAGTCGATCCCGAAGGAGGGTTCCCCGCATCCGGAAGTGACATTTACCAGCAATTGGTCGGAACGCCACGTGGCATTTGTCTGCGGTCTTGGCACCTTTGGTCTTTCCAAGGGCCTGATCACTTCCAAAGGGCTATGTGGGAGGTTTGGAAGTATCGTAACGAGCTTGTCGCTTCCGCCGGATCCAAAGGAATACGAAGAGGTCTACGAATACTGCTCCATGTGCGGGGTCTGTGTCGAAAATTGCCCGGTGGATGCGATCACTCTTGAGAACGGAAAAGACCACGTCTCTTGTCTTCGTTTTGTCGATGAAACATTGGAAAAGCACGCGCCCAGATATGGTTGCGGGAAATGCCAGATCGGAGTTCCCTGCGAATCCGGGATCCCTTGCCGGAGATAAAGGAAAAATGAAGACGAAACGCAAGGCGCTGAAAGCCGCTTTCTCTATGACGATTCCGGTGATGACCGGCTACCTGGTGCTCGGCGCCGGGTTTGGAATTTTAATGAGCAGCAAAGGTCTGGCTATCGGTTGGTCAGTCCTGATGAGCGCCGCGGTTTTTGCCGGTTCGCTGCAATATGTTTCGGTCTCGATTTTGACTGCCGCATTCAACCCTTTGTATGCGCTCATTCTTGCATTGATGATCAATGCCCGGCATCTCTTCTATGGGCTTTCCATGCTGGAAAAGTACGCAGGGACCGGACGTTTAAAACCTTATCTGGTCTTCGGACTGACTGACGAAACCTTTTCCTTGCTGGTTTCAGGAACGAAGAAGGATGACGTAGATTCTCGCTGGTTTTCTTTTTTTGTCACGTTGCTGGGACATGTGTATTGGATCTTGGGGTCCACAATAGGAGCGTTTGCCGGCGCTGTGGTGCGGTTTGACACCAAAGGGCTGGATTTCGTGCTCACCGCCCTCTTCGTTGTCATTTTTCTCGACCAATGGCGGTATGGGAAACATCACATAGCAGCGATCATCGGTATCGCAGCAACGATCCTGGGGCTTTTCGTATTTGGGCAAACCAACTTCATGATTCCTTCTCTTCTCCTGATCCTCGGTCTGATCACGATCTTCCGGAAAACCATCGACAAGGGAGAGGGGGAGCCACAATGACATCGCTGCAAATGTTCGCTACGATCGCTCTTCTGACCGTTGGAACTGTGGCGACCCGATCCATTCCTTTTCTGCTCTTTCCCGCCCATCGGGAAACACCGACTTACATTCGGTATCTGGGAAGAGTATTGCCCCGGGCGGTCATCGGTCTTTTGGTGGTGTATTGTCTCAAGGGGATCGCACCATTGGAGTACCCTTACGGAATGCCGGAGCTGATCGCCATCGCCGTGATCGTGGCGCTGCACTTCTGGAAGAGAAATTCTTTGCTGTCCATCGGAGCAGGAACTATCGTATATATGATTTTGGTACAACAGGTGTTTCTATGATTGTTCAACAGGAGGTTCGAAATGAGATATATTGATTTAAGAAGTGACACGGTGACCCTGCCAACAGAAGAAATGCGGCAGGCGATGGCCAACGCTGTCGTCGGAGATGACGTGTATGGCGACGATCCCACGGTGAATCAGCTGGAGGAGTTGGCGGCTCGGAAAGTAGGTAAAGAAGCAGCCCTGTTTGTGCCAAGCGGAACCTTCGGCAACCAGCTCTGTGTTTTGACACATACCAGTCGTGGAGACGAGATCATACTCGGGGAAGATTGCCACATCACACTTCACGAAGTTGGAGGCACAGCGGTGATTGCCGGAGTACAGCTCCGCACACTTGCCACAGAAAACGGCAAGATGGATCCGAAAAAGGTAGAAGCCGCGATTCGTCCGGAAAACGACATCCACTACCCCCATACGGGACTGATCTGTGTGGAAAATGCCCATGGGGTCGGAACGGCGATTCCCCTCGACAACCTTACATCGATCAAGAAGATCGGAGAAGCGTACGGTATTCCCGTCCATCTGGATGGCGCCAGGATCTTCAATGCGGCAACTGCCCTCGGGGTTAATGCAAAGGAGATCGCAGCTTGCTGCGACACGCTGATGTTCTGTCTTTCCAAGGGATTGGCGGCGCCGGTCGGTTCTATGGTTGCAGGATCCAAAAGCTTTATAGATAAGGCCAGAAAAAACCGAAAATTGATGGGCGGCGGCATGCGTCAGGCAGGGATACTGGCGGCGGCTGGCATCGTCGCGCTGGAAACGATGACCGAACGCCTCGGGGAAGACCACCAGAATGCCGATTATCTTTCTGAGCAACTTGAAAAAATCCCGGGGGTCAAGGTGAAGACCGACCGCCGGGACATCGACATGGTGTTTTTCGAAATGGGAGAAGATGTGGTTCCGGAACAAAAGCTGGTGGACCATCTGTTTGCCAACGGAATCAAGATCAGCGGCACCGAAGATGGAGAATGGCGTTTCGTCACAAACCTGGATGTGTCCAGGTCGGACATCGATTTTGTAATAGAAAAAATCAGAGAATGTCTGTAAGCTCACGTAGCCAATCACTGACATCCGCATCGCTGGGCATTCTCCAGTCGCCTCTGGGCGAAAGACTGACCGAGCCGATCTTGGGGCCGTCAGGAGATGCGCTTCGTTTGAACTGTTGGGAGAAGAACCGGCGGTAGAACAGGGTCAGCCACTTTTTCAAAGTTGCTGCGTCATAATCGTCCTGGAAAGCGATCCCGGCAAGTGCAAGTAGCTTGGCGGGATTTGTGCCGTATCGGATCGTATGGTACAAGAAGAAGTCGTGAAGGATGTAAGGCCCCACTTTGTCTTCGGTGATCTGGGTGATTTGTCCCTCGTCTCCGGGAGGCAGCAACTCGGGAGAAATGGGGGTATCCAAAACTCCTTGAAGAGCAGCTGCGAGAGCAGCATTGTCTTTGCAAAAACCTTTTTCCTCTTCCGGACCGGTAAGAAGTGTTTCCATCACCCAGCGGACGATGATACGCACCAGGGTTTTGGGGATCCCTCCATTCACATTGTACATCGACATGTGGTCGCCGTTGTAAGTGCACCAACCGAGCGCCAACTCAGACAGGTCTCCGGTACCGATCTGGAGGCCGTTTTCTTTATTGGCCAGATCCATCAGGATCTGGGTCCTTTCTCTTGCCTGCGCATTTTCAAATACCTGATCGTGTACGTCCGGATCGTGACCGATATCCTTGAAATGCTGAAGAACGGCTTCGGAGATCGGGATCTCTCTGCGGTCCACACCAAGGGCATCCATGATATCAGTTGCATTGTTGTAGGTTTGATCCGTCGTTCCAAACCCAGGCATGGTGACCGCAATGATATCTTTTGGGTCTTTGTTCAACAGCTTGAAGGTCTCGACGACCACCAACAGCGCCAAGGTGGAGTCCAACCCTCCGGATATACCGATGATGGCCTTGCTCGACCCGGTGTGGGAGAGACGTTTGGCCAGCGCAGCGGTCTGTATTGCGAAGGATTCCCGGCAGTTGGCATCCAACTGTGCTTTGTCATGGGGGATAAAGGGTGTTTTTGTGTAGCTCCTGGACACCCTGTCCGCCGTCGAGATGACCGGCAGGGGATCCAGCGAGACATTGGTGTAGAGTGTCGTGTCATTGTAATAAGATGCGCATTGCTCAAAGCCCTGCACATAGGATCTCTCGCTCTTGATCCGGTCGAAGTCGATGTCGGCATAGATAATAGAACGTTCTCTCCCAAAACGACGACTCTGCTCCAGCAGGACGCCGTTTTCCGCAATCATACAATGACCGCCGAAGACCAGATCGGTGGTGGACTCATGGACGCCGGAAGAAGAATAAATGTATCCACAAAAGCAATCGGTGCTTTTTTGTTTCACCAAGGCTTGCCGGTATTCGGATTTGCCTACCAGTTCATCGCTGGCAGAGGGATTGCAGATGATGTGGGCTCCTGCCAAGGACAGGCGGGCGCCGGGACTGATCGGAACAAAAAGATCCTGGCAGATCTCTACCGCAAGTTTCAACTCGTGGGCACTGTCTTCAAACAGGAGATTCCCGAAGGGAACAAAGTTTCCAAGCAAGTACACGGAATCGACCTTTCCCGCCGCATCCAGGCCGGAAGCAAACCAACGGGCTTCGTAATACTCTCTCGCATTTGGCAGAAACATTTTAGGGACAACACCCTTCAGTTCACCTCTTTGGATCACGGCAGCGCAGTTGTACAGACTGTTTTCCACCCGCAAGTAGAAGCCAAGTACGACGATGCCGGGCAACTGCGTGGTGGAAGCCACGATCCGCTCCAATTGAATCAACTGATTTCGGTACAGGATATCTTGAAAAAAAAGATCCCCGCAGGTGTAGCCGGTGATACACAGTTCTGGAAGGACGATGATGGAAGCGCCACCCTCGTGAGCCTGCTGTATGCTTGCAATGATCTCGTCGGTGTTGAACTTCGTATTTGCCACTCGAATGACCGGCGTGACAGCAGCTCCCCGGATCAGTCCCAGATGTTCCATGGTGATCGCCTCCTTTGGTTTTTCTTATTATATAACGAAATCTATTCCAAGTACAGCCGGAGAACGACAGAAAATGTCGAAGAAAAAGTCGCGACTGAACCGGGTTTTAGTATATAATGGCAAGTAGGAAATTGGAGGAGGACGACATGAAAGAGAGTTATATCAGCTTTTTGACCACCGATGGAGAGGTTCAGGATTACTTTCTGGTCAAATCCATCGCCGTCAAGCTGGGATCGAATAAGAAACAATACCTGGATCTTCTTCTTGGAGACAGTACAGGGGAAGTCACAGCAAAAAAATGGGATGTTGCGGACACAGAACTGCCATCTCTTGATGGGATCAAGACAGGGGATATCGTTAAAGTCAAAGCGTTGGTCACGGAGTGGAACGGCCTGAAACAGCTTCGGGTGCAGAAGATCAGAAAAGCAGTGGACCAGGACGAGGTTTCAATGGAAGACTTCATCAAATCCGCCCCGGAAAAATCGGAAGACATGATGGCATTCCTAGAAGCGGCAGTGTCGATCATGGTCGATGAGGATCTCAAACGTCTCTGCGGCAGGATACTGACGGACAACCGGGAAAAGCTGATGTACTATCCTGCCGCCATGAAGAACCATCATGCGGAAATGGGCGGATTGCTCTATCATATGAAGCGCATGGTGGCGATGGGCGAACGCTATTGTGAAGTCTATCCGAATCTGAATCGGGACCTGGTCGTGACCGGTGTGCTCATCCACGACATCGAAAAGTTGAATGAGATCGACTCCGACGAGACCGGGATCGCCAGCGGATATTCCTTCGAAGGAAAACTCCTGGGACATCTGGTACAGGGAGTCAAAACCATTGATCGGCTGGCAGAGGACCTGGGCATCGAGAAGGAAAAATCCGTGATGCTGGAGCATATGATCCTTTCACACCATTACCACCCGGAGTTTGGAAGCCCGAAACGGCCGATGTTCCCGGAGGCGGAGATCCTTCATTACTTGGATATCGTCGATGCGAGGATGTATGATATGGAGGAGGCGCTGCTCTCCACCGAACCCGGGGCGTTCTCGGAACGCGTCTGGACGTTGGACAACCGGCAAGTATACAAGCCAATGGGCAAGGAGGACGTCGATGTTTCGTCTGCCGAGTGAGATCAAACGAATTTTCGAAGTATTGGAAGGTGACGGACACCAGGTCTATCTGGTCGGTGGCAGTGTACGAGATGCCTTGCTTGGACTGGAACCGGAAGATTGGGATCTGGCCAGCGACGCAGCTCCGGAGCGGGTGGCCGAGTTGTTCGACGTTGCTTCGTTTCAAGGGGACCGGTATGGTGTCGTAAAAGTAAAAGTGAAGGCTCTGGAAGCCGAAGTTGCAGCGATGCGGATCGATGGCGTGTATTCCGATCGACGCAGACCGGACACCGTAACTTTTACCGATGACATTAAAAAAGATCTTGCCCGCAGAGATTTCACCATCAATGCCATGGCCTACCACCCGGCCACCGGACTGATAGATCCTTATGGCGGTAAAAAGGACATCGACCAGAAGCTGATTCGAATGGTGGGAGATCCGATCGTGCGTCTTGCGGAGGATCCGCTCCGAATCTTGCGGGGATTGCGTCTGGCAGGCCAGTTGGATTTCGATGTCGAGCGCGCCACCTTTGATGCGATGAAGGAAAATGCTCCCCATCTGACGGAAATCAGCATGGATCGTCGCAGAGGTGAGTTTGAACGACTTCTCGTCACGAAGCAAACGGGAAAGGCGTTGCGGATGTGCGCAGCCGCTGATGTTCTGCCAGCGTTGTTTGGAGACTGTTATCCGCCGAAGGGCAGACAAAGCATGGGAGATCTCTCGGTGTTGCTGCAAGAGATCGACCAGTCAAGACCAAGAGTCGATCTTCGAATGGCTTTGCTGCTGCTTTGTTTCGACAAGAAGAAAGCGAGAAAAGCGATCCGGGATCTGGAGTTTGACAGAGAAACCACCAGGCGCTTGGAAGCCTCGCTGGACCTGCTGGATGAGTTATATTTTTCTACAGAAAAATATTTATTGAAGAGGTTCATCTACCTGAACGGCATGGACATTTACGAATTCCTGGAGTCATTGGCAAAACAGCATCGGGATGTCTATGATGTTCCCGGCTACCGGATCGAAAGCCGGTATTATCTGTTAGACCACATCAAAAAGAGCAGAGAGCCGCTGTTTCTGGAAGATCTTGCCATCAATGGCGACGATCTGGTGGAAGCGGGGATCGTCACCGGTGAACAGGTCGGGGAGATGCTACAAATGTTGCTGGACGTCGCTCACAGACTCCCGGGCCTCAATACGAAAAAGAAACTTCTGCAGCGGGCAAAGATGCTGAAGAATCCCATACGCGCCAAGCTTCGCAACATCTATTTTATCAAATGAGGAGACCATGGAAGAGAAGCGGGGCACACTTTCTGAAGTGATCTACCACAATCGTGACAATGGCTATACCATCGCTGTTGTGGAAAACGACGAGGTGGATCCACCGGAACAATTTACAGCAGTCGGATATCTGCCGTCGCCGGACAGGGGGCGGGTTTTTATATTTGAAGGAGCGTGGAAGACCCACCCAAGCTACGGCGAACAATTTTCTTTTCAGTCGTATCGGGAAGAAATGCCACAGACCGTCACCGGGATCGAGGGGTTCCTGTCCTCCGGCATACTAAAGGGCATTGGAAAGAAAACCGCCGCAGCTATCGTACAGCGCTTTGGCGAAGATGCGCTTACGATCATCGAACGGGAACCGGATCGGCTGACTGAAGTCGACGGGATCGGCAAAGTGAAAGCGGCATCGATTGCTGAAGCGTTTGAGCATCACAGGGAATTCGCCGCGATCGTGCTTTACTTTCAACAGTACGGGATCGCTGCGGGGCTTGCGATGAAGCTGTATAAGGTTTACGGCAAAGAAACCATCAAAGCGGTTGAAGAGAACCCTTACCAGTTGGTCGACGACATCTTCGGGATCGGGTTTCGCAAAGCGGATCGGATCGCAGAGAAGTTGGGACGGGATCCCAATTCGCCGTACCGGTTGAAAAGCGGGATATTGTTCACCCTATGGACCTTTGCAAATGAAGGACATTCTTTCGTGCCGCAAAAGCAGCTGTGCGAAACTGCCGGTGAGCTGATGGAGGTCGCAACCGGTGAGGTGTACGATCAGATCGTACAGATGGCCTTTGAAGGCGACCTGCACATCGAAACCCTGGAAGGCCGGTCGGTGGTCTACCTGATCCACTTTTATCTGGCGGAACAGGGCGTTTGCAGAAAACTGATCGAATTGGAAAGTTCCCTCCTCAAACCGGTCCACGCGGAGATCGACCGACTGATCCATGCGACCGAGAAGGAAACCGGCATCGAGCTGTCAGAGAATCAGAAGCTCGCCGTGAAGGCCTCGCTTGAGAGGGGAGTCACTGTGATCACTGGTGGACCGGGCACGGGAAAGACGACGATCATCAACACTATCATGGCGATTTTCCGTCACAGCGGCATTTCTGCGGCGATCGCAGCGCCAACAGGACGGGCAGCCAAGCGAATAACAGAGACCTCCGGACACCCGGCGTCCACTATCCATCGTCTTCTGGAGTACTATTATTCCGAGGGAGACGACGGGATGCGCTTCGGTAAGAATCAAGAGGACCCACTAAACTGGGATGCGGTCATCATCGACGAAGCATCGATGATCGACATTCTATTGATGAAGGGTCTTGCAGATGCGCTGAAGGCCGGAACCAGACTCATTCTGGTTGGGGACGCGGACCAGTTGCCATCGGTCGGCCCGGGAAATGTGCTTCGCGACATCATCGCAAGCGAGATCTTATCCGCCATCAAGCTGACGGAAATTTTCCGCCAAGCCAAGGAAAGCATGATCGTGGTCAATGCCCACAGGATCGACCGGGGAGACTACCCGGAAGTCAATGAAAAAGACAAGGATTTTTTTCTTCTTCGTCGCAAAGGGGAAAAGGAAATGCTTGCCACCATCAAGGATCTTTGCCTTCGCCGTCTGCCAACTCATTTTGAAAACTGTGATGTGTTAAGAGATGTTCAGATCCTCACGCCGGTCCGTAAAGGACTGTTGGGATGCATTCAACTGAATCGGGAACTGCAGCAGATACTGAATCCTCCTTCTCCAGAAAAAAAGGAAAAGCAGATCAACGACCGAATCTTTCGAGAGGGAGACAAGGTCATGCAGATCCGAAACAACTATCAGCTGGAATGGAAGCGGGTCGATGATTTTACCGATGGGCAAGGGATGTTCAACGGCGACAGCGGCTTTATCAAGACCATCGACACCGAGTTCGGAGAATTGACCGTAGTCTATGACGACAACAAGTACGTGACCTATGAATTTACCCAACTGGACGAGTTGGAACTTGCCTATGCGATCACCGTTCACAAGAGCCAGGGAAGCGAGTTTCCTATCGTGATCCTTCCCGTGACATGGTTCCCCCCGATGCTGGCAACCCGAAATCTGCTATATACTGCTGTGACACGGGCAAAAGAAACTGTGATTTTGGTCGGCTCGGAGGACAAGATGAGGGGGATGGTCGACAACAATCCGATCATTGAGCGATACTCTGGCCTGCGGCCAAGGCTTCATGCGTTTCTGCCAAAAGGAGGGGACGATCTCGGCATATTTCGACAAAAATAGGATCGAAGCGATGTGGAAGCACGGCTGGGATCTGGTGTTTCCCTCTGATTTGTACTGCATCTCCTGCGGAAAGCCGGTCAAAAGAGGAACGCCGTACGCGCTCTGCAACGGCTGCGTTCGAAGATTGCACTGGGTTGGAGCGGAAGCATGCGGTCGCTGCGGGAAACCGTTGCGGGCCATCGGGATGGGACAACTCTGCAATGACTGCATCGACGCGGTCAGGGAATTTCAAACCGGGACGACCTGCACCCGGTACGGCTTCGAAGAACGCGAGCTCATTCATCGGTTCAAATATCAGAATAAGCATTATTACAGCGAACCCTTGGCTTCACTGATGTATGAGAGACTTCTTGTAGAGGCGCTTACCTTCGATCTGGTGGTGCCGGTTCCAATGCACAAGACGAAGGAGAGGACGCGAGGATATAATCAGGCGGCATTGCTTTCAACCGCTTTGAGCAAGCGATCCGGACACCCGGTGAAGACAGATCTGCTTCTCAAGAGTTCGAATACAGTGCCTTTCAGTCAACTCAGCGCAGAGGAGCGAAGAACCGTAAGCGATGGCGCCTACCGGGTGAATCAGAAATGGGCGCACCTGCTCCCAGGCAAGGCGGTACTGCTGATCGACGATGTCTTTACCACGGGCAGCACGGCAAATGCCTGCAGCAAAGCATTGAAGGATGGCGGATCGGATCGGGTTTTCGTAATGACATTTTCCGCAGGAATCGATCCTTCGGTGATGCAATTGTGATACAATGAAGTGTCGGTTCCCGTGACCGTCCGGGTCTGTGGTTGCAAGTCCATGCCAGCTACGGGCAAAAGGACCCACGTAAACTGTCCGCATTGCGGCAGCGAGCATGGCGTAGTCTAGATATAAGTCCTGACGTCAGCCTTTATGGTTAGATTCAGCGGCAGGCGAGTGTGGGGGCAAAGACCAGGTCAGCCGGACGGTCACGGGAACCGATATCCACAGGCACGAATAGGGTAGGGCTCCGCCGGGAGAAAAGAAAAATATAAATTTATGTGAATATTTATACATGTTAAAAAACATTGAAATACCAACGATAAAGGCCGGCAATGCCTGCCGAACAAGTGAACGGATGAATATTCACCTCCGCAAATTGTGTCCACAGTAGAATTGTTGCAATTTCAATTATGCACAGAGTTATCCACAGTATCAACAGTGCATCACACAACTATAAATACGTTGAAAACGCAAAGCCGTTCGATGAATATTCAGACTATTTGCCAGAGCAGTATTCACGGTTGCTGTATAAATTTATTTCATTCAAAAAGAGGATTGGCATGACTTTTGTGGTATAAGTAAAGAAAGGTAGTTCTCTATAGTAAAGGGGGTATCATCATGAAAGTGATCATCACCAGCAAGAATTTTAACGCAAGCGACCACCTGAAGAAGATCATAGAATCCAAATTCGAAAAACTGGGCAAATATTTTTCCAAGGATATCGTTGCAAACGTGACTCTGTCGATGGAAAAAGGCAGACAAAAAATGGAAGCAACGATCAACGCCAAGGGAACCATTTTCCGCGCTGAAGAAGAAACCAGCGATGTGTATGCCGGGGTCGACAAAGTCGTCGACAAACTGGCGACCCAGATGTCAAGATTCAAGACAAGACTGCTCAGAAAACATAAAGACAACAAGGAGTTTGCATTTGACGATCTTCCGGATTCATCGGAATCGGAAGAGACTGTAGTTGTCAAGAGAAAGAAGTTCGATCTGATTCCTATGACGATAGAAGAAGCCATCATGCAGATGGAGCTTTTGGAGCACAATTTCTACGTCTTCCTCGACATGGACTCTGAAACGGTAAACGTTGTGTACAAGAGAAAAGACGGAGACTACGGTATTTTGGAACCCTCCTATTGAAGCGAACTTGAAAAGACCGGCCGGGACGATGCTCCCGGCCTTTTTTTCTATTGAAACTTGGCTCAAAATTGAGTACAATCAATAGTATAAGCCACATCGAAAGGAAAGTCACATGACTGACTTCATCTCCAACATCATATCCGGTTTCGGCATTACCGATGTCATCGACGTGGCCATCGTTGCTTTTGTTATCTATAAGATCCTCAACTTCATCCGGGAGACCCGGGCTGAGCAGCTGGTCAAAGGACTATTGATCCTGGTGGCTGCCACTTTTTTTTCCGATTTGATGAATCTCTACACTTTGAACTGGATCCTCGAAGGCACTTTGACCCTTGGATTGATTGCTTTGATCATCGTATTTCAGCCGGAACTGCGGCGGGCGCTGGAGTATTTGGGTCGAAGCAAATTTCTTAAGATGCAAGGAGAAATCAATAAAGAAAAAGCCAAGCAGATCACATCTACCATCAGCAAGGCGGTAGATTATTTTTCTGTGGGCAAAATCGGTGCGTTGATCATCATGGAACGAGAAATCGCACTGAATGATATTGCAGAGACCGGCACGAAGATCAATGGAGAAATATCGGCAGAGACTCTGACTGCGATGTTTTATCCCGGCGCTCCGCTTCACGATGGAGCGACCGTGATTCGGGGTGACCGGATCCTGGCTGCCGGTTGTGTTCTCCCACTGACCCAGAACCGCACCTTGGGAAAAGACCTTGGAACACGACACAGGGCGGGCATCGGAATCACGGAACACTCAGATGCCATAGCAATCATCGTATCGGAAGAGACTGGGATCATTTCCATTGCGATCGATGGCAAACTGTCACGATTTCTCGATATAAAGACAGTCGAAAAGACGCTCCTGAACATCTATTTGAGCCAGTTGCCGGATGAGGATGACAGAAATGTCTTCGCCCGGATCTTCCGGCGGAAGGATAAGGTGGACGGGAATGGCTGACAAGCGAAAACGGGATAGCTCTGAGAAGGAAAAAACAATCACGATCATCCTTTCCATTCTTGTGGCTTTGGTTTTGTGGGCTTATGTGCTGGGCGAAGTCAATCCCACGACCCAGCAGACCATAGCAAACGTGCCGGTGCAGTTACTCAACATTCAATCGTTGACAGCCCGGGAACTGGCCATTTCCGGTGACGGAAAATATACGGTCAACGTGATCATTGAAGGAAAACGCTCGGACATCATGAACATCACCGCTCAGGATATCATTGCGGAGGCTGATCTGTTCGGATGGAGCAAGGGTGAAAACTTCGTTCCGGTCAATGTGATCGCACCGGAGTCACTGAAGATCCTGGAGGCAAAACCAGCCAAGGTTGAGGTGACGATCGAGGATCTGGTTGCGTTGAGCAAACCGGTCGAAGTGATCTTCCGCGGTAATATGCCGGCAGATACGGAAGAGGGAGCCATCGAAGTCAAGCCAGCAGCCATCGAAATCACCGGAGCCAGATCCGAAGTCGAAGCCGTGACAAGCGTACAGGTGACTGTTGAGGTTGCAGATTTTTCTGCGGAGGGATCTACGGTGCAGGTCATTGCATCAGCGGTCAACTATGCGGGGATGCCGGTGGAAAACATCAAGCTTTCCGCCAACTATATTCAGGTATTTGCGAAGCTGTTGCGAGTGAAGGAAATTCCTCTCAGTGTCTCGATCGTCGGCGAGTTGGCCGAGGGGTTAGGAGCCGAGTTGTCCGTACCGGAAACGATCAAGATCAAGGGAACAAAAGGCGTGATCGATGAAATCACTTCGATCGATGCGGAACCGGTAGACGTTACTGGCGTCACCGGGAACGGAACAGTCTCTGTGAAAGTCATACTACCAGAAGGTGTTGAATTGGCGAAGGGATATGAAAACATCCAGGCGGGAGTCGTCGTCGAACAGATCAGTACCAAGGTGTTCGAGTATGCTGCCGATGAAATCGTTTTGGAAGGATTGACAGCAGGAAAAAGCGTAACCATTCAGATCGCTTCTGTGGAAGTAAAAGTAACGGGAAGGATCGATATCGTCGATCAACTGGAGAAGGAAGATCTGATCCTATACATCGATACAGAAGAACTGGCGGAAGGTATACAAAACGTGACGATCAAGGCATCCCACGAGGTGGCGCTTCATACGGTGACGATCCTTCCGGAAGAAGTCACGATCGAGTTGCTACAGACAGGACAGGAGTAAATCAATGAGCAGACTATTCGGAACCGACGGAGTGCGTGGAATAGCCAACTCGGAATTGACGCCGGAGTTGGCTTTTAATCTTGGAAAGGCCGGAGCTCATGTGCTGAGCAAAAGCGTTGACCGACCGGTGGTACTCATCGGCAAAGACACCAGGATCTCAGGTGATATGCTGGAGGATGCCATAAGCGCCGGCATTCTTGCAATGGGTGGAGATGTGGTAAAGGCAGGCGTCCTTCCCACCCCGGCGATCGCTTACCTGGTGCGACAGCAGAACGCGACGGCTGGCGTCGTGATTTCCGCATCCCACAATCCATTTGAGTACAATGGGATCAAATTTTTCAACAGTGATGGCTTTAAGTTGGATGACGACCTGGAAGACGAAATCGAGGACATCATCGTTCGCAACATTGACGTCAACAGCCACATCACAGGAGAAAAGATCGGCCGCTCCATCAAAGCGGAGGAAAATGCAGCAGCCACTTACGCAGAGTTTTTGAAAGGCACCACAGATACCAAATTGAATGGCATGAAGATCGTCCTTGATTGTGCCAATGGCGCTGCGTTTCGGATCGCGGAATCCGTATTTCGGGATTTGGGAGCCGAAGTCATAGTCCTGGCCAATACGCCGGACGGCAGAAACATAAATGAAAACTGCGGATCGACCCATCCTGCAGCTCTTCAGAAAAAAGTGACGGAAGTGAAGGCAGACTTGGGGCTGGCCTTTGACGGGGATGCGGACCGACTGATCGCCGTAGATGAAAAGGGACGCACCGTCGACGGGGATCGGATGCTGTATATTTCTGCAAAAATGCTTCTGGATGAGGACAAACTCGTCGACCGTAAAGTAACAGCAACGGTCATGAGCAATCTGGGATTCCATAAAGCGATCCAAGGGATCGGATGCACCGTCGACGTCACGTCTGTCGGTGACCGTTATGTTCTTGAACAGATGCGCAAAACCGGTTGTGTCTTGGGGGGAGAGCAATCCGGTCATATCATATTTCTGGAACACAGTACTACGGGAGATGGGATCTTATCCGCCATCCAGTTGACGAAGGCCATGGTAAAAAGCAAAAAAGCACTGTCGATTCTGGCGGAGGAATTGACCATTTATCCTCAGGTGTTGAAGAATGCCATCGTGAAAAACGAGAACAAGAAAAAGTATGAAAGCGATCCGGAAATCCTGGAGGAGATCCGCAGGATCGAGAGCGAGATGGCCGGCCTCGGGAGAGTACTGATCCGGCCTTCGGGAACGGAGCCGCTGGTTCGGGTCATGCTGGAGGGCGAAGACCTGGAGCATATCACTGCAGTAGCAGAAGGTCTGGCGACCCTCATCACCAGACGGATGGGATAACAGGAGGAGTATTATGTGCGGGATCGTTGGTTACATCGGAGACGGACATGCAAAAGATATCATTATCGAAGGACTGAAAAAACTCGAATATCGGGGATATGATTCCTCTGGTATTGCCCTTTACATCGACGGAAAGATCCAGGTACGAAAACAGATGGGTCGGATCGCAAATCTCGAGGCCGTGATCACAGAGAAGGAATTTGACAGCCATCTTGGGATCGGCCACACTCGTTGGGCGACCCATGGCGCGCCTTCCGATGTCAACGCTCATCCCCACGGCAACGGAGACGAGACCGTTGCAGTGGTTCACAACGGAATCATCGAAAATTACGTGGAACTGAGGGAATGGCTGTCTCGGGAGCATGGCGTGAAGTTTCGCTCGGAGACTGACACAGAAGTCATCGCCCATCTGATCGGCATCTATTATGACGGAGATCTGGTGGATGCCGTCTATCGTGCAGTGGAAAAGATGAAGGGCGCTTATGCCATCGGTGTGGTATCCAGCCATGAACCGGACAAGATCGTCGCGGTCAGAAAAGACAGTCCTCTCGTCGCCGGACTTGGGGAAGGATGCAACTTTATCGCATCGGACATACCGGCATTGCTGCGCCATGTCCGAAAAATCTATCTCATTGAAAACAACGAAGTCGTCGTTCTTACGACTGGCGACATCAAGATATTCAACCAGGATCGGAAGGAAGTTCATAGAGAAGTGTTCCACGTCACATGGGATGCCGCTTCCGCGGAAAAAGACGGATTCGATCACTTTATGCTGAAAGAGATCCACGAACAACCGAAAGCCATCGAAGAGACACTGTCCCGTCGCCTGGACGCTGACGGCCTCGTCAAATTAGATGGGATCAGGATGACGAAGGAGGACATCGAGTCCTTCCAAAAAGTATATATCGTAGCTTGCGGAACCGCATACCATGCGGGACTGATCGGTAAACATGCAATCGAAAAGTTGGCGAAGATCCCGGTCGAAGTCGATGTCGCGTCGGAGTTCCGCTATCGCGATCCCTTTGTGGACGACAAGACACTTTTCATCGCCATAAGCCAGTCCGGCGAGACACTTGATACACTTGCCGCGCTGCGGGAAGCAAAACGGAAAGGCGCCAGAGTACTCTCTGTGGTCAACGTAGTGGGAAGTTCCGTCGCTCGGGAATCCGACGACGTATTTTACACCTGGGCTGGTCCGGAGATTGCCGTCGCTTCCACCAAAGCCTATACGACCCAACTGGTCTGCATGTACCTCATCGCTCTATTTATGGGACGTACAAAAGGTTCTCTGGATGTAGAAACCTACCAGTCTGTCATAAGAGAACTTTCGGCCATCCCGGAAAAACTCCGCGGCCTTTTGACCAAAGAAGAGGAGATCGACGCCATCGCAAAGGACCTGTATCGCTGTGAGAGCGTGTTTTTCATCGGGCGTGGTCCCGATGCCAGCGTTTCCTTCGAGGGCTCCCTGAAACTCAAAGAAATATCGTACATCAATTCCTTCGCGGTCGCTGCCGGAGAACTGAAGCATGGCACCATCGCTCTCATAGAACAGGGCACTGTTGTGATCGCGCTTGCGACCCAGGAACGGTTGTTTGACAAAATGCTTTCGAATATACAGGAAGTCAAAGCTCGGGGGGCGAGGGTCCTGGGCATTGCCAAGGAAGGAAACGTCGGCATGGAACAGCAAGCCGACTGGATGATAACGATTCCCGACTGCCACGACGATGTTGCACCATTGATGTCTGTTGTTCCTCTGCAACTCCTGGCTTACCATATCGCCAAGTTGCGCGGGTGCGACATCGACAAACCGAAGAATCTGGCGAAATCAGTGACCGTAGAGTAAGGAAACAAGTTGAAAAGAGGTGTAAAGGATGAAGAACAAACCTGCCATCGTCCTGTCTCTGCTTCTGATGTTGAGTCTCCTTGCAATAGGTGGCTGCGGTCAGCCGGTCGAACCGACACCGGAACCGCCTGACACAATGACCTATGATGTCGTATTGTATTTCACCAATATGGAGTATGTGGAAACCGGCGACCAGAGTCTTCCGGTATTATTGACGGAAACCTCCGAGATCGAGGTCGGAGCGGAGGAAGAGCCATATCATGTATTGCTGAAGGCCTTGTCCACCCCGGTGGAAGAAGCTCACGGGACGATGATCAGTGAGCAATTGGTGATCCACAAAGTGGCTTACAGCCCAGAGGGATCGGATCTTCTGCTCGTAGATCTCGCAAAAGAAGGGTTGACCGGCGGATCTCTTGGCGAGTCTCTTCTCATCAGCCAAATCGTCGAAACGTTGCTTGCTAATGAAAGTTTGGCAGGCGACCGTCCAACACCGACCCGTGTCCAGTTTCTGGTTGACGGAGAGATCGTCGAAAGCCTGATGGGACATATCGACGCAAGCGCACCCTTCGAAAGCAAACAGTGATCAGCCGCATCGACCGGCGGAAAGACAATAAAAATGAAAGACAGCAAAGGATATTTTCGCGGATGTCTGCTGGGGGGCGCAGTGGGAGATGCACTGGGTCATCCGGTTGAGTCGCTGACTTTGGACGAGATCAAGAACCGTTTTGGAGCCGATGGGATCCGCAATCCCATTCGAAGCGAAGTCACGGGAAAAGCATTGATCTCTGATGCGACGCAGATGACCATATTTACTGTAGATGGGCTTCTGTGGGCGGACAGCCGTGCAAGAAACAAGGGTCTATACGCGTATGTGCCCTGTGTGTTTTACGCATACCAGAAGTGGTACTTTACCCAAACCGGACATTTTGCCGACAAGGATTACGAATTCCTATTAAAAGGGGAAGTGCTGGAATGGGAAGAGCTTTTTGTCCGCAGGGCTCCCGAGACAGCAACTTTGGATGCCTTGGCCGGAAGTATCCGGAGCAAATATGGAACGACACGGAATCGAATCAACAGCAGTCAGGGATGTGGTGCCGTCGTACGCACTGCGCCGGTTGGAATGTACTTTTTGGCCGATCCGGAGAAGGCGTTTCAAATCGGAATCGAAACAGGTGCTTTGACCCATGGTCATCCGGACAGTTATCTGACAGCAGGATTCTTTGCGGAAACGATCGCCCTGATCCTATCCGGATTGGAACTGGAACAAGCCATCACAACGGCACTTCAGACGTTGAAGCGTAAAAAGGAAGGCAAGACCTCCTTCGAACTGATAAGCAGAGCGCTTGCCGCCGCGACGTCTGACCGGGATCCAAAGCTTGTCATGGAGGACCTGGGAGACGGTTGGACCGGTGGAGAAGCCATGGCCCGAGGACTTTATTGCGCTTTGAGACACCGGGATGACTTTGAGAATGCAGTCTGTCTTGCGGTCAACCAAAACGGAAACATCAGCGATCCGGCAGCGATCTGTGGGAATCTTCTCGGCGCTTCCCTTGGGAGTCTTGAGATCCCCTATCCATGGATCCGCGATGTGGAGCTTTCAGATCTGATGGTCCACGGATCCGACAAGCTGTTGAAAGCGGCGAAAGATACAATATAAATGTAAGTGCAAAGGAGCAAAACAGATGAATCACGAAGTCAGAGATATCAGTTTAGCAAAAAGTGGACGGCAGAAAATCGAATGGGTTGCGGCAAACATGCCGATGCTTTCCGCGCTCCACCGTGAATTTGCAGAAACAAAGCCGTTTGCTGGGGTCAAAATTTCACTGTCAGTGCATCTGGAGGCAAAAACAGCTTATCTTTGCGAAGTTCTTGCAGCAGGCGGCGCCAGTATGAGCATCACCGGAAGCAATGTATTGTCAACTCAGGATGATGTCGCGGCTGCGTTGGCAGAAGCGGGACTCCGGGTCTATGCATATCATGGAGCGACGCCGGAAGAATATCGCCGGCATCTGGAAATGACACTTTCACATCGTCCCAATATTATAATCGACGATGGCGCAGATTTGGTCAGTTTGATCCATCAGAGCCGACCGGAGCTGGGAAGCGAGGTTTGGGGCGGATGTGAAGAGACGACGACCGGCGTGGTCCGACTAAAGGCGATGGAGCATCAGGGAATCCTCAAATTCCCGATGGTAGCGGTAAATGACGCCAAGTGCAAGCATCTGTTCGACAACCGATATGGGACCGGGCAATCGGTGTGGGACAGCATCATGCGAAACACTAATTTACTGATAGCAGGCAAGCAGGTAGTGGTAGCAGGATACGGATGGTGCTCTAAAGGGATCGCCATGCGGGCAAAGGCGCTGGGGGCGAAGGTCATCGTGACCGAGATCGATCCGATTTGTGCGATGGAAGCCATCATGGACGGCTTTGTCGTTTTGCCGATGGAAGAAGCGGCACCTTTGGGAGATATCTTCATCTCCGCGACCGGAAACAAAAAAGTGATCACCGTCGAGCATATGCTGACGATGAAAGACAGAGCCATTCTGTCCAACGCAGGCCACTTCAATGTCGAAGTCGACATGGCAGGCCTGGAAGAAGCTGCAGTAGAGAAACGAGAATTTCGTAATAATGTGATGGGATATCGTCTGAAAAACGACCGCTGGATGATGGTCCTTGCAGAAGGCCGTCTGGTGAACATTGCGGCAGCCGACGGCCATCCTGCGGAAGTAATGGATCTGAGCTTTGCGGTACAGGTGCTTTCCGCCTTATATATAAAGGAAAACAAAGGGTCGCTGGAGAACAGAGTCATCGATGTATCCGCAGAAATCGACGACCGGATCGCTAGAAGAGTCCTTGGAGCATGGGGCGTCAGGATCGACACCTTGACCCGGGAGCAGATCGATTACCAGAACAGTTGGGACATATAGAAAGAGGACAAAAATGAAATACGCAGATCGCATGAAAAATATGGAGGACAAGGCCCTTCTTGCTTTGATGGAACTTGCCGAGGCCAAAGATGTGATTTCCTTTTCCGGCGGATTTCCATCACCGGAAACCTATCCTCTTGAGGACATCAGAGAATCCTTTTACCACGTTTTGGAGCACGAAGCCAAGGAAGCTTTGAGCTACAGCTCCACACGTGGATTTGCCAGATTGCGGGAGTTGATCGCCGAGCGGATGGAACAGCAGTTCCGTGTGCCCTGTGAAGCGGATGAGATCGTGATCACCAGCGGATCCCAGCAAGCGTTGGACATGAGCGGATTGTTGTTTATCGACAAGGGAGACATCGTGCTCTTTGAGACACCGTCCTATTTGGGAGCCCTCAATGCCCTGAAAGCCTATGAAGCAGAACTCGTGGAAGTGGAGACCGATGATGACGGTATCGGCATCGATGCGCTAAAACAGGCACTGGACACCTATGGGGAACGGGTCAAGTTGGTCTATGTCATCCCTGATTTTCAGAATCCCACCAGTCGATGCTGGTCCCAGGATCGGCGTATTGCCTTTATGGACTTGATGGCCCAATACGATATCCCGGTCCTTGAGGATGCAGCCTATTCCGAACTGACATTCAAAGAAGAAAAAGAAACGCCCCTCCTGGGGTATGATCGGAAGGGGCAGGTGATCTATTGCGGTACTTTTTCAAAAAACTTCTGTCCGGGTCTTCGGATCGCCTGGATCGCCGCCAGAAAAGATATCATTGAACAATATCTGGTGCTGAAGAGCTTTGTCGACTTGTCATCGACGGCGATCACCCAGCGGCAAATGGCCTACTATCTGGACCATTACGACCTTGATGCCCATGTCTCAAAGATCATAACTCTTTACAAAGAGCGGAGGGATCTTATGCTGCAGGTCGTCGCCAGGGAGTTTCCCAAGGAAGTGAAGTACAACAAACCTATGGGAGGGCTCTTCCTGTGGATGACTCTTCCGGAAGGAAAGGACACCAAAGAGTTGTTGCTGCGTGCGCTGGCGGAAGGGGTGGCCTTCGTACCGGGAGGGTCTTTCTATCCCGGCGCGGCGAAAAACAATGAGATGCGGATCAACTTCTCCAACATGACGGAAGCGGAGATCGTGGAAGGAATGACGCGGCTGGGTCGGATCACCCGGGACTACTTGCTGGAATAGGACGCTTCGATCCTGCGCCTGGTTTCCGCTTCTCCCAGGATCTGCTGGATCTCCCAGAGGTCTGGAGAGGAAGAGCGACCGACCAGCGCGATTCGTATCACTGTACTGACGTCTCCCACATGCCCCTTGTATAGCTCGGGGCTTTTTTTATAGTCTTTCGGCTTAGCGGCATAACCAAGCTGCACTGCAAGTTCTCTGACCTTATCAAACCAGCCGGTCTGATCGTCACTGTGATCATAGGTCGCAAGGTATTGAGCAAGGATTTGTTCACGTTCTTCCTGGTGGATAAGCTCCGGCCAGGGATCGATTTGCTTAAAGTGATCGGTGAAGAAATAGGAGATGAAATCAAAGATCTGCTCTCCGTAAATCAGATCTTTCCGTGGCTTATCACCGTGACGGTCCATCGCAAGGATGCGAAGCAGAGTTGCTTCCTCACCGGCCAACAGGGGCATCAGATCGTCCCGATAGGACGCCGCCCAACGAAGCAAGAAATCGTAGATCTCCTGGTCGTCCATGCGGACCATAACTTCCTTGCTCACATCGTTGAGTTTGTCAAGGTCAAACAGTGTGCCAGAACTGGACATTTTTTCCGTTGAAAAGATAAACTCTTCCGCTGGCCGGTCTGGATTGGCGAGACGCCATTCCTCGAAATTTGAATTCAGTATGGTCAGCAGATATTCCCGTACTGCGAGAGGGTGGTACCCTTGCTTTTGGTAGTAATCCAACGATAGCTCGGGATCTTTCCGCTTGGAAAGCTTGCGCTTGGTTTCGCCATCCAGTTTCATCAACACAGTCGTATGGCAATAGACAGGGAACGGCAGGGCAAGCGCATTGGTAAGGGCGACATGGATCGGCAATGAAGAAAGCCATTCTTCTCCGCGGATCACATGAGTCGTTCGCATCAAAAAGTCGTCGATGACATGGGCGAAGTGATAAGTAGGAATTCCATTTTGTTTCAGAAGCACCACGTCCTGTGTGTTTTCCGGCATAGAAAGAAGACCACGGATCCCATCTTCGATGTGAAAATAGCGGGCAGAGTCACCCTGGGAGCGCAGTCGGATCACATAAGGCACATCATTTGCGAGCCGCTCTTGGATCTCGTCGAGAGTCAGATCGCGGCAGCGTGCCCACGTGCCATAATATCCCGGGTTATCCCCGGATCCCTCCTGCGCAGAACGGATATCCGCCAATTCATCCTCCGTACAAAAGCAGGGGTAGGCCTCGCCGCAGAGGATAAGATGTTTTGCATAGCATTGATAGATCAAGGCACGTTGGCTTTGGTAGTAGGGTCCATACTCGCCGGAATCACCGTCAAGTGTAGCACCCTCATCAAAATGAAGACCGAAGTAGTCGAGGGCGGAAAGGATCGCCTCTACCGCTCCCTCCACTTCGCGCTTTTCATCGGTGTCTTCTATCCTAAGATAAAACACACCACCGCTCTGATGAGCCAGCCGTTCATCAGCAAACGCGCCGTAGAGATTTCCAAGGTGAATAAAACCCGTCGGGCTCGGACCGAGTCTCGTCACCCGTGCACCTTGCGGTAACTTGCGGGGCGGATAGAGAGCTGCGTAGTCGTCGGGGGTTTTATCGATATGGGGAAACAGAAGATCTGCGAGGGTTTTGTTGCTCATGGATGAAACTCCTTTTCAAATGGTTCGATTCCCCGGTATTATACATGTTTTTGGTCTTAAAAACAATAAAACATGGTATAATACGTCCATGATCAAAGACAAAGTAGCAATGACAATCGAGGATCGGAACCTCATCAATGCAGGGGATCACATCGTCGTCGGGGTTTCTGGCGGCCCGGATTCCGTATGTCTTCTTCATATTCTTCACGAACTTTCAGACACGCTGGATCTCCGCCTGACTGCAGTGCACGTCAACCATTGCTTAAGGGGCGAGGAAGCGGACAGAGACCAGGCATACACTGAGAATCTGTGCAAACGCCTCGGCATTCCCTGTGTGGTGGTTTCCTGCGATATCAAAGCGATGGCGCTAAAAGAAGATATGACGACGGAAGAAGCCGGCAGAGAATTTCGCTATCGCTCGTTTTTTAAAGTCAGGGACAAGATTAAAAGCGCCGGTGGAGAGAAAGTTCCGGTGAAGATCGCCGTCGCCCAAAACCGCAATGACCGCGCAGAAACCGTTTTGATGCGGATCCTCAGGGGAACCGGACCGGATGGCCTTTCGGCAATGGATTTCATTCGGGAAGACGGCGTCATCCGGCCGCTCCTTGCCATTGATCGCAGCGAGATCGAAGCCTACTGCGCAGATCAAGAGCTTGACCCGAGGACCGATCCCACGAACCTGGAGCCAGTCTATACCCGCAATCGAATCCGGTTGGAACTGCTTCCACACCTGGCACAGAATTACAACAACGAAATCATAGCAGCCCTGGATCGTTTATCCAGATTCGCAGCGGAAGACAGAACCTACTTCCGGGATGAGGTGGATCGCTTGCTGAAAGCAGCGAAATATGAAGAAACCGGAAATCTGCCCAGGGAGTTTTATCGGCAACTCCCTCCTTCAGTGGGAAAGCGACTGATTGGTACGGTATTGAAAAAAAATGGATTGCATCAGGATATCGCTGCTTCTCATCTGGAACGAGGAGATCGGATGATTCGTTACGGTGGATCCGGAGATCGCCTAGAATTTCCAAAAGGGTACCTTCTTATTTTGTCAGGGGAAAGCGTTATATTTTCCTCGGTAAAGGAAGAGAAACCGAAGTCGTTTTCTTATCCTCTCCAAATCGACGGAACGACCCGCCTGCCGGATCTGGGAGTGGAAATCAGGACAAAGACCCTCAAGCTGGTAGATTTGGCCGCATTGTCCAGCGACGATGGCTTCACCGTCTGTATCGCCTATCCGGAGAGACTGGCGACTGAAGAGAAGATCGTTGTAAGGTCGAGACGCCCCGGCGACTGGTTTGCGCCAATGGGCATGGATGGGACGAAGAAGTTGCAAAATTATTTTGTGGATGAGAAGATCCCAGTACAGGATAGAGACCGGATCCCCTTGTTATGCGTCGGCACGGAAGTATTGTGGATCCCAGGGTATCGATTGAGCGAAACCTGCAGAGTGACCCCGGAAACGAAAACCGTGCTTTCTGTTGAATATAGAGAAACAGTGTGATAAAATATCACGATACTGTTAAAAAGAGGGCTTCTTGCCCAGGGAGGTAATACACCGTTGAATCGAATCGTTAAAAATCTAGGCATATACCTGGTTATTTTTGCTCTGGTTCTGGGATTCGCCTGGTTTTATCAGGGCGACCAACAGCAACCGGTGGAGCCGGTGGAGTTTTCTGAGTTTGTCAGTCAGCTTCAAAGCCGGCAGATCAAAGAGCTTACCATAGTCGATACCAGTTTCATAGGAACGCTGCGCAACGGCGACAAGATATCCACCTACGCTCCCTCCAGCATCGAGATGATGCTGCTCAGTGAGCGATATGTGTTTCCCCAGATGGAAGAAGGTATTTTAGTGCTCACCAGTGAGAAGCCATCCAGCTCCTCCTGGGTCATTTCTCTGCTGCCCACGATCGTTATGATCCTTATCTTTGTCCTGTTCTGGTTTGTGTTCATGCAACAAGGCCAGGGCGGAGGAAAAGGAGTGATGAACTTCGGAAAGAGTAAGGCAAGGCTTCACAAGGAAGAGGATCTTCGCAAAGTCACATATGCGGATGTTGCCGGCCTAGATGAAGAAAAGGCGGAGCTCGAGGAAGTCGTGGATTTTCTCAAGTCACCCAGAAAATTCAACAACCTGGGTGCCCGCATACCCAAAGGGATCCTACTGGTGGGCCCTCCCGGAACCGGAAAGACGTATCTGTCCAGAGCTACCGCCGGTGAAGCCGGTGTTCCATTTTTCAGCATCAGCGGTTCCGAATTCGTGGAGATGTTTGTCGGTGTCGGTGCATCCAGAGTCAGAGACCTGTTCGATCAAGCCAAAAAGAACTCGCCTTGCATCATATTTATCGACGAGATCGACGCAGTAGGCAGAAAACGTGGTGCAGGTCTGGGCGGCGGTCATGATGAAAGGGAGCAGACATTGAATCAGCTTCTTGTTGAGATGGACGGTTTCGGCGATAACAGCGGCATCATCATTCTTGCTGCCACCAACCGGCCGGACATCCTGGATTCAGCGCTTCTGCGTCCCGGACGCTTCGACCGTCAGGTCGTCATCGGCATACCGGATATCAAGGGAAGAGAAGCGATCTTCCGTATCCACTCCAGAAACAAACCCATCGACGACAGCGTCGATCCCAAGGTGCTTGCCAGAAGAACTCCGGGTTTTACACCAGCAGATATCGAAAACATGCTCAATGAGGCTGCGCTTCTTACAGCGAGGCGGAACGGCAAATTCATCCGGATGGTCGAGCTCGAAGAGGCAATCACTAAGGTGATCGCCGGACCGGAAAAGAAAAGCCGGGTGATCAGCGAGGACGAGCGAAAACTGACCGCGTATCACGAAGCCGGTCATGCTGTCGTAGCAAGACTGTTGCCCAATACCGATCCGGTGCACCAAGTGACCATCGTTCCGCGAGGTCTCGCAGGCGGATTTACCATGATCCTTCCGAAGGAAGACAAGTATTATGCGACTAAGACGAACATGGAAGAGAAAATCGTCCATCTTCTGGGAGGACGGGTCGCAGAAAAACTGACACTCAACGATATCAGCACCGGTGCAAGCAACGACATCGAACGGGCGACAGACATTGCCCGGGCCATGGTCACCAAATACGGAATGAGCGACCGGTTGGGTCCGGTCAACTACAGCTCTTCCGATGAAGTGTTTCTCGGAAAAGATTTCTCAACAAGAAAAAATTACTCTGAGGAAATGGCGAAGGAGATCGACGAAGAGATTCGTTCGATCATCGAAACCGGCTTTGACCGGGCGGAGTCCTTGCTTTCGGAAAACGTCGACAAGCTACATCTGGTCGCCGGGGTGCTTCTGGAGCTGGAGACCCTGGATGCTGCTCAGTTCGAAGCCCTGGTTTCAGGGGAAAAGACACCGGACCAACTGATCAGTGACACCAAGGAGCAGGAAAAAAACACAGAAGCGGCAAATGCCAAAGAAGCTGCTGAGCATCTTGCAGAAATGGAAGCCCAGGACCAGGCGGAATCCATCGATGGCGATGAAGAAGATTATGAAGAGGACACGGATGAGCTCGACGAGGACACTGTTGCCTCAGAAGAGGATGATGAAAGCCGCAAAAAATAAATTGTGTCCAGAAGCAAGACAATATCTATTGAATAATTCTCAAAAGTGATATATAGTGGTCGTGATGTGCTCGTGAAGACAACATGAATGTAATTTACATAGTGTAGTAGGAGGAATTGTTTCATGAACAAGATTGAAGATCTTCGCAAGAAAAAAGAACATCTTGCGCAAGGCGGCGGACAGAAACGGATCGAGGACCAGCATGCAAAGGGCAAGTTGACAGCCAGAGAGAGGATCGCTCTGCTATTCGACGAGGGCAGCTTCGTGGAGATGGACACCTTCGTGTCCCACCGATCCAACAATTTCGACATGGCTCACACAAAGGCCCCCGGCGACGGTGTTGTCACCGGCTACGGAAATGTTGACGGGCGGCTGGTTTTTGCATTTGCTCAGGATTTCACCGTGCTCGGTGGTTCCCTGGGTGAATACCACGCAGAAAAAATCGTGAAAGTACAGAAAATGGCGCTAAAAATGGGCGCACCCATCGTCGGTCTCAACGATTCCGGCGGAGCCAGGATCCAGGAGGGCGTCAACTCTCTGTCCGGATTCGGAAAAATCTTCTATAACAATACCATCGCATCCGGTGTCATTCCACAGATCTCTGTGATCATGGGGCCCTGTGCTGGCGGAGCTGTGTACTCTCCTGCGATCATGGACTTCGTTTTCATGGTGGACAAGACCAGCCAGATGTTTATCACCGGACCTCAGGTCATCAAGACCGTTACCGGTGAAGATATCTCGCCGGAAAAACTTGGCGGAGCCATGACCCACAACAGCATCAGCGGCGTTGCCCACTTCATCGGAAAAGATGATACCGATACACTGATAAAAGTCAGGGAGTTGATCTCCTATCTGCCTTCCAACAATTTAGAAACCGCTCCTGTCTACGCTACCACAGACGATCCAAACCGTCTGATCCCGGAGTTCAACGAGATCATCCCGGAAAACCCCAACAAGGGATACGACGTATACGAAGTCATCAAAAAGCTGGCAGACAATGAGCAGATCTATGATGTGATGCACTATTATGCGAAAAACATCGTCACCTGTTTCATCCGTTTAGACGGACAGACCGTTGGTGTGATAGCCAGCCAGCCTAAATTTGCGGCAGGTTGTCTCGACATCGACGCATCGGACAAAGCGGCTCGTTTCATTCGTCGCTGTGACGCATTCAACATTCCTCTTTTGACATTGGTCGACGTGCCTGGCTTCCTGCCGGGGACCGGGCAGGAGCATGGCGGGATCATCCGGCATGGAGCAAAATTGCTTTATGCCTATGCAGAAGCCACCGTTCCCAAGGTCACCATGATCTTGAGAAAAGCTTATGGAGGCGCTTACATCGGCATGTGTAACAAGGAATTGGGCGCAGATATGGTGCTTGCATGGCCCAGCGCACAGATCGCAGTCATGGGCGCAGAGGGCGCAGCTAACATCGTCTTCAAAAATGACATCAAAAAAGCGGACGATCCCGTCGCCAAGCGGCAGGAAAAGATCGCAGAATATGAAGAAAAATTCTCCAATCCTTACCGCGCAGCGGAAATGGGTTATGTTGACGACGTCATCGAGCCGGCGACTGCGCGTCAGAGAGTGATCAGCGCTTACGACATGCTGGCCTCCAAGAGAGAATCCCTGCCGGCGAAGAAGCACGGAAATATTCCACTTTAGGAGGTGGCGGAAATGAATGAACTTGGATTGATGCAACGCTTTGCCGATCCGGCGCTTTTCGAGTCACTGGACAGTGGAGAAAAGCTGATTGCAAGTCTGATCACAACATTGACCGGAATGGGTGTCACATTTGCCGTTCTGATCATCATATGGGTGGCTATCGCAATCATGGCCCGTCTTTTGAAGGTACAAGTACCTAAAAAAGAAAGCCCAGCTCCAGCTCCCGTCGTTGCAGCAGCAAAGGCGGAACAAAATACCGCAGCCACGGTTGCACAGCAGGACGCCGGAGCGAGCAATGAGCTGATTGCAGTGATAATGGCAGCGATCGCGGCCAGCGAGGGTACCGAGTATGTCAACGATCTGGTAGTCAGAAAGATCAACCGGACATCCGGTAGCAGGACGGCTTGGAATGCCGCCGGCACCGCCGACTGTATCGACAGCAGAAAATTCTAACGGAACCAATCAATATTCAACATCTTAAAGGAGACTGAAAAAATGAAGAAGTACAACATCGTCGTAAATGGCGTCGCCTACGAAGTAGAATTGGAAGAAGTCGGTCATTCGACATCAGCGCCGAAAGCAGCCGCTCCGGTCGCAGCCCCTGCCCCTGCAGCAGCCCCTGCAGCTGCACCTGCCCCTGCAGCCGCTCCAGCCCCTGCCGCCGCTCCAGCCCCTGCCGCCGCTCCTGCAGCAGCTCCCTCCGCCGGAGCAGTCACCATCGAATCTCCCATGCCAGGAACCATTCTTGATGTCAGAGTCAAGGTCGGCGACGCGGTCACCGAAGGTCAGGTATTGGTCATGTTGGAAGCGATGAAAATGGAAAATGAGATCATGGCGCCGAGTGCAGGCGTTGTGGATTCCGTACAGGTTACAAAGGGCGCTTCCGTAAATACCGGTGACGTTTTAGTTTCCCTGAAATAACCTCTGAAGGAGGAAAGAAACAGTCATGATTATAGAAACCATTGTTGAGTTTTTTGGCAGTTCCGGCATTGCCAACATGGATTATAAAAGCGGGATCATGATCGTGGTATCGCTAGTGTTCTTGTACCTGGCGATCAACAAGGGATTTGAACCGTTGCTCTTGGTCCCCATTGCCTTTGGCATGCTCCTTTCGAACATGCCGTTATCCGGCATGTTCGATCAAGGCGGATTGTTCTATTGGTTCTACCAGTTGAACAAAATGGGAATCCTGCCACCTCTGATCTTCATGGGCGTTGGCGCCATGACCGACTTTGGCCCACTGATCGCCAATCCCAAGTCGTTATTGATGGGAGCTGGTGCACAGTTTGGAATATTCACCAGTTTCCTTGGCGCAGTTTTGCTTGCAGGGTTCAATGCGCAAGAAGCTGCCTCCATCGGGATCATCGGCGGAGCCGATGGCCCAACGGCGATCTTCCTGACAACAAAACTGGCGCCACACCTTCTGGGAGCCATAGCAGTCGCTGCTTATTCCTATATGGCACTGGTACCAGTCATTCAGCCTCCGATCATGAAGCTTTTGACCACGAAGAAAGAGCGGGTCATCAAGATGGATCAGCTGCGACCGGTCAGTCAGAGAGAGAAGATCATATTCCCTATCATGGTTACCGTGTTGGTATCTCTGATCCTTCCCGCAGCGGCGCCTTTGGTCGGTATGCTGATGCTTGGCAACTTGTTCAAGGAAAGTGGAAAGACATTGCGACTTTCCGACACTGCCGCCAACAACCTGATCAATGTTGTCACGATTTTCCTGGGAGTATCCGTTGGAGCTTCCGCGGTCGGTCCCCAGTTCCTTGTATTTGACACGGTCATGATCATTATTTTAGGAGTGTTTGCATTTATGATCGGAACCGCAGGCGGACTGATCATAGCAAAAATCATGAACAGCCTGACCGGAGGAAAAATCAATCCGCTGATCGGTTCTGCCGGTGTGTCCGCAGTGCCGATGGCAGCCCGTGTATCCCAAAAGGTCGGTCAGGAAGAGCTCTCAAGCAACTTCCTGCTGATGCATGCAATGGGTCCCAATGTAGCCGGTGTCATCGGTTCGGCCGTTGCCGCAGGCGTACTTCTTTCGATGTTCGGCGGATATTGATACCAGGTGCCACACACCAGAACCTTTGTGTGTTAGAATAAAAATACAACAACTTGAGTTAATTAGAGTTGTTGTATTTTTATTCTAACACCTAGATGAAAGGTGTGTGGCACCTGCACCTCTTTTCCGCCGAAAGAACTATCGCTGCTGAGCGGAAGGTTCGGGTGTGTGGCACCTACACCTCTTTTCCGCCGGCAAGCGGGTACTTGCCCCTCGCAGAGGACAAAACAATGAACATAGGAACGATACAATTGGACAGCCCGTTTCTGCTCGCCCCCCTAGCCGGGATCACCGACAGTCCTTTTCGTAGGATCTGCAGGGCGCAGGGAGCCTCTTTGGTGTACTCGGAAATGGTCAGCGCGAAAGGATTATATTACAACGACAGATCCACGGAGCGGCTTTTGGCATTTGAACCGGATGAAGCCCCCATCATCTACCAGCTTTTTGGTTCGGATCCGGAGATCATGGCCTGGGCGGTGGACAAACTGTCAGGCCGTGGTAACGCAGGTATCGACGTCAACATGGGATGTCCGGTACCCAAAGTCGCAAAGAACGGTGAAGGGGCAGCCTTGATGAAGGACCCGCAACTGGCAGCAGAGATCGTAAAGGCGATGGTCAAGGCGGAACACTCTGCAGCGGACCGACAGGGTCGCCAGGCAAAACCGATCACTGTGAAAACAAGGATCGGTTGGGATGAGTCGAACATCAACATCAGGGAATTTGCGCTGCGGATCGAAGAGGCCGGAGCCTCTGCGATCGCAGTCCATGGAAGAACGAGAGACCAGTATTACAGTGGATCTGCGAATTGGGACTGGATCGCCGAAGTCAAATCACTTCTGTCAATTCCGGTGATCGGAAGCGGTGATGTCATGACAGGCGCAGATGCCGTCAGGATGCTTCGGGAAACAGGCTGCGATACCGTCATGATCGCCAGAGGTGCGTTGGGCAATCCCTGGATCTTCCGAGAAGCAGAGGAATTGCTCGGCGGGCGTCCTGCACCAGCCCCGACTACCCTCGAAGAAAAGCAAGCTATGTTTCTTTATCAACTGAAATTGACTGTAGAATTCAAAGGGGAGGCTGCAGCGGTTCGAGAGATGCGCAAGCATGCCGGATGGTATCTGAAAGGCGTACCGGGAGCGGCTGCGATACGTCAAAAAGTCAACCGGGCAACGACGGAGACCGGCTTGCGGGAGGTGCTGCGGCAGGAGCTCGACCTCGGTTAATTCCTTGACTTTTCAGCATGAATAGTATAGAATATGCCGCATATAGACAGGCGATCCGTTTCGGGTCGATTTCTCTGTTTGCAAAGAATCTGAGAGCCGATCCCCGTGTGGGACTGCGAACAACAGACAGAATTGGAGGAGTATCAAACAATGTCCCAAGTGATATTATTGACCCAGGAAGGCCACGACAAGATCGTTGCAGAGTATGATGAACTGGTGACCGTAAAGCGAAAAGAGGTGGCGGAGCGCATCAAGGAAGCGATTTCTTACGGTGACATATCCGAAAACTCTGAGTACGATTCTGCAAAAAATGAGCAGGCGGAATTGGAAGACCGGATCATGAAGTTGGAAAACATGATGCGTAATGCCAAAATCATCGATCACAGTGAAATCTCCGATGACAGAGTCAACGTTGGTCTAAATGTCAAGATCAAAGACAAAGCCAGTGGTGAGGTCATTGATTTTACCATCGTAGGATCCACCGAGGCGGATCCTTTTGAGGGCAAGATCTCCAACGAATCGGAAGTGGGAAAACAACTGATCGGAAAACAGGTCGGCGATGTTGCAGAAGTCAACGTACCGGACGGCACCGTTAGTTACGAAGTCATGAGAATATATAAGTAAAATGGGCTGACGACCGGCACATTTCGGGAAAGACGGGAATGGAATATGAATGAAGATACCAACAAGGCTATGACCATAGATGATGTTCAGGATGCTCGCGAAGAGCAGGACATCAGCGAGCAGAGAATGATCCGCAGAGAGAAGCTTGCCAAGCTTCAGGAAATGGGACGCAATCCCTTTCTGGTGGAAACCTGGAATGTGACCCATCACAGTCTGGGGATCAAAGATGACTTTGATGCGATGGAAGGCAAACCCGTTTCCGTTGCTGGTAGGATCATGGCAAAACGGCAAATGGGCAAGGCCTCTTTTATCGACATTCAGGACAAGGAAGGTCGCATTCAGATCTACGTTCGCCAGGATGCGATCACGCCGGAGGAATACGAGGTTTTTCTAACCTATGATCTGGGCGACATCGTCGGGCTGGAAGGCGAGGTCTTCCGCACCAAGCACGGCGAAATCTCCATAAAGGCGACCAATCTGGTCCTTTTGTCCAAATCTCTCCAACCGCTTCCCGACAAATGGCACGGCCTGAAGGATACGGATATTCGGTATCGGCAAAGGTACGTGGATCTTATCGTGAATCCCGAAGTCAGAAGCACTTTTATCCTCCGCTCCAGAATGATCAAAGAGATCAAGACATTTCTGGAAGGACGAGGGTTTTTAGAGGTCGACACACCGATCCTTACGACCATAGCAGGCGGAGCCAATGCAAGGCCGTTTTCCACCCATCACAATACACTGGACATCGACATGAAGCTTCGGATCTCCAATGAGCTTTATTTGAAACGACTCATCGTCGGGGGCCTGGATCGTGTTTATGAGATGGGCAAGATGTTCCGCAACGAGGGTATGGACAAAAATCACAACCCGGAATTCACGTCGATGGAGTTGTATCAAGCCTATGGCAACATGGAAGATATGATGGACATCACCGAGAATCTGGTGGCTACCGTTGCACAAAGCGTCCTGGGAACCATGGTGATCGAGTACCAGGGCAAGACCTTCGACCTGACACCACCTTGGAAGCGGATGTCCATGCAGGAAGCCGTCAAGGTATGGGCGGGAGAAGACTTTGATCAGGTGGAAGATGACGAAGCAGCGCGACTTATCGCCAGAAAGCATCACATCGAGGATTGGAAGAAACTGAGCAGGGGACAGATCATAGCAGAGCTCTTTGAGCACTACTGCGAAGATCATCTGGAAGGCCCAATCTTTATCACAGGTCACCCGGTCGAGATTTCGCCATTAGCCAAAAGAGATCCGGCAGATCCAAGGATCACCCGACGCTTTGAAGCATATATCAATACCTGGGAAATCGCCAACGCTTTTTCCGAGCTCAACGACCCCATCGACCAGTACAACCGGTTCAAGGAGCAACAAGGTCAATTAGAAGGCGGAGATGAAGAAGCCCATCCCATGGATGAAGATTTTGTCAATGCTCTGGAGGTTGGATTGCCGCCTACTGGTGGTTTGGGCATCGGAATCGATCGTGTGATCATACTTCTCACAAACTCTCCATCGATCCGGGACATCATACTGTTCCCAACGATGAAACCTTTATAAATCGAGGCATACGCATGAAAGAAACTTTGATCAAGCAACTTCAGGAAGAGTATCCCCAACTGGATGGGCATGAAATTTCGCTTACCGGATGGGTCAGAACCAACCGGAGCTCCAATCGTTTCGGGTTCATCGAGCTGAATGACGGCACCAGCTTCAAGTCGGTGCAGGTGGTCTATGAACAGGACAGTATCTCGAATTATGGTGAGATCGCAAAGCTGGCCATTGCCTCGGGCATCGCGGTGAAAGGGCTCGTAGCTCACACCCCGGAAGCAAAACAGTCCTTTGAAATCAAGGCGACCGAGATTCAGATCCTGGCAACGTCCGACAGCGACTACCCGCTGCAAAAGAAGCGTCACAGTCTGGAATTCCTAAGAGAAATTGCCCATCTCAGGCCGCGGAGCAACACTTTTTCTGCCGTTTTCCGCGTACGTTCGATCTTGGCCTTTGCACTTCACCGCTTCTTCCAGGAGCGTGGGTTTGTCTATGTCCATGCGCCGATCATCACCGGAAGCGATGCCGAAGGAGCCGGAGAAATGTTTCGAGTCACAACGGTGGATGTTGCCGACCCTCCAAGGAATCAAGATGGGTCTGTGGACTTCCGGCAGGACTTTTTCGGCAAGGAAACAAGTTTGACTGTCAGCGGCCAGCTGGAAGGGGAAGCCTTTGCCCTTGCGTTTCGTAATATCTATACGTTTGGACCGACCTTCCGCGCCGAAAATTCAAATACTGCCCGTCATGCGTCGGAATTTTGGATGATCGAACCGGAATGCGCGTTTGCTGAACTGGCAGACAACATGCAGCTTGCCGAGGATCTGATCAAGTATCTGATTCGTTATGCTTTAGAGCATGCTCCTGATGAGATGGCTTTCTTTAACGAGTTTATCGACAAAGGATTGTCGGCTCGATTGGAAAGTATCGCAAACGCGGACTTTGCAAGAGTGACATACACTGAGGCAGTCGAGATGCTTCTGGCGTCAGGGAAAGAGTTCCAGTACCCTGTGGCATGGGGCATCGACCTTCAGACCGAGCATGAAAGGTATCTGACGGAACAAATCTTTCAGCGTCCGGTCTTTGTTACCGACTATCCCAAGGACATCAAAGCCTTCTATATGCGCCTGAATGAAGACGGAAAGACAGTGGCTGCCATGGATCTTTTGGTTCCCGGTGTGGGAGAGATCATCGGCGGAAGCCAGAGAGAAGAGCGGTACGACGTGCTTCTCGAAAAAATCAAGGCGATGGGTCTTGAGGAAGCGGACTACTGGTGGTATCTGGATCTTCGAAAATATGGTGGTGTCAAACATTCCGGATTTGGACTGGGCTTTGAACGTATCATCATGTACATCACCGGTATGAGCAATATCCGCGATGTCCTGCCCTTCCCACGCACACCGAAAAGTGCCGAATTCTAAAACGTTTTGAAACGGGGAATCTTATGAATCGATTGCCACGTACCATACGGGACGGATTTTTCCATGGGTTCAAAATCACCGCCACCTTGATGAAGGTGGTTTTGCCCGTTTATGCGGTCGTGGTCTTGCTGAAATACTCTCCTGTGATGCCTTTTCTGGAGCGATTGTTTCGCCCTGCCATGGGGTTCTTTCTTCTTCCCGGTGAAGCGGTCATGCCTTTGCTTGCCGGTGTCTTTACCGATGAGTACGGATCGATTGCCACTGCCGTCCAGTTCGACTTCACAACGGCACAAATCACTACCATTGCAATGATTTGCCTGGTGTTTCATTCTATTCCAGTGGAATTTGCTTTGTGCCAGAGGATCGGTCTTCCGGGGGGGAAGCTGATCCTGTATCGGTTTTTTGCAGCGATCTTCATCGGCTTCGTCACAGCAAGGATCGGAGGGATCTATCTATGAGCGCATCCTTTGAAATCATAGCATTGGAGATCCTCACAGGATCGTTTCAAATGATCCTGAACGTGCTCAAGGTCATCGTTCCTCTGATGATCGTGATCGAGATCTTGACTGTCTATCAAGTGATGAAGATTTTAGCGGCGAAGCTCGCCGGCGTCTCCCGGCTTTTGGGGATGACGCCTTTGTCGATCCTCCCCCTGCTGGTCACGACGATCATGGGAGTCAGCTATGGGGCGGGCACTCTTCTGGAAATGAATCGCGTCAATCCCATACCAAAACGGGACCTGGTGCTGATGGCCATATTCTTTTTCATTTGCCATGCCATTATCGAAAGTACGGCAATCTGGGTCGCAGCCGGCGCAGATCTGATCATGATCTCAGCAGGCCGCCTGTTTTTCGCCTTTCTTTTCACCGTGATCGCGTCTAGATTGCCATTCATCAAAGCCATCGGAAATGACGTGGACTGCTAAAATTATTTTGCCTTTTCCCAGTGAGAATGATATAATTTTAATGCTGTGGTAACGATCCAGTCATCGTTATAAAAAGAAAATTAGGAGGAAGCAATCGATGAAAGGCTACACGATTGACAAAATCAGGAACGTCGCGCTTGTCGGACACGGAGGGAGCGGAAAAACAACTTTGTTGGAAGCTGCGCTCTTCGCTACCGGTGTAATCAACCGGATCGGGCGGGTTGAAGATGGAAATACCGTCTCGGACAACGACAAGATGGAGATCGACAAAGGGTATTCCATCAGCGCTTCCGTAGTTCCTGTCGAATACAACAAGGTCAAGATCAACTTCATAGACACACCGGGATATTTTGATTTTATCGGTGAAGTCAACTCGGCACTTCGTGCCAGCGAAGCTGCTGTGATTCTCGTGGACGCTTCTTCCGGGATTCAGGTCGGAACAGAAAAAGCGTGGAATTCCTGCAAGGAATACAATCTCCCCACCTTCGTTTTCATCAGCAAAACAGACAAAGAAAACGTCGACGTGGATCAGGTCATTGCCGATGTGCAGGCCAAATTCGGGTCCACCGTGGTTCCTCTTTCCGAGCCGATACAGGGTGAAGTGAGAGAGGCGTTGAACGAAGCGGTCGCGGAAAGCGACGAAGCACTACTTGAGAAATACTTCAATGGGGAAACCTTTACTGACGAAGAATTCAATCTCGGCCTGCTCAAAGGAATCGCATCTCGTTCCATTGTTCCGTTGATGGTCGGATGTGCGATGGACGGCAAAGGCATCAAGGAATTTATGGACATATTGATCAAATATGCTCCGGATCCGTCGATGCATTCCGATTACATCGGAGTCGATGGAAAAGGCGAAGAAACGTCAAGAAAATGCGATCCTTCCGGCCCGGCATCTGCATTCGTATTCAAAACCATTGCCGATCCCTTCGTGGGAAAGATCTCAGTGATGAAAGTCATTTCCGGCAAGATCACAACTGGTATGGAATTGTATAATGCCAGAATGGAAAAGCCGGAAAAAATGGGATCGATCTTTTTCCTTCGGGGCAAGACCCAGGGAGAAGCCCCTTTCGCAGTAGCGGGAGATATCTTAGCCGCATCCAAACTGCAGCACACGCAAACCGGAGATACGTTGTGTGACAAGGCAAATTACATTTCCTACCCAAGGGTTGCATTTCCGGAGCCGTCGCTATACATGGCAGTTGAGCCCAAAGCAAAAGGCGATGAAGAGAAAATCAACAACGGCTTGCACAAATTGATGGAAGAAGATCCCTCGTTCTGCGTGGTTAGAAATGCAGAAACACATCAGACATTGATCGGCGGTCAGGGCGAGATCCAGATCGGGATCATCACAGCAAAACTGAGAGACCGCTATGGCGTTCAGGTAGAGCTTGTGGATCAGAAAATCCCTTATCGGGAAACCATCAAAGGAAAGTCCGATGTACAAGGAAAACACAAAAAGCAATCCGGCGGAGCCGGGCAGTACGGCGACGTTCACATCCGCTTTTCCCCGTCCACGGAAGTCTTTGAGTTTGCGGAAGAACTCTTTGGCGGATCGGTTCCCAAGAACTACGTCCCGGCTGTGGAAAAAGGCTTGCGGGAGAGCCTCGACAAAGGTCCTTTGGCAGGCTTCCCCGTCGTCAACGTCAAGGCGGTTTTGTACGACGGTTCTTATCACGATGTAGACTCAAACGAAATGGCATTCAAGATCGCTGCGACCCTGGCGTTCAAAAAGGGCATCGCAGAAGCGAAGCCGATACTTCTTGAGCCGGTGATGCACGTCAAGATTTTAGTTCCCGACGAATACATGGGAGATGTCATGGGCGACATGAACAAACGTCGCGGCAAGATCCTCGGGATGGAGCCGCAAACCGGTGGTGGTCAGCTGGTGGTAGCCGAAGCACCCCAGGCAGAGATGTTCAAATACGCCATTACGCTTCGCTCCATGACGCAGGCAAGAGGCAGCTTCACGATGGCTTTCGAACGCTATGAGGAAGTACCCGCACACCTTGCGGAAAAAATTATAGCCGACGCTAAAAAAGACGAAGAATAAGAATGAGTAAAAAGGGAAAGTCTGTTTTTGTCTGTCAGGAGTGTGGGAGCGAAAGTCCAAAATGGGCCGGACAATGCATCTGCGGCGCTTGGAACTCCATGGTGGAAGAAAAGCTCAATGATGTTGCTTCTGATGACAAGCGTAGACGAACCGAACGAATCGGCGTGCCGAGCCCAACACCACTCTCCGGATTGATATCCAACGAGAAATCCAGGATCGACACCGGGATCAGTGAATTCAACCGGGTGTTGGGAGGTGGTCTTGTCCGAGGCTCGCTGACTTTGATCTCCGGCGAGCCGGGAATCGGCAAGTCGACACTGATCGTCCAGGCAGCGGCGGAGATCGCCAGCCGCATCGGGCCGGTCCTCTACGTGACCGGTGAAGAATCGGAAGAGCAGATCAAGCTTAGGACGGACCGGGTTTGCCAGGTCGGATTGGACCGACTGTTTCTTTTGGCAGAGACAAATATCGAAACGATCACCGCGGTCACGGAAGCGATGAATCCTTCTCTTCTGATCATCGATTCCATTCAGACGATGTATTCTGAGGAACTGGAATCCGCCCCCGGTAGTGTATCCCAGGTGCGCGCCTGCGCCAATGAACTGATGCGGATCGGCAAAGGCAAGGACATTCCCGTGTTCATCGTTGCCCATGTGACGAAAAGCGGAGATCTTGCCGGACCCAAAATCATCGAACACTTGGTCGACTGTGTCCTGAATTTTTATGGAGAAAGAAATCAAGACCTACGGATCCTGAGGGCTTACAAAAACAGGTTTGGAACTACTAGCGAGATCGGCGCTTTCTCCATGGGAGAAAGCGGGCTGTCTCAGATCGAAAATCTGTCCGAAAGTTTTCTAGAAGGCATGGAAGATGGGGCAGAAGGTTATGTCGCCTCTGCCATCTACGAAGGCACCCGACCGCTCCTGCTTGAGGTGCAGTCCCTGACATCACCTACCGGCATGGGATTCCCAAGAAGAACTGCGCTGGGTGTTGAACTGTCCAGACTCAACATGATCCTGGCGGTCCTGGACCGAAAAGCCGGGATCTCCCTGACGGATCAGGATGTCTATGTCAATGTTGTCGGAGGATTGAAGCCGGAAGGTACATCGACCGACCTTGCTGTCGCTTTGGCGATCACATCGTCGTTTCGCAGGATCCCGGGAGACCGGCATACCCTGGCAATCGGCGAGATCGGATTGACAGGACACCTTCGCCCTGTGCAGAATGCCGAAAAAATAGTTCGGGAAGCGGCACGTATGGGATTTTCCAGAATCCTGCTTCCAAAAAAGAACGCAGACCGCCTCAATGAGTTGCCTGCCGGTTTACGGCTGATCGGCGTTCAGAGCTTGCGGGAAGCGATCGATGAAATGAAACAGATATGAAATGAGTAAAAGGGCTGACACTTTATGGTGTCAGCCCTTTTGTTATCCTATTCGCTTCTGGTCAGTACTCGTTTCAATTTAGCAAAGCGAGGTAGCCCATCGACCATAGGCCGATCGACTTCGCCCTGGATCAAGGGCAGTGCGTAATCGATAAATGGTTGAAGCATGCCATTGCCGGCTTCGTTGATCCACTCTCTTGGTACTGCCTTCTCCAGATTGGCAACACTGGAAAGGTCGACCAAAATTGTGGAACAGCGATACTCTTTGCCTGCTTCCCGCTGAAACGCGACCATCTTGTCCGTGATTCCCGAAGCTGCTGCCTCAAAGGCCGTCCAACCTGCCAGATACGCTTCTTCGACATCGGTGGAGGACGCCAAGTGCGCAGCACAACGCTGCAATAAGCTGAATTCGATCCCTCTCACCTTCGCATTGAGTTTGGCTTTAGCGAAGTTGGCAAGACTGGAAGCCAGTCCTCCCATCTGGGAATGCCCAAAGGCGTCTTTGTCTTTGCTTGTTTCAGAAAAATAGGAAGAGACGAGAACCCCATTCTTGTCCTTGATTCCCTCGGAAACGACCACCAACGCATCTCCGGAAGATTCGTACACTTTCGTCACATCAGCAACGAACTGATCCAGTTCAAACGGTACTTCCGGAAGATAGATCAAGTCCGGGCCGAAGGTGCCGTTGCCGGCAAGGGCGGCGGATGCAGTCAGCCATCCTGCGTTACGTCCCATGACCTCAATGACGGTGATCGATCCTGTGTCGTACACCTTTGCGTCACGACACACTTCCATGCAGGTGGTGGCAACGTACTTTGCGGCGCTTCCATAACCTGGACAGTGGTCGGTCATCGCCAGATCATTGTCGATCGTTTTGGGGATGCCCATGATTCTGCATTCGTAGTTTTGGGAGGCCATATAGTTGCTGATCTTATTGCAGGTGTCCATAGAGTCATTGCCGCCATTATAAAAGAAATAGCGAACGTCGTATGCTCTAAAAATTTCCAGGATCCGCTTATAATCGGTATCGTCCTTGGTCCAATCCGCCAACTTATACCGGCAAGTACCCAGTACGGAAGCCGGAGTATACCGCATCAGTGCCAATTCTTCCGGATCCTCCAGGGTCAGATCGTAGATCTTGTCGTTCAGAACTCCTTTGATGCCGTGAGCAGCACCATATACTTTCGTGATCAGAGGAGACTGCATTGCAGCCTCGATGCACCCCAATGCACTGGCATTGATAACGGAAGTCGGCCCGCCGGACTGCCCGATCATGCATGCGCCAATCAATTCCTTCATATACATACCTCCTGTCAAGAGCCGTGACTCATTTTGTGTTCTTCGTATAGGTATTAAGATACCATTCTTCCCGAAAAAAGGCAAGTAGCGTAAACGTTTGAGCATGCGAGAAGCCTTCAAACGTGGACGTTTCAACTCATTATATTTAAGTATTGACACAACTATACTCATGTGATAGACTATAAAATTGTTTTCTTGACACCTCTTTCAGTATTCGTTATACTGTAATAAAGTGGAGGCAAGTATGACATTTACTATTGGCGACAAGATCGTATATCCGATGCACGGCGCGGGAATCATCGAAGAGATCGAACGCAAAAAAATCCTTGGCGAGACCAGGGAGTATTATATTTTGCGCGTTCCTTGCGGCGACATGAAGATCATGATTCCCGTGAACAGTTCGGACGATATTGGTGTCAGAGGCATCGTCTCACAGAAAGAATTAGATGAAGTGTTTGATTTTTTAAGTTCGGGATCTTCGGAAATGTCAGGGAACTGGAATCGACGCTACAGAGAAAACATGGAAAAGCTCAAGAGCGGCGACATCCGGGAAGTCGCTGAAGTCGTACGCAACCTCACCCGAACCGACCGTGTGAAGCGCCTGTCCACGGGAGAGAAAAAAATGTTGTCAAACGCGAAACAGATCCTGATCAGCGAGATGATACTGATCGGGGACTACCCGCGGGAAACGGCAGAGCGCATGATCGATGAACTAATCTAAAAGAAAGGGGGTGATACACATATGATACGAAAATTGATACGCGGCGTGATCACGCTGTGCGGCGGGCTCCTTGGATTTGGTGTTTCCTATTTATTCCACGGGTTGATGATCGTTACGAATCTTGGGGAAACCTTGATTCTGACAGAGACCCAAAAAGACATACTGAGCATCGTTTTTGCTCTTTCCTTCGCACTATTATTTTTTATTATCGCACCATCCATCGGGAGACAAAGCCAAAAAGTTGCAAAAGATATCGAATCGGACCTTCAGAAGGTACCTTCCCAGGAATTCATTCCCGGGATTTTTGGACTTGTCATCGGGCTTTTTGTTGCTTATCTGATCAGCCAGATTTACATGACCATCGAGCTGCCTTTTGTAGGGACGGTTCTTTCTCTGATGACGTATCTACTGTTGGGATACATCGGGGTTTTTGTTGCAACGCGGCGTGGCAAAGATATACTTGCTACGATAGCAGCTACAAGAAAGACAACGGCCACCGGCAAAGTCAAGGGAAAAGGCAGTGAAGCAACACCGAAGATCCTGGATACCAGCGTCATCATCGATGGCCGGATCGCTGACATCATGAAGACCGGATTTATAGAAGGCACGGTCGTGATTCCGGAGTTTGTATTGGTTGAACTTCGGCACATTGCAGATTCGTCTGACAGTCTGAAACGGAATCGGGGTCGCAGAGGACTTGATGTTTTGAAACGGATCCAGACCGAGTACGGCATTGAGATCTACAATACCGACGGGGAAAAAATGCTCGAAGAGATCCCGGAAGTGGATGTCAAACTTCTGAAACTTGCACAGATCATGAACGGAAAAGTCGTGACCAACGATTTCAATCTGAACAAGGTTGCAATGATCAAAGGCGTCGAAGTCCTCAACATCAACGAGTTGGCCAATACGCTGAAACCGGTCGTCTTGCCGGGGGAGGATATGCAGCTTTTCCTGGTGAAGGAAGGCAAGGAAAACAATCAAGCCGTCGCCTATCTGGATGATGGCACGATGATCGTTGTGGAAGAATCGCGCAAGCACATCGGAGAGACGATCGAGGTGATCGTGACCAGCGTGCTGCAAACTGCTGCAGGGCGCATGATCTTCGCAAAACCAAAAAAATAAAGCAAAAGGATCGAAAGATGTATCAAGAAAAACGCATCGCCGTCATCATTGCCGCTGCCGGTTCCGGAACAAGGATGGGCAGCGGCATTTCAAAGCAGTATCTTACCATCGGAGATGATATGGTGCTTGCAAAGACATTGCAGGTCTTTGGAACGCATCCCTTCATCGACGATATTTTTCTTGTCGTAAGAAGCGAAGATATGGAGTTCTGTCGACAGGAACTTGTGAAAAAACTCCGTCCGGCCAAACTCCGGGCGGTCATTACCGGAGGAAAAGAGCGTCAGGACTCGGTGTACAACGCATTACAAACGATGCAACGTTTGATCGACCGCTGGCCGGACGATTATGTGTTGGTGCACGATGGCGCGCGACCGTTTGTCTCTGCAGACGAGATCAGCCGACTGACAGCAGCGGCCGTGGAACACCAAGCGGCAGCTTTGGGCGTGCCGGTGAAAGACACGATCAAACGAAGCGACGGAAAAGTTTTTTTAGAAACGCTGGACCGGAACACACTCTTTGCGGTACAGACGCCTCAGGGATTTCAACGGGAATTGCTTCTTGAAGCACATGAAAAAGCGAGAAGCGAAAAACGTCTCTCTACCGATGATGCGGCATTGGTAGAATTTATTGGGAAAAAAGTTTGTCTTGTCCCTGGATCCTATGATAATATCAAAATCACGACGAGAGAGGATCTGCCACAGACAGAAACCTTCGAATGGAGGAGCGGCAGCGGGTATGATGTCCATCGGTTCACGAAAGATCGTCCGTTGGTTCTTGGCGGCGTTTCCGTGTTTTCGGAACAGGGTCTTCTTGGGCACTCCGACGCCGATGTACTGACTCATGCGATCATGGATGCCTTGCTTGGAGCTGCGGGGCTGGGAGATATTGGTACACATTTTCCGGATTCAGAAGTCAAATACAAGGGATGCTCCAGTTTAGTTTTGCTTGGCCGGGTACGAGAACTACTTTTGTCTAAAGGGTTCCTCGTTGAAAACATAGATGCGACATTGATTGGCGAACAACCTAAAATTGCTCCCTATGCTGCTGAAATTCGAACAACTCTGGGCAAAACCCTGGGAATCCCGGCGGAACGAATCAACATCAAAGGAACGACCACGGAAGGATTGGGATTCTGTGGAAGACGAGAAGGATTGGCAGCTTCGGCGACGGCGATGTTGTCACGAAGCAAGTCATCAAAATAGAACCGAGGAGGAACGTTATACTTATGAGAATGTCAAAGATGTATCTGAAAACCCTGAGAGAAGTTCCGTCGGAAGCAGAGATCCCCAGCCATATCTGGCTTTTGCGGGCTGGAATGATACGAAAACTGGTTTCCGGTGTTTACGGATTCATGCCGTTGGGCCGCAGAGTATTGAATAAAATCGAGACCATAGTCCGTGAGGAAATGGATTCCAGAGGCGCCCAGGAGATATTGATGTCGGCGATCCAGCCGGCAGAACTCTGGCAGGAATCGGGACGCTGGTATGCCTATGGTCCGGAAATGTGGCGGTTGAAGGACAGAAATGATCGCGATTTTTGTCTGGGACCGACCCACGAAGAGATATTCACCGACATCGTGAGAAACGAAGTGGACTCCTATCGTCAACTCCCTTTGAATCTTTACCAGATACAGACAAAATACCGGGACGAAAAAAGACCGCGGTTCGGATTGATGCGAAGCCGGGAATTTATAATGAAAGATGCATATTCCTTTGACCGTGATTGGGAGGGATTGGACCAAAGCTATCAGGAAATGTACGATGCTTATGTTCGGGTCTTTGAACGATGCGGTTTGAAATTCCGGGCTGTGGAAGCGGATACCGGCGCCATCGGGGGAAGTGGTTCCCATGAGTTTTGCGCACTGTCAGAATATGGCGAAAGCGAGATCGTTTACTGCGATGGCTGTGATATGGCTGCGACCTCTGAGCGGGCGTCCTGCGTGGATGACCCCGAAAGCAGTGAACCAATGGAAGCGATCGAAACGGTCTTCACCCCGGGAACAAAAACGATCGCAGATGTTGCGTCATATTTAAAGATCCCTGAGACAAAGACGATCAAAGCGTTACTGTTCAAAGTGCATGATGTCGAGTACAAGTATGTCGCGGCCTTCCTTCGGGGGGACCGGGAACTGAACATGACAAAACTGGTCAATGCCCTGAACATACCGGAACACGCCATTGAATTTGCAGATGAAGAAGAGATGGGCAATGAAACTGGAGCGGTCGGGGGATTTACCGGTCCGGTGGGTCTGCATGACTGTAAGATTTTGGTTGACAGCGAGTTGGTCGGCGCGAGAAATCTCTGCGCCGGCGCCTGCCGCGTCGATCATCATATGGTAAACGTCAATTACCAGCGGGACTACACTGCGGACATCGTCACTGACCTGAAACAAATCAAGGCAGGAGATCCCTGCCCGGTTTGCTGTGAGCCGGTCAAGATCGCCAGAGGAATCGAAGTCGGTCAAGTCTTTAAACTGGGTACCAAGTACAGCGAGTCGATGCACGCATATTACAAAGATGAGAAAATGCTGGAGCATCCCATCATAATGGGATGCTACGGAATCGGAGTCACAAGAACACTGGCAGCGATCGTCGAACAGCACAATGACAAGGATGGCATTCGTTGGCCGATGGCAGTCGCTCCTTATCACGGGATCGTTACGATCGTAAACACCAGTGATCCGGTCCAAGTTGGCCTTGCAGAAACGATCTACCAAGGCCTCAAATCTGCCGGCATTGAAGTTCTGCTTGACGACCGGGACGAGCGTCCCGGAGTCAAATTCAAAGATGCCGACTTGATCGGAATACCTGTTAGAGTCACCGTAGGGAAGCAGGCGGCGAATGGGATCGTCGAGTTCAAACATCGTAACTGGGAGAAATCAGAGGACAGAACGGCAGATCAGGCGGTCGCCGAACTCATTGCTCTGGTCAACGAGATCCGATGAAACCGATCTTTCAGCTCTTTTTAACATTTTTGAAAATAGGAACGTTCACCTTCGGCGGAGGATATGCTATGATCCCGGCGATCCGCCGGGAGACCGTGTTGACCCGTGGATGGGTCACGGAAGATGAGATCGCCGACTCGATCGCGATTTGTCAGACCTTACCCGGTGCGTTTGCTGTGAATATAGGAATTTTGATCGGCAACAAGGTCAAGGGCTGGACAGGAGCTCTTGCTGCCTGCCTGGGAGTTGTATTTCCTGCATTTGTATCGATTTTACTCGTCCTCCTCGTGCTCGGACAGATCGATAATAACGTATATGTACTTGGTGCCTTAGAAGGAATCAAAGCGGCTTCCGTTGGTCTCATCTTGGTGACGATGTACCAGATGGGACGCGGTATATTAAAGAAGAGAATTGGTGTTTTGATTGCCATAGTATCTTTTCTGTTGATCGTATTTCTCAACATAAACGCCGTCATAGCAATTGTCTTTGGCGGCATTATCGGATACTTCGAGCTTATGTGGGCGAAACGAAAAGAGGGGAGAGAGAAGCAATGACGAGTTTGCTTGGTTTGTTCCTCCTGTTCTTTCAAGTCAGCTTGTTTGGTTTTGGCGGCGGGTATGCGATGCTGCCTTTGATCTACCAAGGGATCCGTGAACTTGGGTTGATGAGTGCCGCAGAATTTGCAAGGCTTGTTGCTTTGTCTCAGATCACACCAGGCCCCATTGCCATCAATGCTGCCACCTATGTTGGATACCGATTTGCGGGGTTTCCCGGTGCAGTCGTAGCAACGTTTGGCTCGGTGTTGCCATCCATTTTACTGGTTCTTCTGGTATCCCATTTCATCACGCGGTTCAAAGAAAGCAGAGCCCTTGTCGGCATTCTTCAGGGGATCCGACCGGCAACATTGGGTTTGCTCGGCGCAGCCGCCGTATTTCTTGGGCAAGGGACCCTTGTGATCGGATCGCAGCCGGTTCCGCTGGCGATCCTCATATGTCTTGCAGTGATGGTGTTGGCGTTGGTAAGGAAAATACACCCCATCACACTTACGATACTGGCCGGGATAGCCGGAGCATTTACGATCCGATAGACGATCGATAAGGAGCATGCCATGTGGTTAGCAGGAGTACGAGTCATTGTACCCGATGAAGCAAATCGAATTTTAATGGTCTGTCAGCACCATGAAGACAGAGACATCTGGCTGCCGCCGGGAGGCAGCGTCGATCCGGGCGAAAATTCAAAGGAGGCGGCGGCAAGAGAAGTGCTGGAGGAGACCGGTCTGATCGTGACCATTGGTGATTTGATCTGGCATGTGGAAGAAGTTTCGACGCGGGGGCAACGATTCAACGTCTATTACTTTGCAGAATGCGTCGGCGGCGAGCTGAAACTGGGAGAAGACCCTGAGTTTGGCAGCGACGATCAGGTGCTGCGAGATGTAGCTTTTCTGTCCCGGGAAGAAATCAAAGCGCTTCCTCACACGTATCCGCCCTATCTTTTGGATGAATTGTGGGACGTGATAGAAATGAAGCGCACCGGCACGTTTCCTACCCACCAGGTGTTCAAGACCCGGTGATGAAATTATAGGTAAAAGGAGAACGAAATGAAAAAAATACTTACGATCGAAATGGAAGACGGCGGCATAATGAAAGCTGAGCTCTATGCCGATATCGCCCCGATCACGGTGGCGAATTTTGTTGAGTTGGTGGAAAAGGGATTTTACAACGGTTTGGGATTCCATCGAATCATACCCGGATTTATGATTCAAGGTGGGTGTCCGTTGGGAACGGGAACCGGCGGGCCCGGTCATACGATCAAGGGCGAGTTCACCGGGAACGGGGTCAAAAACCTGCTGGCTCATGATCGAGGCGTTCTTTCAATGGCGAGGGCAATGGATCCCAACTCAGCCGGTTCCCAATTTTTTATCATGGTAGAGAAATCCCCTCACCTGGATGGCCAGTATGCTGCTTTTGGTAAAATTTTTGAAGGAATGGAAGTGGCGGACCGCATCGTTGCAACGAAGAGAGACCACCGGGACAAACCAAATGAACCTCAGGTCATGAAAAAAGTATCAGTTTCAGAAGAGGAATAAAGAAAGAGTGCCGCATTTGTATTGACAATGTTGTAACATTACTGTAACATAACGTTATGTTTTCTATTAATGTTACGAGGTGAGTATGAAAATAAGCACACGGATAACAGATCTTTTTTCCAGCTTCGGTCCAATGAAAAATCTGATTCGTCAAAGAAAATTCCAAGGCACAGCGGTTGCGATCGCTATTGCTGTTTTGATTGGTGTCGTCGTTATGTCCGGCGGTGGCAAGGATGTTACCGCTGCGAACGTCGAATTGGCTTCGGTTCCCGAGGTTCCCGTGCGTTATGCCATCGAGGTCGACGGCAAGCAGATCGTTGCACTTGAAACGAGAGGCGACGCTCAGGCGGTACTGACAGGCGTTGTCGATCATTATAAGTCAAAGGATTCCCAACTGATCGCTTTTGACCACAACGAATCGGTGAACATCGTCGAAACGACGGAACTGACGACAGAAGTTCTTCCTGTGGATCAGGCGATCACATTGATCGTGACAGGAACACAGGAGCCGAAAACTTATACTGTGGCATCCGGAGATACTCTTTGGGACATTTCTTCTATGAGCGGGATGGGCATCGACGAATTGACAGCAGCCAACCCTGCGATTGACCCGGATCGCTTGAAGATCGGGGAAACCATCAACCTTTACGAAATCAAGCCTTATCTTCATCTTCGCTTGACCGAGCGGGTCGCCGCATTGGAGAGGATCGAATATCCGGTATCCTATGAGGAAACCAGCACGCTATACAAAGGCGAAGTCAAGGTAAAGACGGAAGGCACCTACGGGCAGCGACAGGTCGTTACCGAGGTCGTGCGTGAAAATGGCATCGTTGTCGCATCGACGGAACTGGAATCGCAGATCGTGGCAGAGCCTAAAGTCCAAGTTATGCTCAAAGGGACAAAATCCCTGTCGACATTGGTCGGCACAGGGTCTTTTGTCAGCCCGATGGGACACCTTGAGATATCTTCTCCATACGGATCCCGAGGCGGCGGCAGGCATACTGGTGTTGACTTTCGGAATCCCAAAGGAACACCGATCTATGTGGTTGACGATGGGGTGATCACCTTTGCAGCTTATCAGGGAACCTACGGGAATCTTGTGAAAGTATCTCACGGTAAAGGCGTAGAAACTTGGTATGCCCACTGTGACAAGATTTTAGTGAGTGTTGGCACTGTGGTTCGAAAGGGCGACCAGATCGCAACCGTAGGAGCAACCGGCCGGGCAACCGGATACCATCTTCACTTCGAAGTGAGAATCAACGGCGTTCCGACAAATCCGATGCCTTACATGTAAATAGGAGTTCAAGCGTTGTTACAAATGAAACCTTTGCATCGGAAGAATAATTAATGTATAATCTTATGGCGAGTGAATTACTCGCCATATGTTATTTTTAAGGTGAGAATGAGGCAGGGTCATGGGATTTTTCCGGGACATCAGTGAAGATATCAAAGCGGTAGTGGAAAAGGATCCGGCAGCAAGAAATGCGCTGGAGGTCTTGCTTTGTTATCCGGGGATCTGGGCGCTCATCTCCCACAAACCAGCGCACTGGCTCTATAAACACAATTTCAAGCTGATTGCCAGGATGATCTCCCAATGCAGCCGGTTTTTTACCGGCATAGAGATCCATCCCGGAGCGGTGATCGGTAGGCGCTGCATGATCGACCACGGTATGGCGGTCGTGATCGGAGAAACCACTGAGATCGGTGATGACGTGACCATTTATCAGGCGGTCACCTTGGGAGGCACCGGAAAAGATACCGGCAAACGCCATCCTACCATCGGAGACAATGTGGTGATCAGCACGGGTGCAAAAGTGCTCGGCCCATTCAAGGTCGGCAGCAACTCCAAAATCGGTGCAGGATCTGTTGTGCTGGAAGAAATACCGGAAAACTGCACAGTAGTGGGCATCCCGGGGAAAATAGTAAAGCGCGGAAATCAGAAAGCGGAAGACATGAACCAGATCGATCTGCCGGATCCCGTAGCGGTGGAACTGGAATGTCTGCGTAGGCGTATCGTTGCGCTGGAAAATAAACTGAATGGATCGGAAGGACATTGCGATGAAAATCTATAACACGTTGACAAGACAAAAAGAATTGTTTGTGCCGATCGACGAGAACGAAATCAAAATCTACGTCTGTGGACCGACGGTATACAACTTTTTTCATATTGGGAATGCCCGTCCATTTGTGGTGTTCGACACGCTGCGCAGGTATTTGGAATACCGGGGCAATACAGTCAATTTCGTGCAAAACTTCACTGATGTCGATGATAAAATCATCAACAAGGCCAAAGAAGAAGGCATCCCTGCCGGCGAAGTGAGCGAAAAATACATCAGAGAATACTATCAGGATGCAGCGGCGCTGAACGTCAGAAAAGCGACCAATCATCCAAAAGTGACAGAAAATATGGACGAGATCATTGACTTTGTGCAAGCGCTGGTCGAGAAGGGCGCTGCTTACGTGTCGGATGGTGATGTTTACTTTCGAGCCAGATCCTTCGATAATTATGGAAAACTTTCCAGGCAGAACATCGAAGAACTGGAAAGTGGAGCCCGTGTCGGTGTGGAGGAAAGAAAGGAAGATCCTCTTGATTTTGCTCTTTGGAAAGCGCGGAAGTCAGAGGACGAGATCGCATGGAGTTCCCCCTGGGGAATGGGTCGTCCCGGATGGCACATCGAGTGCTCCGTTATGTCTACCAAGTTTTTAGGAGAGACCATCGATATCCACGCCGGCGGACAGGATCTGGCATTTCCCCACCACGAGAACGAGATCGCGCAGACAGAAGCAAAAACGGGAAAGCCATTTGCGAACTACTGGATGCACAACGGCTATATCACCATCGATAATGAGAAGATGTCAAAATCCAAGGGAAACTTTTTCACAGTGCGTGACATCCTAGATCGTTATGAAGGCGAAGTCATCCGCTACTTTTTGCTGTCCGGACATTATCGCAGCCCGATCAACTTCAGCGAAGAATTGATGGAACAGTCGAAAAATGCCTTGATGAGAATGCAGAACGCCAAGGCGAACCTTCTTCATCTACGGGAAAAAGGCGGTGAGACCGTAAGCGAGGAAGAAACACAAAACTTGTCGAACCTGGATGTTTATCGGCAGCGCTTCATCGAGGCGATGGAAGATGACCTGAATACTGCAGATGGGATCAGCGTCATCTTTGAGCTGATCAAGGAAATCAACACCAAGGTGAGATCCGGATGCTCCAAACCCTTTGCAGACGGCTGCTTGAGCATACTTTCAGAACTGGCCGGCGTATTGGGACTCTTGCAGGAAGATCAAACCGAGAACGGTGTGGATGAAACCATCAATGCTTTGGTAGAAGAACGTCAGCTTGCCAGACAGAACAAGGATTTCCGACGAGCGGATGAAATACGTGATCTTTTGAAACAAAAAGGCATTACACTGGAGGATACGCCACAAGGAGTCAAGTTGCTTTATTAGTGGGAGTATAAATTTGTACAGTCTTGACATTAAAACAATAATAGTATTGCTTGCTGTCGGTCAACTACTTTCAGGGGTGCTTTTCGTTGCTTACATGTATGGGAAACAGCGGGAAACATGCATCAATCTTTTTTTGGCTTCCAAAGTTCTTGAATGTTCAGCCTGGGTGTTGATTCTGTTCAGAGGGATCATTCATGATCTATTCTCAATTTTGTTGGCAAATTATTTTCTCGTCATTGGTATGACATTTAGCATCATTGCTTTTTTATCGTTGATCGAACGATACAATCACACGATAAGAAGAATTTATATTGGCTTGGTCGTTTCGTTTATCGTCATTTTCAACTTGATTTATTTTTCTTATAATGTAGAAAGCTCACGAGTCCTGTTGATTTCCATTTACACTGTGACATTGTGGTCATTCCCAATAGCAAAATTGCTGACTGAGAGAAATGCTTCAGCTCTGAAGCGAGTTTTTGCAGTTCTTTACGGATTGGCGCTGTTGGTGTTTCTTGTCAGGGCTTTGGCGGTTTTTGAGTTCGGCGAATCAATGAAGTTGTTGGCAGATAATTATTTTAACGTCGCGGCATTCCTGTCCTTGTATACAGTTATGCTGATCGGAAGTATGGGCTTCATACTCCTCGCAAAGGAAAAGGCAGACATGAAATTGATCATTGAAGCAACCTATGATCAAATGACAGGTATATTAAACAGAGCAAGCTTCATAAAAAGCGTAAATGTCGCATTGTCTCTGTGCGCAAGAAAGGGTCGGCCAGTTTCACTCCTATTGATGGACATAGACAATTTTAAAATGATCAATGACACCCATGGACATCAGATCGGTGATATCGTACTAAAAGAGTTTGCGCTTAAGATAAAAGAACAGCTGCGGAATTACGATATTTTTGGGAGGTATGGAGGAGAGGAATTTCTGATTTTGTTGCCGGAAACGGATTGTAATCCTGCCGTTGAAATTGCAGACCGATTACGACTTGCAACAGAACAGAATCAATTAAACATTAATGAAGAGATATCATTTACCATTAGCATTGGCGGGGTTTCCATCATTCCTGACCAAGAGACATCTTTCGAGACACTGTTTGATGAAAGCGACATTGCGCTCTATCGCGCAAAAGAAAAAGGAAAAAATAGAGTGGAGTTCTATCGCTAGCCGGGATAAGGGGAGCTATACATCATGAAATTTCTTGTGATCAGCGACACCCACGGTAGGATCGAAGAAGCAGTGGAGGTCTACCGGTCCCTGGAGCAGATAGACAGGATACTGCATCTGGGAGACTGCCAGAGGGACGGGCTGCGCCTGGAAAGTCGCCTGGGCATCCCCGTCACCGCATTGAAGGGAAATGCAGACGGCGGGTATTCCCAGGAGGAGTTCCGGTTGCTGAATACAGAATACGGTACGCTCTATCTTTCCCACGGTCACATGGAGGCAGTGAAGCACGGACCGGAGAACATTCTATACAAGGCATCGTCTCTCGGCTGCAAAGCGGCACTGCATGGCCACACCCATCTGCCTGTTTTTCTTGATCTTGGCGGCATTTACCTTCTCAACCCCGGAAGCCTTGCTCAGCCCCTGGGTGGACGAGCTGGCTCTTATGCACTGTTGCAAACGAGCGAGAATGAGTTCCATGCAGAGATCTGTTATTACCAACCGGACGAAGAGCCAAAACCAGTCTCAAAAGTTGGAAAATCGAAGGAAAGTGAGAGATTTTTGAGACGAATTCTCAATGACAGCGATCGATTTTAAGGGCGTGAAAATTACGCAAACGATTGCAATTTGAAGGAATGGGGCAGTTTTACGACTGCTTTAATTTTTTTGTTAATCCGTTCACAGAATGATTTCAATATTGCAAAAAAAGATTGCATAATACTGGCTGGGGGTGTATCATAAAGGGCATAAAACTTGGTAGATTGCTTCGGCGATTTATATAGCAAATTATCACATGCTTATCAAGGAGGAGAAACTATGACTCGGAACAAAACCATTGCTTTGCTTTTGGTGTTCGTGCTGGTGCTGGCGACCTTTGCAGGTTGCGGCGGTGGAACGACTGAACCCGAAGGCGAAGGCGAAGGGGAAGCGACAGAAACAATCGTACTCAGATTGGCATCCGACGCACCACTGGAGCACATCGCTACCGGACTGAACGAAGAAGCAGCAGCTAAGGTCAAAGAGAGAACAGAAGGAAGAGTTGAAGTACAATACTTCCCGGCCAGCCAGTTGGGCGGTTATGAAACCGTCTACGAAGAAATCGTCAGAGGAACCATCGATATCGGACAGATCACAATTCCCGATGCTCTGGACGCAAGACTCGGCGCAGCCTATGTTCCTTACTATGCAACAAGCTTTGATGAAGCCAAGATCCTGTTTGCACCGGATTCCTATCTATCTGGCGTCTTGGGTGAACTGACGGAAGCGAATGATGTTAAATTTCTCGGTATCGTTCTTGAAGGTTTTATCGGCCAGGCGTTTGTAACAGAGCCAACCGATATGATGACTCCGGGAACCAACAAAAACGTTAAGACCAGAAGCCCGGCGATGATCACCTTCCGTGTTGCTCAGGAAGATTTGGGATTCAGCCCGATCACCGTTCCTTATGCTGAAGTTCCCACAGCCATCCAGACCAAGGTCGTTGACGGCTGGGTCGGCGGAACACCGAACATCAACTATGCTTGGATCGGGGAGATCATCAACTTCATGTATGTCAACTACATCCATGCAGAGGCAACAAGCTATGTCATGAGCAACAAGAGCCTTGCAAAGCTCACCGAAGAAGATCAAGCGACAGTGATCGCAGTCTTCCAGGAGCAGAGTTTGAAGAGCTTTGACGAAGCAGAAGCGAACGAAGAAGTGTACAAGCAGAAACTTGCAGACGACTATGGAGTCGAAGTTGTTGAGTTCACCCAGGAACAAAGAGACGCATATGCGACTTTCGTCCGGGAAACCACATGGCCCAAACTCGAAGAACTGCTGACCAAAGAACTGATGGACGGTATGAGAGCCGAAGTTGAAAAGCTTTAATCCGAGAACCTAACCAAAGTTCATAAATGGATCAAAGGGAAGGCAATACCTTCCCTTTGATTCTGTAACGTAAAGAAAGGAGGAGAGCCGTGAACAAACTCGAGAACACGCTATTCTGGCGTGCAATGCCCAGAATTTTGCGATTCGGTTTGATTCTGACCTCTATCATGGTGACAGTGATCACCTTTGGTTCCGTTATCATGCGCGAGTTGAATTTCAACTTCCTCGGTTATGAAGAAATACTGATCATTTTTGCCTTTTGGCTGTACATGATCGGCGCAGCCTATGGTAGTTATGAAAAGAGCCATATCACAGCGGATATCATCGTCATCATGATGCCGGAAAGTTTTGCAAAATCGTTGATCAATATACTTAGAAACGCGCTTACTCTTGCACTTGGAATCATATTTCTTCTTTGGGCCTTGCAGCTGGTCGGATGGACAGTGGAAATGCAGACAAAGACACCGGTCTGGCGTATCCCTGTCACAGTAGCCCAGTCTTCTATTCTGTTTGGCTTGACGGTCGCAAGTTTCTATCATTTGGTCTATCTCTATGACGAGGTCAAGGACTTCGTCAAAAAATATATAACAAAAACAGCCGCCATCGACAACGTGTCGAGCGGCGGAGAGGGGGTATAACGCATGGATGTGATTATTGCTGTTGCAGTACTGATCGTAGTGCTGTTACTAGGGGTCCCGATCCCCTTTGCTTTCTTTGCGTCGACCCTGACCATCGTGTTTTTGGGAGGATACGACTATACCTTTCTACTGCCTTATGGATTCAGCAAGGTAAGCTCCCTCATTTTGGTTGCGATCCCTTTGTTCATTCTGTCAGGAAATCTGATGGAAAAGAGTGGGATAGGAGAAAGTCTCATCAACCTCGTCGATATGTTCGTTGGCCGGATCCGGGGAGGACTCGGTGCGGTCATGGTCATCTCCTGCGCGCTGTTTGGAGCGATTTCCGGAAGCGGTTTTGCGACCCTTTCCTCAATCGGCACCATTATGCTGCCGCGGATGTATGCCGCCGGATATCCTAGAGGGGTATCCTCCGCTCTCATATCCAGTGCATCCCTGTTGGGGCTCCTGATCCCTCCAAGCTTGAACATGATCCTGTATGCATTTATCGGCGGACAGTCAGTGCTGGCTTGTTTCTTGGCAACGGTATTGCCCGGTATCATTTTGGTCATTTTATTGAGCACTACCAACTGGTGGCTCTTGCGGAAAAACAAAGAGATCCGCCTCTCACCCAAACTGACCCGTGATGTTTACGTGAAGACACTGGGAAAACGTACCGCACGGGCCGTCCCTGCCATGATCGCTCCGATCATTATTTTGGGAGGTATTTACGGCGGATTCCTGACCCCGACAGAAGCTGCTGCAGTTGCAGTTATTTATACCATTCCTGTCGGCATCTGGTTCTACAAAGGGCTGACGATGCGAACCTTCAAGGATAGCCTCGTCATCGCCAGTACTACTGCCGGCGTCGTTATGATCATGCTGTTTTCAGTCATGATGCTGTCCAGACTTTATGTCATGGAAAATGTTCCCCAGATGATTCTGAATGCAATGACATCGGTCACGGAAAGCACTTTTTGGCTGGTCATGATGGTCAATCTGTTCCTCATCATCATCGGAATGCTGATGGATGACACCAGTGCCATCCTTCTGACGACACCGATCCTCTTACCGGTCGCGGTACAATTGGGAATCAATCCAGTCCACTTTGCCGCCATCATGGGCGTCAACCTCGGACTCGGCTGCGTTACTCCGCCGACAGCACCCTTCCTCTATCTGGGTTCCCGGATCGGAAATGCACCGATCAACGAGATGATGGGACCGACGATGTGGTTCATTGCCTTCGCCTGGATCCCGACGCTTTTGATCACAACTTACGTCCCAGGACTAGCTTTGTGGTTGCCGGGCTTGTTTGGATTCGTCTAAACCCGGAAACACTCTCATTTACAACGACACGACGATAGGGTGGATGGGTTCCGCCCTATCGTTTCATTTACCGGAGCGGTTTGCTTTTCCTTTGTTCCTGTGGTAAAATTTTCAACAACGAAGGACGGAAAATGCCCTATGGCAGAAACGGAACCTATGGAAACCGATCGATTTTATTATATGAATACAACGACGCTTGCCTACATGGGAGACGCCATCTATGAGGCCTATGTGAGGGCGCATCTATTGCGGTCCGGAACGACGGACACCAACCGGTTACACCGGGCTGCCGTCGCTTACGTCAGAGCCGATGCCCAGGCGGCGGCGGTCAGAGAACTGCTTCCCTCCCTTCCGGAGGAAGAGCAGTCTTTGGTGAGAAGAGCGAGAAACAAACGGAGCATAAGCAAAGCTAAAAATGCAGATCCAGTTACATATAAGTGGGCAACCGCCTTCGAAGCATTGATCGGGTATTTGTTTTTAGCCGGCAAGACGGAGCAGATGGAAGAAATCATAACACGGGCGATCCAATCGACTGGAGGAGCAAATGGCAAAAAAACCGGTGAGGAATCTGTTTCGGGACCGGCTGGCAGATTACTATCTGACCAACCGCGCAGTGACAAAGGAAGCGGATGAGAGATATAAAAAAGAAAAAGAAGCCGGAACGAATCGAAGCTGGTCTATCCGGGAAAAGGGCATGGTCGTGATCACCGCCATCGCCCTGGTGTTGCTGATCATCAAATATGTATTCTAATATAAACGGGGGAGAGTACCAATGAGCAAAGCCGATGAAATCTTTATTTCCATGTGCAGAGACATCATAGACAACGGCGTTTCTTCCGAAGGCCAGGCAGTCCGTGCCCGTTGGGACGATGGCTCGCCGGCCCACACAGTAAAGAGTTTTGCTGTCGTCAATCGGTATGACCTTGGGGTCGAATTTCCTGCGCTCACTCTCCGACCAACGGCGATCCGTTCGGCCACAGACGAACTGCTTTGGATCTGGCAGAAAAAGTCCAACAACGTCGAAGACCTTTGCAGCCACATATGGGATGCATGGGCAGATGAAGAGGGTTCCATCGGAAAGGCCTATGGCTATCAGCTCTCACTCAAACACAAATACAAGGAAGGCGAGATGGACCAGGTGGATCGAGTTCTTTACGATCTGGCTCACAATCCTTACAGCCGGCGGATCATGACCAATCTTTACAATTTTTCCGATCTGCATGAAATGGCGCTGTATCCTTGTGCGTACAGTATGACATTCAATGTGACGGGCAATCGACTGAATGCAATTTTGAACCAGAGATCTCAGGATGTTTTGGTCGCCAACAATTGGAACGTTGTGCAGTATTCGATCCTTCTGATGATGATGGCGCAGGTCAGCGGCTTTCTGCCGGGAGAACTGGTACATGTGATCGCTGATGCCCACATTTATGACAGACACATACCTATCGTGGAAGAGATGCTGAAACGTCCTCCGTTTCCTGCACCGGCCGTCCATTTGAACCCTGAAGTACGTGATTTTTATCGCTTCACGGTAGAAGATGTGATCGTCGAATCCTATGAAGCAAATCCTCAGATCAAACAGATCCCCGTTGCAGTGTAGCGGAAGAAAGGATGGCCGGGCATCGGCTGTGGTCAAAGAATGAATGCAATCGTAGCGGTTGATCAGAAATGGGGCATCGGAAAAGATGGTTGCCTGCTTGCAGCGATCCCCGGAGATCTGAAATACTTCAAAAAAATGACGATGGGCAAGGTCATCGTGATGGGCCGGGCAACCTTCGACACGCTTCCGGGAAAACGTCCTTTACCGGGCAGAACCAATATCGTGCTGTCCCGGGATCCGGAATTCCAGCCGGATTGCACCGTTTGTCGCTCCATGGAAGAGCTGTATAAAGAGCTGGAACAGTATGACCAGGAAGACATCTACATCATTGGAGGGCAGAGCGTTTACAACATAATGCTCGATTGTTGCAAGCGGATCCTGATCACAAAGATCGACCAGACCTGCGTTGCTGATTGCCACTTTCCCAACCTGGACTTACAGCAAGACTGGGAGTTGGTGAATGAAGGTGAACAATACGAGGAAGCCGGCATTTCTTACCGGTTCACAGAATATAAAAGAAGAGAAAAGTGAGGAACCATCGTTGAGTGCTACTATATATGGAAGAAATACCGTTTTAGAGGCCTTGAAAAGCGGCCGTGAAATCGAAAAACTGCTCGTCTTGAAAAGTGCCGAGGGGTCGATCAGAAAAATCGAGGCAATGGCCAGAGATCGCAGGATACCGATCCAGTACGTGGACAAAGCGGCACTTGACAGGATAGGGGAGCATCACCAAGGGGTAGCGGCAACGACAACAGAGTATCGGTATAGCGAAGTCGAAGACATACTGGAAGTGGCTGCCTCCCGTGGTGAACCGCCGTTTTTGGTCTTACTTGACGGCATCGAGGATCCCCACAACTTGGGCGCCATCTTGCGCACAGTGGACGGCGCCGGAGCCCATGGTGTCATCATCCCCAAAAGAAGGGCTGCAGGACTCACCGAAACGGTATCCAAAGCTTCCGCAGGAGCCATTGAACACGTTCCGGTGGCCAAGGTGGTCAATCTGGTCAACACGATCCGCGACCTGAAGAAGGAAGGCTTATGGATCGCTGTCTGCGATATGGAAGGGACTCCATATGATGAAGCAGATCTTTCCGGACCGATCGCGCTTGTCATCGGCGGCGAGGGACAAGGTGTCGGACGGTTGATTCGGGAATCTGCCGACTATGTGGTTTCGATCCCCATGTGCGGCCACATATCATCGCTCAATGCATCCAATGCAGCAGCCGTTCTTCTTTACGAAGTCAACCGGCAGAGGAAAAAGGGGAAACGAGTTTGAACGACGGTCGTCAGGAAGAAAAATTCATAGAAGAGCAGCTGGCGATTCTTGCCCGGGAGGGAAACGAAGAGGCCGAGGAGTATCTCATCCGGAAGTATAAAGAAGTGGTGAAGACCAAAGCCCATCTTTACTTCATTGCGGGAGCTGACCGGGACGATATCGTTCAAGAAGGCATGATCGGGATATTCAAGGCGATCAAAGGGTTTGACCCTTCCCGGCAAGCATCCTTCCGGACGTTTGCAGAGCTTTGCATCAACCGGCAGATCATTACTGCGATCAAGCAGGCGACCCGCCGAAAGCATTCTCCATTGAACACATCGGTTTCTTTAAGCAAACCGATGGACGGAGAAGCGAAGACGGTGACGTTGGCTGAAACGTTGTCTACCGGCAGTGATTCGGATCCGGTTGCACAACTCCTGCTAAAGGAGACCATGGACATTTTAGAAGGAAGCGGTTCTGATTTCTTCAGTTCCCTGGAGCAATGCGCTTGGACCCATTATCTTCAAGGAAAAACCTATCGCGAGATTGCCGAGATCCTTGAAAAATCGCCAAAATCCATCGACAATGCCATCCAGAGGACCAAGCGAAAAATGGCTGGTTTTTTAGAAAAATCAAGATGAAAACAGACCATAACGTGGCACAGGAAATAAGTTGACAGTGCCAAACGCGTATAGTACAATGTGAAAAGTGCGATGCACCTTTGCATACGCTGTTGTAGCTCAGTCGGTAGAGCACATCCTTGGTAAGGATGAGGTAGGCAGTTCGAATCTGCTCAACAGCTCCATCCAATACGGGGGACATTCTTCATCAGTGACATTGCACTGGTTTGGAGTGTCCCAAGTAGCTTATTCCGACAGATGCATGGGACTGACGAGTCCCGACAATGCAACCTTCGGGAAAGCACCACTAATAAATGCATTTTTTAGGAGGAACACACAATGGCAAAAGCTAAATTTGAACGAAATAAGCCCCATGTCAACATCGGGACGATCGGCCATATCGACCATGGCAAGACGACCCTGACAGCGGCGATCA
>PHAE01000067.1 GCA_002840285.1 Firmicutes bacterium HGW-Firmicutes-11
GAGGGATACCCTTCGGTGGTATTGATCGCGATGGATGCCGCGTGCATCAGTCGTTCTCCGGCTTGTCCTATGCAAAGGATCGCACATTTTGTTCCGAAGCGCTGCCGCAACGCCGCCATCGACTCGTAGGTCCCTTTCCCGGCAATTTCCGCCGCGGAATAAAAACCGACTCCATCTTTGCAAACATAGAGGATCTGCAATTCCTTCTTGGCGGGAACGTTCTCGATCACCAATGCTTTGATTCCCAGACGTGCCATTGCCCTGGCCGCGGTACCTCCCGCATTGCTTTCCTTGATTCCCCCGGTCAGCGGACTCTTTGCACCGACGGAGATCCTGCCGCTGCAAGGAGCTGTCGTACCGCTCAATAGACCCGGCGCGATCACGAGTTTGTTTCCCGGTCCCAATGGATCACAGGTGGCATCGACCTCCCGGCTGATCAGGTCCGATGTGATGGCCCGCCCTCCCAACCGCTCCCATTCATCAGGCACGGCTTCAAAATTGGCTGTCAGTTCTCTTCTGTCGATTCGAATCACAATGCTCATCCATGACTCCTTTTGTGCAAAAATTCAAAGGGTGCCTTATATAGATGTAGTGTAAACTATATAACAATTATAAAGTCAAGATTTTATTTGCTCTTTTGTTTGACCGGAACCTGAACCTTGATAAAGGCATTCCGTTCGTAATGCGTAACTGTGGGAAATTCGATCAATACCTCGCTGAACAGATCGCCGACGATTTCATAATCGTTTTCTTTGATATAGGAAAACAACTTCCGGATGGATTCCTCCTCCTTCTGAAAGCTGTCGCAATACATGCACAGGTAGACTCCTTCAGGTATTTCTTCGATTCCTTCCGGCGAAACAAATTCTTCGTCGACAAAAAGAAAAACCTCGGTTGCCCAAAGTTCGTTCCTGATTGCATGTCTCTTTCTTATAATGCTACCAACGTTGCAAAAATAGCTGATGGGAAGATTCTGCAGTGCAGCGTTCTTTTTCAATGAACGTAAAATATGCTCATACGTATCCATACCGTAGCTGTAGCAGTTGACTCTCGTTTCAAAACGAAAGATCCTTCGCTTCTGAAGGTATTCCAGGATCACATGATTTCCGTCCGGCGCAGCTTCATAACGCTGATAGCTTTCGATCGCTCTAGCCAGTGCTTTCTTCGCATAGTCGAGTTCTTTCATCTTTTGCTCGATATTGAGCTTCTGGTTTTCCAGAACGATACGCATTTTTTGGATATCATTCTCTTCGAACCGGCGGCGGATCTCCGCCAGATTCATGCCCAATGCTTTCATGTACTGGATCATATCCAGCTGGGCGCATTGCTTGATATCGTAGTAACGGTACCCGGTCTGTTCATTCACCTCGCAGGGCGTGATGAGTCCCATTTTATCGTACAATCTTAGAGTTTGCTCCGAGATGCCGTTCAGTTTTGCCATTTTTCCGATGGGAAGCTTATCCAATTTGCGTTGCCACTCTTTCTTTTTGTCCTGATTGTACCACAAAAACTTTATAGTTTGTATAGTGTTTTTGTGATTCCTTTCGCTGTCGGCGTGGCCGCAAGTCCTCCCAGTGCCGTTTCCTTCAATGAAGATGGCATCGTATCGCCGATGGATTTCATCGCCACGATCACTTCATCGACTGGAATCGTGCTTTCGATCCCCGCGAGAGCCAATTCTGCTGCAACGATGGCATTCGCAGCGCCTCCGGCATTTCTCTTGATGCACGGAACTTCCACAAGACCTGCTACAGGATCACATACCAACCCCAAAGTATTTTTTATCGCAATGGCGCAAGCTTGAGCGGCCATTGCGGGTGTCCCGCCCATCAATTCGACCATTGCGGATGCTGCCATTGCCGACGCGCTTCCGCATTCCGCCTGGCACCCGCCTTCGGCGCCGGAGATGCTTGCTCTTTTTGCGATCACCATACCAATTCCTGCCGCAGTGAAAAGACTCATGACAACTTGCTCTTCCGTCAGATTTTTCTCTTCTTTTAATGTAAGAAGTGTGGCTGGTAAAATCCCGCAGGATCCCGCAGTCGGAGCCGCAACGATCCGCCCCATACAGGCGTTGACCTCGGCTACCGCGAGCGCTCTCGCTAAAACCCGCCCGAGAAATTCTCCTGCGAAAACTGATTTTGTTTCCACCGCCTGCCGCATTTTATTCGCCGCCCCTCCGGTGAGACCGCTGGCAGAGCGTTCTAGGGAATGCAGGCCCTTTTCTGCCGCTTCTGCCATGACAAGGTAACTCGCTCGCATTTCATTGTACACATCTTCCTTCGACCGTTCCAACGCTAACGCCTGGTCTTCCAGTACGATGTCGGATATGCGCCGGCCCGTCGTCTCTGCAATCTCAACCAACTCAATGACTGTGAGGTAGTTCATTTAGTTTCCTCCTCTGTTAGATGGGATAGAGCAGCGTTGCGCTGCGAATCTTATCCAGCCCGTCGATCAAAGATTCCAGTTCTGCTGGAATCTCCTGGTCAGTCTCGATCACCATCATGGCGTTGCCACCCTTGGATGAACGATAGACCTTCATATTGGCGATGTTGATCTCGTTTGTCGCAAGAAGTCC
>PHAE01000005.1 GCA_002840285.1 Firmicutes bacterium HGW-Firmicutes-11
CGGGAACGTCCTTTTCGGGCGCCTCACCATACCAGCTCTGTCGCCGCCATGACAGGAGGCGGGGGCAAACCGAAACCGGGAGAGATCTCCCTTGCACACTGTGGCATTTTGTTTCTTGACGAGTTGCCGGAATTCAGACGATCGGTACTGGAAGTTCTTCGTCAGCCGCTGGAGGATCGGACGATCACCCTCGCCCGCGCATTCGCAACGGTAGAGTATCCTGCCAGCATACTATTGATCGCCGCCATGAACCCTTGCCCCTGCGGCCATCTCGGCGATCCGGTCAAACGCTGCAGCTGCAGTGAATACCAGATCAGACAGTATCGATCCCGCATATCGGGACCGCTTCTTGACCGGATCGACATGAAGATCGATGTGTTCCCTCCCGCCTACGACGCCTTTGGCTGGGATAGGATAAAACAAACTCCCGAATCAAATTCTTCAGCGATGAAAACAGAGGTCCTCAAAGCCAGAGACATTCAGAACAGGCGTTATCGAAAAGAGCCGATCCTTTGGAATTCCCAACTGACACCGGAACTGATCAAAAGACATTGTCGGCCTGACAAGGCTGGAGAAGAGATATTGAAGCATGCCGATGCAAGGTATTGTTTTTCCGCCAGAGCGCATCATAAGATCCTTCGTCTCTCAAGAACGATCGCCGATCTCGATGGTGCCGAAGCCATCACAGAAAGACACATTGCGGAAGCTATCGGGTATCGGTGTCCGGAAGCAAAAGATAACAACGCGCCGAAAGGAACTACCCATGGAAATTCATAGAATTACAATGGCCGATTCCAGCTACCCTTCCTCGCTGCGATCGATCAAGGATCCTCCCAAAGAGCTGTATTTCAGTGGAAATATAGATCTTCTCGAAAGCGACTGCCTCGCGGTAGTGGGTGCCAGAAAAGCGACCGCTTACGGCAAATGGGTCGCTCACAGTATCGCCAAACGTGCGGCCGCACACGACATCGTCGTTGTCAGCGGGATGGCAGATGGTATCGACACAGCTGCCCACAGAGGAGCCATAGAAGGTGACGGCGGCACCATCGCGGTGCTTGGCTGTGGAATCGATATCTGCTATCCCCAGAGCAACTGGGATCTCTGGAGAAAAATAGCAGCTCAGGGATTGCTCCTTTCAGAATATTCTCCCGGAACACCGCCGATGCCCTTTCGGTTCCCCTTGAGAAACCGGATCATCAGCGGACTTTCTGAGGTAGTGGTCATCGCCGAAGCCGGCTTGTCCAGCGGATCTCTCATCACTGCGGAATTGGCAGCGGATCAGGGCAGGGATGTCTATGCAGTACCGGGCAACATAAACGCGACTTCAAGCATCGGCGGTAACAAACTGATCCGTGACGGTGCCATCCCGGTGGTCGTGATCGATGACGTGCTGGAAGCCATGGGGATCCTTGAAAAAAGAAAGTCGGGAAGCAAGAATTCCCATTTGGGAAATGACGAAAAAATACTGTTGCGCAGCATAAGTCAGGAAGGGGAAACGACCCTTGACCGGCTTTGTAAAATGACAGGAAAGACAGCATCAGAAGTCAACGCATTGGTGACGATTCTTGAGATGAAAGGGGAACTGATGACGTCCATGGGGAAAATATTTATTGCAAAATATTGACTTTGGCACTATAATCATTCAATGTAGCGCGAAATTCCTACTATTATATTGCATAGCGCGAAGTGAAACGAACAGGAGGAATCCATGGGCAATAAAACCCTGGTCATCGTAGAGTCTCCATCCAAGGCGAAAACGATCGGAAAATTTTTAGGGACAAAATATAAGGTAATGGCTTCTGTCGGTCATATCCGTGACTTGCCGAAAAGCAAGTTGGGCATTGACGTAGATAACAACTTTGAACCTCAGTACATACCCATCCGAGGCAAGGGCGACATCATCAAAGCGTTGAAAAAGGAAGCGAAGACGGCCGACAAGATCTTGCTTGCGACTGACCCTGATCGGGAAGGAGAGGCGATCTCCTGGCACATTGCGTATCTGTTAGGTATAGACAAGGACGCTGCTTGTAGAGTCGAGTTCAATGAGATCACAAAAAACACTGTGCAAGGGGCAGTCAAACACCCGCGTGTCATCGATAACAAACTGGTGGACGCGCAACAGGCCAGACGTATCCTGGACCGACTGGTTGGATATAAGATCAGCCCTTTGCTTTGGCGAAAGATCCGGAGAGGGCTGTCGGCAGGCCGAGTGCAGTCGGCAGCACTGAAAATCATCTGTGACCGTGAAAAAGCGATCCGCGAATTTGTCCCAAAAGAATACTGGAACATCACGGCTCTTCTGGAAAAGACGAACAGATCTGCCGGGAAAGAGGCAAAAAAACGACAATTCACAGCAAAGCTTTCTGAGTATAAGGGGAAGAAACTCTCTGTAGAAACCAAGGTGGCCGCAGACAAGATACTTGCTGCATTGGACGCATCTGCTTATATCGTCAAGAGCGTAGAGGAAAAGGAACGGGTGAAGAAACCTTTCCCACCCTTTACCACCAGCAGCCTTCAACAGGAGGCGTCAAACAAGCTGGGTTTCTTTACAAAAAAGACCATGCTCATCGCACAACAGCTGTATGAAGGGATCGAAATCAAAGGCCACGGCACCGTAGGTCTTGTTTCCTATATCCGTACCGATTCTGTCCGTGTTTCAGAAGAAGCGAAAGCGGCGGCGATCCAATACATCACCGACAACTACTCCAAAACGTATCTGGGCAACCACGAGTATGCAAACAAAAAGAAGGACGTACAGGATGCTCACGAAGCCATCCGTCCCAGCGATGTGAATCTACATCCGGACCTGATCAAGGAATCACTTTCGAAAGACCAATACAATCTATACAAACTCATTTGGTCCAGATTCCTGGCAAGTCGCATGGCTCCGGCAGTGTTTGATGTGGTAGCCGCTGATATCGGCAACGGAGATTATACCTTCCGTGCCTCCGGCAGTCGTTTGAAATTCGACGGCTATTTGAAAATCTACAACAATACGGCAGAAGAAGACGAAGAAAAAATGCTGCCACAACTGTCGGAAGGGGAAGACCTGAAGTTGATCGATCTCACAGGAGAACAGAACTTCACCCAGCCCCCGTCTCGGTTCTCGGAAGCTTCACTGGTCAAGGATCTGGAAGAAAAGAACATCGGCCGCCCAAGTACTTACGCGCCGATCATCGCCACCTTGATCGAACGAAAATATATCACAAGAGAAAAGAAAGTCTTGCTCCCAACAGATTTGGGATTTGTTGTCACCGAACTGATGGAGACCTATTTCAAGGAAATCGTCGACGCCGGTTTCACCGCCGAAATGGAAGACAAACTGGATTCGGTCGAAGTGGATGACGTCAACTGGAAAGATATCGTCAGCGGATTTTACGCTACGCTGAAAGAAGAGTTGGAGATCGCCGACAGCAAGATCGAAAAAATGAAGGTGGAGGATGAACTCACCGATGAGATCTGTGAACTGTGCGGCAAGCAGATGGCAGTCAAGCATGGACGGTTCGGCGAATTTCTGGCTTGCAGCGGATATCCGGATTGTAAGAATACAAAACCACGGTTACGCAAGATCGATATCGCCTGTCCCAAATGCGGAAGGGACATCGTCGCGAGGAAGAGCAAAAGCGGAAAACTGTTCTTTGGATGTAGCGGTTATCCGGATTGCAATCAACTCTATTGGAACAAACCTGTGGAGACAAAGTGCCCCGAGTGCGGTTCCCTGCTCACAGAGAAGAAAACGAAGACTACAAATCTTGTTTGCTCCAACCCGGAATGCGGGTATAAAGAATAGCATGTTTAACGTGACAAACACAAAGTCAAGGAGGAAAGAATGGGCAATTTTCATGCAACGACCATTGTAGCGGTCAGAAGAGAGAATGGCGATGTTTGCATCGGCGGCGACGGACAGGTCACCATGGGTCAAACCTCCATTATGAAGCATTCGGCAAAGAAGGTCCGAAAAATCTATAAAAACACTGTTTTGGCGGGGTTTGCCGGATCTGTGGCCGACGCCTTTACATTGACGGAAAAGTTCGAGAAGAAACTGGAGGAGCACGGCGGCAACCTTAAGAGGGCAGCTGTTGCGTTGGCTCAACTTTGGCGCTCCGATCGGGCAATGCGTAACCTGGAAGCGCTGATGCTGGCGGCAGATCATGAAAACATCCTGCTGATTTCCGGAAACGGCGAAGTGATCGAGCCGGACGAAGATTTTGTAGCGATCGGCTCTGGTGGCAATTTTGCTTACGCGGCAGCCCATGCACTCTATAAACATACAGACATGACAGCGGAGGAGATCGTCAGGGAATCACTGAACATCGCCGCATCCATCTGTGTCTATACCAATGACCACATCTCCGTTGAAAAACTCTAATCGCTAAAGGGGGTTTGTACAATGACAACACTATACCAGATGACGCCGAAGGAAATCGTTGAAGAACTGGACAAATACATCATCGGCCAGAACAGCGCCAAAAAATCCGTAGCAGTCGCTCTTCGTAACCGCTATCGGAGAAGTCTTCTCCCGGAGGAAATGAAGGAAGAGATCACGCCAAAGAACATATTGATGATCGGATCCACCGGTGTGGGAAAAACAGAGATCGCAAGAAGGCTTGCCAAGCTGGCAGATGCTCCATTTGTAAAAGTGGAGGCATCCAAATACAGCCAGGTCGGATATGTGGGAAAAGACGTGGACTCGATGGTCAGAGACCTGGTGGAAGCATCCATCCGGCTGACCAAGCAGAAGCGGCTGCAGGAGAAGTATTCGATCGCAGAGAACATTGCGGAAGAAAAGATCATTGAGGCGATCATCCCGGGGAAAAAGAAACCACAGAGCTCCGGCGGAGTGCGTGGTCCCTTTGACTTTATCATGGGAGGCAATTTCCAGCCGAACCAAACCCAGCAGAAATCCGAGCAGAAACCGGAAAACGCCGCAGAGCAAGCTGACATCGAACTGGCGAGAGAACAGGTCAGACAGCAGCTCAAAGACGGACTCTTAGAGGAACAATTTATCGAAATCGAAGTCAGCGACAATCCCCAGACAAATACTCTGGATGTGGGCGAAGGCGGCATGGGGATCAGCCTGGGCAGCATTTTTGGTGACATGATGCCCAAGAGGACCAAGAAGAAAAAAATGAGGGTCAAAGACGCAAGAAAGATCCTTCGTGAGCAAGAGGCCCAGAATCTCATCGACATGGAGCAGGTGACAGCGGAAGCCCTTGAAAACGCTGAGCAAAACGGTATCATCTTCATCGACGAAATCGACAAGATCGCGTCTAGCAACAATTACACTTCCGGGGCGGATGTCTCAAGAGAAGGGGTACAAAGAGACATTCTTCCGATCGTAGAGGGCAGTGTGGTCAACACGAAGTATGGACCGGTCAAGACGGACCATATGCTTTTCATAGGGGCCGGCGCCTTTTACATCTCCAAACCGACGGACCTGATCCCTGAGCTGCAAGGCCGTTTTCCGATCCGGGTCGAACTGGAAAACCTCACAAAGGAAGATTTTGTGCAAATCCTGACCGTGCCGGAAAACGCCCTGCTGAAACAGCACAAGATGCTTCTGGAAACCGAAGGAGTCAAGGTAACCTTCACCGACGATGCCGTTGACGAGGTTGCAACGATCGCGTTTTTGATCAATGAGCAATCAGAAAACATCGGCGCCAGAAGACTTCACACAGTGTTGGAAAAACTGCTTGAGGAAATCTCCTTCAGCCTTCCCGATGAGACACAAAACGAAGTCCTGATCGATGAGCAATATGTGAAAGAAAAATTTGCCGACCGGATACAGGCCGACGACATCGAAAGATTCATCCTGTAGAACATGGGGACGGTTCTTCTGTTCTAGTAGAACATGGGGACGGTTCTCTGTTCTACTACCTCGTATTATGATATGAACGAAAGGGCTGGCGCCGATAGTGTCAGCCCTTTCGAGTCTTTTAAGTTCTTATGAAGCTCTTCCGGTCTCTTCACCCCTTAGTTGTCTTTTCGAGACCGATTATGACGCAAAAGACAACGTTTTGGCCATTATGGGGGCATATATGGATAATTATTTGAATATGTGATAATAATTATTCTGATTATTTATAAATTACCATATATTTCCTGCAATAATCAGTATATAGTGACATATTGTTGTCTTTTGATTCCATTCTGTTTATAAAAAGACAACCAAGGGATTTACTTAAGCCATTTGCCAAGCATTTGCTACGCCAGCTGGGTGACAGCGAGCCGCCAGCAAACCGGCCACGAGCCGCCAGAGCGAGCCGCCAGCGGGATGCCAGAGGAGTGCTGGCTTGCCGCCAGAGGAGCCCTAGTGGAGCGCCGGCCGTCTATGAGTGTGGCGCCGACTTCCCATGGTGATTGGAACAGCCTTTGTTTAAGCCGTTTGACAGGAATTGTCCCTGAAATGCAAACTTTTTTGAAAAATCAAAAATATCACTTCCATTTTCCGAAATATCAGCTATAATTAGAGTTGAAATTTGATTAAATGGAGGTCATTTCAATATGGCAATGGATTTGCTCGATAAAATCAGAAAGCTGAACTGGGTCTTGCAGGAGAGCACTTCAGGAATCTTTTCCTTTCCCGATCTCTGCTCTATCTTAAGCGACCTGGAAGACGCCAATGTCTACATCGTGAACGTAAGAGGCAAGGTGCTCGGCGTACACTACAAGATCCAATCTGATAGTGCCGCGATCACCGATCCGGAGACAGGTGTAGAGAAGTTTCCCAACGAATACAATGAGGCATTGCTGAAAGTCTCTGAGACCCAGGTGAACCTCACCCATGAACAAGCTCTTGAGATCTTTAAGTACGACTACGACACCTATGAAAAATTCCATCTCATCATACCCATCGTGTCCGGCGGGCAGCGTCTCGGCACATTGGTAGCCACCCGCTACGACCCCATCTTTTCTGACGAGGATGTGATACTTGGAGAGTACGGCGCAACCGTCGTCGGCCTGGAGATCCTCAGAAGAAAAACTCTGGAGATGGAGGAGGAAGAACGGAGAAAGACCATCGTACAGATGGCCATAGCTACTCTGTCCTATTCGGAAGTGGAGGCAGTGCGCCAGATCTTCAAAGAACTGAAAGGCACGGAGGGACTTCTTGTAGCAAGCAAGATCGCCGACCGTTCCGGGATCACTCGTTCCGTGATCGTCAATGCGCTCCGAAAACTGGAAAGCGCCGGCGTCATCGAGACCCGTTCTTTGGGAATGAAGGGCACCCACATCAAAATACTCAACAACAAGTTTAATAACGAACTGGAACGAATCAATCTGTGACCGATGGAACAACGCCCCCCGCTGTCAGATACGACAGCGGGGATTTTTCTGTCTTTAGCGCTTTCTTTACGCGGACCGATTCTCCGTGGTATACTTAGAACATGGTAAGATTTAACGAAAACAACGAAGTGCTTCAAGAAGACGACTACAGAGCGATCCTGGTCGGGCTTCAACGGAGCGAGGACGTCACCTACTACATGGAAGAGCTTCAGGGACTGGCGGAAGCTGCCGGGATCGAAGTGGTCGGCCAGATGATCCAGGCACGGGATCGTCCTGAAAATGCTACTTATATCGGCAAGGGCAAAGTGGAAGAGCTTGCGGAGTTTTGTGTTGCGATGGAAGCAGACACCGTCATATTCAACCACGAATTGTCCGGCATGCAGTTGCGCAACCTGGAAAACCTGCTCAATGTGAGGGTTTTGGACCGGACGATCCTGATTCTCGACATCTTTGCTTCCCGGGCTGTATCCAGGGAAGGCAAACTTCAAGTGGAGCTTGCGCAACTTCAGTATCGGTTGCCACGGCTGACCGGGTTTGGAAAAACATTATCCCGCCTTGGCGGCGGTATCGGGACCCGAGGTCCGGGTGAAAAAAAACTGGAGACCGATCGAAGGCACATCAACCGACGGATGGACGAGATCAAACGGGAGATCGAGGATGTCAAAAAAAACCGTCGTACTCAGCGGGCGCAACGACTGCGCTCCGGGATTCCTGTCGTGGCGATCGTCGGTTATACCAATTCGGGAAAATCGGCGCTGATGAACCGGTTTCTCCAAGACACCAACAAGGACGAAAAATCCGTCACAGAGGCCGATATGCTCTTTGCGACACTGGATACCTTCCAGCGCCTGATCAACCTTGATACACACCATTCCTTCCTTCTCATCGATACCGTAGGGTTCGTGAGCCATCTTCCTCACACCTTGGTGAAAGCATTCAAAGCGACACTGGAAGAAGTGACCTTTGCAGATTTGCTTTTGCATGTCGTGGACAGTTCCTACGCCGAAAACCATTTTCACGTCGAAGTCACAGATCAGGTGTTGAAAGACATCGGCGCTGGAGACAAAGACCGCCTTCTGGTATACAACAAGATCGATCTCGTAGAACCGGAAAACCGATCTTTCTGTGAAGGACAGGATACAGTTTGTATTTCGGCAAAATACGGCGATAATATGGAACAACTTGTGAGCATGATCAAGGGAAGACTCTTTGCTGACCGACGGAGGGCCTGTCTGCTGATCCCCTTCGATCGCGGCGATGTTACATCGGATCTTTGCACTCGTTACAAACCTGACCTGACCGAGTACCGAAACGAAGGAACTTATCTGGAACTGGATCTGTCGCTGACTGATTACCAGCGGCTGGAAAAATACAGAGTATAACAGGTATCTGCTATGATGCTTTATCGATCGGTCTTCAAAGAGGCATCGGTGGAACAGGTGATTGAGCGATCCCGTTTCATCGCCCACATTCGTCCTGTCGAATCACGAGAAGAGGCAGAGACGTTTTTTTCACGGATACGAACGGAACACAAGGGAGCCACCCATAACGTACCTGCTTTTGTATTTGGTGCCAAGGGGGAACACCAGTGGGCCAGCGATGATGGGGAGCCACAAGGAACCGCGGGGGCCCCCATGCTTCAGCTACTGATCAAGGAAGATCTGGCAAACGTTGCGGTCATTGTGACCCGGTACTTCGGAGGAACCAAGCTGGGAACGGGGGGATTGGCGAGGGCATACACCAGTTCGGCCAAACTTGCGATCGAGGCGTCGGGGATCTGTCGTGTCATGGAAGTGGATGTCATCTGCGGGAGACTGGAATACTCCCATTTTGAGCGGCTGAAGAGTACGCAAGACGAAGTGGCTTTTCAGATTCGGGAAGTGAACTATGCGGACCGTGTGACAGTTACGATTCTCGTGGATCCGGAAAAACGAAAACAACTGGAGGATTTGATCGCTGAGCTAACAGGGGGAAGTTTTCAACCATTGTCACTGCAGCAGGAACGGGTCAAGATTTCCTGAACAAGGCAGATTTTATCGTTGACATGGCAAACCGTCTATGCTAACATGAAATTCGGCTCACAAAAAAGGCCACCGTACTATTCCAAGGTAGCTCAATGGTAGAGCACTCGGCTGTTAACCGATAGGTTGTGGGTTCGAGCCCCACCCTTGGAGCCATCAACCGATCCGGAGACAGGGTGACAGACCTGATCTCCGGACCGGACAAAGACCAAATATGGCTTGACAGGGCATTGCTGATACTATATAGTAATAAACTGTGTCAGACAAATAAAATAGGATTACCGGGGCGCATAGCTCAGCTGGGAGAGCACCTGCCTTACAAGCAGGGGGTCATAGGTTCGAGCCCTATTGCGCCCACCATTTGGCCTGGTAGTTCAGTTGGTTAGAATGCCAGCCTGTCACGCTGGAGGTCGTCGGTTCGAGCCCGATCCAGGTCGCCATAGTCCCATTCGTTATAGAATCAGAAGGTAAGCGCGGGCTGGTGTGGCTCAACGGTAGAGCAGCTGATTTGTAATCAGCAGGTTGGGGGTTCGATTCCCTCCACCAGCTCCATAAGAGCGCAGTACCTGTCCGGACCAGGGAGTCATTCCCGGCACATTCACAATCGAATAATGTGGAGGGATTCCCGAGTGGCCAAAGGGGGCGGACTGTAAATCCGTTAGCTGAGCTTTCGATGGTTCGAATCCATCTCCCTCCACCAATCATGCGGAAGTGGCTCAGGGGTAGAGCATCGCCTTGCCAAGGCGAGGGTCGCGAGTTCGAATCTCGTCTTCCGCTCCACTTTTTCGCGGATGTAGTTCAATGGTAGAACTTCAGCCTTCCAAGCTGATAGCGCGGGTTCGATTCCCGCCATCCGCTCCAGTACGGGCTCATAGCTCAGTTGGATAGAGCAACGGCCTTCTAAGCCGTGTGTCCGGGGTTCGAATCCCTGTGGGCTCGCCATTCGTTCAATGGGGTATAGCCAAGCCGGTAAGGCAACGGACTTTGACTCCGTCATGCGTAGGTTCGAGTCCTGCTACCCCAGCCATTTGACCCATTAGCTCAGTTGGCAGAGCACTTGACTTTTAATCAAGGTGTCCCGCGTTCGAGTCGCGGATGGGTCACCAATTTTTTCGGCAGAGGACAGGACTCGCTTAGGAGAGGTGTCCGAGCGGTTTAAGGAGCTGGTCTTGAAAACCAGTGACTCCGAAAGGGGCCGTGGGTTCGAATCCCACCCTCTCCGCCATCCACGTACCTATAATACCAGGGAGAAGTACTCAAGTAGGCTCAAGAGGACGGTTTGCTAAACCGTTAGGCCGGGTAACTGGTGCATGGGTTCGAATCCCATCTTCTCCGCCATTTCATAGGGGTATAGCTCAGTTGGTAGAGCAGTGGTCTCCAAAACCACGTGCCGAGGGTTCAAATCCTTCTGCCCCTGCCAATTTCTTCGGCCAACGGGGTGTAGCGCAGCTTGGTAGCGCATCTGGTTTGGGACCAGAGGGTCGCAGGTTCAAATCCTGTCACCCCGACCAAAGTGCTACAAGATGGAGCGAGGGCCATTAGCTCAGTAGGTCAGAGCATCCGGCTCATAACCGGCTGGTCCGGGGTTCAAGTCCCTGATGGCCCACCATCGATCACATATCGACACGCCCAGATAGCTCAGTCGGTAGAGCAGTAGACTGAAAATCTACGTGTCCTTGGTTCAATTCCGAGTCTGGGCACCAACGAACGACCCTTTCGCATTTATGTGAGAGGGTCGTTCGCCGTTGTCAGAAAATTCTTCTTGCTTTTGCCTGACTCCCATGGTATAAATAAAAGAAGATTTTATGGAAAAGGACGATCGTTATGAAATGTTATCACCAGCATGAATCAGGTTTTTTCAACTTTAACAACCGGAGCTATAATAATAGCTTCGGATATTTGGGGTTTTTGAGATCGGACATGCCGGGTGAACATTGCTAACGATAGCGCTTTAAAGAAATAAAGTGTATTCGGAAAGAGGTTCGTCGCGGCGAACCTCTTTTTTATTCACAGAAACACAGACGAGGAGATTTCGGGAATGAAAACTTTGCAAGTGAACAGCATACACCGTTCCTATCCCATTCATGTGGGAGCCGGTCTGGTCGGCCGCACTGGAGAATTTCTTCGAAGAATGCGAAATGTCGGACAAGTCGCTGTGATCACCGATGAAACCGTAGCTGCGCTGTATAGGGCGACTCTCGATGAAAGCTTGCAGCGAGAAGGTTTTTCCCCAACGTGGCTAACGATCGCGCCAGGGGAGGAAAGCAAAACAGTGGCGTCGTTTGAACGTCTTTGCGAAACGCTTGCTTCCAGTGGAATGCGACGGGACGGTCTCCTGATCGCTCTGGGCGGCGGTGTCACCGGCGACCTTGCCGGGTTTGTCGCAGCCAGTTATATGAGGGGAATGGATATCGTTCAGATACCGACAACTCTATTGGCCCAGGTCGATTCTTCCGTCGGCGGGAAAACAGGATTAAACATACCGCAAGGGAAAAATCTGATTGGCGCCTTTTGGCAGCCGCAAATGGTCATTGCAGATCCCAACTTCCTCACAACATTGGACGATCGTCAGTTTGCCTGCGGTATGGCCGAAGTAGTAAAATACGGAGCGATTGCCTCGGCCTCGCTTTTCGAACGTTTGGATGGAATGGACCGGGAGACGGCGCAACAGGACATGGAAAATATCGTGTACCGGTGTTGTGGAATCAAAAAGAGCATCGTTGAAGAAGACGAAAGAGATACTGGCAGACGGATGCTTTTAAACTTTGGACACACTTTTGGCCACGCTATCGAACAGGCTGGCGCATACCGGACACATACCCATGGCGAAGCCGTCGCCATCGGGATGGTGATGGCCGCAACGCTGGGTGAATCCCTTGGTATCACGATGCCCGGAACAGCAAAGCGAATATCGGACGTTCTTCGATCATTTTATCTTCCTGTGGAGTGTCCTTATCAAATCGACATCCTGGCGCCGTTGCTTCAAATCGATAAAAAAGCCGGAATAGGCGGGATCCGAGTCGTCTTGCTGGAAGAGATCGGAACAAGTCTGCTCCATACAGTAGAAACCGTTGAAATCATGAAACTATTTGATAAAGGGGGAGCGCTATGAGTTCCCGCTTAGAGATCCAACGTTGGCCGGCTGGTACGGTGACGCTTCCGCCTTCGAAAAGCATATCTCACAGAGCAATGATCTGCGCCGCGCTTTCAGAAGGAACAAGCAGACTGTCTGCCATCGATCTTCGAGGGGATGACGTAGCGGCAACCGCAGCGTGTTTGTCGACTCTTGGAACTTCCTTTAAGATATTGGACGGCATTCTGGAAATCCGGGGAGGGACCTCGATGCTGCGATCCCGGCTTCCCTATAGCGAACCTGTTCCCCTGGATTGCGGCGAGTCCGGTTCGACCCTTCGTTTCCTGATTCCTCTGTTGCTCCAACTTGATCGACCGGCAGTGATCGCTGGTCACGGAAAACTCATGACTCGTCCAATGGCTCCGTATTTGAAAGCGTTGGAGGAAAAAGGAGCCACATTTCACACAGAAGGAAACACCTTGTCGGTGCAGGGGCGTCTGGTGTCCGGCGAATACCACCTGCCAGGGAACATCAGTTCACAGTACCTCAGCGGACTGCTCTTGTCCTTGCCGCTGGCAGAAGGAGACAGCGAGATTCAGTTGACTACCCCTCTGGAATCCGGAGCGTATGTGGACATGACGATATCGGTCATGAGAGAGTTCGGCGTCATCGTGGAAGAGTATTCCGGTGGCAGGTACCGGATCCCAGGCAACCAAGTCTATCAAGCGACGGACTATACAGTGGAAGCCGACTACTCGGCAGCTGCATTTTTCCTGGCTGCGGGAGCATTGGGATGCAACACGGGATGCCTTGGTCTTCGCAAGGATTCGATGCAGGGAGACAGGGCGATGACATCGATCATTGCAGCGTGTGGAGGAGAAGTCTTTTGGAGTGAAGAACTGGGATTGCAGGCAAAAGCAGACACGATACGACCGATCACAGTAGATATAAGGGAATTTCCGGATCTGGCACCGCCGATCGCCGCACTTCTCTGCTTCGCGGACGGAGAAAGCCGAATAACGGGAGCCGCGAGACTCCGGATGAAAGAGAGCGATCGTCTGCACGCGTTGGCAACACAGCTGTCGGAGATCGGTGCAGACATCCGCGAAGAGGAAGACCAGTTGGTGATCCATGGAGTGAAGGAGCTTCACGGCGGGGTGGTCGATCCGCAAAACGATCATCGAATCGCCATGGCCGCCGCTGTCGCCTCGATCAAAAGCAAAGGCGCAGTAACGATCCTGGACCCGGATTGCGTCAAAAAATCGTATCCGGATTTTTGGAAAGACTTTTGCAGACAGAGAAGAGAGGAAACGAGATGAGCAACACATGGGGACAAATGTTGAAAGTCACGATTTTTGGAGAGTCCCACGGCCCCGGGATCGGCGTGGTGATTGACGGTCTTCCTCCGGGAGTGGAACCGAACTTCCCTGAGATCTATAGACACATGTCACGTAGGGCGCCAGGGCAAAGCGAACTAACGACTCCAAGGAAGGAATCGGACGAACCAGAGATACTCAGCGGTTTGTTTCATGGGAAAACCACAGGAGCGCCGCTCTGCGCCCTGATCCGAAATCAGGACACACGGTCCTCCGACTATGATCCCGCGGTACCCAGACCCGGTTCAGCTGATTTTGTTGCTCAGATCAAATACAAGGGCTGTCAGGACTATCGTGGCGGAGGAACCTTCTCGGGACGAATGACGGCTCCCTTGACTTTTGCGGGAAGCATTGCGCGACAGATCCTCGCCGACCGGGGAATTTACATAGGGGCACATATCAAGCAAATCGAAGGAATCGAAGATTTAAGCTTTGAAATCGTAGATGAGACATTGCTCGCTTCGCTGACACACGCTTTGTTTCCCGTACTCGACGACGAAGCCGGCAGAAAGATGTCCGATCGGATCCGACAGGCAAAGGAAGAAGAGGATTCCGTAGGCGGAATCATAGAATGTGTTGCCACAGGCATACCCGCCGGTGTGGGGTCGCCGTTTTTCGACTCGATAGAGAGCGCAGTGGCATCAATGATGTTTTCCATCCCCGCGGTCAAGGGCATCGAATTTGGAGCAGGATTTTCTATCACAGCCATGCGCGGGAGCCAGGCAAACGACGAAATCATAACGGTTGGAGAACGGGTTCTTACAAGAACGAACAACAATGGCGGGATCAACGGAGGAATCAGCAACGGTATGCCGATTCTGTTCCGGGTCGCGGTGAAGCCCACGCCTTCCATTGGAAAAACACAATCTTCTATAGACATTCGATCTGGAGAAGAGAAAGAATTGAAGATCAAAGGACGCCATGATCCTTGTATCGTTCCGCGGGCAGTCGTCGTTGTGGAATCCGCCTTCGCCCTTTGTTTGCTGGATCGAATCCTGAGCAACGGAGAATGGAAATGAAGAACCTTATCCTGATCGGCTTGCCAGGCAGTGGCAAGACTACGCTAGGCAGAGAGCTTGCGTTTTCCACCGGCAGGCAGTTTATCGACTTGGATGATATCATCCAGCAGACGGATGGTCGTACGGTGGAAGAAGTGTTTCGTACCGAAGGAGAAGCGGGATTTCGAGATCGGGAAACCGCTGCGATTCGAGAACTGACTAACCAAAAGAGAGCAGTCATCGCCTGTGGGGGAGGAGTCGTCCTCAAACAGGAAAATATAAAAATGCTATCCTCCGGAGGTCTGATGTTATACCTTGATCGTCCGGTCGAGATGATCCTGGCAACCGTCGATTTGTCGGATCGGCCATTGCTTCGGGACGATCCCTGTCGACTCTTCCAACTTCAGAGAGAGAGGCGCCATCTGTACGAGGAGGCTGCGGATTTTGTCATTGGATGCATCAGTGAGAAGGAGGCCCTTGCGGAAGCGATCAGAATCAGCAAAATGGAGGAAACCGATCTTCGTCTGGCCGTCATTGGAGACCCGATTTCCCACAGTCGCTCTCCGGAGATCCATACGCCGATCCTAGAGGATTTCTACAACAGCGTTAGCTACTCCAGGCTTCATGTGAAGGCGGATCATCTACAGACATTTCTTGCTGAAGCCAAAAGCTTGGGATTGCAAGGATTCAATGTGACGATGCCTCACAAGCAGACGATCGTTTCGCTGCTTGATCGTGTGGACCCGGATGCCGCAGCCGTCGGTGCCGTCAACACGGTAGTGCGAACAGACGGCGGGTGGGAAGGATCCAGCACGGATGGAACAGGGTTCGCGACCGCATTGCTGGAGATGGGTCGGACATTGACCGATAGTAAAGTCACGATCATAGGCACCGGCGGAGTTGCAGCCACCTTGGCGTTGAGAGCCGCCTGGGACAAAGCGCTGGAAGTTCGGATCCTGGGTCGAGATATTGAAAAGGCGAACCGGCTTGCTGCTCTGACAAATGAGATCACCGGATCGATGGTCGCTGTTTCCGGCAGATTCGATCCACATTCTTCGATCAAGCAATCTGCCGATATCATGATCAACGCGACACCGATGGGCATGACCGGAACCGGGAGCGATTTTCCGGGATTTGACTTTTTGAACGGGTTGAAAGCGGGAACCCTACTCTGCGATCTCGTCTATGAACCAATAAATACTAGGTTGTTAGCAGAAGGCAGACGCAGAGGTCTCGAAACCATGGGCGGGTTGTCGATGCTTGTCTATCAAGCGCTGGAGGCAGACAGGAGATTCACCGGAACCGGCATCGCAAGAAGCAAAGCCAGTCGAAGAGCAATGGAATACCAAAAGCAGAAAGGAATGGAAATATGATTCTCGTACTGAAACAAGACGCAACCATGAACGCCATCGCAACGTTGATCGATCTGTTGAAAACGATGGGAGTGTCAGTGCAGGAGATCAAAGGCGGAGCGAATCCCATGCTTGGGATCGCAGGAGATGTTTCTGCATTCCCTGAGGATACCATTGCCCGTAACGAATTGGTAGAAACGATCCTGCATGTCAGAGAACCTTATAAAAGAGCCGGCAGGCGATTTCATCCGGAAGATACCCTGGTGACCGTCGGTAATGCCAAAATAGGGGCTGGCCACTTTGCGGTGATGGCAGGTCCGTGCTCTGTGGAAAGCGAAGACCAGATACTGTCGATCGCAAGAGACATTGCCGGATCCGGCGCGACCTTTCTTCGGGGAGGCGCATTCAAACCCAGATCTTCGCCATATGCCTTCCCTGGCTTGGGTCTTGACGGTCTGGAGCTTCTCAAGGTAGCGCGACAAAAGACCGGGCTCCCAATCGTCACAGAAATCATGTCGTCAGAACATCTCGAAGCATTTGCAAAGGATGTGGATGTGATCCAGATCGGCGCCAGAAATATGCAAAACTTCACCTTGCTGCGCGAAGTCGGGGCATTGGGCAAACCGGTACTTCTGAAACGAGGTCTTTCATCCACCATAGAAGAATTGCTTATGGCGGCAGAGTATCTGATCAACGGTGGTACAGAAAATATCATCCTTTGCGAGCGGGGAATACGGACGTTTGAGACAGCGACCAGAAACACCCTGGATCTGTCAGCGATCCCGGTCCTCAAACAAAAGACCCACCTGCCGGTGATCGCTGATCCATCCCACGGCACCGGGTACTGGCATCTGGTAGAACCTATGGCGCTTGCCGCAGTTGCCGCCGGCGCCGACGGACTGATCATCGAGGTGCACAATACACCTCAGACCGCATTGTGCGACGGTCAGCAATCGATCACCCCGGAAGTGTTCCACCACCTGATGAAAAAAATCCAGCGAGTGCGCCAAGCAATCAATGTCAACAATCGAGAGGACTGAGAGTATGAACAAAAACGAAAGCATGAAACATCTGCGAGATGACCTGGATCGGATCGACCGGGACCTGCTGTCCCTGTTTCAGGAGAGAATGGAAAAGATCGATCAGGTGGCAGAAATCAAACGACGGGACAACATTGCGATCACCGACGAGGCTAGAGAAAAAGAAATCGTAGAGCGGGCATTGGGGTTGACAAATCCGGACATCAGCGGAGAAGTCACGACCTACGTCCGAACGATTCTTGGCCTATCCAAATTCAGACAAAGAAAACTCCTCTTTGATCTTTCGGAGGATCCACTCCTCCCACCGCCGACCGAACCGGTCACACGGGATCAGGCTGTCGCATTCCAGGGAGTTGCCGGCGCATGGGGAGAACTGGCAGCTTTGAACCTCTATCCGGATGCGGAAAAAACCGGTTTGGAAAGCTTCGAGGAAGTATTTGCAGCCGTGAAAGAAAACCGGGTCCATTATGGGATCTTGCCGATCGAAAATTCCAGGACAGGAGCCATCGGAGAAGTTTATGACCTTCTGAGGAAATATGGATGTTACATCGTCGGCCAGACTTGGGTCCAGGCAAAGCACTGCTTGATGGCACTGCCCGGCACTAAAATCGAAGACATCAGAGAAGTCCATTCTCATCCGGAAGGATTTCGCCAATGCAGTCAGTTTCTGAGAAAACGGTCCTGGGACCTGACCGCAAGCCGAAATACTGCGGTAGCCGCAAAAATGGTATCAGAAAAGCAAGAAAAGAGACTTGCTGCGATCGGATCCGCAAGAGCAGCGGAACTATATGGGCTTACTGTGATCACCCATGACATCATGGATGATCCGGGCAATAAAACAAGGTTCATCGCAATTGCATCCCGGCCGGAATACGACGAGACATGCGATACAGTGAGTCTAACGTTCCGAACAGCCAATCGTGCAGGCGCACTCTGCGAAGTCTTGTTTCACTTCATGGCGGCAGGGATCAATCTGACCCGAATCGAGTCCCGTCCCATGCTCGGAGGGAAGTTTTGCTTCTTTGCTGATGTGGATGGAAACGTTCTGGAAGAGTTCGTTGCCAGAGGGATCCGTCATGCGGCGGCAGCAGGGAGCTACATGGAGGTTCTTGGCTGTTTCCGTTCAATCTAGTGGCCAATGAAGGATCCGATATGCTATAATGATTTGGACCTTCGGGAAGATCCGGAGAGTTGAATCTGCAGGAAGCGAGGTAGTGTCCATGGCGCAGTTGTACTATCGATACAGCACGATGAACGCCGGCAAATCCATCGAACTCATCAAGGTGGCATATAATTATGAAGAACGTGGGAAACGGGTTCTCGTCCTTGTTCCCGGAGTGGATGATCGCTTCGGCGTCGGCATCGTGGCTTCGAGGATCGGTGTCAGCAGAGAAGCCATCAGCATCAACGATGAAACGAATCTTCTGAAGCTGTTTATGGATGAAAATGAAACGACGATAATCGATTGCGTACTGGTGGACGAGTGCCAATTCTTGCAGAAGCATCACGTTCAGGAATTAGTGGAGATCGTAGACAGTTACGACACCCCCGTGCTGGCATACGGCTTGAAGAATGACTTTAAAAACGAACTGTTTGAGGGCTCGTATTACATGCTTGTGTACGCGGACAAAATCGAAGAGATCAAGACGATCTGCTGGTGCGGACGAAAGGCCACGATGGTGGCCCGTGTCGTAGACGGGAAGTTCGTAAAGACCGGAGAACAGATCGTGATCGGCGGAAACGACATGTACGTCTCCCTTTGCAGAAAGCACTACAACGACGGGAGACTTGGCGAATAAAGCGCGGATCCCTGAAAGGTGCCTCTCCGCTTGAATTCCTGTTGGATCCCATTGAGAACGGAGCGCTTGTCCAGGCACCAAAGAGGAGCGATCAGTGAATCTTCCGGAGCGTCGCCGGTAAGACGATGCACGGTGATCCCTTGAGGCAGACGTTCCAGAGCATCGACGATGAGTGAAATGTACTGGTCTTTTTCGAGCATTTGAATCTTCTGCTCCGGCCAACTTGCTATCTCGGTCCCCTTCATTACATACAGTTGATGGAACTTGATCCCAAAGGGGGAACAGGCCGCAACATGATCGACGGAAGCCATCATATCGTCTCTCGTTTCGCCGGGAAGACCAAAGATAAGATGAACGACCGTCCGGATCCCCCGATCGGAAAGATCCAGAATCGCCTGATCGAATACGGACGTGGGATAACAGCGATTGATGAGATCCCCGGTATCGTCCCTGATGGTTTGCAGGCCGAGTTCGACCCACAGAAAGGTTGATCGGTTCAGTTCGGAAAGCAACTCCAGCACTTCAACTGAGAGGCAATCCGGTCGCGTGGCGATCGCAAGACCGATCACTCCCGGATAGGAAAGTGCTTCTTCATAGCAGTGGCGCAAGCGCTCAACAGACCCATACGTATTGGTGTGGCTCTGAAAATAGGCAATGTATTTCCCGGATGGCCATTTGCCGGACAGCAACGCGATCTGCTCCGGGATCGTCCCAGCAAAGTGACCGGAACCGTCGTCTCCACAATAGACGCATCCGCCGGTGCCGACCCGGCCATCCCGGTTGGGGCAGGTGAAACCGGCATCCAGGGACAACTTGCTGATCTGGCAACCGAATTCCTGCCGGAGATAAGTACCTATCGTATTGAAATGTCTGCTTCCGAATGGATTTTCCATAACCACATGATATAATAACACGTTGTCGACGTAAAGAGATTCTGCGAAAAGGATGACTTCCATGAGAGAAAAACCGAAGCTGTTACTTCATACCTGCTGCGGTCCCTGCAGCACATCGGTGGTGGAGCGGCTGGCAGCGGAATACCATATTGCCCTGTTTTTCTACAATCCAAACATTACAGATCCGGAGGAATACGCGAAGCGGATCACTGGAGAGATCCAGTACCTGCAATGCTATAATCGATCGGTGAATGCAGAAGACAGGATCGAACTGCTGGAAGGAAGCTATGATCCGGACTCCTTTCGCAGCGCGGTCGTCGGATTGGAGGATGAACCAGAGGGTGGAATGCGGTGCATGACTTGTTACAAACTTCGACTTGCCCGAACCGCAGAGACGGCAAAAGAGAAAGGATTTGATGCTTTTTCTACGACCCTCTCCGTCAGCCCCCATAAAAATCACAGTTGGATCTGCCAGATCGGCAACGAATTGGCTTCTGGTCAGGACCCTGTCTTTCTTGGAGACGACTTTAAAACAAAGGGTGGCTACCAGCGATCCATCGAACTCGCAAAAGAAATTGGACTCTATCGGCAAAACTACTGCGGATGTGAGTTTTCAAAAAATGAGCAATTGAAAAGGAGAACAACAAAATGAGCAAACTGATCTTGCCTCCCGGATATGAACCGGTACTTGACGTGATGGAGACCCAAAGAGCGATCAAAAAAATCAAAGACTTTTTCCAACAAGAGTTAGCTTACGGACTGCAATTGCGACGCGTATCCGCACCGTTGCTGGTGGACCCTGCCAAAGGTCTGAATGATAACCTGAACGGCATTGAGCGTACCGTGAGCTTCACCGTCAAAGATATGAAGGAAAAAACAGCGGAAGTTCCTCAGTCTCTTGCCAAATGGAAGCGCTATGCACTTGCTCAGTACGGCATTGAAATCGGCAAAGGGATATACGCTGACATGAATGCCTTACGCAGAGATGAAGATCTGGACAACCTGCATTCGATCTATGTCGACCAATGGGACTGGGAAAAAGTCATAACGAAAGAAGACCGTAACGAAGCATATCTGAAAGAAACGGTTTTGACGATCTATAGCGCAATCAAAAACCTCGGAGATTACGTCAACCGTCTGTATCGGAACCTGCGAACAGAATTGCCCAACGAGATCACATTCATCACTAGCCAGGAGCTCGAGGACCGTTACCCTGAACTGACTCCAAAAGAGAGAGAAGATGCGATCACCCGCGAATGCAAAGCGGTGTTCATCATGAAGATCGGCGGAAAACTCGCCTCCGGAGAAAAACACGACGGGCGGGCACCGGATTACGACGATTGGGATCTCAACGGCGACATCATTCTGTGGAGCGATGTTTTGGAATGCGCATTTGAGATATCTTCGATGGGGATCCGTGTGGATGAGGACTCTCTGGTCACCCAGTTGGAAGAAGCCGGTGCAATGGACCGACTCGGCCTGGAATTCCACCAGGGCATCACTGAAAAAAGATTGCCATACTCCATCGGCGGCGGCATCGGACAGTCCCGCCTCTGCATGTATTTTCTCCGCAAAGCTCATATCGGAGAAGTGCAATCTGCACTCTGGCCTTCGGAAATGATCGAGGTCTGCAGAGAAAACAAGATTTATCTTCTGTAATCGGCCGGAGGCCACAATGGAGTATATCGACCTGATCATCGACAACAGCAGCGACCAGACCGACCGTTTGTACACATACGGATCGGAACTCCCCGGCCTTGTGCCGGGGAGCAAGGTCGCTGTTTCCTTTTCTACCGGAAATCGGAAGAAAAACGCTTATGTTCACAGTGTGGCCGAGCCGCCGGACAAGAAGATCAAGGGTTTGAAATTCATCGAGGAAGTGGACGAGACCGAAGCACTCCCTTCCGATGGGATCGCTGTAGTCGACTGGATGCGTAGCCGGTATTTCTGTCGGAGGATCGATGCAGTGAAGTGCTTTGCTCCATCCGGAAGTCCGCCGAAACGAACCCGTGCAGCTACCACATTGTTTGACATCGAAGCCACCAGAAAGACCGCACCGGAACCGACGAGTGAACAAAAAGCCGGGATCGAAGCGATCCTTCCTTACATAAAGCGTAAGGAGCACAGGATCTTTTTGCTTCATGGCGTCACCAGCAGCGGCAAAACGGAAATCTATCTAAGGATCATTCAGGAGTGTGTGGAGCAAGGTCGCACCGCCATCATGCTGGTGCCGGAAATCGCCTTGACGACCCAGACGATCCGGCGCTTTTTTGAGCGGTTCGGCGGGGAACCGCTGGCAGTGCTTCACAGCAAGTTGTCACTCGGAGAACGCTATGAGCAGTGGAAGAAGATCAAGGATGGACTGGTGCCGATCGTCGTCGGTGCTCGTTCAGCAGTCTTTGCGCCCCTTGAAAACATCGGAGCGATCATCGTGGATGAGGAACACGAAACCTCATATAAATCAGACATGACACCAAAATATGATACGATCGAAGTGGCATCGAAGCGAGCCGCTCTGCACGACGCTGTTCTGGTTCTGGGGAGCGCCACTCCATCGATGGAAAGTTTGTATCACGCAGAACAGGGCGATTATCAAAAAATTGTCTTGACAGAGCGCTTCAACCTGACACCTCTTCCCTCTGTCGAGATCATCGATATGAGGAAGGAACTGCAGGAAGGAAATAAAAGCATTTTTAGCCGGGAGCTTTATCGACAAACCTCACAGGAACTTGCCGCAGGGAAGCAGGTCATCTTTTTTCTGAATCGTCGCGGGTACTCCACATTCCTGTCGTGCCGGAACTGCGGTTACGTCATGAGCTGTGAGTCCTGCGGGATCTCAATGACCTATCACAAAGCGGAGGCTCAGGCGGTATGTCATTATTGTGGAAAGAAAGAAATCGTTCCTCCCGCATGTCCCTCTTGTGGAAGCAGATACCTGAAGCACTTCGGTACCGGAACAGAAAAAGTCGAAGAGATGGCAAGACAGACCTTCCCGAATGCGTCGATCGACCGATTGGATATGGATACGGCGAAACGGAAAGGCAGTGCGGATCAGATCCTCCGCCGATTTGGAAAAGGAGAGACTCAGATCCTGATCGGAACCCAATTGGTTGCCAAGGGTCTTGATTTTGAACATGTTGGTTTGGTCGGCATTCTGTCCGCAGATCTGTCTCTCAACATCCCGGACTACCGGTCTCCGGAGCGAACGTTTCAACTGATCACCCAATCCTCGGGGCGGGCCGGGAGAGGAGACAGCCCGGGTCGTGTGTTGATTCAGACATACAGTCCGGAGCACTATGCGATCCAGGCGGCATCTGGGAACGATCACGACGGGTTTTACCGACAGGAACTGGAAACGCGACGAAACATAGGGTACCCACCCTTCAGCGATCTGATACGGATCGTTCTTGGAGCGGCCGAAGAAGAAGAATCGGCACAAGGCATAGAAAAGATACGGCATTTGCTGCAGCGAAAGGTAGGAAGCGACCGCGCACCGCAGATCCTGGGACCGCGTCCTGCTCCGCTGGCCAAAGTCAATGAATTGTACCGGCATCAAATATTGATCAAAGCTTACCCGGGTGAATGGGAAATTTTCAAAAACGCGATTTGGGAAATCAAAGAAAAGGTAATAAAAGAGAAAAGCAAGGAATGGACGTTGTCCATCGACGTCAATCCCTTTGGATTTTTATAAAGGAGCGAACCATGGCATTGAGAAACATTGTGACAGAAGGCGATGAGATCCTCGAAAAGAAAGCAAAAAAAGTTGAGACGATCAATGAACGAATCCATATGATCCTGGATGATATGTTGGAGACGATGCATGCGAGCAACGGCATCGGGATCGCCGCCCCACAGATCGGCGTTCTTCGGCGTATGTTCCTGGTGGAGTTGGATGACCGTCTGATCGAGATGATCAATCCGGAAATTCTGGAAACTTCCGGCGTCCAGGTCGGGGAAGAGGGCTGCTTGAGCGTCCCCGGCTGCATCGGCACAGTTGAACGACCGGCGTACATTCGAATGGCCGGGCTGGATCGAAATGGAGAACGGTTCGAAGTGGAAGGCACCGAGTTGTTGGCGGTGGCCCTGGCACATGAGTACGATCATCTGGAAGGCATTCTTTTTGTACAAAAGGCAAAAGACATCATCGAAGTCGATGAAGCGTCCGATGATCAAAGAGTGTGAGGCGCCAATGAACATCATTTATATGGGGACGCCGGAATTTGCAGTAGCCCCGTTGCGGGCTCTGGTTGAGGCAGGACATAAGATCCAGATGGTCATTTCCCAGCCGGACCGTCCCAGAGACCGAGGAAAAAAAATACAGCCGACTCCAGTTGCGGCAGCAGCTGCTGAACTTGGCTTGCCCTTACTTCAACCGGCGTCGATCAAGAATGACGTCGAATTGGAAGCGCGACTGAGAACACTGTCGCCGGACGTCATCATTGTGGTGGCTTACGGCAAGCTGCTCCCAGTCTCTTATCTTTCGCTTCCCCGCTACGGTTGTGTCAATATCCACGGCTCGCTTCTTCCCCGGCATCGGGGAGCGGCTCCGGTGCAGCACTCTATTTTAGCTGGCGATGAGGAAACCGGTGTCACACTGATGTATCTTTCGGAAGGAATGGATGAGGGAGATATGATAGTTTCCCGGGCAACTAAAATCGAGACCAAGTCAGCAGGAGAGCTTTTACAGGAACTGTCTCATCTAGGGGCTTCCTTGCTGACCGATACTCTGCCGGCCATTGAACAAGGGACAGCAGCAAGAAGTCCACAAGATCCTGCCCTTGCCACATACGCCCCCATGCTGACGAAACAGGATGGACATGTAGAATTCAAAAAAGGCGCAGTGCATGCGGAACGGCAGATCCGGGCAATGGATCCCTGGCCGGGGGCCTTCGTTTACTATAAAGAAGACAGGATGAAGCTTCTGAAAGCCATCGTTCTTCCCGAAACGGGCAAAGGAGACAAAACTCCCGGACAGATTCTCTCTGTGAGCGACGCCGGACTTGATATCCAGACATCGTCCGGAATCCTGCGCGTCACCAAAATCCAGATGCCGGGGAAACGCCCCATGGAAGTTTCCGATCACCTCAAAGGGAATCAGTTTGAAATCAACTGTGTTTTAAGGTAGAATAAATAGGAAAAGAAGCAGGAAGGGATAGCTATGGATAACAATCGAAAAATCGCATATTTGGTATTGATGGACATCGAAGACAAAAAGGCCTATTCCCACCTCGCATTGAATTATCACCTTGCCGTTGGAAAGCCATCTTCGGAAGCATTCGTCCGCAAACTGGTCTACGGTGTTCTTGAAAACAAAATCTATCTGGATTACATCATCGATCAATTTCTCGATTCACCCTCAAGCAAGCTGCAATCCAGCGAGCGAACCATACTACGGATGGGCATTTATCAGCTGGACAACATGGATTCGGTACCGGATTACGCTGCCGTGAAGGAAAGTGTGACCCTGGCCAAACGATATGCCAAGGGCCGGGACGGCATGGTCAACGGGATCCTCCGCAATTATGTACGTGAGAAGGGGCGGGTCGTATTTCCTGACAAGGAAACCGACATTGTAGGATATCTGTCAGTGATGCATTCGTACGCACCCTGGATCGTTTCTTTGTGGCTGGGAGAATACGGCAAAGAAACAACGGAAGAACTCATGATTGCCGGCAATAAGACGCCGGACCTGATGATACGACATAATCGCTTGCGCACGACGAAAAGCGAACTTCACCGGAGACTGGAAGCAAAGGGCTATGAGGTCTCGGTCGGAAGACTTGCAAAGGATGCCCTGCATGTGAAAGGCAGCGCTTTGCTTCGCGACAATCTGTATCAGGATGGCATGTTTTCCGTACAGGACGAAAGTTCCATGGTAGTCGTTTCTATCCTGGATCCACAGCCTGGTGAAACCATCGTGGACGTTTGCGCCGCGCCGGGAGGGAAAGCGGTCTATATCGCTGAATGTATGGACAACCGCGGTATCGTGTATGCTCAGGATCTGTATAAAAAGAAGATCGAGTTGATCAAAAAGGAAGCAGAACGTGTCGGAGTCAATATCCTGGAGCCCCGCACCTGGGATGCGACAAGGACAGACGGATCGCTGGAAGAAATCGCAGATCGAGTTTTGGTTGACGCTCCCTGCTCCGGATTGGGAGTCGTTCGTCGAAAACCGGAAATCAAATACAAAGAGTGGGACTCGGAAATAGACAAGCTTCCCGACATTCAACTGGCAATACTTTCGGCATCTTCAAGATATGTGAAGAGAGGCGGTATTTTGGTCTACAGCACCTGCACGATCAATCCGGCAGAAAACCAGAAGGTGGTCAACGCATTTTTAAAGGACCACAGTTACTTCGTAGTTGAGGATTCGATCCAGCTTATGCCACACATCAATGATACGGACGGATTCTTTATCTGCAGGATGCGAAGGAACGACTGAGGAGAGGTTTATGGAACATTCGACTTGCGCCACCGACAGCGGCAGTATGCGTGAACGAAACGAAGACGCTTTATTGTGTATGCCGGAACAACACATTTACATGGTGGCAGATGGCGTGGGCGGACATAACGCAGGAGATAAGGCCAGCGACATGGCGGTGCAGACGTTACGACAGCGGATCCTGGAAACACCTCCCAATCTATGTGACGATGAAGATCGATTGATGGACTATTTCCTGGAGTTGCTGAATGAAGTCAACGACAGGATCGCAAAGAGCGGAGAGGAACGCGCAGACCAAGCAGGCATGGCTACCACTGCAGTGATCCTCTATCTATGCAGAGAAAGAGCATATGTGATCAATGTTGGCGACAGCCGGGCATATCTTTATAGAGACAGGCAATTACGCCAGATCACAGAGGATCATACCTTTGTGAACGAATTGATCAAAAACGGCGCCATAACAAAAGAGGAAGCGGAACTACATCCGAAAAGGAACATGATCACAAGAGCGTTGGGCGGTGAAAAAAAACTTCAGCCGGATTTTTATCGGTTTGATGTGTTTTCAGGAGACCGTCTTTTATTGTGTACCGACGGGCTATATAATGAGCTGACGGAGGAAGAGATCCGCGACGTTTTCGAAACGACTTCCAGCACGGAAGCGATGTCCGAACAACTGGTCCGGCGCGCAAACGAAAATGGAGGCAGCGACAATATCACTGTCGTCTGTGTTGCAGTATAACTAAGACAAAGGAGAGCACTCATGAGCAGCAGATTGCTGGCAGAACGATATGAACTTTTAGAAAAAATTGGGGATGGCGGGATGGCGGTCGTGTATCGCAGCAGAGATCGGCTTCTGAACCGCCATGTTGCAGTTAAAATACTGAAGCCCGAATTTATAAAGGACCACAAGTTCATCGAAAGTTTCCGCAGGGAATCTCAAGCAGCCGCCAGCCTCTCTCATCCGAACATCGTCAACGTGTATGATGTCGGCAAAGAGGGCGGGATCCATTACATCGTAATGGAATTGATCGAAGGACAGCCGCTGTCCGACCGGATCAAGGAAGAAGGGGCGATCAAGCCCTGGGAAGCGGTATCGATCGCAAAACAGATCGCTGCAGCGCTGAGTCATGCTCATAAAAACCACATCATACATCGGGATGTCAAGCCTCATAATATCATGCTCACAAATGACGGCACTGCGAAGATCACTGATTTCGGTATTGCAAAAGCATTCAACACCGGAACGATCGTTGGAAATACCGGATCGATCATGGGCTCCGTTCATTACTTCTCGCCGGAGCAGGCAAGAGGAGGCTACGTTGACGAAAAAACAGACATCTATTCTTTGGGGATCGTGTTGTTTGAGATGCTGACAGGAAAAGTTCCTTATGACGCTGAAAATCCGGTTGCGGTTGCGCTGATGCATACCAGCCGGGACATGCCGTTGCCATCGGACGTGGTCGATGACATTCCACCGGATCTAGAGGCAGTTGTGATGAAAGCGACGGACAAGTACCAGGTCAACCGCTACAAATCTGCAGACGAAATGCTGGAAGCATTGAATCATGCCAGCCTTTCCGCGATCGGAGTGAGTGGCGGCAACCCGAGAAACAGAGGGTTGGATGCGACGATGGTCATGGCCGCTGTCAATCGTCAGGAGACCACTCCACCTGCCGATGGCAGCAAAGAGAACATTGATAGAGGAGATCAACCAGTGAAAGTCAAAAAACGCTTCAAATTCAACAAAATCAAAGTTGGTGCGATCGTATTGGCACTGGCGCTTGCGATACCTGTGAGCCAGCTGATCCTCTCGGTGATCGAGGCTGGCGGCACACCGGCAGAGGTCACGGTTCCAGAATTGTCAGGCATGACAGTAGAAGAGGCGACCCTGGCCTTAGAAGAACTGGAACTTCTGTTGAAGGTGGACAAAGAGGTCACAAGTGCTGAATATCCCGAAGGGCAGATCGTTTCTCAAGATCCGTTGGCGGAGATGATCGTAAAAACAGGGAAGACAATTACTGTAAATGTAAGCAAGGGCGTTGAAGCAGGCACCATTCCCAATGTGATCGGCAAGACACAGGGAGATGCGGTGTTCTTGCTGGAAAGCAATGGATATACACGTGGTGGAGTATCGGAGGAGAACAGCGACATGCCGGTCGGGATCGTGATCCGCCAGTCTCCCACAGCAGGAACGGAAGCAGAAGAGGGCACAAGCGTGAGCCTGGTGGTCAGCAAGGGACCCGCCGCAGTACCCACCGTAGTACCGACATTGATCGGTCTTGACGTGGACGGAGCAAAGGTATTGCTGGAAAGAGAGAATCTGGAACTGGGAGAAATCAGTTACGCACCAAGTAATGACTTCGAACAGAACATCATTATGGGCCAAGGAGCTGCACCCGGCTCAAGCGTTCTCACAGGATCCAAAATCGGCATCACCATCAGTACGGGTCCGGACGAGACCGGTGGCGCAGGGGAGGTCGTCCTTTCGATATCCTACGATGCTGCAGCAAATGAAGTGTTCTATCTCACGATCGTGGTTTCCGATGCATCCGGAGTTGCCACACCAGTGAATTACGAGCAGAGGATCAAAAGTGATGGTTCAGAAAGCTTCACCGTCACCGGAACCGGTCAAGGAACCGTTCGTATCTACTTTGATAATGCCCTCGTGCAGGAACACGTAGTGGATTTTGATAGCGGAGTGGCGCTTTGATGATCGGTGTGATCGTAAAAGGAATCGGCGGGTTCTATTTTGTGAAAGTCGATGACAAGGTGTATCGATGCAAAGCGCGCGGGATCTTTCGGAAAGAAGGGATCGTTCCAAGGGTCGGAGATGAAGTGAGCATTGTCGTTCAAGAAGGGCAGGAATCGGTGATCGACCGGATTTTTCCCAGACGAAATGAGTTTCTTCGACCGGCGATCGCCAATGTTGACCGATTGATCATAGTCATGGCTGCAATGCGGCCGGAACCAAACCTGACGATCCTAGACCGATTCTTGGTCATGGCGGAACAGCACCGCACCAGCGTCGTGATCTGTCTCAACAAGATCGATCTGGACAACGGCGAGGTGAGGCGTGTGTTCGCCGAGACGTACAAGACCGTTTATCCACTGGTTTTTACGAGCACCGTTACAGGGGATGGAATTCAAACGTTGAAAGGCCTTATGGCAGGCAAAAAATGCTGTTTCGCCGGGCCGTCCGGCGTAGGCAAATCAAACCTACTCAATCGACTGGAGGGAAGAGTCATCGCTGAAACCGGGGAAATCAGCAACAAATCCCAGCGGGGCAAGCATACGACACGCCATGTGGAACTTTATGAGCTGGAGGGTGGAGGCCTGGTATTCGATACTCCGGGGTTCACTTCCTTTGATATTTTAGAGGCAGAGGAAGACCAACTGGCATATCTCTATCCCGAGATGGTTCCTCTGATCGGTAAATGTCGATATGACAACTGCCGCCATTTGGCAGAACCGGATTGCCGCATACGAGATGCCGTAGCCTCCGGAAGCATCCACCGATCCCGCTACGAATCCTATTGCAGTCAAATGAAAGAAATACAGGAAAAGAGGAAATACCAATGATTCGACTTGCGCCTTCTCTATTGTCAGCGAATTTTGCAACACTTGGCGATGATGTCGCTAAGGCGGAGCGAGGAGGAGCTCACCTTCTTCACATAGATGTCATGGATGGGCATTTCGTGCCCAACATTTCCTATGGGGCGACTGTGATGAAGAGCCTGCTTGGAAAAACGTCGCTTCCTTTTGATGTCCATTTGATGATCGATTCGCCGGACACGTTCATCCCCGATTTTGTAACAGAAAATACGGAGTTCATCACCGTCCATGCGGAGGCCTGCAACCATTTGGACCGAACCATCCAGTTCATCAAGTCCTTTGGAATCAAAGCCGGCGTCTCTCTCAATCCCGCAACACCCCCAACGATCCTGGAGTATGTTTTTGAGCAACTGGACCAGGTGCTGGTCATGTCGGTAAATCCGGGATTTGGAGGACAGAAATACATCGAATCATCCACAGAGAAGATCCGCTGGCTGTTCGCCGAAAAGCAACGCCGTAACCCGGAGCTTACCATTGCAGTGGACGGCGGGATCACGCTGAAAAATGCGAAGCAGGCTGCTGATGCCGGCGCCGATCTCATCGTAGCCGGTTCTGCTGTGTTCGGCGCAGATGATATTGAAGCCAGAGTGAAGGAGTTTCTCTCGATCCTAAGGTAATAGCAATAAATTTATAAACATGATTTGCCCCATGCGGATTGCAATGGGGCATTTTTGTGCAATGAAATGCCATTATATGTAAATAATGGTTGACAATGTCTTTCGGCAAGGGTATCATAAATACCATAATATGGAAATCGGGAGGCGCTCATTGAACAATCTGAAACCAATCATTGGTATCGCGTTGATCCTATTCGCTGTTTCAGGTCTAGTTTACTGGGAGACAACGGGAAGGGAACGGATGCTGACGGACACTGTCCTGGTAGCTGCAGAAACGATCCGTCAGGGAACACTTGTTTCGGGATCACATTTTACAGAACTCAAAGTAGACAAGAACAAAAAGATCGAAGGTGGGATCGGACCGGATGACTTGGGCACTGTTTTGGGGATGACTGCGAAACAGACTATAGTCAAAAATGGTCAGGTGTCGCTGACCTACTTTCGTGAGGATGATATTGCATTGAAGAACGGCCAATCCGTCTTTGTGATTCCATCGGATTGGATCCGTATGCGAAGCAGCACATTGCGGCGAGGAGATATGGTTGGGCTGTATGACAGCGACACGATGATCCCGATCGGGACCTATCGGGTCGCTTTTGTGAAGGACAGCAACGAAATCGAAGTCCGAAACACGGACAGCAGGGAATCTTCACCGATTCTGGAGCGCCTCGATGCGACGGCCGTTATAAGCCATATTGAGATCATAACCGATGTAGATGGATATCGAAAGATTGCGGATCATCTACGCAACGAGCCGCAGAGCCGTTTGCTGATCGTCCAGCAGAAAGAAAGTGAATCATGACGCCGATCATTGTGTTTACCGGAGTTGATGCAAAAGCAGGAACGACCATGATAGCACAATCCGTTTCGGATTGGATCGTCGAAAATCGGGACGACAAAAAAGTGCTTTTACTATCGCTTCACGGAAAACCGGGAACAAATTATACCGATAAAAAAGTGCCTTGCCTGGATGAAATCAGGATACCATTGGATAACAACGTTTTGAACAAGCGGGAATTGATCGGATCCAGTCGACAAGGCACAGGATTGTATCAGATCGGCGGAGTCGATTCGATACTGGATCGGCGTAGATTTACCGCCGATACCGCTGCCTCTCTGATCCGGATTTTAGAGGATGAATTCGATCTGATCGTGATCGATGCTGGTAATGAGCTGGACAACGGGCTGACCGTAGGGGCGCTGAAAGCCGCAAAGTGGGTGTTCTGCATCGTGACTCAACAGGAATCATATCTGGAGCGATATACAGCGATCGCCGGGATCTACGGTCAGCTTGGAATCGCAGTATCCACCCTCATCATCAATCAGTACGATGCAAAAGACTCCTACGGGTTGTCCTACATCGCAAAACGTCTTGACGCAGATCCGGTATCGCTTCTTCCGGTCAACTTGGATCGAAACGGAAGACTGGCTGAAAAATCCAGACAGACCTTGCTTCGATGCGGCGAAAAGCAATTTGGATTCGACGTTGCGGCAGTTGCGATGACCGTTTTGGAGCGTTGTGGTTACCCTTCGGAGCCGAGAAAGAGGAGAAAGGGATGGAAGAGTTTTACTTAGACACCTATTTGGAAGAACAATCAAAGCGAACCCAAGGGAGCAAGTGGAAGTTCGATGAACTCTGCGCTTATATTGAAACCTGTTTTCTGAAAGAATGGGAAACAGAGCAGGGGGATCTGTCTGATGTGCTTCGTATTCAGAAAAACGCAATCATCGGATACAAAGACGAAATCGGATATTTCAAAGAAAAAATAGCAGCAAAATTGCGCGATCTTGATGCATTGGCAACTGGTTTCCCTGCGTGGTATGAAAGTCTGGAGGATGGAATATATCATGAAAACTGGGGATTGGCAGGGATCGCCCAATGGTTCTCTCCTGAATATGGAAACAGTAGCTCGGCAAAAATCATCGGAGAACGCATCTACTTTCTGCTGAACGGACGCATGACAAGGATGCCTCAGATCATAAAAACGGAGCGACGGGAACAGTTGGTTCGCGCGTTACTCCTTTTGACACCGGAAGAACGGATGGACAATGAATTTCACGAGCTGTATCGAATCGATGGAACGAGAGTCACCGTGTTTCGTGAACGAATGACAAAAAAAGAGCAGGACGTCATCGTGTTTCGTCGTTACGTGATTCCAACTTACAGCTTTCAGGAACAAGCGGCGAGAGGAACGATTCCCTACGACAGCATTCCACTGCTGGAAGCTATGGTGGATACCGGCTATAACGTGGCGTTCACCGGAGCGGTACGAACTGCAAAAACCACCTTTTTATCCACATGGCAAAGCAGAGAAGATCCTATGCTGGAAGGTGTGATGGTGGAGACCGATCCGGAGATCCCACTTCACCGCATCATGCCTGACGCTCCCATACTACAGCTCATTGCGGACAATGAACGGCTGGGAAAAATAACAAAGAATCTACTGCGAAGCGACGCAGACTATTTCATAATGGCAGAAGCAAGAGATGGAAATGCGCTTGACACTGCGATTCGCATCGCTTCCAAAGGCACCAGACGAATGAAGATCACATTTCATTGCAGAGATCCATTCGAGTTTCCCTATGATGTTGCATGGGAGATCGTAAATGCAAAAGGAGGCGACATTCATTTTGCAGCAAGTCGAGTTGCCGGCAGCTTCGACTATCTTCTGCATTTCATTCAGCAGAAAGATAAAAGCAAAAAACGCCTTTACGGTATTTATGAGATCGGCCTGACCCACCCGCTCCGGGAAATACGGATCAGACAGATCTGCAAATACGACACGTCAGCGGACCGGTGGTACTGGATCAACAGCATCGATCAACAGAAGAAACGAACGGGAATAGAAGAAAACCCGGATGGGTATCAGCGGTTTTCAGAAGAACTGGATCGCCTGTCTCTGGCACATCCGATGCCGGATGAATTCAGGGAGGATGGGAAGGGAAACCGGTGCTTGTCATGATGATGGATCGAATCCCGGTATTGATCGAGTATTTGTTCGGATCGATCTTCGTGCTCGGTTTGCTTTTTCTGCTAGGCGGAGAAATGCAAGAGGCATGGGACCGGCTTCGGGTGATGCGAAGGCTTGCGGCAAGAAAAAGAGAACATCACGATTCCCATCCATGGGAGCGATGGTATCAACAAGCATTGCTTTCCACCTTTGGTGACCGTATTCGACCATTGCACTTTTCCTGCTTCGTTGCAGTGTTGTTTCTGTTTGCGATCATGATCGGAAGCAAAAGTATGGGACTGGGAAGAGCGATTGTGTTTGGAGGGATGTTCAGCGCTCTTCCTTTCATCGCTCTGATGATTCGTTTTTCTTCCAGGCGTATCCGGGCCAGTTTTGAAGGGGAGATCCTCATAACAGAGATGCTGCGGCAGTATCGAATGAGCAACTACAATATATTTGAAACGTTAGAGCGCATCGTTTCTGGAACGGCAGAACTCAGAGAAACCAAAAAACTTCTGTATCAGTTACTCGTTTCTATTCGTACGACCGGCGATGTCATGGCAATACGAAAAGCGGTGACTCTCTTTGGGTTTGCGATCCATACGAATTGGAGCCGCATGCTTGCACATAATATATATATCGCAGCAGCGAAGGGGACCAACGTAACACTGGCATTGGAAGATATTCTTCTACAGCTTCGGGAGGCCAGAGCTCAGGTGGAAGAAAGAAAGCGAATGAACAACGAGGCGGTTCGGATGACGTACTTCATGGTACCGCTTCTCTATCTGATGACAACGTTGCTGACGGTCAAATATCTGGGAGTGCCAACGACCGACTATCTGACAAATCAATTTGGAACAAAAGAAGGGTTAGTTCTGTTTCTTCTGATCTTGTTTCTCTTTTTTGTGAATGTTGGACTTTTGACCATCGTAATGGATCGAAAGTTCGACTACTGAAGGTGCCGGAGAAATGGATATGTCAAACATAGTTTATTATACTTTGACAACGATTGGCCTTGCCGGAAGTGTTCTTCTGATCCCATCTGTCGGATTTCGACGTCTGTCAAACGCTGGCCGGTCACTTTATGAGGCTCCCCGTCGATGGGTGATGGGACATGTGACTACGTCTGTCAAAGAATATAAAAACAAACGACGGAGAGAACTACTGGATCGGGAGATCACAGATGGGATCTCATTTTTACGAAACGCCATTGCTATCGGGCGTGGAAAAGTGGCGAGCACGGATGCAATGATCGAGGAATTGTGTGAACATCGCGGATTACTTTCACCTATCTATGGTCAGATGCTCCGATTGCTCCGGCAGAACAAAAAAACGGAGGCCATTTCCTATTTTGCGGAAGCAGTCAGGACAGATTCAGCGAAGGAATTTGGGCGGCTCCTGATCCAATGGGACGAGATCGATCCCGTAGAACTCATGGAGACGTTACTGTCTCAACAGAAAAGCATGAAGGAGGTGAATATGACGCTTCGTAAAAGGAGAGACGAAACGATCAGTGATCTGATCTATTTGCCTGTGGTCATCAATTTGATGGTCGTGTTTATCAACTTTATCTATGTAGCTTATTTCCTGGATCAAAAGGAAATGCTGACGTTACTTATGTAACGACGAAAGGAAACATATGAAACAAATCATCGTCATGGTAGCCATGGTCGCTTTGGGGGTCGTTCTCGCAGGCTTTGTCATGGGATTCGGTACGACTGCGTCTGAGCTGGCAGATGCGGCAAAAGAATCGATTACGTATATCAATATCACCGGTGGATCGGAAACACCTTGAGGTAGAAGGGTATGAAACAGTTGATCGTAATGGCGGCAACCGTTGCTCTGGGCGTACTGCTGTTTCAATTGATCGCTGGAGATGCAGACGATTCGGTGCTTAGTGTTTTAAAGAGCGTGTGGGAACAGGAGATTGCAATTCGTTCCGGACATCCATGAGGAGGGATCATGAAACAACTGATCGTATTGGCGGCCGTGCTTCCTATACTGCTTGTTTTTCTTGCCCAATTCACTTTGGATCAACAAAACGGGATTGCTGTCAGCATCGTACAGGAGCATGTTTATACAGCGAAAGAAAAAGCAAAACAGGAAGGATATTTCTCTGAGGAAATAAAAAATGAATTACGGGCGGAACTAAGTCAGGCGCTTCGGATCTCTCCTCAGGACGTGATGATCGAGGCCACGGAAACGGTACAGTACCGGATCAACCATTTTGATCCGGGAGGAAGAGGGATCCTGCATTACAAGATTTCAATACCCCTCAGTAGACTGATGTCGGGTGGAAGGATGATGGGTCTGGACGAAGCAGAGAATACAAGGTTGTTTACTGTGGAGGGAAGCACTGCCAGTGAACGGCTACCGCAGCATTAAGGAAATATGAGGTAGGAATGAAAGTGCTTTTGGTTTTCCTTGCATTGATGATGGCGAACCTTACCTATATAAGTTATAAGGGAGACCTGAATCAATATCTCCAGCTGCGTACGTTCCTGAAAGCAGTAGCGGAAGAAAGCGCTGCCGGTGCGGCTTTGTACTATGACGAGGAAGCGTACGGAAATGGAATCATGATCATAAAGGATCGGGACGCAGAATCGTTTGTTGATTCCATGGTGGATCGCGCAGAACAGCTTCTCTTTCTGGAGAGTGGAGAATCCCTGGATCATGAAATGATCATCCTCGATGATCGAAACGGCGGCGCGGCCCGTGGGCTGTCGCCCACGGTGGAGGTCACCCTCACCTTGACCTCCCGCGACCTGTTCCGGCTCCCGTTCCTCACCGTGGAACAGGTCAGCCGCGCCGCAAAATATGAACTTGCCGATTCCAACGCCCAATGCTACAATGAAGTCCAATGAGCAAAGGGAAGGGAAGCAATGGAATCGGCAGAGCGCACAGGGCAAATAGAGCACCTCTCAAATAGAATATGGGAACTGGATTTCGCACGGGGCGTGTGCATTCTTCTCATGGTCATGGACCACACGCTTTTTGATCTTGCCTTCATTTTCCGCTACCAGTGGTTTGGCAGAGGCGAAGGGAACGGATTTCTGTTTTGGCTTGCGGAAACCGCAAGAACCGAATACTTTCCATGGATCATGCGGGATATCGTCTGGGCGATCGCGGTATTTACCTTTGTGTTTCTCTGTGGATTGAGTTGTTCCTTCAGTCATTCCAATCTGAAACGAGGCTTGCGACTGGCCGGGATCGCAATTTTATTGACATTGTTCACCTTCGGACTGGATCTGTTGTTCGGCCAGACCGATCGCTATACGATTCGATTTGGTATTCTTCACATGTTGTCCGCATCCATTCTGCTGTACTGTCTGCTTGCCAAGCTCAAACCTATGATCCTTGCGATGATCGCATTTGCAGCGATCGGAACCGGATCCTACTTTTCCAGTCAACCTTTAGAAACATCCTTTTCTCCTGCGGCAATCTTTGTAAACAGCACAGCTGATTTTTATTCGGCTGATTATTTCACCTTGTTTCCGTGGTTCGGGTATTTTCTTTTAGGAGCGATCCTAGGGCCGATCCTTTACAAAAAAAGAAACTCCCGATTTCCGGGAGCGGCAGGGAAGGGCTGGCATCGTCCGATTTTATTCGTCGGCAGAAATTCATTGATCGTTTATGTGATACACCAACCTGTAGTTTATGGACTGTTATGGCTGGTTGGAGTGCTGTTCTTATAAACCGCCGCGTCGCCTGAAGTCTTCAAACAAGAACTCAGCAAGCGCCGCGTGTCCGACGACCGTAGGGTGAAGACCATCGCTGAGATACTCTTCGACATTGGATCTGTCGTAGAGATCCATGTAGTATCTTTGGGTGTCGACCACAGCAATCCCCTGGTCCGAAGAAAGTTCCATCATCAGTTCTCTCATCAGAACGAGTTCTTTCGCCACCTTTTCATAGTCCGTGCCTTCCAGCCACCTTTGTTCTGCCAAAGCACCGTCGATCATCAGTGGCGTCAAAAGGACCGGCAGGATCCCGTGAGCGATCGCTGTGTGTCCCAAAACAAGCAACGACGCAAGGGCTTCCGCTGGCGTAGCCGTGCTGTAGATGAAATCGTTGGTTCCAGTCAAAAGATAGACTCGGGAAGGCTTGTGAGACAGCACGTCCTTTTCAAATCTTGATTTGATCTGGTCGGTCGTTTCTCCGTTGATCCCTTTGTTTATGACGTCATGTCCTGTCATTTCCCGAAAGCGGCTGACGAAACACTCGCTTCGTTTGTGGGGAAAGCCGTTGACGATACTGTTCCCGATGAAGACGATTTTTTCTTTTCGCTGAGACATCTTCTGTTCCTTTCAAATATGCTACATAGCATCGTGTGGTTGACAAAGCCCTTGCTATGGTTATAATTATAATTGCATTACGAATACTGTCAAATGCGAAGAAGAGGTTACCACCTCGGAGCAGCTCCTGATGAGGGAAGCCGGCCGCCGAACTGCGGTCGTTATGGAAATTGAGAATTCGTTTGGGTGGAACCGCAGAAATGCCCCAAGCATTGTATTTGCAATTGCTTGGTTTTTTTATTCTATAGGAGGAAAACAAGATGGAACAACAGAACAACACCATACAGGCAGAAGAAGTCCTGCAGGACATCAAAGCGTTTGAGTCGGGAGAAGACAGCAAAGCGTTCCGGCACACATCGTCCCATATATTGGCCCAGGCAGTCAAACGACTGTTTCCGGAAGCGAAACTCGGGATCGGCCCCGCCATCGAAAACGGATACTATTACGATTTTGATCTGGATCATCGCTTCAGCGACGAAGACATTTCTGCCATCGAAAGAGAAATGAAAAAAATCACCAAGGCGAATCTTCCTTTGGAACGGTACACTTTGCCAAGAGACGAAGCCATCCGGTTCATGGAAGAGAAGGGCGAGACTTACAAGGTGGAACTGATCAATGATCTTCCGGAAGACGCGGAGATCTCTTTCTACAAGCAAGGGGATTTTACTGATCTTTGTGCCGGGCCACATAAAAATGCAACAAGTTCGATCAAAGCCCTGAAGCTCATCAGCGTTGCCGGCGCTTATTGGAGGGGCAGTGAGAAAAACAAGATGCTGCAACGCATCTATGGCACATCGTTTCCCAACCAGCTGATGCTGGATGGCTATCTTGCCATGGTGGAAGAAGCAAAAAAACGAGATCATAGAAAGATCGGCAAGGAAATGGATCTCTTCGCAATTTACGAAGAAGGCCCGGGATTTCCGTTTTTCTTCCCCAAGGGAATGGTGATCCGAAACGAACTGGAATCGTACTGGAGACAGATCCATACAAAGAACGGATATCAGGAAATAAAAACGCCTCTGATCCTGTCAGAGGACCTTTGGCATACGTCGGGGCACTGGGATCACTACCAGAACAATATGTACTTCACCAAGATCGATGATGGCGACTTTGCTATCAAGCCTATGAATTGCCCGGGAGCCATGCTGGCCTACAAGCGAAAAATGTACAGCTACAGAGACTTTCCCATGCGAGTGGGAGAATTGGGTCAGGTTCACCGCCACGAGCTGTCAGGAGCCCTTCACGGCCTGATGCGGGTACGCACCTTCACACAGGATGATGCCCACATATTCATGCTGCCGGAGCAGGTGAAAGACGAGATCGTAGGCGTGATCGACCTGGTGGATCAGGTTTATAAGCTCTTTGGATTCAAATATCATGTGGAGCTTTCGACCCGTCCGGAAAAAGCCATGGGAAGCGAAGAAGAATGGAACAGCGCAACGAATGCGTTACGGGAAGCATTAGAGTCAAAAGGTATGGATTTCATCATCAACGAAGGAGACGGCGCGTTCTACGGACCGAAAATCGACTTCCATCTGGAAGATTCCATCGGCAGGACATGGCAGTGCGGTACCATTCAACTTGATTTTCAGATGCCGCAGCGTTTTGATCTCACCTACGTGGGAAGCGACGGCGAGAAGCATCGCCCGGTCATGATCCATCGCGTCATTTTTGGAAGCATCGAGCGGTTCATCGGGATCCTTACCGAACACTTTGCCGGAAAATTTCCGCTATGGCTGGCGCCTGTGCAAGTCCGGCTACTGACTGTGACCGAGAAGTTCAACGAATATGCCTATGGTCTTGCGGAACGAATGAAGGATGAAGGACTGCGGGTCGAAGTCGACGGACGAAACGAGAAAATCGGCTATAAGATCCGGGAAGCCCGCAATCAAAGAGACGCCTACCTCCTGGTGATCGGCGAGCGAGAAGCTGAATCCGGGACGGTATCGGTCCGCTCGAACAAAGAAGGGGAACTGGGTGAGATGTCAGCCGAGGCATTGATCGATAAATTGAAAGAAGAAATCGCATCCAAGGCTTATTAAATAAAATATGAATGGGGCAATTCAGTAAAAGATGAATTATCTCAGCTTTTGAAAGAGTGATTCCAGCCGCAGGTCTTTTTCCTCTCCCGACAGAGCGAGGGCTTGATAGGAATCTTCCATAAACTCGACGCCTTCCTTAGTCAACGAGACACGGAAGCGACGGCTGACCACATTGCCATTGTAGTTCACGAGACCCCGATCCTGAAGAAACCGCAGTTGAAAATTGATTTCACTGTAGTATCCACCATCGATCTGGGCAGGATCCAGTTTGATCGGTTGATCCGGACGCTTGTCGGACTGACGGTAGAGCGTCTTCAGTATCTCGAGACGAGTGTTTACTTGGTTCTGTAATACCGGCAATGAAATACCTCCTTTTCGTACGATCTTTAGGAGTGCGTACGACCTTTAGGAGAATTATACCAGTTTCAACTTCGCTGTGCTATACTGATACTGAAAGATTCGGCGCTTGGCCGTAGAGGTGAGATATGTTTGGAAACGAAAAAGATCCGGAAGGAACAGAGTGGCGGGAAGGCATCTACCTGACCACCGCAAAAAACTCTCTGGAAGCTGACATCTTGGAATCAAAACTTCGAGGAGAGGGGATCCCTTCGATTCGCCGCTATCGAGGCGCCAGCAATGCGATGGAGATCATCATGGGCACCAATACAACCTTCCCCATCGAGCTTTACGTCCCGGAAGAAACGCTGGAGGATGCGAGAAACATCATCATAGCGATCCCCCTGGTCGGAGACGAACTACCAGAAGAGTAAAATGCCTGAAAAGTCAAGGACAATAAGGAAACGAAGGGCTGACACCAGTAGGTGCCAGCCCTTTCGCTCATTATGAGACAGCTATATTTTGAGCGGATCGCTTTGATGGAAGGATCCTCAGTCCAGAAAATCAAGTCCGTCATTGAGGTATCCAGTGAGCACCTGAGGGCCAACCAAGCCGCCTTGTAAGATGACTGGCTGGTAGGTGATTTCGATGAAATAGGCTTCGTCATAGTCGATCTGTATCGAATCGTACCGATCCAGAATCAACTGGATCTGATCTTTGTCCGTGACTGTGAGAATCGGCGTTCTGCTGGAGGGATATGCGATATCCTGCGTCTCGCGCATTGCCATTTCCTTTTCCCACCCATAGTAGGAATCCATGTCATTCGCTCGGAACACATTGATGCCCTCCACCATGTCTGCCGTGACGCCGAAGAAATAACCGTGAGCATTGAGCCACTGGATCGTATTGACCGCCGATAGGGGAATCTGGATCACGGCATTCATCGTCTTGCCTTCTATGGTATAAGACAACTCCGCCCGTGCATATTTGTGACGCAGACTCACGAACTCTTCGAAGGTCATTAAGTGAAGATCCTTGTCGATGGCAGCGACCAGTTCCGCTACCGCCTGAGGATTGCGGATCTCCGGCATGGCATCACGATATTCGTCGCTATAAACCAAAATCCGGTCAAAGGTTTGAGCGCCAAGATTGTGGAGAGAGCGCGCGTTTTTGTATTCTTCCGATTCAAAGATCTGCTTCAACTCTGGACTTGCCGCGTAAAATCGATAATCGATCGTGTAATTGCGGTTGATCCGGAAAGGGAAACCGGTGTCATAAGCCATACGAACAGAACTCATGTATTGATTGCCCGAAGGAGAGGTGAAGCGTTCCCTGTTTTCCAGGATAGAGCGATGAAACTCGGTCAAAGCCCGAATGTTCGCTTCGTCCTTTAAGCCTGTTCTGTCATCAACATAAGGCATGTACTCGTAGAAGGAGGAGGGAAAACCGGAACGAAACTCGGCGCTTTCCACCTTCCCGGGATCCGGAACTCTGCGTTCAAAACCAGTTGCATCCACATTGAGACCAACGAGAAAGATGACGGCGATAACACTGTAGATCAGGAAATTACGAAGTCCCTTTAGATTGAAGATCCGTATCGTCTTTTGCACGATCATCTGTCCGATGATGAAGAAGATGATCGTTCCGGCGGCGAATCCCATGTACATGTAGAAATCGCCTTCGCCGAGGACCCGGAAATAAAATCCCAGGAGGGTCATTCCTAGAAAGGCAATGATGTAGGACAGCACCGGCTTCAGGAACGTGAAGGTCAGAGAATCGGTCGCCCGTTCCAGCTTGCGTTTGTGGTAGAGAACAACTGCCGCCACCACCATAAGAACGATGGTGAAAAGGTAGAACAGGATCTCATAGATGTTGAAATACCCTGCACCCTGAAGGACCGAAGTGTAGGGCGAGATCGAAAGACCGACGTCCACCCAGTCTCCCGACAGATCAAAGCCGTACAGGTACTGCTGGAAGTAGACATGAAATACAGCATAAAGGATCGGGATCAAAAAGATGAAGAAGTAGGAAACTAAAAGATGAACGGTGCTGTTTCCTGTCACGATCGCGGTGAACACAGCTACGCTGTAGAGAACGACGATGATCAACAGGGAGGTCAGCATCCAGTTGCCGATTTCTCCATATGTAAATACATTGACCGCGGCTTCTGCCGAAGACCCGTCGGGAGCGTAGCCAAAAGTGCGCATGGCCGGTTTGCTGACGGCGAAAAGAAGAAGCCCGTTCAAGATCACAGGGCCACAGGAGAGCAATAGCCCGGACAAGAAGTTGCTGTTGAAGAGCTTGCTTCTGTCGAAGGGCAGAGAATGCATGACAGCAACCGAGCCTGGACTTTGCAGATAACGGAACAAGACCACAGCCGTGAACACCGGAATCAGCAAATGGGCTCCCATATAAAACGGCTGAAGATTGTGAAGCGACATTTCGATGTAAGATGCCATTCGGTCGATGTTTCGGTAGCTCATGAGTATAGGAAACACACCAGAAAGGAAATACACCAAAAATGCAATAGCGGGTATCGCCCACAGTCGTCTTAAATTCTCTCTGATAAGAGGAATGGAAATGCTAAAATAGGATGCCTTGGATCTCATTTTCTCCACCTCCTAACTCGTAAATAAAGATCTCTTCCAATGAAAGGGGAAGCAGATCGAACACTACCGGATCCTTTGCGCCGATCACCTGTTCCACCAGGTCTCTGCGATTGCGAACGATGAGCAGTTCCACAGAACCGCGAACCTCTTTGTGCAAGACATTGAGCCCCGCATAAGGGTTTTCCTGCGGTGTGCGGAAAGCGACCTGAATCTTGTGGATGTCGGATTTCAACTCGTCCAAATCACGCTCGATCATCATCTTGCCATGATTGAGAATACCGATGGAATCACAGATCCCTTCCATTTCCCGAAGATTATGAGAAGAAACCAATACGGTCATTTCCCGTTCTGCCACATCTTCGACCACGTATTTCCATACCAGTTTCCGTATGATGGGATCCAGCCCGTCGATCGGTTCGTCCAGGATCAGATAATCCGGCATGGTGCTCATGATCAGTATAAAAGCAGCCTGTTTCTGCATGCCCTTGGAAAACCGTGACAATTTTCTCGTTTCGCTGAGATCGAACTGTCGAACCATCTTTTGATAGCGTTCTCCATTCCAGCGTGGATAGAGCGACCGGTAAAAGTTCGCAGATTCCTTTAAATTATAGGAACTGAGAAAATAGAGATCGTCAGGAATGTAGCCCATCCGCTCCTTGATGTCTATGTTTTCGTAGACCGGAACGTCCTCGATGGTGATTTCACCGCCATCTTGTCGAAGGATACCGGTCACATGCTTGATCAACGTAGTTTTGCCGGCTCCGTTTGTGCCGACCAGTCCGTAGATCGAGCCTTTCTTGACATTCAAATCAAGTCCGATCAGCGCAGGGAAACCGTCAAACGTCTTGTCGACATGCTGCACCTTAATCATTGTGTTCACTCCTTTCTGAAAGCAGATCATGAAACACTTGTTGGATCTGCTCCTTTGTCATACCCAGATAGCCAAGCTCGCGAAGAAGCACGCGAAAACCATCCTTGATTTCCCCAAGTCTGCGTTCATCCATTTTTACGTCCTCTCTGGCAGCCACGAAAGTTCCCAAACCTTGAACAGTGTAAACAAAGCCCTGATATTCCAGTTCCCTGTATGCCTTTTGAACCGTATTTGGATTGACGGTGAGGGTCTTGGAAAGATCGCGGACAGAAGGAAGCCGTTCTTCGACAGGCAATACGCCGGCGATGATCAGCTCCTTGATGTTGTCAACGACTTGTTCATAGATCGATCTTCGACTTCTTAAATCCAATTGAAACACGGGGGTTGCTCCTTTCACAGAGAACCGTGCCTCGGCACGGGAAACAGCGTTGCCGTTTCTGTACTAAGTGTACTACACGAAATAGTACACTGTCAACAGTAAAATGAACAACAAGTTGCTTCCCGAAAGAATCAATCCAGAAGGGGAGACAGATAGCTGATAGGAAAATCCATATCGTCCTCGATCAGCGATAAGACAGCGGAGGCTTCGCTACCCGGAAGGGTTGGTAAATCCATATTGCTCAATAAGCGTCCGAGCAGTGAATTGCTGCGATAGTGGAATTCGACGACTTCACTATCAGTAAGATCGTAGGCGACTTGCATGTCGTCAATGGCATCGTCGTACTGGCCGATCCCATCGATCAATCCCAGGGCAAGTGCTTGAGAAGCAGTGTAGATCCTTCCATCGGAGATTTCTTTGGCATAAGCAAGATCGATACCACGTTCCTCCGCCACGATCGTGACGAACTGCTCATAGGCTTCATCTACAAGTGCCTGTAAGATAGCGATCTGCTCTTCGGTCATTGGTTCCATCATGCCCCCGATAGCTTTATTCTCTCCGGATGTGATGGTGACCGATTTGATGCCGTAGCGCTCGAGGAATCCTGAAATATCAACGATCGTGCCGATAGTCACGCCGATCGAACCAGTCCAGCAATTGCGGTTTGCAATGATTTTATCTGCCGGAGCAGAAACGTAGTATCCGCCAGAAGCAGCCATGGATCCCATATAGGAGTAAACGGGACGTCCGGTCAGCTCTTTGTACTCCACTAGCTTGAGATAAAGTTCGTCGCTCTCGTAAATGCCTCCTCCCGGGGAATCTACATAGAGAATCAGTCCTTTGTTGTCACTGTCGTCAATCAATGAATCGATCTTAGCAAGGGTAAATTGGTGTTGGTAACCAAAAGGGATCCCCCAGGAATCAATATTCGAAGAGGTGATGGAGCCTTCCACAAACAAAACACCGATGTAAGGTCCTTTCGGAGAGTACGTGTCTTTGTTTAGATAATTGCGTCCAAGTGTGGCTACCAACAGGGCAAGCACGAGGATGCCAGCTACGATCAGAAGCCAGACCAACCAGCCCCTTTTTCGTTTTTGCTGCACAGCGGCAGTCGAGTCTACTGAATAGTATCTTTCAACATCATGGTCGTGTTCTGTCATGTCGATCCCTCCGTTCTCGTATCATTTTCCATCTTTTCTTTGGGCTTGTCCAGTCTTTTTCAGAATGAATTGCTGAACCATTGCATTTCTGCTATTATATACTATGTATCCCATGGAAAGGTAACAACAAAAATGAGCAAACCAATACTGGCTGTCGTAGGCCGGCCCAATGTCGGGAAATCGACATTTTTCAATAAAGTGCTGGGAAAACGAGTCTCGATCGTAGAGGACACGCCTGGCGTCACAAGAGATCGAATTTATGGAGAAGCGGAATGGAGAGGCATCTCTTTTCTAATGATCGATACCGGCGGGATCGAACCTGCCTCTGAGGATGTGATTCTTTCTCAAATGAGGGAACAGGCAGAAATCGCTATGGAAACTGCTGACGTGATACTGTTTCTCGTTGACGGCAAGGACGGAGTGACAGCTTCTGACCGGGACGTTGCATCGATGCTGATGAGAACTGGTAAACAGGTGATCCTGGCTGCCAACAAAATCGATACGGCAAAGCTCCCGGATGACTATTATGACTTTTATGAACTTGGCCTTGGTGATCCGGTGGCCATATCTGCGGTCAATATGCTCGGCTTAGGAGATCTTTTGGATCTGGTCGTAGAACGGTTTCCAGTAGGAACCGATGGCGAAGAAGACGATGAGCGCATACGAATCGCGATGATCGGAAAGCCCAATGTCGGAAAGTCTTCTCTTGTGAATGCTATGGTTGGAGAAAATCGTGTTATCGTCAGCGAGATCGCCGGTACGACGAGAGATTCCATTGACACCAACTTTATGTGGAACGATCAGGAATATGTGCTGATCGATACGGCAGGGATCCGACGTAAAAGCAAAGTGACCGGCGACATCGAACGTTACAGTGTGATACGGGCCATCGCCGCAATCGAGCGCAGCGACGTTTGTCTTTTGATGATGGATGCCACGGAAGGCGTCACTGACCAGGACAAGAAAATTGCGGGACTTGCCCATGAGTCAGGCAAAGGGATCGTTATCGTCGTCAACAAATGGGATCTGGTGGAAAAAGAAACAAACACGATGGAGCATTATAAAAAGGAGATTCGCAGGGATCTTGCTTATCTTCCCTATGCGCCGATCGTCTTTATATCCGTTCTACAAAAACAGCGGCTGCAAAAGGTGATGGAGACAGCAACGATGGTCGCCATGGAGCGGACAAAGCGGATCTCCACCGGCCAGCTCAACAATCTGATCACTGACGCGACGATGATGAAACAACCGCCGTCCGACAAAGGTCGGCACTTGAAGATCTATTACGTCACGCAGGTAGGAGTCAAACCACCCTTGTTCTCGTTTCAGATCAATAGCAGAGAATTGATGCATTTCTCGTATTCCAGATATCTGGAAAACAAGATAAGAGAAGGGTACGGCTTCGTGGGAACACCGATCAAATTCGTGTTCAGAGAAAAGGGGGACAAAGAAAATGGCGTTTGATCTGTTCATTGAAAATGCAAGCCTACTTTGGATCCCGGTCTTGATCATCGCTTACCTGATCGGCAATATTTCGCCAGCCATCCTGATCAGCCGAGCTGCCGGGATCGACATTCGAACAAAGGGCAGTGGCAATGCAGGCACGACCAACATGTTGCGGGTCATGGGAAAGAAAGCGGCCCTGATCACATTGGTGATCGATGTATTCAAAGGTGTGATCGCTGTGGTGATCGGGCGTGCCGTGGGTGGCGAAGGACTGGCAGTGCTTTGTGGATTGTTTGTATTTGTCGGACACATCTGGCCGGCTTTATTTGAATTTCGTGGCGGAAAAGGAATCGCGACCGGCTTAGGTCTACTGCTGGCGATCAAGCCAATGCTTGGACTCATCTGCCTCGCAGCTGCTGCTGTCGGACTTCTCCTGACGAGAAGAGTGTCGGTGGGAAGTCTTCTTGCGGCGATCCTATTACCTTTTTTGGGATATTGGTTGGTTCCTGACTACTGGTTCTTCTTATTGATCATATCGATCGTTATATTCATCAAGCACCGATCCAATATAAAGCGCTTGTTAAAGGGTGAAGAGCCAAAGTTCAATCTAAAAAAATAACCGATCCACAAGGAGGACACGATGGAACAGAAAATCGCAATACTGGGAGCAGGAAGTTGGGGAACCGCTTTGGCCGTGACACTTTCCGGAAAAGGGCACAACGTTTCTGTCTGGGACATTGACACCAACCATATCAAGACGTTGGCAAGTGACAGGGAGAACAAAAAATATCTGCCGGACGTGATGTTCAACGACAAGATCATATTGAACGAAGATGTGGAACCGACGATCAGAGACGCTGACGTGGTTTTGTTTTCCGCTCCTGCCCAGCACTTTCGCTCGGCTCTGGAGCAGGCAGGTCCTTTTCTGAAGAAGGAAATGGTACTGGTCAACGTAGCAAAGGGAATCGAGCAAAAGAGCCTGCTACGACTATCGGAAATTGCTTATGAAAAAATACCGGGTGTAAACTATGTCGTGCTATCCGGTCCATCCCATGCGGAGGAAGTTGGAAAAGGACTGCCGACGACGGTGGTTGCTGCATCCAAAGACGAAAAGCTCGCAGAGTATATACAGGATGTTTTTATGACCGATCGATTCCGCGTATACACCAACAGCGATGTGATCGGCGTTGAACTGGGAGGCGCATTAAAAAACATCATTGCACTTGGCGCCGGAATCTCAGATGGAATGGGATTTGGAGATAATGCAAAAGCAGCGCTCATGACGCGGGGAATGAAAGAGATCGCCAGACTTGGAGTTGAGCTCGGAGCGGAATTGCTGACGTTTGCGGGACTAACAGGGATCGGAGACCTGATCGTCACCTGCACCAGCGTTCACAGCAGAAATCGACGTTGCGGAGTCATGATAGGCGAAGGAATGCGGCCATCAGAAGCAACGAAAAAAGTCGGCATGGTCGTAGAAGGAATGTACACGACAGAAGCGGCTTATCAGCTGGCGGAAAAACATAAGATCGAAATGCCGATCACCGATCAGATCTACGCAGTGATCAACGAGACCGTCGATGCAAGAGATGCGGTCACTACATTGATGACCAGAGAAAAGAAACCGGAAATTGCAGATATCATACAGTATTGTCATCCGGTAGAAGGAGCATAAAATTGAAGGATCAAAACAGGACACCTCTTTTTGATGCGATCCTGGCATATGGAAGGGAAGGGATCGCGCCGCTGCACATACCCGCCCACAAGATGGGGAGGGGGATCAGTCCGATTTTTAAAGCCGAACTAGGGGAAGCAGTCTTTCGGATGGATCTTACAGAAGTGATCGGCCTGGACGATCTGCACCAGCCAGAAGGCGTGATCCGTGAGGCCCAAGAACTTGCTGCGGAGGCTTGGGGAGCGGACCGCAGCTTTTTTCTTGTCAATGGAACTTCTGCAGGCATCGTTGCGGCAATCGCTGCAACAGCGAAAGAAGGCGAACGGATCATCGTGCCAAGAAACGCTCACAAATCGGTCGTGTATGGATTAATCGTCAGCGGAGCGATCCCGGTATACATACAGCCGGAGATCTCGGCAGAGCACGGTCTTGTGGGAGGATTTCAGCCAGCTGAGCTGGAACGGATCTACACAGAACATCCGGATGCGAAGGGTGTCTTTTCTGTCAGTCCCACCTACCACGGAGTCGGCAGTGATACAGCATCTCTCGTTGAAATCACACACAGGTACGGCGGGATTTTCATAGCCGATGAAGCCCATGGAAACCATGTATATTTCCACGAGGATCTCCCGATGGGTGCATTGGGACACGGAGCCGACCTTTCCTGCCAGAGCACTCATAAAATGTCCGGGTCTTTGGGACAAAGCTCGATCCTCCATGTAAAAGGTGACAGAGTCGATATTGGAAGGTTACGAAGCAACCTCCAGCTGATGCAGAGCACAAGTCCGTCCTATCTGCTTCAGGCATCCCTCGATGTGGCACGAAGCCATATGGCGATCAATGGGAGGACCATATTCAGCGACCTTCTCCCCAGGATCATGGAGGCAAAAGAGAAACTTCGCCGGATCCCGGGTCTGGAAGTCTTGGGAGATGAACTCGTCGGGAACCACGGCATCGCCTACTATGAGCCGACTCGGCTGGTATTCACTGCTAAAAGCCTTGGTATTGAAGGATATGAGTTGTTTCAGCGATTGCGGAAGGATTACGGCGTTGAGCTGGAATTTGGCGATTATTTTTACGGTGTAGCCGTCCTCGGACCTGGAACGATACAAGAAGATCTTGATCGCCTGACAGCCGCAGTAAAAGACATCGTGAGCAAAACGCCGGGCAAAGCACCGCTTATCTGGAAGGAAGAGCTGCCAGCAATGCCTCCACAACGAATGACCCCACGCCAGGCCTACCATTCCAAAACAAAAAGCATACCCTGGGAGCATGCAAAAGGAAGAATCTCAGCGGAACTGGCAGTGCCGTATCCACCGGGGATACCAGTGCTTTGCCCGGGAGAAGAAATCACCTCAGAAGTGTTTGATTATCTTGACGGAATGAAACGATCGGGAAGACACTTGCACGGACCGGAGGAAAGCAACCTTTCCTCGATCCGTGTGGTGACAGAAGAATAAAAGATCAATAAACGCGGGTGACAGAAAAGCTGTTGTCCTCCAACGTGGAGAGTATACGTTTGATATGCTCGTGGCCGTTGGCCTCCACCGTAACTTCCAGCAGTACTTTGTCGGAATACCGGTCGATGGCCTTGAACTGATTGTGCTCAAGCTCGATGACATTTGCCCCGCATTCCGCCAGAATCTGGGCAACTTTGACCAGCTGGCCGGGTTTATCGGGAAGTTCGACACTGAAGCACATGATTCGTCCGCGGGTGATCATACCCTGATTGATGATCGATGAGATCGTGACCACATCGATGTTGCCTCCGGACAGGACACAGACGATCTTTTTCCCCGGCTTCGCCCGCTTGCGGACGCCAGCCAGTGGGATCGCACCGGAGGGCTCTGCGACCATCTTGTGCTTTTCGATCACTAACAGAACGGCTTCCATGATATCTTTTTCTGTTACCGTGATGATTTCGTCCACATAGCGTTTTGCAAAAGCAAAGGGGAGGTCGCCGGGTTGTTTGACAGCAACGCCGTCAGCCAGTGTCTTGACCGCCGCAAGCCGGGATACTTGTCCTTCCTCAATGGAAATTTTCATCGACATCGCTCCAACAGGGACGACCCCGATCACCTTGACCGATGGGTTTCTGACCTTGGCAGCAAGGGCGATGCCGCTGATCAGACCGCCGCCGCCGATGGGAACCAGTATTTCATCCACATCCGCGAGCTCATCCAGTATTTCCAAACCGATGGTCCCCTGGCCGCAGATGACATCATAATCATCGAAGGGATGAACGAAGGTATAACCTTTGGTCTGCGAAAGTTCCATAGCATGGCGATAGGCTTCGTCGTAAACGTCACCGTGAAGCACAACCTCGGCACCATACGCTTTCGTCGCATCGACCTTGACCAGCGGTGTCACATTTGGCATCACGATCACAGAGCGCAGGCCGTTTGCCTGTGCAGAGTATGCAACACCTTGCGCATGGTTACCGGCGGAAGAGCATATGATTCCTGCTTCCTGTTCTTCCCGGGACAGGTTGGCCACCTTATTATAGGCGCCCCGGAGCTTGAAGGAACCGGTTTTCTGCAGATTCTCCGGCTTGATGTAGACCTCGCAGTCGTATTCGCTGCTGAAGAAGTCACTGTAGACCAAAGGAGTTTCCTTGATCACCGGCTTGAGATTCTGTCTTGCCCGTTCCAGATTGGCCGCATGGTCCGCTTCCAGATAACCCTCGATTAGTTCCTTGTTCATGATACGTCACACCTCATATTGCCTGAAAAACACATTATTTTAACAAGTGTATAACTATTCTTTCGGCTCGTCAAGAGCAAAGGAGACAACTTCCGGTGAAACAAACCTTTCATATTACTACCTTTGGATGCCAGATGAACGAACATGATTCAGAGACGATCGCAGGGATGCTTTCAGGACTCGACTATACACCATCAGCGAGCCGCAACGATGCGGATGTGATAATCATCAATACCTGTAGCGTACGGGAAAACGCAGACCATCGCTTTTTCGGAACGCTTGGGCAGTTGAAGCGGATCCGGAAGGAGCGCCCGGACTTGATCGTTGCTGTGTGTGGATGTATGATGCAACAGCAGCATGTGATCGACAAACTGAAGTCCCAATATCCCTGGGTCGATCTGATCTTTGGGACCCACACGATCCATCGGTTTCCTGAGCTGCTTCAGAATGTCCGCCAGGAACGGGTCAAGTTGGTCGATGTGATGGAAGACAGCGAAGAAATCGTGGAAGGGCTTCCTGTCAGACGGAACCACCCTAACAAGGCATACGTGAATATCATGTATGGGTGCAACAATTTTTGCACGTATTGTATCGTGCCTTACACCAGAGGAAGAGAACGGAGCAGGGATACAGAAGAGATCCTTAGAGAAGTCAAAGAACTTGTGAAAGACGGCGTAAAAGAAATCACCTTGCTTGGTCAGAACGTCAACTCTTACCGGGGAACCGGCAGGCAAGGGCAAAGGATCGAGTTCGCCGATCTGATCACAGAGCTTGATCGGATCCACGGTCTCTCACGCATCCGATTCATGACATCCCATCCCAAAGATCTCTCCGATGCGTTGATCCTTGCCTACAGGAACTGCCCGAGTCTTTGTCCTCATATTCATCTGCCTGTCCAGTCGGGAAGCACCAGTGTGCTGGAGCGAATGAACCGAAAATACAACAGGGAAGACTATATTGCCTTGGTAGAGAGACTTCGGTCCGTTTGCCCCGATATCGCAATCACGACAGACATCATCGTTGGCTTTCCAGGGGAGACGGAGGAAGAATTCCAAGACACCTTGCGTTTGGTCGAGGAGATAGAGTTTGATTCTGCTTTCACTTTCTTGTATTCGATCCGCAAGGGAACGCCGGCAGAAACCTTTGAAGACCAGGTACCGGAAGAGATAAAGCACGAACGCTTCAACCGGCTTGTCGAAACTGTGAATCGAATCTCGGCAAAGAAAAACGCAACCAAAGTCGGCTGCGTCGAAGATGTTTTGGTCGAGGGTGCGAGCAAATCCAACGATCGTGTTTACACAGGCAGAACCGGAGGATTCAAGCTGGTCAATTTCAAAGGACCGGAAGGATCGAAAGGGACGGTCGTTTCTGTGAGGATCACCGACAGTAACACCTTCAGCCTCACCGGAGTTGTGGAGTGCGATGAATGACGTCCTCCCGCCGCGGACCGTTGGTGACGATAGTGATAGGGAAGCCGATCAACTGCTCGATCCGGTTCACATAGGATCGGCATGCTTCCGGAAGTTCCGAAAACTCACGGATTCCCCGGATGTCGCATTTCCAGCCTTCCATGGTTTCCAGAACAGGGGTCGCCTTTTCTAACTCGGCGTTTGCAGGGAAGGTGTCAATCACCGCTCCATCGATTTCATATCCAGTACACAATTTAATTTCGTCCAGATATCCCAATGCATCAAGTACTGTGAAAGCGACTTCAGTCGCGCCTTGTACACGACATCCATAGCGGGTTGCGACAGCGTCGAACCAGCCCATTCGCCTTGGTCTGCCGGTGGTTGCCCCATATTCTCCCGCATCTCCACCGTTGTTTCGCATCAGCGAGGCTTCTTCGTCGAAAATTTCGCTCACAAACGGTCCGGCACCAACAGCACTGGAATAGGCCTTGACGACAGCTGTGATCTCCGTGATCTTGTGCGGCGGAATGCCGGCGCCGATTGCGCCAAAGCCGGCAACAGTGTGGGATGACGTTGTATAGGGATAGATCCCAAAATCCGGATCCTTCAAAGAACCAAGCTGACCTTCCAATAATATGTTTTTGTCTTCCCTGACCGCCTGGTACAGAAAATCGAAGGTGTCCGCAACAAAAGGTGCAAGCTGTTTGCCATAAGCAATGAGTGTCACGAGTACTTCTTCCAGATCCAGAGGCTGCTTGCCGTAAAGATGCTGGAGGATGAGATTTTTTACATCTAGAATCCGCGAAAGTTTTTCCCGCAAACGATCCTCATCATACAGATCTGCGATCTGGATCCCGATTTTTGCGTACTTGTCTGAGTAGAACGGGGCGATACCCGACTTTGTCGATCCAAACTGGTTTCCTGCCAACCGTTCTTCTTCATACTGGTCGAAGAGGACGTGATATGGCATAACGAGTTGTGTCCGTTGGGAAATCAAGATATTCGGTGTAACTCCGGCTTGCTTCAGGTGATCCAGTTCTGTAAACAGTTTGGGAACGTCCAGTGCCACTCCGTTTCCGATCACATTGTAGGTGTGCTCGTAAAACACGCCGGATGGCAACTGATGAAGCGCAAATTTTCCCAAGTCATTGATGATGGTATGACCGGCGTTTGCTCCGCCTTGAAACCGAACGACGATATCCGCATCTGCAGCAAAAAGATCTGTGATCTTTCCTTTTCCCTCATCACCCCAATTGGCGCCAACGATAGCTCTAATCATTCAAAATTCTCCTTTAGACGTGTATTTCTGCGGTCATGCCAAGCAGATCCTCGTTACCTTTCAAAACATGCAATGCGATATCGTTCAGGTAGTCTTCCGTTTGCTCCGGCGCTCTTCCAACGAATCGGACCGGATCTAAAAGATCTTCAAGATCCTGTCCTGTCAGAAGAAACAGCGGATCAGACAGTATACGGCTCATCAGGTCATTTTCCTGACCATCTTCCTTGACGATACGGGCGGCCTCCATGGAATGAAGCCGGATCCTCTCATGGAGTTCCTGTCGGTCTCCACCTTTTAGAACGGCATCCATCAGGATATTTTCTGTTGCCATGAATGGAAGTTCTTTACGGATGTGCTGTTCGATGACCTTCGGGTAGACGACCAGTCCGCTTGCAACGTTCAGATAGAGAGTGAGGACCGCATCCGCAGACAGGAATGCTTCCGGAATGCTGATGCGCTTGTTGGCCGAATCGTCCAAGGTCCGCTCGAACCACTGGCTGGCAGCGGTGATCGACGGATTCAGCGCATCGATCATCAGATAACGGGACAAGGCAGCCATTCGCTCGGTGCGCATGGGATTTCGCTTATAAGCCATTGCAGAGGAGCCGATCTGGTTGGCCTCGAATGGTTCTTCGATCTCTTTCAAATGCTGGAGCAGGCGAATGTCATTGCTGAATTTATGGGCCGATTGTCCGATGCTGCTTAAAGCAGAAAGAATTCGACTGTCGATCTTTCTGGGATAGGTCTGCCCGGATACCGGAAATACGGCAGGATAACCGAGTTTTTCGGCGATGCCCTGGTCAAGGCGCTTCACTTTGTCGTGATCGCCATCAAACAGTTCAAGAAAACTTGCCTGCGTTCCAGTCGTACCTTTGGATCCCAATAGCTTACGATTTTTGATCAATCCGTCGATTTCATCAAGATCCAACACAAGATCCTGGATCCAAAGCGTGGCTCTCTTGCCAACGGTGGTGAGCTGGGCAGGCTGGAAATGTGTAAAACCAAGGGTTGGTGTATCTTTGTATTGAAAAGCAAAGTCTGACAAAGCTTGAATCACATTGAGGATCTTGGCTCGGAGCAACAGAAGTGCTTCGTACATGATGATGAGGTCGGTATTGTCACCTACATAACAGGAAGTAGCGCCCAAATGGATGATCGGTTTTGCTTTTGGACACTGCAAGCCGAAAGCATATACATGCGCCATGACATCGTGGCGTACTTCCGCTTCTTTGGCTGCTGCAACCTCAAAATCGACGTCCTCGACATGAGACCTCATTTCATCGATCTGCTCCTGTGAGACTGGCAGTCCCAGCTCGTTCTGGCATTCAGCCAGAGCGATCCAAAGCTTTCGCCATGTTGAAAATTTCTTGTGCGGAGAAAAAAGAAATTGCATCTCTTGACTGGCATATCTCGACTGGAACGGACTTTCGTAAGACTCGTACATGCGGCTGCCTCCTTTATTACCAAATTATAATACCACTTCCGGGGGAGGTAGACAAGAATCAGTTGTTAGAGAAGATCAGAAAGAAGACGACCAATAGACTCTTTGAATTTAATGAACAAAGACCTTTTTTCGTACGTTTCCATGGTCAATTCATCACTGACGGACATGTCAGACTGGAAGATCGATTCCAGTTTGTATACTTCTTCTTCGTCGTAAATAAAAGCGTTGACTTCGAAATTGAGGCGAAAACTGCGGATGTCGAAATTCGCCGAACCAACTGAAGCGACCTCTCCATCCACGCAAATATTTTTTGCGTGTAGAAAGCCGCCATTATAGATATAGATCTTTGCGCCGATGCTCAGGAGTTCGCCCACATAAGAATAAGTTGCCCAGTAGACAAACATATGGTCAGGCATGTTGGGGATCATGATGCGTACGTCGACGCCGGAAAAGATGGCGCTGCGCAACGACTCCATGATGCTGGAATCCGGCACGAAGTAGGGGGTCTGAATATAAATATTTTTTTTGGCAGAAGCAATCATTTTCAAGTAGCCATGCTTCACCTCTGACTGTTGGGAGTCTGGTCCCGAGGATACGATTTGAATGCCTGTATTGCCCGTATCAGCCACTTCGCAATAGTAGACGGATGATAGAGTGATATTCTCTCGGGAAGCAAAGCGCCAATCCAATAGAAAACGAGCGTTGAGGTCCTGAACACAGCTGCCGGTCAGACGCAAATGTGTGTCACGCCAGTATCCGAATTTTTTGTTTTTTCCAAGATACTCATTGCCAATATTAAAGCCGCCCAGATAACCGATCGCATCATCAATGATCACCATTTTCCTATGGTTTCGGTAGTTGAGCTTCATATTGAGATATTTGAACTTCGGAGGAAAGAAAAAGGCGTATTTGCCGCCGGCTTCTCTGAATTGGACCAGGTGACGAGGGGAGATCTGGCGTCCTCCCATCGCATCGATCATGAGCCGGACTTCGACACCTTCCGCCGCTTTTTTCCGAAGCGCTTCGATCAGTCTTTTTCCTGCCTCATCGTTCTTTATGATGTAGTACATGATATTGATGCTCGTCTTCGCATTGGAAATATCGGTCAACAAGGTTTCAAACTTGTGGTGACCGTCTGTCAGTATGGTCAACTGATTGTTTTGAGTAAGAAAGGAGCGGGAATAGTTCTGGTGGAGCATGATCATATCCACCCAACGCTTTTCAGAAGCATTCACAAATTTATATTCATTAGTACGAATTTGATGGATCTGCTCTTCCAGCGCATCGGTCAAGACACGATTCTCATAGTTGGTGAGACGAAATATCTTTTGCCTCGCAATGTTTTGTGACAACAGCAAATAAAAAAGAATCCCTATGCCCGGCAGCATGAATAATACCATGATCCATGCCAATGAAGCGGAGGGATTTTTTCGTTCGATGAAAATGATCGCCAAAGCAATAACAAAACTGGCCACATAAACGATAACCGGCATGTAATACAAGCTGGACCATTGAATCGTGTACATGAAGAGCTCCTGTTACTCTGAGACGCCGAAATGGTTAGAGCATCGCATCGATTTTTTGTTCAATGACCGGTTGGGGTAGCCCGCCAACGATTCTTTCTTTGACTTCACCGTCTTTAAAGAAAAACATGGTCGGTATGCTCATGACCTTGTAATTCAAAGCCAATTTGCGGTGATCGTCGATATTCAACTTGCAAATTTTTGCTTTCCCTTCGTATTTGTCGGCAAGATCGTCCATGATCGGCGCCAATGCCTTGCATGGGCCGCACCAGTCAGCGTAAAAATCCACAACGACAGGAACCGTTGATTTTAATACTTCTTCGTCGAAATTATCCACTGTCAAATATACAGTATTTGTTGACATGTCGTTACCTCCTTATGGTTGCATACATATTCTGAATTGCTGTTCTATATTATACCATGTTTTCTGGTAGGTAAACATCCCTCAATTCAAATTTGTGTTGATGAAGCACGGGGTTTGTAATATAGTATAGTGCGTATCTTATCAAAAGAAGAAACAAGGAGAAACAATGTATTTCAATAATTTAGAAAAGACTGACCCGGTTTTGACCGCTCTGATCAGCAGAGAGATGCAGCGGCAGGAAAACAACATCGAGTTGATTGCGTCAGAGAACTTCACATCCCGGTCTGTCATGGAGGCGACCGGAAGTCTGTTGACGAATAAATATGCAGAAGGATATCCGGGAAAGCGATATTATGGTGGCTGCGAACACGTTGATGAAGTTGAAAATTTAGCAAGAGATCGGATGAAGCATCTGTTCCATGCTGAGTATGCCAATGTGCAACCACACTCCGGCTCTGGAGCGAATATGGCGGTTTATGCCGCATTGCTGAACCACGGTGACAAGGTACTGGGAATGGATCTTTCCAACGGTGGGCATTTGACCCATGGAAGTCCGGTCAATTTTTCCGGCATCAATTACGACTTTGTTTCCTATCAACTGGATCCTCTCTCGGAAAGGATCGATTTTGAGCAGGTGAGGCGTTTGGCGAGGGAACACCGTCCCAAGCTGATCGTAGCCGGTGCCAGCGCATATCCAAGAATCATAGACGCAGGTTATTTTCGAGAGATCGCAGACGAAGTAGGGGCATACCTTATGGTAGATATGGCGCATTATGCTGGTCTTGTGGCCGCCGGGCTTCATCCCAATCCGGTCGAGCATGCCCATGTGGTGACAACCACGACACATAAAACGCTTCGGGGACCAAGAGGAGGGGCAATCCTGGCAAAGGCTGAATTTGGGCAACGCATCGACAAAGCTGTGTTCCCGGGCCTGCAGGGTGGACCTTTGATGCATGTCATTGCAGCAAAGGCAGTCTGCTTTTGGGAAGCCGGTTCGCCGGAATTCGTAGAATACCAGAAAAACGTAATATCCAATAGCCGCTGTCTGGCAGACGAACTACAGAAGCGTGGCTTCCGGCTATTGACCGGTGGTACAGACAACCACCTGATCCTCCTCAACCTGACGAACAAGAATGTGACCGGGAAGGATGCAGAATTGCTCTTGGATGCTTGCGGCATCACGACCAATAAAAACACCATTCCTGGAGACCCCCATGGTCCCATGGTAACTTCCGGCTTGCGGATCGGAACGCCGGCGGTCACTACCAGAGGTTTCAGAAGAGAACATATGGCACGGATCGCCGAGGCTATCGCCCTGGTTTTGGACGCGCCGGCGGACAAAAGGGCGGCAGGCAAGGCAGTAACGATCGTGAAAGAACTATGTGAAGCGCACCCGCTTTATCGCTGAGTGGATCACGATCACGGAGGAATTATGAATCGATTCAAAAATAACCCGACGCTTTTACTTCTTTTGCTCATTATGGGATATCAGGTCATACGTGGAGGGCAGTCACAATCCATATCTGCCTGGATCATGGATACACTTATGATCCTACCTGGCATCGTGATCGGATTGTCATTTCATGAATACGCCCACGCACAGGTCGCAACACTTTGCGGCGATCCGACTCCGCGGCAGCAGGGGAGAGTCACGTTAAACCCATTCGCACATTTCGATCCGGTTGGCCTGATCGCGCTTCTGTTTATTCGGTTTGGCTGGGGAAAACCTGTGATGATCCAGCCTCGCTACTTTAAGAAGCCCAGAAGAGACGAGTTTTTGGTAGCGATTTCCGGCGTTACGATGAACCTCATCCTGGCCACCTTGTTCATGGGTGGGATTCGGCTGCTCTATCAGTTGACACCGGACTTCTTTATGACATCAATGGGTGCCATCGTGCAAGAAATATTGATCCAGGTGGTCGTGATCAACCTGGTCCTTATGGTATTCAATCTCCTTCCGATACCACCGCTTGACGGATTCAACGTGTTGACACAAATTTTCAATCTGAGAAATACGGATTTTTATTACAAAGTCTATGACAAGGGGTTTCTAATTTTGATGCTTCTGATCATATTGAACGTGACCGGCAGGATATTGCAACCATCTGTGTCTTTTCTTTTCAACACTCTTTTCAACTTATTCTTCTGATCTTACGATAAAATTACTGTAAAACAAGATTGTTAGCACTCTTCGCCAAAGAGTGCTAATTCTTTGTTTATTTTTAAGTATAATAGGTATATAATCAAGGTATCTATTAAAAGAGTATCAAAAGGAGGGAACCCATGAATTTTGAAAAGATGACAGATAAGGCGCAGGCTGCAATCATAGATAGCCAAAAAATCGGCATCGAAGAAGGACACCAGCAGTTGGAAAGCGAACACCTTCACCTTGCTTTGCTTCGGCAGCAAGATGGACTGATCGCTCAATTGCTAAGATTGAACGAAGTGGATGTCCCCTCATTGATTCGGGATCTGCAGCAAGAAGTAGATAAGCTTCCCAAAGTACAAGGAGGAGGCGATGCTTTGTATGCTTCCAGAAGATTCAATCAGATTCTTGCAAATGCGGAGAAATTCGCCAGCGATTTCAAGGATGAGTTCATCAGCGTTGAACACTTGTATCTTGGCCTCCTGGAAGAAAAAAACACAGTATCATCTCGTATCCTGACAAAATACAACATAAGTCGTGAAGGATTCCTCCAATCCTTGAACAAGGTGAGGGGAAACCAGAGAGTCACATCACAGTCTCCGGAAAGCAATTATGATGCGTTGAACAAATATGGCAGAGACTTAGTGGATCTGGCCAGAAAGGGAAAACTCGATCCTGTGATCGGCAGGGACAGTGAGATCCGTCATACGATCCAGATCTTATCAAGGAGAACAAAAAACAATCCGGTACTTATCGGTGAACCGGGAGTCGGGAAGACCGCTGTCGTGGAAGGTTTAGCGCAACGAATACTGAACGGCGACGTGCCGGAAGGCTTGAAGGACAAGACGATTTATGCGCTTGACATGGGAGCTCTCATTGCCGGCGCAAAATTTCGTGGCGAATTCGAGGAACGTCTCAAAGCGGTTCTGAGCGAAGTCGAAAAATCCGATGGACGTATCCTGCTTTTTATCGATGAAATCCACAACATCGTCGGCGCAGGCCGAGCGGAAGGGTCGATGGATGCGGGAAATCTTTTGAAGCCCAAATTGGCCAGAGGAGAACTTCATTGTATCGGTGCTACGACTTTGGATGAATATCGAAAGAACATCGAAAAGGATGCCGCTCTGGAACGAAGGTTTCAGAAGATTCTTGTAGACCAACCGACGGTAGAAGACACGATATCGATACTGAGGGGACTCAAAGAACGATTTGAGATCCATCATGGTGTTCGTATTACTGACAGTGCGCTCATTGCCTGTGCGACGTTGTCGGACAGGTACATCAGCGATCGCTTCCTGCCGGACAAAGCCATCGACTTGATGGATGAAGCAGCTTCCATGATTCGGACAGAGATCGATAGCTTGCCATCAGATCTGGACGAAAGCGCAAGAAAAATCATGCAACTGGAAATCGAAAGAGAAGCGTTGTCAAAAGAAGCGGATGAAGCATCCCGTCAGAGACGGATACACATCGAAGACGAGTTGTCAAAAATCAAAGAAAGCAATCGACTGATGCGTGCTCAATGGGAAAATGAGAAAAAAATCATAACCGAGCAAAAGGCCACAAAGCAGGAAATTGAAGAAGCAAAGCACCAGATCGAAGAAGCAGAGCGCCGTTACGATTTGGAAACACTGGCCAAACTAAAGTACGGAACACTTCCTGATCTGGAAAAACGACTGGCCGAGGCGGATGCCTTGATCGATGAGACGAAAGAAAATCGGTTATTAAAAGAAGAAGTGGGAGAAGAGGAAATAGCGGAGGTTGTTTCCAAGTGGACCGGTATCCCCGTCAACCGACTCGTGGAATCGGAGAGAGAGAAGCTTCTTCGACTCCCGGAATTGCTTCATAAACGAGTGGTTGGACAAGAGGATGCGGTGGATGCGGTTTCCAGAGCAGTCTTACGCGCTCGCGCAGGGTTGAAGGATGCAAAGCGTCCCATCGGTTCCTTCATCTTTCTGGGTCCGACCGGTGTAGGCAAGACCGAGCTGGCGAAAGCATTGTCCGAGGCGCTTTTTGACAGTGAGAAAAACATGATCCGGATCGATATGTCCGAATATATGGAAAAACACTCGGTGTCCAGATTGATCGGCGCCCCTCCCGGTTACGTCGGATACGATGAAGGCGGGCAACTGACCGAAGCAGTCAGAAGAAGGCCTTACAGTGTCATCTTGTTTGACGAGATCGAGAAGGCGCATCATGATGTGTTCAATATTCTCCTGCAACTTCTCGATGACGGAAGATTGACCGACAACCAGGGAAGGACAGTTGACTTCAAGAACTGTATCGTGATCATGACATCCAATATCGGAAGCAGCTATTTGATCGAAAACATAAAGGCCGATGGAAGTATTGAAGAAGAAGTGAAAGATAAGGTTGAAGGAGAATTGAAGCATCATTTCCGACCGGAGTTCCTCAACCGGGTCGACGATGTTGTCGTATTCTCACCTTTGACAGAACAGCAGATCGTAACGATCATCGAACTTGCCATGATCGACATACAGAAACGTCTTGCGGATCGCAGAATCACAATAGAGCTCACCGACAAGACGAAAGCATTTATCGCCAAGGAAGCATATTCACCAACCTATGGAGCCAGACCGGTAAAACGCTATCTGCAAAAACACATCGAAACGGAGATTGCGGAACGTATCATTCGGGGAGACGTGAAAGACGGAGAAACGATAACCATCGACACCAACGAGGATAAAATGCGATTTTAGCTTTTATGCTACTCAACTTTGATATGAGAAAAGGGCTGACCCCACAGTGTCAGCCCTTTGGTTTATGGATCGATCACTGGTGTGGATCGATGAATTTTGCATAATCTGCCTTGTCGATTTGATGGAGGAAGCCCTTGCCTATCTTTTCAAGCAATACCAGGTTCAATTTATCGCCACGACGTTTCTTGTCTCGCTTGACCGCTTCTACCACCTTTTCGATATCCGTGCCTTCCGGCAGGGAATGGGGAAGTCCATAGGAGCCGGTGAGTTCCTTGATCAGTTTCGCGGTGTTGGGCGCTGTGAACCCGTAGCGTTCTCCGGCTAGGGCGGTGGCGTACATCCCGATGGAAACTGCTTGTCCGTGTGTGTAGGTTCCTTCTGGAAAATAGTCTTCGATGCAATGTCCGAAGGTATGACCGAAATTTAAAAGCATGGCAATACCCTCATCTTTGCAGTCGAGTTCTATGATCTGCTTTTTGATGAGACAACAACGGAAAATGATGGTTTCGATCCCGCCGCCATCGCTTTTCATAGCCCTGTCAATGAGATCGGAAAATAGATCCGGATCAAAAACACATCCGTATTTGATGACCTCCGCCATTCCATCTTCCAGGATCTTGTCCGGCAGCGTTCTTACGAACCGGGGGTCGATAAATACCTCTCGCGGTTGATAGAAGGTTCCTGCCATGTTTTTGCCTTCCGGGAGGTTCGCGCCGTTTTTCCCGCCGATGCTGGCATCTACCATTGCCATCAATGTCGTGGGAACCTGGACCAGGTTTACACCACGCTGGTACGTTGCAGCAGCAAAACCTGCGATGTCCCCCACAACGCCTCCGCCGAAAGCGATGACCACATCATCACGAGTCAGCTGAAAATCAAGTAGTTGACTATATAACTTGGGAAGGGTTTCAAAGGATTTGCTGGCCTCTCCCGGTGGAAACGATATGAGCCGCCACTGGATGCCAGCGTCGTTCATTTGCTTTGTCAGGTGTTCCTCGTAAATTGACTTGACTGTGTCGTCGGTGATCACAGCTACCTTTTTTCCAGGAAAAAGTTCGCGAACCATCGAACCGAAATGAAAAAAAAGACCGGTTTCGGTAGTGACAGTATATCGCTCTGCATTTGTGTTGATGGTTAGTGTCTGACGCATAAATATCACCTCAGATAAAGTATATATCAGAAGGTATCTGTTTGCAAAGGGTTTGATTTTTAGTCATAAAACGGCTATAATTATAACTTGAACATAAGTAAAAGAAAGGCAGAAATCATGAATGATGGAATTCAGGTCAATGTGACCTGCGGACAACTCAGAAGTTGGGGAAGACAAGCGCTTTCCGGCAATTGGAGCCTTGCTGTCATGGGAGCGCTCCTTTTTTCGTTTCTCAACTTCTTGCCGGTGCTGGTGATCAATCTTGTGTTTGACAGCGATGGACTGGAATGGGTCATCAATCTCTACGGAATCCTGGTCAGCGGACCGCTGACCCTCGGTTTCACCACGTTCATGATTGCAATATTTCGTCGACGACAGACATCTCCAAGTGAAGTGTTTTACGGTTTTGAGTCTTTCGGCAAGTCGTTGGGGCTCTTCCTGGTGATGAATTTTTTCATTTTGCTTTGGAGTCTGCTTTTCATCATTCCCGGGATCATAGCAGCCTATCGGTATGCGATGTCCTTTTATATCCTTGCCGACAATCCCGGCTTTGGTATCATGGAAACTATCAAAGAAAGCAAGCGAATCATGTACGGAAATAAAGGAAAGCTGTTCATAATGGAGCTCTCCTTTATTGGGTGGGCCATATTGGCCGCGATCACCGCAGGCATTGGATTCCTCTGGCTGATGCCTTACATGGTCGCATCAACGGTAGCATTTTATGAAATCGCAAACGGAAATCTCCGGGTCGGACACCGGGAAGCATCAATTGAACATCATCAGGAAGAAAGGTAATATGTCATGCTGGAAAAGAAGTATCCAAAAGTGATCGTAGATCTGACCAAGCTGCGCCACAACATCGATGAGATCGTTGGACGTTGTATGGAACAGGGAATCGAAGTGGCAGGAGTCGTGAAAGGTTTCAACGGTATATCGGAGACATTGGAGCTCTATGAGGAATCCCGTTGCACTGCCATTGCCAGTTCCCGCCTGGAACATTTGGAAGAGGCGAAGCGCCAAGGGTTAGCCAGTCCTTTGATGGCGATCCGTATCCCCATGCTGAGCGAAGTGGCTGATTTGGTCCGCATTGCCGATATGAGTTTAAACAGTGAAGTGACGGTCATCGATGCGATCAACGAGGAGTGCCTCCGGACCGACAAGAGACACGGTATCGTTTTGATGGCCGATCTCGGTGATCTTCGGGAGGGTTTTTATAATAAAGATGATCTGATCCAGGCTGCGTTGCACACCGAAGCGCTTGACCATGTAGATCTTCTTGGAATCGGAACCAATCTTGGTTGTTACGGATCCATCAACGCAACTCCGGATAAAATGGAAGAATTGGCTGCGCTGGCAGAAGCAGTTGAAACGGCGCTGGGAAGGGAACTCGCCATCGTCTCCGGAGGAGGGACGACTTCGTTTCCTCTTGTTTATCAAGGCACTATGCCAAAAAAAATCAACCATCTCAGGATCGGAGAGGGGATCGCCAACGGAAAAGACCTGCAAGATCTGTGGAACATTCCGATGCCGTTTCTCTATACGGACATTTTTAAACTTCAGGCTGAAATCGTAGAGATCAAAGATAAGCCAAGCTATCCCGTAGGTGAAATTTTTGTGGACTGCTTTGGCGGCTGTGGTCATTATGTCGACCGGGGCATCCGGAAACGGGGCATCCTTGCAGTAGGAAAAGTAGATTTCTCCTTGGACAGCCAGTTGACACCGTTAAGCGAAGGTGTTGAGGTTTTAGGCAGCAGTAGCGATCATCTGATCGTCGATCTGGAAGACAGCAAAGAAACATTTCATGTCGGTGATGTAATGGAATTTGAACTGCGGTATTCTACGATGGTGTTTCTCACCAGTTCTCCCTATGTGAAGGTGGAGATACGATGAGCAACTTCGTCCCTCTACTTTTTGCCGGTGACATCAACGTATACAGTATGGCCCGGGCGTTTCACGAGCTCTACGGAATCAAGCCAAAGGTCTACGGCAAGTACGAAGCATTGCCGTGCCAGGGAAGCACTATCATGGACTACACAGCCGATCCGGAAGTGGACCGACAATCGGTTTTTTTTCCTACTGTCCTGCGTTTTGCAGAGCATCACAAAGACAAGAAAGTACTTTTGATCGGTTGCGGAGACAGTTATGTGCAATTGATCAGCGCCAACAAAGCACGGTTTCCCCAAAATGTAGTCGTACCGTATATCGATATCGACTTGATGAACGACTTGATCCATAAGGAGAAATTCTATTCCCTTTGCCAGGAAACCGGAGTGCCTTATCCCAGCACGTTCATTCACAGAAAAGGAATGGCTCAGGATGTCCCGCTTCCCTTTGATCCACCTATTATCGCGAAACCGTCCAACGGCATAGAGTATTGGAAACACCCGTTCCCGGGTCAAAAGAAAGTGTACAAGGCGGACAACCGGGAGGAACTGGAACAGATCCTCCAGTCCATCTATGGGGCAGGGTACGAAGATTCGATGGTATTGCAGGAATTCATACCCGGCGACGATACGTTCATGCGAGTTCTGACCAACTACTCGGACCGTTACGGAAGGGTGCGATTGATGTGCCTGGGTCATGTGCTGTTGGAGGAACACACGCCACACGGCATCGGCAACCACGCAGTCATAGTGACAGAACAAAATCTGGCTCTGGAAGAAAAAATGAAAACCTTGTTGGAACGGTTGGAGTATGTGGGTTTTTCTAATTTTGACATCAAATACGACCAGCGGGACGACACCTTTAAGGTCTTTGAGATCAACACTCGACAAGGTAGAAGCAATTATTATGTGACCGGCGCAGGCGCCAACATCGTTCAATATCTGGTGGAAGACTGGATCCATGGACATCCGATCGATTATCGGTCGGTGAACAATGAATTTTTATGGATGGTCGTTCCCAAAGGCGTTGCGTTCCGCTGGATCAAACCGGCGGAGTACCGGGCGCAGATGCGTCGGCTGATCCGTGAAGGAAACTGGGTCAATCCTTTGCTCTATGAAAAGGATCATGGTCTGGTCAGACGAATGAAGCTGAGCAAGTCATTATTGGGGCATTACTTCAAGTTTTGGAAATACCGGAATGGTTGATCTGTCTCTCGACACATTGCAGAAGGAGAAAAAAATGTGGAATCCATCGCAAAAGGTATTGGGGGTCGTGGGAGGCATGGGACCCTTGGCGACGCAACTGTTTTACCGCAGGATCATCGAGAAGACCGATGCCGTCAAAGACCAGGACCATCTGGATATGATCCTTCTCAACCATGCATCCATGCCGGATCGGACGGAAGCCATTCTGTCCGGAAACACAGACGATCTGTACCGGCTTCTTCTGGCAGACATTTTGTTTCTGGAAACGTCCGGCGTCGCAGCGATCGCTATCCCGTGCAACACCTCACATTTGCTGGTCGATCAACTGCAGACAGAAACACAGATCCCGATCCTTCACATGATTCGAGAGACGGCAAGCTCCATACGCAATGCGTTTCCAACGATTCGCCGTGTCGGCCTTCTGGCTACTGACGGAACCATTCGGTCCGGTCTATATCAGCAGGAGTTGCTAGCATGTGGAATCGAAGCTTACGTTCCCGGCGCAAATACGCAGAAATTGGTGATGAAAATCATATATGATGGCATCAAAAGTGGGAATGAGATCGATTACAACGATTTCATAACCATCGAAGGAGAATTGTCGGCAAACGGTTGCCAGTCCGCGGTACTGGCTTGCACCGAACTGTCTTGCTTCAAAGAAATGTACCGTTTGCCCCGATATTACATCGACGCAATGGACGTACTGGCGGAACGGTCTATCGAAGCGTGCGGCAAATGCTGCAAAACCTGATCCGGGAATAGAACAGGAGGAAGACAACGATGCAGATTCTGCAGACCTATATCGATCAACTGGATGCCATGGGGCTCACGACGATAGTGGTAGCACCGACAGAAGTGCGGAACAGACCGATCACCCATCTTTCCTACGATTCCAAAGATATGAAAGAAGGGGGACTCTTTGTATGCAAAGGCGCGCACTTTTTACCGGCGTATCTCGAAGAAGCGATCGCAAACGGTGCGATTTGCTATATCAGCGAAACTGAGTACATAGAGGCGGATGAAGGTTTCCCGCGGGTGATCGTCTCTGACATAAAAAAAACCATGGCAATTCTGGGAAACCTGTTTTACGAGGAAGCGTGGAAACAACTCACACTGATCGGGGTGACGGGAACGAAAGGAAAGTCGACAACGACCTATTACATAAAACACATCCTGGATCATTACCAGATGGAGCGGGGAAAGGAACCTTGTGCGATCCTTTCCGGGATCGACGTCGAGGATGGCGTCATATTTGAAGAATCCCATCTAACGACTCCGGAAGCGATCATGCTGCATCGGCATTTCAAAAACGCAGTCGACAGCGGCAGAGAGTATCTGGTCATGGAAGTGTCAAGCCAGGCGCTTAAGTATGACCGCACCTTAGGAGTGACCTTCACTGCGAGCTGTTTTTTGAACATTGGAGAGGACCACATCAGTCCGATCGAGCATTCGGATTTTGAAGATTATGTGGAGTCTAAACTGAGACTCTTTCACCAAAGCAAGATGAGTTGCATCAATATGGACGCAACACATAGTGAACGGGTTCTGAAAGCAGCAGAAGGCAAAACAGAAATACTGAAATTTGGATCGGGTGACGAGGCCGATATACGCGTGTCCGAGGTCAGAAGCGACAGCGAAGGAATCGAATTCATCGTCACCACACCATCGTTTACAGAACCATTTCGACTTTCCATGACCGGTTTGTTCAACGTAGAAAATGCATTGGCAGCAATTGCCGTCTGTCACTGCCTGAAGATACCGTATCCTTCGATGTACGAAGGCCTGAAGAGGGCAAAAGTGCCGGGTCGAATGGAGACATTTTTTGGCGCCAGCAGCAAAATTTTAGTGATCGTGGATTATGCGCATAATCGAATGAGCTTTGAACGTCTCTTTGATTCCACTGCAAAAGAGTATCCGGAGAGAAACATCATAGCTGTGTTTGGCTGCCCGGGGAAGAAAGCTCTGGCGCGGAGAAGAGAGCTTGCCGAGGTTGCAGGAGCGTATTCGAAAAAGATATTCATTACAGAAGAGGACGCCGGAGAAGAGCCGGTCCTGGATATCAGCCTGGAGATCGCTCATTATGTGAAGGAAACTGGTTGTCCCCATGAGATCGTTTTAGACCGTGAGGAAGCGATCCGGCGTGCGATTGATGAAGCCGATGAAAACACTGTCATCCTGTTGACCGGAAAGGGGAGAGAGACTAGACAAAAGAGAGGCACCGAATATATCGATTGCCCCTCTGATGTTGATTATGTTCTGAAGTATCTAGTATAGAGGATCTTCTTCATCCTCATCGGAGAATTCTCCGTCGATCACCGGGTGTTCCGAGTCGATAAAAGCGTCCGCGTACTCGTCTTCTCCTTCTGGCTCATCTTCTTCTGCGGTTTCTTCCTCTTCCTCCCGGAAGGTGAAGGTGACCGCATATTCTTCTATTGGGTAGTCGAGGGCATCCGAATAATCATACTCATAGGAATCTTCACCCAACTTTTCCATTCGGTATAGAGCGAGAGCCTCTGACACTGTATGGTCGCTGATCAACTCATCTGTACGGTTCTTACAGTGGACGACGGAATCAAAGGTAAACCAGTTGCGAAATCGAAATAGTTCATCGATGAAAACCTTGCGTTGCTCCATGTCCGCCGAATCGGCAGATAAACCGACCAAATGCTGGCGAATCGTTGTCATGAGAACAAAAAGCTCGATAGCATCATCAGGGATCCCCTGTAAGATCTCTTCAAAATACTCATCCAGCAACTCGCTGAAACCATCGGTATCAACGCCTTGCAGTAAAGTGGCAAAGGCGTCATATGAGATGTCTTCTCCGCATTCGATCAGTTCGGCCAAATGTTCAAAGTGCTCAAATTGATCGAGCGAATCGATTTCCAGCAGTTCTAAAACTTCTTCGATACCCATTGCGATCCTCCTATTTGCAGTTGTCCAAATCGAAATTTTTAAATGCGACCCGGAATTCCGATTGATCAAAAATGCGATTGATCATGTTGATAAAATTTTCCGACAGGTCACTTGCATAGTACGTGTTGTCATGGGAAGCAGTCTCGGCTAAAAGGTCTCTTTCCAGAAGCTCCGTTTCAATGCTGTTCACGATTTCCTCGGACGGATTTATGATGGAAAGGTGAGGGTACAGCTTCTCGATATTTGTTCGAATCAAGGGATAATGTGTACAACCCAGCACAAGCGTATCGATCTTGTGATAAGAGAGAAAGTGATCAAGATAATAGCGGATGGATAGATCCATGATGTCGTGCTCTATGATACCTTCCTCGATCAGAGGAACGAGTACCGGACATGCCATCCCATGTATCGGAATTCGAGGATTCAGTCGATGGATCAGCCGCTCATGGGTTTTGCTTCGAATCGTCACTTTTGTTCCTATGATCCCAACGCTGTTTGTTTCTTGCCACACCTCGGCTACTCTTGCTGCCGCTGGTTCTATGATGCCAAGGACTGGGATATCAGGATAGCGTTCCCGAAGATCCTCTAAACTTGTGGAACTTACGGTATTGCATGCGATCACGATCATTTTGACATTGCGCTGGACCAGAAAATCCGCGATCTGTGCAGAAAAACCCCGAATCGTCGAAGTCGCCTTAGAACCGTAGGGCGTTCTTGCCGTGTCGCCAAAATAGATGATGCGCTCATTGGGCAGAGTCTTCATCAGGTGGGAGATACAGGTCAAGCCTCCCAGCCCGGAATCAAAAAAACCGATGGGTCTGTTATCCATAAATGATCAGGTCCTTTCTTCGGGCGTATGGTTTCCATCCGGTTTTGATATATAGCAGATGGTTTGATCGGAGGTGGAATTCGACAGCAGCTGCAGGTCGATCTGAGAAGCGTCATACAATCTGATCACGTTTCTATAGCTTTCCAGAGTGTTAGGGATCTCGGGATACAGATCATGCAAGTTTTTCAGTAGCTCGGGATGATAGACGCTCTTCTTTCCTTGTGTACACTCTTCCAGAAAAATCGCACCATAAAAAATATTCGATTCTACGAGATCCTGGAAAAAATGACTACCGAAGGACAGTTCGGGCATCAATCCTTCCGTTTCAAAGGAGGTCTCGCACAGTGCGGCAGCATTGCAGATCTGGGAAAAACTGGTCGTGATTCCCAATTCGGGAGATGAGGTGCCCCAACGTCCCGGACCCAGCAGCATCAGACTTTTGTCGTTCACCTTCGCATAATGGTTGATTGCTTCCACTGCACGGGCAACTCCATACTTTGCGTTGTAATTCAGATCGGAGTAAGCATGGCCATCCACGATCGCCACCAAATCGACCGGCAAGCTGATCGGTCCTCCCATAGCACCACCGGACAAGCGGAAAAAGATCTGGGCTTCCGGTACGTCAGGAATCGTTACGGAATGGGCGCCGGTGCCTTTTGCCTGCAACGGTCGGCACTGTACCAGATTGATCAAAAAATCTCCGTCTTCATTGAAATTGATGGTAAATTCTACATCGACCGGATAGTTGTAGTGCTCCTGAATCGTGGAAAGCATTTCCTTCAGCGTCATAGTGAGTTTTTGATTGCTGAGGATCGTATTGCAGGTCGTATAAATGATATCCTTTTGTATGCCGCTTTCACGGAGACGTTCTTCCGCTTCCCGGTCATGCTCTACCACCAAACGGCGATACCAGTCTGGCGACTTTTGAGCAACTTCATCCAAAGAGACGGTTTGAAGTGAATTGTCGTGAAGATCGAGGACGTCAACGTTGCGTTGTGCAAAGTCAGACTTACCACCCGGGGTAAGGGAGGGCTTATCAAGCGATGCGATCCTGGGATAATCGCTGGAGATCCGTTCCACTGCACGAGTTCCAAGACCGGCGACGATTCGAACGAGACCTGCATGTGGATCGATGTCTTTATGCCATGCGTAGGAGTTTGAAGAGTATCCGACGCCTGCCGCACCGGGCATGTAGATGTCCTGGAAAATTGAACCGCTCACCCTTTGAACCAAAATCGACATCTGCTCGTCGCTTTTATCAAGACCCCGCCGCTGACGGTAAACGAGAGCAGATTCATCCAACGCGCTGGCATAGACTTCCTTGACTGCCCGAACGAAGTTTTCATAGCGTTCTTCCGGCGTGCCCACATTGACACAAAAGACGGAATCGTATTTACCGGCAAACGCGTTACCAAAGCCATCTTCTAAAAAGCTGCTGGAACGTACGATGATTGGATTTTGTCCGAAATGATCCAGCATGATCTTAAACTTGTCCCGTACCAATTCGGGGAACTTACCGTAGGAGAGCTGACTTTTGAGTGCTCTTGCGGCAAGATAATAACCTTCAGAGGATTTGTGTTCCATCCAAAGTTTCCAGAAATTGTTGCTGATCAGATAAGTGTAAAATACATTGGTTCCGATATAATAGGAATCATGGGGCTCCAAATATTCCGCAAGATCCGGCCGATTGTTTTCCAGTATTTTTCTGGCGATCAGCATACCTGCTGATTTTCCACCGATGCTTCCTGACCCGATGAGCCGTTCGTTGATATCGAGATAGTCCTGGATCGAGAACTCCCGTTCAAAGAGTTTGGCCCGTTCTTTGTCGCGACCGATCAATATACGATACAGCTTCTCTTTGATTTGTTCCTGGGTCTCTTCTCCGTGACGCTGCGCGCTGTATGCTTTCATGAAAAAGATATCCCAGTTGTCCAGATTGCGGCGACTACTGGAGATTCCTTTCGAGCCTAACAGGGCATAGTATTTGCTGCTGTTGATCCCGTCGGTCAACGGCTTCAACGTCTTGCCCGCATCGTCCACAAAAAGGTGAGGCAGAAACATGGTTGCAGAGTGACGATTGCTCACTTTGAGCGGATGAAGGTAGAGACCTAGATCTCCGGAGACCAAATTGAGATACAGAGTGGCCACCTCGCGGATCTGACCCATTGCGCTGTAAGAGTGCTTGTGGCGCATGATGCTCAGATACCCCAGGGACTGTATCTCTTTTAAAGCAGGGCAAACGGCCATGAAGAAGTTACGCATCATGAAATCCGCTGCCCAAACCGATTGCAACTCGGACACGCAGTCAAAAATGTAGTAAACTCCGGGTCCTTGTTCGTCGATAATATTGTTTACCGTTACTGTGAAAGTTTCAAATCCAAGATCCGGATCGATATAAACGATGTTCAAGCCATCCCGCTCAGTCAGTAATGCTTCGTGCTCTGCGAAACGGAAATAGGTCAGTTTCTTTCCCAACGTTATCGCCTTTTCCGCCAAAGGAACAACGACCCTACGATAATCATCCACATCGGCGATCTGCCAGATGACAGAATCACCAAGCCGGATGTTTTGCAATGCGAGGTCAAGGCCGGGGATCCCGGATTCGATCTTTTGCGACCGTGGCATAAATAGCTCCTTTCAAGAGGCGGATAGTGTTACAAGTAATATACCAAAAAACAAGAGCTGATACAATTCAAATGTGATATAATATGGAATCGAATCTGTAAGAATTGGAGCAAGTTGGATGATGAAAAAAGTACGGAGCAAAAAACGAAACGCGATAGATCCTCGCTATTTATGGAACATTGAAGCCATGTATCAAAGCGACATGGATTGGGAAGAAGATTTAAAAAAAGCCGAAGCAATGGCCGAAGAATTCATTGTTTTCTCGGGAAAACTTGGAGAGACCAAAGACATGTTGCTGTCCGCATTCCTCTCAAAAGACTTGCTTTGGAAAGTAGTGGAGCGAGTCTATGTCTATGCAAAGATGAAAAAAGACGAGGATACCAGAGTCGGCAAATACCAGGCGTTGAGTGACAAAGCGCAGAGTCTGATAGCAAAAGCAAGCGCCTCGACCTCTTTCTTTGTTCCCGAGTTGCTGGAGATCCCCGATGACACCCTCGCAGAGTTTCTGGAGAATTGCGAAGAATTACAGATCTATCGACATGTCATTCAACAGATCCAACGAGAGAAAGCCCATGTGCTCTCCAAACCGGAGGAAAAGTTGGTGGCTCGCTACAGCGAACTGAGCCGTGTCACAAATGATATCTTCAGCATGATCAACAATGCGGACATGAAATTCGGCAGCATCGAAGATGAAAGTGGTGAACAGGTGGAACTGACCCACGGAACCTACACACGTTTTCTCGAGTCAGACGATCGATCTGTCAGAAAAGCAGCCTTTGAAACGATGTATCGTGCTTATGAAGCCAGGAAGAATACGCTGGCAGCCACCTACAATTACAACACAAAAACAGATGTTATCAACAGCAGCGTCCGAAAATACAGTTCATCATTGGAGGCGGCGCTTTCTAGCGACAACATTCCTGTATCAGTCTATGACAATCTGATTTCTTCCGTACACAAACATTTACCGGTGTTACACCGGTACGTAGACCTTCGTAAACGAACGCTCCAGCTCTCGGAAGTGCATATGTACGACATCTACGCGCCGCTGGTAAAAAGCCCGAAAGGGGATATCCCCTATGAAAAAGCCTTGGAACTGGTTGCCCAGGGATTGACTCCTTTGGGCGACACTTATTGCCGCGATTTGAACGATGGTTTTGCCTCACGTTGGATCGACGTTTTTGAAACTGAAGGAAAGACCAGTGGCGCTTATTCCTTTGGCAGCTACGACAGCATGCCATACGTCTTATTGAACTACAATGGAAGGTTGAAGGATGTTTTGACCATTGCACACGAAATGGGACACTCCATGCATTCGTTCTATACCAGGAAAGCACAGCCCTTCGTCTATGGAGGACATTCGATCTTTACAGCGGAAGTTGCATCGACGGTCAACGAAAACTTATTGATGCATCACATGATAGAAAAAGAAATTGACAAAACCCGAAAAGCATATCTTCTCAACCTGTACATCGAGGAATTTCGGGCGACTGTCTTCCGCCAAACGATGTTTGCAGAATTTGAACGAATGACTCACGAAGCTGTCGAAGCTGGAGAAGGATTGACCGCGGATTGGCTCTGTGACACCTATTATAAACTGAATCAGAGCTATTTCGGCGACGGAATGGTCTGCGATCCCGAGATAGCATATGAATGGGCCAGGATCCCGCATTTTTACAATGCTTTCTATGTGTACAAATATGCAACCGGGTTTTCTGCTGCTGTAGCGCTAAGCACCCAACTGCTAAGAGAAACGGAAGGAGCACGAGACGCCTATCTGAACTTCTTGTCCTCCGGAGAATCAGACGACCCGATTCCACTTCTCAAACTCGCCGGAGTCGACATGTCGAGCCCGGAGCCGGTGGATACTGCGATGAAGGTATTTCAGACTTTAGTGGAAGAATTGGAAGCCACCATTTAAGGCGCTCAAACACCGGTGGAGGGTGAGATGGGAACAGGAACGATCAACGTATTTGCAAATGAAGATGCGTATTCCAAAGAGATCCGCAATCTCTTGAAGGAAAAACTGAAAAAAAGCGGCTTTACCGTTCCCAAAGAATTTGACCGGCAAGCCGAACTGACAGTCAGCATCGGAGGAGATGGCGCATTTCTCCGAACCCTTCACGAGCACCAGTTCCCACCGATGCCTTTTTTAGGGATCAACACTGGTCATATGGGGTTTTTCCAGGAACTGCATCCAAAAGACATGGATGAATTCATTTTTCTATATAAACAAGGACGGTATGCGATCCAGGACCTAAAAACAGTGAAGGTCGTGCTGAAAACCAAAGAGGGGACCTTCTCGTATCAGGGACTGAACGAGATCATCGTCAAAGGAGAGAATTCCCGGGCGATCCATCTCAACATCTCGATCGGGAGCAGCTTTATCGAACGATTCAGCGGAGACGGTATCGTCGTATCCACTCCGGCTGGAAGTACAGCATATAACTACTCTCTTGGAGGAAGCATCGTCGATCCAAGATTGTCCATATTACAGATAACCCCGATCGCGCCGATGAACACAACCGCATACCGATCTTTCACTTCCAGTGTTGTCTTACCGAAAGAATTGTTCGTGCGGATCCACCCGGAACAGCAAAAACATGACGGGATCATGATCGTTTCCGATGGGTTTGAAAACAGACATGTTGGGGTCGTTGAGCTAACTTTTGCATTTTCGGACACCATCGTGAAACTGATGCGATTGGAAAATTATGATTTTTGGAATAAAGTCAAAACGAAGTTTTTATAAACGTCCGAGGAGCAGCGTATGAAAGAACGATTTCACTATTTCATAACCGACGCCGACCAAGAGCTCCCCATCAAGGAGCTCTTAAAACGCCGTCTGGGAATTTCGTCCCGACTTCTTAGGAAGCTAAAACAAGGAGATTGGGTCACTCTGAATGGAAAACCTGCTAAGCTTTTCGAAAAGGGTTCCGTGGGAGACCGAGTCGCTTTCACGATACCTGATGAGACCAGTGGCTTTGAACCGGAAGCCATCCCCATCGATGTACTGTACGAAGACCAGGACATTCTTGCCATCAACAAGCAACCCGGCTACGTCGTTCATCCGACGAAGGGACATCCCGCACACACTATCGCCAACGGAGTTATGAAACGTATGCTCGACCGTGGGGAATGTTACAAAATCCGCTTTATCAATCGTCTTGACATGGATACCAGCGGTGTACTGCTGATCGGAAAGAATTCCCATACCCAGGATGACGTCTCCAAACAAGGGGCAAGAGGAGCTGTGCGAAAAGAGTACTTGGCCATCGTCAAAGGAGTACCAGAGCAAGCGGAAGGAACGATCGATCTGCCGGTGGGAAAACCGGTCGATGACAAGGTGATGCGGGCTGTGATCCCGGAAGGGGATGCTTCGGTGACGCACTATCGATTGCTAGAGTCTTTTGGCAACGAGTATTCGCTCCTGTCTCTTCGATTGGAAACAGGACGAACCCATCAGATTCGCGTCCATCTGTCCCATATTGGTCATCCTGTGATCGGGGACCATCTTTACGGAGGATCTGATATCAGAAGGATCGAACGACAAGCCCTTCATGCATCGCTTTTGGAATTCGACCATCCGGTGACCGGCGAACGTTTGATCGTCAAAGCGCCTCTCCCATCGGATCTGGAAGTTCTATTGAAGCAACTGCGCACAGAATATATAAATGGAAAAGGATAGCAAGTGAAACAGATGACAAGAAGCAAACGAGATGTGGAAATCGGCATGATCTGTGCTGTATTGTGCGCCCTGATCTGGGGCGTTCTTCCGATTTACTGGAAATCACTGTATCCGATCGATCCGTTACTGATCATGTTTTATCGACTGGTGCTTGCTTGCATCCTGGTGTTCATTGTGGATCTCTTTGTCTACAAGTGGAAGGGTATTATCGAGCCACTCAAGAAAAAAGGCGCGATACCGATGTTTCTCCTTGCCGGTCTTGTCATTTCTACCAACTGGGGCTTATATATTTATATGGTAAATGCCGGATGGATCATCCAGACCAGTATAGGATATTATATCGAGCCGCTTGTGGTCTGCGTTTTTGGAGTGGTGTTTTTTCGGGAAAAAATGGAGCGTCATCAGAAGATTGCCTTTCTTCTCGCCTGCGCCGGTGTAGGAGTCATGCTGTTTTCTTTCGGACAGATCCCCATTGCAGCCCTTACTCTGGCGGTGACCTTTGCAGTTTATGCAAGCATCAAAAAAAGGCTTCAAGCCCCGGCGTTGCTGGCGCTGTTTTATGAAACCGTGTTTCTCGTCCCTGTTGTCGTTCCTCTCATTGTGTATAAGGAAATCACAGGAGTGGGAGTGTTTTCTATCGGGGATCCTTCCAAGATAGGGCTGCTGCTCCTATCTGGACTTTTCACTGCGATTCCACTCTCGCTGTTTGCGATGGCAGCCAACCGGATCAGCCTCGTTGCTCTCGGCATCACCGAGTATCTTTCGCCATCGATGGCGCTGGTATTGGGTATATTCCTATACAAGGAACCATTTGACATCTTCCAGTTCATTGGTTTTGTCATTATTTGGATCGGACTTGCAATCTTTACAGCTGGTGGAATACGGTATGCCCGCTCCCTCACATATCCAACGCAAATGGAAATCGACGGCAAGGAGGAGGGAAATGGATAAAGGAGACCGTTCACTTTCCTCAGTCCGGATCGCCTTTATGTATTTTGGCGTTCTCATGGGTGCCGGTTTTGCTTCCGGTAGGGAGATCTGGCAGTTTTTTGGTGTTTTTGGATCGAAAGGTCTTTTTGGCATCCTGATCATTGCGGCGCTGTTCGTATTGCTTGGATTTCTCATCGTTGCCATCAGCAGTCGGCTTTCCACTAACGATCTGAGCAAGATCATACTTCCGTTTGACAGCCCGATCGCTGAGAAGATCACCGGGGTCGTAGTTGCATCGTTCCTCTTCATGGGGTTCTTTTCTATGTTGGCAGCGGGCGGTGCATTGGTGGAACAGCAGTTCGCCATCCACCGTGGGATCGGTAGTTTCTTCTTGATGTTGTTGGTGACATTTACCGCCGTGAAGGGGTTTCACAAAGTGTCGTCCCGCATCGGAAAAGTCACACCGGTTCTTTTATTTGCGGCGCTTCTCGTTTCTCTGATTTTGATCGTCGATGGGGGAGGCGGAACTGTAGCGAACAACACCTTTGACGCCAGTCCGCTAGCTCCCAACTGGTTCATCGCTGCTGTCGTATTTATTTCCTACAATGTTCTTGGAGCGATCCCTATCCTGGGGAGTTGTACGATCTACGCGAACAGTCTGAACAAGGCCAGAATCGGCGCAGTACTGGGTGGGATCTTTTTAGGCGGATGCGCGCTGATCATCTATTTTGCGACCCAGACCGATCCGGGAACTGCGTCACAAAGCCCGCTTCCGATGCTTGCCTTGGCCCAGGAGATTTCACCTCTTCTTCGAAGCGGCTACGCGGCGGTCTTGGTGATCTCGGTGTTTGGTACTGCGACAAGTTGTTTCTATGCGGTTTCGACAAGAATACGGGAAAGCAAATACAAAGTACGTATCCTCTGGGTGCTGGCCTTTGTCGGACTGGCATGTTCGATGTTGGGTTTCTCCCGTATCGTTGCTGTTGTATATCCGCTTGAGGGTTATATCGGTGTTGTGCTCATCCTCCTCATGGTGATCAATTACTATCGATTGCGAAAGGGGTTGGGAAAATGGTGAGAAACGTGTTTGCCGGAGGGATCCGACGTGTGACCGGAGGACCCGGGGGAGAAGTCTTGCTTATCACAGGTTCGGAAAAGACATTTGTATATGATGCGGGAATGGCGTTCTGTAGTTCCCAATTAGTAGCAAACATTAAAAATGAACTAGGAGATCGCAGACTGGACGGCGTTCTTCTGTCCCATACACACTATGACCACTTGGGCGGGATCCCTGCTCTGAGAAAGGAATGGCCGAAGCTCAATGTCTACGGCTCTGCCTACGGAAAAGCGGTGTTACAGCGTCAAGGTGCACTGGATACGATACGAACGCTGTCCCAAGTCGCATTGGAGTCCTATTCCAAGGACAGTAGCGACCGGATCGAATACCGGGACAAGGATATGCGGATCGACACCGTCATAGGGGATGGGAGCTTCATTCCTTTGGGTGACGATCAGATCCTCGTATTGGAAACGAAAGGACATACCCATTGTTCACTGAGCTTCTATCTGGAACAGAAGGCTATTCTTTTAGCCAGTGAAAGCACCGGAGTATTCCAGGGCGATCGTACGATCCGAGCCGCTGTCATGACCAGTTACCGGGATGCAGAAGCATCGATCGAAGCATGTAGAAGGCTTCCTGCAAAGTATATATTCAGCCCTCATTCTTTGCAGATCGATGAAGCTCTTATGCCGGTCTATTGGGATTTGGCCCATGCCGCGCTGGTGGAATTGAGGGAATTTTTGATCAGCCACCTGAAAGCAGGACTGGCGGAAGAAGAAATCATTCGCATTGCCCGTGACCGTTACTGGACTGACTATGTAAAAAAAGAGCAGCCACAGGAGGCCTTTGATATCAATATGAAAGCGAAGATCGCTTTGGCAGTTCGGGAATTCGGACCATTTTAGAAAGGTCAACGCTATGGGACAAGTGAAGGTCAAGGAAATCAATCTGGAGCGAGGGTATCCGACGGTGGAAACCGCGTTGCGCGAACTGGTAGACCAATTGGGGACCTGCAAGCGTCAGGGATATCGCGCGGTGATTCTCATTCACGGCTACGGTTCAAGCGGGCAGGGTGGAAAGATCAAATCGGCAGTCAAGGCAAAATTGAAGGAGTCGAGTTTATCCGGTCTTGTAAAAACAAGCTGCTCCGGCGAAGAGTGGCCGGAGCAGAAAAAAAACTATATCGATTTTTGTCCACAACTCAGGGACTTTGAAGTAAGGATCCGTGGCAATGCAGGGGTCACAGTCGTCTTGCTGAAATGAACTGCTGTTATTGATAATCGCTCATGGGACGACCGTTCTTCAACATGGCGGAGAATACGTCCCAGATCTCCGGACTTGCCTGGCTGAATTGCCAGCAGGCAGAACCTGCCAAATCATATTTTCTCACGAGATCCAGCCGATTTGCGATCGATCTGGCATCTTCCACCCAGATCTTGTCCGTATAAGCTCCGTTTGCATACGAAACGAAATTTTGCTTTTCTTTTTCCAGCCAGATCGGCGTCAGGTTCTTTTCCGCAATCAAGGTTTGCACATAAGGCATGGATGCAGAGGGATTGCGAATCACTTTTCCGTTGCTGTCGACGACCCATACTCTGGTGTACATCGGAACACCGAGCAAAATCTTTTCCTCCGGAACTTCTTTCAGGGTATTGACGATCGCTTCTTCCACCCAGGGAAGGGATGCCACAGAACCGGCGACCGGGCTGGTGCTGTAATGTTCATCATAGGTCATGACAGCAAGGTAATCCACATAACGGGACAGGGCAGCGCGGTCGTATTCGATCGTCCATGGTTTTGGTATCAATGTGTCGATCGATAGCACGAGACCTTGTCTCTCCGTGTAGTTTCGGAGCAATGCGGTAAAAGCTGTAAGTCCGGCGGCATCGCTATCGACGACTTGCTCGTAGTCGATGTTGATCCCATCTGCGTCATATAGACAGGCATAGAAGAGATACTGTGCGACGGAACGATTCAGAAGAGCGCTATTGCTCAGAACCTTCGTTGTGAAGGCCGTCGATCCTTTTGTGCTCATGTTGTTGGTGATGGTGGCCCATACTTTATAGCCCTTGTTGTGGGCATTTGCAGTGTAGGCGAGATCGCCGTTGTTTTCGATGTTGCCGTCCCCATCTACGATGAGATCGAACCAGGTCGGAGCCAGCACATCGATCCCTGCATGCTTTTGTTCAGGCGCCGGTGGCGTGACAGCCCCTACGTATTGCCAGACGATGTTGATCTTTTCTCCCGACGGCAGATTCTTCTCTTTCTTTGGTGCATAAAAATCAATTTCCGCGAGATCCACATCGGCTATGGTGAGGGACGGCTTCATGACATAACCGGTCGTTCCACTCTGGGTCGATATTTTAAAGTAGCTGTCGGTTTCACTTTCGACGGTGACCATTTCTCCTTTGGTGAGTGGTATGGTGATCTGTCGGTTTTTTTCCGTCAAGGACGAGGTCAGGCTGACGCCGTCACTGTTGATTCTGGCGATGGTTTCTGTACCACTGTAACTGAACATGCGAATCGCATTTGCTGATAGAGAAGGACTGAGCTTGACCAGCTGTTCTGCCGTATTCAAAGGACAATACAATGTGCCATCGATCTCCCGCAACGGTATGTACACGGTACCGCCATAGGTCTTTACAAAGTTGGTGGTGATATCATCTGCCATCAGAATCGATTGCTTGGCCAGATCGATCTGCATCTTTTTTGCCGCTGTATCAAAAGTGATCCCTTCAAGATCCCCATATCGCTGGATCACGGAGACAGGAACATAAGGTGAACCGTTGAGGTCATACCCACGTTCCGAAAGCAATTCCCCCTGGTAGTACAAGGAACGAGAATTCACATCTTCAGCACCAAAGGAGGACGTGGACGAAAACCAACCGGTCACTGCCAAAACTGACACCAACAAACAGATAAAGAATAAAAAAGAGAAAGCTCCCTTGCGTAATTTCATTGATATGCTCCATTTCGACAAAAAGGACTGACTGTCCTTTTCATTCTATTATGAAAACCACTTCGGTACAAGCCAAAGTTAAGGACAAAAGGATTATCCCTTTTTGCTTTTGGGTAATGATGGTATAATGGTATGAAATTCATTCCTTTACTTAGCAAGAGGTGACCAATTGGAAACGACATTACTCATCCTCATCGCGGCGCTTGTCGTCGTTGCCAGTGTCATATTGTATATCAAGCTCTCTACACTGGAAAAGCAAGTGGAAAAGCAAGTCAGGGAGTCCCGTCAGGAAACAGTTCAATTCATACAGATCAGCATGAAACAATTTGCAGAAATGCTGTCAGGATCGCAGGACCGTTCTGCCGATCTTCAGGACAAACGTCTTGCCGAGTTGAACCTGCACCTGACAAAAAGCAATGACACTCTTCAAAAAACGGTCACTGAAATGCTGCGTCAAATCAACGAAACGATGGAAAACAGACTGGTTTCTATGCAGAGAGACAATGAACGAAAACTGGAACAGATGCGGGAAACGGTTGACGAAAAACTGCAAAAAACCTTGGAAGAGAGAATCGGCCAGTCTTTTAAAATGGTTGGCGAACGTCTGGAACAGGTATATAAAGGCCTTGGCGAGATGCAGACGCTTGCAGCTGGTGTCGGGGATCTGAAAAAAGTATTGTCCAATGTCAAGACGAGGGGGATCCTGGGAGAAATTCAATTGGGAGCCATTCTTGAAGAAATACTGGCAAAGGAACAATACGAAGAAAACATCGCTACCAAACGCGGCAGCTCCGAGCGTGTGGAGTATGCGATCCGTCTGCCGGGGGACGATGGTGGTCATGTGTATCTTCCCATCGACGCCAAGTTCCCCGGAGACTCGTATTCCCGGTTGGTGGATGCCTATGAGACCGGCAATCCTCTCGAGATCGAAGCCGCGGTGACTGCCCTTGAGCGAACCATCCGAACCTTTGCTAAAAGCATCCATGACAAATACATTTCACCACCGGCGACTACAGACTTCGGCATCATGTTTCTGCCTTTCGAAGGACTTTACGCTGAGGTGGTGCGTAGGGGACTGGTAGAGACGCTTCAGCGAGATTATAAAATCAGCATCGCCGGCCCATCGACGATGGCCGCGATTCTCAACAGTCTACAGATGGGTTTTCGGACACTGGCGATCCAAAAACATTCCGGTGAAGTTTGGAATGTGCTTGGTGCAGTGAAAACAGAATTTGAAAAATTCGGAACGGTTTTGGAAGCAACGCAGCAACGAATATCTCAAGCCAACGCAGAACTGGACAAGTTGGTCGGCGTTCGCACACGAAAAATTCAAAGCAAACTGCGGAACGTCGCTTTGATGCCGGAGTCGGCAAGCAAGACGGTGCTGGAGCTGGACCTGGCGGAAGAAGACATAACGATCATGGAGGATGAGGATTAGATGAGGATCTATGGCATTGGGGATCTCCATCTATCTTTCACCAGCGACAAGCCGATGGACATTTATGGAGGGCAGTGGACCAACCATACGGAACGGTTGGAACAGAATTGGAGAAGGATCATCGAGCCGGATGACATCGTGATCCTTGCCGGCGACATCTCCTGGGGATTGAAACGGGAGGAAGCAGAGGCGGATTTGGCATGGATCGCCGGGATGCCCGGAAAAAAAGTGCTGATCAAGGGCAACCACGATCTTTGGTGGACGTCTGTCAGCAAACTGAACGAATACGATGCTTCAATGTATTTCATACAGAACACAAGCTATTTGGCAGGAAACATTGCCATTTGTGGCACGCGAGGGTGGATCTGTCCTGGTGATCCCGACTATACGGAGCACGATAATAAGATCTATCAGAGAGAACTTGGACGCATGCGACTTTCCCTGGAAGCCGGTGCAAAATCCGGCGCGCAAGAAATCATCGCTGCGATCCACTATCCTCCCGCCAATGATTTGGAACAAGGATCGGGCTTTACCGAACTCTTTGAAGAATACAAAGTCTCACAAGTGATTTACGGGCATCTTCATGGAACGGATGCGCAACGAAAAGGCATCCGGGGGAATCGGAACGGGGTTGAGTATTCTTTGGTCGCCTGTGACCATTTGGCTTGCGTCCCTTTGTTACTGACCCGCTGAGGGTGATAGGAGAAACTATGAAACGTGTCATTTTGATCGTACTTGACAGTCTGGGCATTGGCGCTTTGCCCGATGCCAACACATATGGGGATGAAGGAGCAAATACGCTGGGAAACATTCTGAAAGCGAAACCTGACCTTGCCATTCCCAATCTTGCGGAGATGGGTTTGGGCTGGATCGAAGGAGTCTCCGGGATCTCGAAACCCGACGAACCGATAGGAACCTTTGGTCGGCTCGCCGAACGTTCCATGGGGAAGGACACGATCACCGGTCATTGGGAGATCGCCGGTCTATATACGGAAGTCCCTTTCAAAACCTTTGAGAAATTCCCAGCCGACTTCATCCAACGGTATGAGGAAGCGATCGGAGTTGAAACCCTCGGCAATTATGCGGCGTCGGGGACAGAAATCATCAAAGAGCTCGGTCCTTTGCATGAAAAAACCGGAAAACCGATCATTTATACCTCTGCCGACAGCGTATTTCAGATTGCTGTAAATACGGATGTTGTGCCATTGGAAGTATTGTATCGTTACTGTGAGATCGCAAGAGAGATGCTGGTGGGCGATGTCCAGGTGGGACGAGTGATCGCAAGACCCTTCGTTGAACGAGACGGCGTCTATACAAGGACATCGGATCGCAAGGATTATGCAGTATCCCCCAGTGGGAAAACTGTTCTGGACCACATTAACGACAGCGGCATGACTGTCTTTGCCGTTGGCAAGATCAGCGATATTTTCAATGGGCAAGGCATCACGGAATCGGTGCATACAAAGAGCAATATGGATGGCGTAGATCAAACACTTTTGGCAATGAATCAGGACTTCTCCGGGATCATTTTTGCCAACCTGGTCGACTTCGACTCACTGTACGGTCACCGTCGTGACGCCGCCGGGTATGGAAAGGCCTTGGAAGATTTTGATCTAAGACTGCCCGAACTCAAAGCGGCGCTCAGAGAAGAAGACATTTTGATCCTATGCGCAGATCATGGAAACGACCCGGGACACACCGGATGGGATCACACAAGAGAATATGTACCCGTTCTTCTTTATGGTGCTTCGATCAACACCGGAATCAATCTGGGAACCCGTTCTTCCTTTGCTGATATTGCTGCAACCATCGCAGAGTATCTTTCTGTGGAAGCACCTGTCATAGGACAGAGTTTTCTTGTAATGGCGGCTGCGGTCGTTGAGGAGTGATTGCCATGAACATGTATGACATCATCTATAAGAAAAGAGAAGGGGAAACACTCTCCCGGGAAGAACTCCAGTATTTCGTGGAAGGATACACCGGAGGATCCATACCGGATTATCAGGCGGCAGCGTTGTTGATGGCTATTTTTTTTCGTGGCCTGGATCCGAAAGAGACGTTTCTTCTAACTGATGCGATGCGCCATTCGGGAGACGTGATCGATCTTTCCGCCGTTCACGGTGTAAAAGTCGACAAACACAGCACCGGAGGAGTGGGTGACAAGACGACACTTGTCGTCGGTCCGATCGCAGCAGCCTGTGGTGTTCCTGTAGCTAAGATGTCCGGCCGCGGCTTGGGGTTTACCGGAGGCACAGTGGATAAAATGGAAGCGATTCCAGGATTCCGAACTGATTTACCAAGAGAAGAATTCCTCGCCCAGGTCAATCAAATCGGATTGGCCGTGATCGGACAGACCGCAAAGATCGCCCCGGCGGACAAAAAACTCTATGCATTACGGGATGTGACCGCAACAGTGGACAATATCGGCCTCATCACAGCAAGTATCATGAGCAAAAAACTCGCATCCGGAGGGGATGCGATCGTGTTGGATGTGAAATGCGGCAAAGGCGCCTTTATGGAAACCGAAGACGAAGCGATCCTCCTGGGTCAGAGTATGGTCGATATCGGAACAGCTGACGGGAAAAAGACCATTGCCTTGATCACTGACATGAACCAACCGCTGGGCCGTGCCGTAGGAAACAGCATCGAAGTTATGGAAGCGATCCAAACATTGCAGGGGGAAGGTCCGGAAGACATCACGGAATTGTCTCTCACACTCGCAGGATATATGATATATGCCGGAGACAAAGCGACCACGCCTGAGAAAGGCCGTGAATTGGCAGAGGAAGCTCTCTCAAGCGGTCGGGCGCTACATAAGTTTGAACAGTTTGTTAAAGCGCAGGGGGGAGATCCGGGCATCACCAAGGAGCCGAAGCGTTTGATCGGTGAAGCCGGAACAACCGAGCTCCGAACGAAACAGACAGGCATAATAACAGGTATACAGGCACGAAATATCGGCATGGCGTCCCAGCATGCTGGGGCAGGACGAGAAACGAAAGAAGATCCGATCGACCCGACGGCGGGGATCCTTCTCCACCAAAAGGTTGGAGACCAAGTTGAAAAAGGAGATCTTTTGGCAGTCGTCTATGGAGCCTCCGAAGAAAAAAGAGTAAAAGCAGTAGAAGAAGCAGAAGTCGCCTATACCTTTGGAACGAAAGCGCCTGAGAAGAGGCCGATCGTCATCAAAGTACTGGTATAACGATAGTATTCAGGAGAACGCAATGCAGAGCAAGCAATTCAGAGCAGGGATCATCACAGCAAGCGACAAAGGATATCGTGGGGAACGCCCGGATTTGAGCGGTCCGGCCGCAGCGGAATTGCTTACAGCTGCCGGTTTTATTGTGGAAGAATATAAGATACTGCCGGATGAGGAAAATCTACTAAAAGATGAAATGATCCGCATGTGCGATATCGTCGGTCTGGACCTTGTCATCACCACAGGAGGTACCGGATTTTCATCACGAGATGTGACACCGGAAGCGACGATGCAAGTCATCGAACGGCAAACACCAGGGATTGCTGAAGCATTGCGGATGAACAGCTTGAAGATCACACCCAAAGGAATGCTGTCACGAGGAATTAGCGGGATCCGAGGCAAAACCTTGATCATCAACTTGCCTGGCAGTCCAAAATCCGTGCGAGAATCCCTGGATTACATACTGGATCCTGTGATTCACGGTCTGTCCATACTTCTTGGTTTGGATTCGGAGTGTGCGCGATGATCGACTCCTTTGGAAGAAAAATCAACTATGCAAGAATCGCAGTGACCGACCTTTGTAACCTGAGATGTGTATACTGCATGCCAGAAGAAGGCATTGAAAAAAAACAATGCGTTGAGATCCTGCGGATAGAGGAAATCCTGATCATCGCTGAGGCGCTGACAGAACTGGGCATAGATAAAATTAGATTGACCGGCGGTGAGCCACTGGTGAGGCATGGCTTCTTGACTTTGGTAGAGAAAATCGGATCCATGGAAGGGATTCGAGATCTCGCAGTTACGACAAATGGAGTGCTTTTACCAGAACTCGGCCAGCAATTACTCGATGCCGGTCTAAAACGAGTCAATATCAGTTTAGACACCTTTGACAGAGATAAATATACAAAGATCACACGAGGCGGAGACGTGAATCGCGTGTTGCATGGGATCGAAACCGCCTTGTCCCTGGGATTTGAGCAAGTCAAAATCAATGTAGTCCTGATGGAAGGATTTAACGACGATGAAATCAAAGCCTTTACTTCATTGACCATCGATCAGCCTCTGGATGTAAGATTCATTGAAATCATGCCATTTGAAGGGCAACATGCCTTTGCAGAAGGACGATTCTTGCCGGCGACAGCAGTGTTGCATCGTTGTCCTGAATTGAAACCGGTCACGAGTGAGGATCCATCTGCACCGGCCAAGTACTACCAATTCCCGGGAGCAAAGGGTCGGGTCGGACTGATCGAACCGCTGAGCCATGGCTTCTGCAGCAGCTGCAACCGATTGCGTATCACGGCAGACGGCCATCTGCTGACCTGCCTGCACTGCAGAGAGGAAAAAGACCTCCGACCATATTTGGGAGATAAAGAGATGTTAAAGCAGGTGATCAAAAAAGAGATCGATCGCAAACCGGGAACCCACAGAATCGGCGATGGTCCTTTGATGGAACGGGACATGGGCAAAATAGGAGGTTGAAGATGTCGCAGCTGACACACTTAGACGAAACGGGACGAGCGAAAATGGTAAATGTCGGGGACAAGCCGATCACCAAGAGAACAGCGACTGCGAAGGGGAAGATATCAATGGCGAAGGATACGGTCCAACGGATCCGAACCGGCAGCATGAAAAAAGGTGACGTCCTGTCGGTTGCACAGGTCGCAGGGATCACCGGAGCAAAAAAAACATGGGACCTGATCCCTATGTGTCACAACATACCGATCAGCGGCTGTGAAATGAGCTTTGAGATCGAGGAAGACGGAGTCACGATCACAGCGACTGCCTCGACGATCGGACAGACCGGGATCGAAATGGAAGCGTTGACAGCAGTCTCGATCGCTGCTTTGACTGTATATGACATGTGCAAAGCGGTCGACAAAGGAATGAAGATCGAGAGCATAAGACTGGTCAAAAAGACCGGGGGCGTATCGGGAGACTACACATTGGAGGAAATGGATCAATGAATGGAATCGTAAGAGCATTAAACATAAGCACAAAAAAAGGCGTCGTAAAGACGCCGGTGAAACAAGCAGTATTTCTTGTTGAAGAAGGAATGGAAGGGGATGCCCACAGTGGTCCGGGAAAGCGCCAAGTGAGCCTGCTCGCCCAGGAAAGTGTCGATAAAATGATTCAGGCCACCGGACTGACCAACCTTACGGAAGGCATCTTTGCAGAGAACATCACGACGGAAGGCCTCGAACTGCATACTCTTCCGGTTGGGACAAAACTGCAGATCGGTGAGACCTTGCACGTAGTCAGCCAGATCGGGAAGGAATGCCACTCTGGTTGCGAAATCATGAAGCTCGTCGGTCACTGCATCATGCCAAAAGAAGGAATCTTTACCAGAGTCCTGGTTGGCGGCATTGTGAAACCGGGAGATCGAATCGAAGTTCTGGAAAACGAATCGGTTTTCTAGATCAAAGAGTCGGGATTCAGCACTTCCAATTCCGGCAAGACGAAGATGCCGTCTTTTCTCACCAAGACATCATCAAAGTACATTTCGCCGCCACCGTATTCCGGTCTTTGGATCATGACAAGATCCCAGTGTACGGCAGAACGGTTTCCATTGTCCGCATCATCGTACGCACAGCCGGGAGTGAAGTGAAAGCTACCGGCTATTTTTTCGTCAAAAAGCGTGTCTTTCATCGGATGAAGAATATAAGGATTCACACCGATCGCAAATTCCCCGAAGTAACGGGCGCTTTCATCGGTGTCTAGAAGCTCGTTGATTCTCAGGTCGTCGTTTGCCGTCGCCTTGATGATTTTTCCATTTTTTATCTCAAAGACTATGTTTTCAAAGGTGAAGCCGTTCTCCTCGGAAGGAGTGTTGTATGAGATCACACCGTTCACCGAATCCCGCACCGGAGCCGTATAGATCTCGCCGTCGGGAATGTTGCGTTCGCCGCTGCATTTGATGACGTTTATGTCCTTGATGGAAAAGGAAAGATCCGTGCCAGGGCCGACAAGGCGTACTTTATCGGTCTTTCGCATGAGTGCTTCCAATGGATCCATCGCACGGTTCATCTTTCCGTAGTCCAGATTGCAAACGTTGAAATAAAAATCTTCAAAACTCTCCAAGCTTGTGTTCGCAAGCTGGGCCATGGCCGGATTTGGATATCGGAGCACGACCCACTTTGTGTGATCGACACGGTAACGCAATACCGGAAGAAGCACTTTACTGTACAAGTTTTGTTGACTGGTCGGTATGTCCGCGTGCTCAGAAGCGTTATCTGAAGCACGGATACCTATATAGGCCTGCATTCCTTTCATGAGTGTCATCTGATACTCGCTCATATATTCCAACTGCTCTTCCGTGCACCCCAGGAGGATCTCTCTGGAGACCGAGGAATCCTTGATATCAACGTAAGGAAGACCGCCTCTGCGGTAAATTTCTTTGATCACCTGCTTGACGAGAGGTTTCGCAGAATCACCGTCGTAATTCACAAGAACTCTCTCTCCCTTTTGTACGTCACAGGAGTATTCGACCAGTACTTTCGCAAGTTTTAGTATTCTATTATCCATCGATGATTCTCCTTTGTTTGTAATGTCATTGACTAATTTTAGCATAGTTTATGCAGTAAAACCATGCGTATGCAAAAATGTTGTTTTCTTGTGTTGGACGGATGAATATGATACCCTGTTACAAATAAACAAAAGCGAGGATCCAGATGAAACACATTTTTATTCTAAATCCTGCTGCCGGAAAAGGCATGGCGGAGAGGGTAGTTCTGCCTAAGATTCTCAAGGCCGTCAAAGAAACCGATGTTTCATACGAGATCCATCGCACGATGAACGTCGGCGACGCGGAGCATTTTTCCAGGAACCGATGCATCGCTCATCCCGAAGAGGATCTGCGATTTTATGCAGTTGGCGGAGATGGGACCCTGAATGAAGTGGTCAACGGAATCGTCGGGTTCGATCATGCAGAGTTGGCTTTTTTGCCTGCCGGCTCCGGCAACGACTTTGCGAGGGTCTTCGCGAATCCACAGTATTTTACCGATATCGTCCGGCAGATAAAAGGAAGCGCCAAACCCATCGATCTTCTTCGCTATAACGAAAGATACTGCGTGAATATGATCAACATCGGGTTGGATTGCGAAGTCGTGGACGAAGTGGTTTCACTCAAAAAGATGACGCCTTTGAGTGGATCGATGGCCTATTTGGCAGGCATTGCGGTGGTATTCATGGGAAATCGTGGATTTGAGCTATCCTTGACGATGGAGGATGGATCTACACTTTCAGATGAATTTACTCTGGTTGCGATCGCCAACGGTGCTTACTGTGGCGGAGGATTCAAAGGCGCCACAAACGCAGTGATCGATGATGGCCTGTTGGACATCAATATCGTTAAAAAACTGAGTCGGCATGCGTTTCTAGCTTTATTGCCGCATTATAAGAAGGGGACACATCTGCAACAAAAAATTGCGCAAAAGTTTATTTCCTATCACCAATGCCATTCCATCTCTATACGTCCAACAGGAATCGAACCGATCAAAATCTGTGTCGATGGGGAAATCGAGTTTGCAAAAGAAATCACTGTGACTATAGTATCAAAAGCGATCCGTTTCTCCGTGCCGGAGGGTTGTGAATAAGGATTGAAAAACAAAAAAGGCTATGCTATAATCAAGAACGTTGTCAACTGACGATTTTAGCAAACATACGGAGCGGTATCGAAGTGGTCATAACGGGGCTGACTCGAAATCAGTTTGAGGGAAACCTCACGTGGGTTCGAATCCCACCCGCTCCGCCAACAAAATAATATTCTTCCCGTTTTGGGAGGAATATTATTTTGTTTGTCTGAAGGTTGCTGGATGAGAACCCACGTGGAGAAGGGGTATCGGGGGAGAGCATCTCCCCTGATTAGAACGTTTCAAATACATAAATGACAAAGTGGATCACCGCTTCGGGGGTGACAGGCAAGAAAACCATGCTTTTTAGTAAGAAGCATGGCGACTTGCCGCCAAGAGGGGGCAGAGCCCCCTATGGAGCATGCTTGCATGCTGCGTGGCTTCGAATCCCACCCGCTCCGCCAACGAAACAAAACTCCTCCTCAAACGGGGGAGTTTTGTTTTGCTTGACCTAAAGTTGCTGGCGGATTCTTCAAGCGGGATCCCGAAATTTTAGCAGGTAAATTTGAGACTAAACCGAGTAAGGTTTGTTGCCATGTGAAAGGCTTGCTTTGTGTTTGATAATGATATACTATTAACATGTCCGCCATCAAATAACACCGGGATTCGCACTCAAATATTCGGCGGTTTAATTTTCTAGTAACAAAAAAACAGGAGGCACAAAATGGCTACATCGGTTTATAACCCATTCGAAAGCGCTCAGGAGCAATTTGACAAGATTGCCGAACTCCTTGAGCTAGACAGCGGCACACGCGAGTTGCTGCGCCAGCCCATGCTAGAAACACATTTCACTATCCCGGTGAAAATGGACGATGGATCAACTAAGGTATTCAAAGCTTTTCGTATCAGACATAATGATGCCAGAGGACCTGCGAAAGGCGGGATCCGCTTTCACCCCCTTGAAACACCTGATACTGTCCGGGCGCTTTCTATGTGGATGACTTGGAAATGTGCAGTTGTGGATATACCCTTAGGCGGTGGAAAGGGAGGCATAATCTGTGATCCTCATAACTTCTCAGCAGCCGAACAGGAAAGGCTGTGCCGCGGTTATGTCCGTCAACTCCATGCGCAGCTCGGGCCAAATCTGGATGTTCCTGCGCCGGATGTTATGACAAATGGCCAGCATATGCTTTGGATGCTTGATGAATATGAAACAATTTTTGGTGGCAGATATCCAAGCATGATCACAGGCAAGCCTGTGGGTATGGGTGGATCACTTGGACGCACAGAGGCTACCGGGTACGGAGTGATCTATGTACTTAAGAACCTGTTGCGTGAAATGAATATACCGGTAGAGTCTACTACAGTCAGCCTACAGGGCTTTGGAAACGTGGGAGAATATGCTGCCCGCATGTATACAGAGCTCGGTGGAAAGGTCATTGCGATTTCCTGCTGGAATCAGGCGGACGCAAAGTCATACACCTTCAAGAAGGAAAGCGGCTGCGATATTGAAGAGCTGGTAGGAATCAAGGATTCCTTTGGCGGTATAGACAAGGACAAAGCTTCTGCTTTGGGATATGAGGTGCTTCCCGGTGAAGATTGGCTCAAACAGGATGTCGATATCCTTATCCCCGCAGCACTGGAAAACCAGATCACCCCAACAGTATTTCCCGACATATCTTCAACTGTCAAAATTATCTGTGAAGCGTCAAACGGCCCGACCACTCCCGACTGCGATGCACTGATACGCAAGCGGGGAATCACGCTTTTGCCCGACTTCCTTTGTAACGCCGGCGGTGTGACCTGCAGTTACTTTGAGCAGGTACAATGCAGTATGAACTACTACTGGGACAAATCGGAGGTCTTTGAAAAGCTGGAATATTGTATGACTAAGGCGTTCAGCGCTGTATACAAGCTTTCTGTGGAAAAAAATCTTTATATGCGTGACGCTGCTTATATCATTTCCATAAACCGTGTTGCCGAAGCAGCCAAACTGCGAGGCTGGGTATAGACCATATAAAACATATAAACATAAAAGGAGATGCACAATGACATCTCCTTTTATGGAATTTAGAAAAAGATCTCGGGCAAGCCGGGTGCCTGAAATTGAAATGATGGCAGGAGGATGAAATGAAGTACGACCATTCACAGTTGCTTGAAAGAGCCAAAGAGCTCGAATGTATGTATATGGTTGATGAGTTGCTGCATAATAAAGATCTTACACTTGCTGCCGCAATGAAAAGTCTTACAGACACGATTCCCATTGGGTTCACTATCCCTTCCGCCTGCCGCATAAAAATTACTCTATGGAATGATGTGTACGCAGCTGATGATTTTTCCCGTGCCGAAATTTTGTATCGTTCGCCTATTGTAGTGATGCAAGAATCTGTTGGTGAGATCATCATGGGATATATCACGGAGCTTTTGGACGTTGAATGTGACATTCTCAGCAATGAGAAAAAGATGCTTGATACCATTTCCCGCCTAATTTCTCTACTTGCATTTGATACTCGGCGGGAATTGTCACAGATGCTGGAGATGCTACGGACAGTCGATCCCAACATGCTGCCGCGTGTCATTGAAAAACTTCGTGTCTATCTCAAAAAAACTTTTGGTGCCGAAGTTGACAGTTTGTTCAGTGTAATTGAAGTTGCACCTCAGCAGACCTACGGCGAGGTCAACAGTCCAATGAACAGACCTGCTGCAGTCGATATGGACACACAGCTTCAAAAGATAATAGCCCGAGCTACAGACTTTTTGCCTCGAGGGCAAGTTCACGAACTGATCGGTGGGTGGATACATGAAGAGCGTGTTCTTGCCATGATCAAGGTGGTTGACAATAAAGACGCCCGCGTTAGTGAAATACTGGATGCTGTTCGAAAATACACTGAGGTGACAGGAGATAACTCTGAGAAGTCTACGACTGATAAGTGGCTTGTTGCAGTGCTTGCCCACCGTTTTCTTACCAATGACGAGAAAATCATCAATCTTATTCTTGATAATCTTAAAATTTCTGATTTTATAGCAGTGTTGGAAAGAAACATAGGTTCTCATAATAGCAGGGGAAGCATCGGTGGAAAGGGAGCAGGACTCTTTATCGCGCAACAAATCCTTCAGCACGCGGCGGTTGAGGATCCCTTGCTTCGCGAGATCAAAACCCCCCGCACATGGTATTTGGCTACTGATCAGATCGTTGACTTTTTTAATTACAACAACTTAGAAGAACTAAATTCGTATAAGTACAATCCTTTGTATCATTTGCGTTTGACATACGATAATTTGGTTTCCAAAATCATGAATGCCAAGCTGCCGCCTCGAACGATACAGATGCTTCATCTTGTTCTGGAGGATATGGAAGATGTGCCCCTCGTCATCCGTTCTTCAGCTCTTTTGGAGGATGGTTTGGGTATTGCATTCAGCGGCAAATATAAAAGTCTGTTTTTATCCAATCAAGGAACAAGACAACAGCGGCTTGAAGCATTGATCACCGCGATACTCGAGGTGTATTCCTCCATGTTCAACCCGGATGCCATCCAGTACAGACGTGAAAAAGGGCTGCTCAATTTTTCCGAGGAAATGGGTGTCCTGATTCAGGAAGTAGTTGGATTTAAGGTAGGCAAATACTATATGCCTGCATTTGCCGGCGTGGCGTTTTCGCATAATCAACTTCGCTGGTCGGCGCGTATCAATAGGGACGATGGTCTTGTAAGAATGGTCATGGGTCTTGGTACCCGCGCGGTGGACAGAGTTACTGATGACTACCCTATGCTTTTTTCTTTGGCTCATCCCGAGTTGTCAGTAAATCGTACTCCAGCCGAGATACGCCATTATTCTCCCAAATATATTGACCTCATTAACATGGAAGATAAAAGTTTTGAAACGGTCACGGCTTCCACTTTTCTAAGAGAAGAGGGAACACGGCTTCCTGAGCTTCATAAATATGTTTCGGTGTTCAATGAAAATTTCATTGAAAATAAAAATGCGTTTTCTCTTGACACTAAAAACGATGATATGATCATTACTTTCAATCATATTCTCACTGCCACGGACATTCCTAAAAAGCTTGAGCATATAATAAAAGCCCTTTCTGAAAAAATGGATGCCCCTGTTGAAATCGAGTTTGCTTATGACGGAGAGGATATATATCTTCTGCAGTGCCGTTTCCAGGGCTCAAACATGTACGCCGCACCTGCGCCGATTCCTCAAAATCTAAAGCGGCAGGATATTGTTTTTACGGCCAACCAGTTCATATCCAACGGCTTGGTCACTGGAATCACCCATGTTGTTTATGTGGATGGTAAACGCTATGACTCGCTTTCCACCCTTGAGGAGCTTTATGCTGTGGGCGAAGCCGTAGGCCAGCTTGGAGGGGTGTTGCCACGTCACAACTATATTTTGATAGGCCCGGGGCGCTGGGGAAGCAGAGGAGATATCAAACTTGGAGTTAGGGTGACATATTCCGACATCTCAAACACCGCTGCGTTGATCGAAATCGCCGAAAAGAAACACTCCTATTCACCTGAACCATCTTTCGGGACCCACTTCTTTCAGGATCTTGTGGAAGCTGGAATCGTGTATCTCCCGCTTTATCCCGGTGAAAAGGACGTTATCTTTAAGGAAAGCTTTTTTAGAGCAAGTGATAATCTCCTTGGTACATTGTTGCCGCGATTTGCCTATCTCTCAGATGTTATCAAGGTGATCGATGTTCCGGCATCTTATTTTGGACGCACGCTTTCATTACACATGAACTCCGACCTGGAGCAGGCGGTAGCATTTCTCACTGACCAAGAGCCGACAAGCAAAGCTGATCTGGATAAGAAAAACGCGTTGTCACCTCTCTGGGTGGCAAAAGATGAGCAGGATCATTGGCAGTGGCGTCATTTTATGGCGGAGCAAATTGCGGACTCAATGGATATGGAAACTTTGGGAGTCAAAGGCATTTATCTTTTTGGAAGCACCAATTCAGGCGAGGCAGGAATGGGAAGCGATATTGATCTGCTGCTTCATATCAAACAACAAAGCAACTCTCAGCAGCAGTCCCTGAAAGACTATCTCGACGGCTGGAGCCGTGCACTGGCAAGGGTAAACTATCTGCAAACAGGATATAAGATCGATAAGCTGCTTGATGTTCATATAGTAACGGATGAGGATATCGCCGAACGTGATTCATTTGCGATCAAAATCGATTCGACCGTAGACCCGGCCACACCGTTACGATTATTGTCTGAGTAGCCGTCAGGTAGGAAAAGGGCGCCTTTCAGGTGCCCTTTCTTATTGCATATCCTACAGGAGAATGGTAGAATAATCACGAACACAAATGGATTTATTTGTAATAATTTACTAATTATCGGAGCACCGAAACAGTGCGGTAGCAGACTAAAGCGACTTGGCGAAGGATGGTGTATGTATGACGACCGTAATCATTGAAGAGGGCAACCTGACGATCGATGAATTTCTTTCTGTAACAAGAGGCTATGCGAAGATCGAGGTATCGGAGCTGGCTAAGAAAAAAATGGAAGAGTCCCGAAAAGTCGTAGATACTTGCGTCAAGGAGGAGAAGGTGGTTTACGGATTGACCACCGGTTTCGGAAAATTCAGCGATGTTACGATTTCCGAGGAGGATTCGATGGCATTGCAAGAAAACCTGATCATGAGTCATGCCTGCGGAGTGGGAAATCCACTGCCGGAGGAGGTGGTACGCGGGATGATGTTGCTGCGGATCAATGCTTTATGTATCGGATACTCAGGGGTTCAGGTGAACACGGTCTTGACTTTGGCTGAGATGCTCAACAAAGGC
>PHAE01000027.1 GCA_002840285.1 Firmicutes bacterium HGW-Firmicutes-11
GGAAAAACAAATGATAAACAACAGACTGGCAACCGAATTTAATTTGAAGCCCTCCCAGATCGATGCCACCCTCGCCCTCATCGACGAAGGCAACACCATTCCTTTCATTGCCCGGTACCGAAAGGAAGCGACCGGCGGGCTCAGCGATGTGGTGTTAAGGGACTTGGAGGAACGGCTCAATTATCTGCGGAATCTGGAAGCCAGGAAGGAAGAAGTCCTTCGGCTGATCGATGAGCAGGGCAAGCTGACGGATGAACTCAAGGGAAAGATTTTGGCGGCGGAGGTGCTCCAGCGAGTGGAGGATCTATACAAGCCATTCAAGCAGAAGAAATCGACCAGAGCATCCAAAGCAAAAGAGAAAGGACTGGAGCCGCTGGCGTTGATCATGGAAGCCATGGAACTTCAGACAGGGACGCCGGAAGAGGTGGCAGCGCCTTTTGTATGTGACGATCAAGAGATGATCGAAGCCGGTAAGGGAGCAGCGACGGTTGAGGAAGCGCTGGCGGGAGCGGCGGATATCGTGGCGGAACGAATTGCTGACGATCCGGAGCTGATCGGACGAGTGCGTGAGAAGACCCTTGCGATGGGACAGATTTCATCGGAAGCGGTGTCGGCAGAAGAAAGCACCGTGTTCGATATGTATTATGACCATACAGAAGCATTGGCAAAGATTCCCGACCATCGGATCCTGGCCATCAATCGTGGAGAGAATGAAAAGAAACTCAAAGTTAAGATAAAGGCGCCGGTAGAAAATATACTGGAGATGCTTTCGCGGGAGAAAATCGGGAGAAAGCAGAGCATTTTCCGGGAGCGAATGGAAGCCACAGTCGAGGATGCTTATAAACGCTTGATGGCACCATCCACCGAGCGCGAGATCCGAAACATGCTGACCGAACGAGCAGAACGGGAAGCGGTCAAAGTATTTGCAAAAAACACGGAAGCTTTGCTTATGGTTCCTCCGGTGAAAGGGGCCAGAGTAATAGCCATCGATCCGGGATTTAGGACCGGCTGCAAGGTCACCATGCTGGATGAGACTGGAAAATTGTTGGCCTACACGACGATCTACCCGACGGAACCAAGAAATGACATCGAAGGATCGGGGAAAACGATCCAGTCGATGATCGAAAAATACAATGCTAACCTGATCGTGATCGGGAACGGTACTGCATCCAGAGAAACGGAGATTTTTGTTTCTGATTTGATCAAGAAGCTGGGACGGTCGGATCTGAACTATACGATCGTCAACGAGGCTGGCGCATCCATTTATTCTGCTTCCAAAGTGGCAACGGAGGAGCATCCGGATCTGGATGTCACGACCAGAGGAGCCATGTCCATCGGTAGACGACTGCAGGATCCCCTGGCAGAATTGGTGAAAATTTCGCCGAAACACATCGGTGTAGGTCAGTACCAGCACGACATCAATCAGGGAATGCTGGACAATGCACTTACCGGAGTCGTGGAAAACTGCGTCAACCGGGTCGGTGTGGATCTGAATACCGCATCCTCGTCCTTGCTGTCATATATCGCAGGGATCAACAGCGGGATCGCGAAGAACATCGTGAGCTTTCGGGAAGTGAACGGCAGATTCCAGGACCGAAAGGAACTTAAGAAGGTCGCGAAGCTGGGAGAAAAAACCTTCAACCAGTGTGCCGGTTTTTTGCGGATCGCCCAAGGGAAGAATCCTCTGGATGGCACAGCGGTCCACCCGGAATCCTATAAAGTTGCAGAAGCTATGTTGAAAAAGCTGGGAATCGATAAGGGCGAGATCGCCGCTGGCGGATCCGCTCGCATCGATGAGCGGATCGCCCAGGTCTACGGCAGCATCAATAGCATGGCCGAAGACCTGGATGTCGGTGTCATGACCCTCACCGACATCGTCGGCGAGATCAAAAAACCGGCGCGAGATCCCAGGGAAGGCATGCCGCCGGTGGTCTTCCGCAGCGACGTCCTGTCAATCGAAGACCTGAAGCCGGACATGGAATTGACCGGCACCGTTCGAAACGTCGTGGACTTTGGAGCCTTTGTCGACATCGGAGTCAAGCAGGACGGACTGGTCCACATTTCACAGCTCGCCAACCGATTCATCAAGCATCCGATGGACGTCGTTTCCATCGGCGACACGGTGAAGGTAAAGGTCTTATCTGTAGATTTGGAAAAGAAGAAGATTTCCCTGACCATGAAACTATCCTAAGGAGCGCCCTATGAAACCTATAACAACTGTCCTCTTTGATTTTGACGGCACCATCATGAACACCAACGATGTGATCATCGAGTCCTGGCAGCACCTGTTCCGAACCGTGGAAGGCAAGGAACGCCCGCTGGAAGACATCTACCGAACCATGGGGGAGCCGCTCTACGTCACGATGGAAAAAATTATTCCGGGAATCACAGTAGAGGAAGGCGTCACCATCTATCGAAGCTTTATGATCGAGAATTTTTTCAAGATGATCCAGCCCTTTCCCGGCATGCCGGAATTGCTGGAAACGCTGAAAGAGAAAAACTATAAAACCGGACTCGTCACTTCAAGGATCGGCCATACGACAAGGGCGGGGCTGGATGAGTTTGGGTTGCTACCGTTTTTTGACTGCGTCGTCACCTGTGACGATACCGATAAGCACAAACCGGATCCGGAACCGATTTTTATCGCCATGGATCGGCTCTCCTCCACTCCGGAGGAGACCATCATGGTAGGCGACAGTCGCTTCGATATCGACAGCGCTAGAAACGCTGGCGTGCGTTCCGTTCTTGTCGCCTGGCAGCTTGCCATGTCGGAAGAAGAGATCAACGGAGACAACGGGCCGGACCATATCATACATCGACCGGAAGATCTGTTCCAGATCCTTAATGGATAAAGAGTGGGTCGTATCAGATAAGGGGGTAACGAGATGAACGTATTGCTGGTTGGAACTGGAGGCGTCGGCGAAGCTGCCGCAATGATCACGAAGCAAAGAGACCCTGAAGGTCTTTGGCTGCACCGCATGGTTCTGTCAAACATCGATCTGGATCGGGCAGTGGCAGTCGCCAAACGGATCGACGATCCCCGGTTTGTGCCGGAGCAGGTGGACGCCAGAGACAAAGAGGCGGTGACCGCCTTGGTGAGAAAGTACGATATCGATCTATTGTTCAACGGATGTGATCCCAGCTTTAACGAGACACTTTTTGACACTGCGTTCGACTGTGGCATCAACTATATGGACATGGCATTGAGTTTATCTGTCCCACACCCGGAAGATCCCTACGGAAAAACACATATCAAGATGGGAGATTATCAGTTCGACAAAGCCGCAGAATGGGAGCAGAAAGGATTGCTTGCGCTTGTCGGCGTAGGCATGGATCCCGGTGCGGTCAATGTTTTCGCAAGATATGCACAGAAGCATTTCTTCGATGAGATCGAGGAGATCGGCATCAAAGATGGAGGCAACCTGTATGCCGAAGGGCACGACATTGCCTTCGGTTTTTCCATCTGGACCACCATAGACGAATGCTTGAACCCTCCTTTCAAATACGAACAGGGGAAGGGTATCTACGTGGTAGAGCCTTTCTCTGAACCAGAGCTGTTCACCTTTCCCGACGGGATCGGAGAGCAGGAACTGGTCAATGTAGAGCACGAAGAAATGGTGATGCTGCCGAGGACGATGGGCGATGTGGCCAAGCGGATGAGCTTCAAATATGGTTTGGGAGCCGACTTTATCACGATGCTCAAAAACCTAAAAGCCTTAGGTCTTGACGACAAGCACTCCAAAGTTCCGGGAACCGAGTATTCTCCACGAGACATCGTAGGTATGGTTGCTCCAAATCCCGTTGAGATCGCGGACAAAATGCGTGGGAAAGTCTGTGTCGGCACCCAGGTCACAGGCAGCAAGGATGGATTGGAGCGCAAGATCTTTCTCTACCAGACTACCGACAGCGAAGACATCATGAGGCGCATCGGAAGCGGTGCAGTGGTCGGTCAAACGGCATTCAATCCGGTCATCGCCATGGAATTATTGGCAACTGGTGTTTGGAAAGGTGACGGTGTCCTTGGCCCCGAATGCTTCGACCCGGATCCCTATATCAAACTAATGGATGAACACGAGTACTTCGTGGGAATGATCGAAATGGAGTCTCCATACAAGAAAAAACTCGACAAGGAAGCAATCATGGAGCCGCTGAAATGATCCGAATCCACTATGGACGGGAGTGCATAGACAAGGAGACTTTTCTCTTCGGAGAGATCGCCAGGACCCTTTCTTCCATCGGTGGGGAAGGGAAACCGGAGCGTGTGTTTTTGCTCGTCCCGGATCAGTATACCCTCCAAGCGGAACGCAATGCCCTTACTTGTATTGGGAAGAAAGGGTTCATGGATCTTGAGATCCTTTCCCAAGGCCGTTTGGCCAACCGTATCCTTGATGAGACCGGCGGCGGCCACCAGGTCCACATCGACAAGAACGGCCGGCACATGCTTCTATCCGGAATTTTATCGGAGTTAGACGGATCTCTATCGGTCTTTCGCGGCATGTGGCGTTCCCAGGCCTTTATCAACATGGCAAACGACCTGATCTCCGAAATGAAGCAGTACGATGTCACCCCGGAAGTACTTTCCGGAGTTATAAAAGAACTCGGCCCGGACACATTGCTGGGGCGAAAGCTTGCCGATATACAGCTTCTCTTTTCTGCCTATGAAGAACGGATCCGCGGGAAATACATCGACACCGAGGACTTTCTGGAACTATTCATCAACGCCATCCGCCGATCTTCCATGCTTCGGTCTACCGAGATATGGATCTTCGGCTTTGATTTTTTCTCCCCCAAAATGCGCAAGATCATCGGGCGCCTTGCAGAGTGCGCAAAAGATGTCAACTTGGTTCTCACTTCTGACGAAAAAAGTGAAGATGCAGACCTTTTCCATCTGACCCGGACGATGATGAACAAGTTGGAGGCGGTAGCTCCCGGAATCGTTGCCGAACGTACACAACTTCTATCCGAACCTGTGAACCGAGCCGAAGTGGTTGCTCACATCGAGCAGGAATTGTTCTCCGCGAACCCTAGGGTCTTCGAAGGCGACAGCAGTCGTCTGAACCTCTGCCGTGCCGCCAATTTCTATGCCGAAGTGGAGACCGCTGCTGCTTACATTTGCCGCCTCGTAAGAGAAGAAGGAATGCGCTATCGGGACATCGCTGTGATCTGCAATGACATGGAGGGAATCGGCCCGATCATTCAGCGCGTGTTTTCGGAGTATGAAATCCCCCTGTTTCTCGACCGGAAGAGGAAGATACTTCACGATCCAGCCATCGTATTCGTTTCCGCCCTCCTGGATGTGATCGCTGATGGATGGAGGTATGAGGATGTCTTCCGGTTGCTCAAGACCGGCCTGTGCCCGGTCGGCACCGACGAATGGGAGACGTTGGAAAATTACGCCGTCCGATATCGGCTTCGCAAATCCCATTGGGCGAAGGAATTTCGATATGGAAAAAACGAGTTCGGCGAGGATGGACTGCAAACCTGCAACCGATCAAGAGCAGCTCTGGTTGGTTTTATCGGTGAACTGGAAAGCGCTCTTCGAGAAGCAAAAACGGGGAAGGCAAAAGTCAAAGAGCTCCACGGATTTCTTATAGGAACAGCCGGTCTCCCTGACAAAATAAACGCATTGGCCGACGCCATCGAAGAAGGTGGATTTTTTTCTGCCGCCCAAGAAATGCGTCAAATCTGGGAAGCCATCGAAGGTTTGCTTCTCCAGCTCGATGAGCTTTTGGGAGTGGAAGCGATCGATGAAGCCGAACTGGCGATAATGCTGAAAGCGGGATTTGCATCCTTTGAAATCGGAGTGATTCCTCCCACCGTCGACCAGGTGGTGGCAGGCGCCATGCAGAGAATACGAGTCGGACGGATCAAGACGCTTGTTGTCATCGGTGCAAACGATGGCATTCTCCCCGGGAAACCCTCAGGTGACGACCTTCTTAGCCAGGACGAACGGGCAAGATTGCTGTCCAGAGATGTTGAACTTTGCAAAGACGACGACCTTCGCATGATGGAAGAACAACTGGCGATCTATAAAAACCTTTCCAAACCGGAAACGTATCTCTTCGTCGGTTGCAGTTCGACCGACAGCGAGGGCAAGGAACTCCGTCCATCGATCCTGTTCGATCGACTTCGCAGGATGTTTCCGAATGCAGTCGTGGAAAAGGACCTTCGAAACCAGGAGGATCCGCTGCTTTTAGTGGAACGGCCAGCGGGCACGCTCAAACACCTGACGGAAGCACTTCGGAACACCTATGCAGGAATCGATGAGATCCCAGCCCCGATGCGAGCGGCATTCAACTGGTATGAGGAAAAAAAAGACCCGGGAATCTCGATGGTAAAGCAGGGGATCGCCTTTGATAACCGACTGGACAAACTGGAATCCTCGCTGACAAAAAAACTGTTTCAGCGTAGCGACAGAGAGCACCTTACCATTAGCCCTTCTCGCCTGGAACGCTTTGGCCGGTGTCCTTTTGCGCACCTGGTCCTTTACGGATTCCGCCCGGAAGAGCGCCGGGTTTTTGAAGTGGCAGGCCGGGAAGCGGGCGACGTTTACCACGAGTGCCTGATGCGGTTTTCCCAGTGGCTGACGTTGGAGGGGATTCCACTTGCAGAAGAAGGATCTCCTTGGTTGGTTGTGACAGAGGATGAAGCGCAAGAAAAGATCGATGAGATCATGGAACAGATCGCAGCAGAATACCAGGAAGGCGTGCTCGCCTCCGGACCGGCCGAACGATACCGTAGTACCCGGATGAAAGAAATCTGTGGCAAAGCCGCATGGGCCATGGTGGAACATGTCCGACAAGGCAAGATACGGGAAGTCTTCTTTGAAGAAGGCTTTGGCGAGGATCCGGAAAAAGCATTTCCACCCATCGCGATCAATGCAAACGGCCAGGAAATACGAATCGAAGGGAAAATTGACCGACTGGATCTCCTGGAAGGGGATTATATCAAGGTCATCGATTACAAATCCGGCAAAGAGAGTTTTGACGCAAGAGAAGCGGTCGCAGGTTGGAGGCTCCAGTTGATGTTGTACCTAAAGGCAGCGACGGAAGGTTTTGCAGCCATTGGTCAACCGGTAAAACCAGCTGGCATTTTCTACTTTGAAATCAGCGATGATCTCATCGATGCATCCGCCATCAGCCAAGCGGAGCTGGGAGAGAAGCTGTCGACGGAACTAAAGAAGGCGTTCAAAATGGACGGCATCCTTCTCGACGATCCGCTGGTGGTCGACGGCATCGCCGGCGATTTTACCGGATATTCTGAAATCGTACCGATCCGAAAGAACAAGGACGGCAAAGTGTCCGGCACTATCGACAGTAAACTTCTCACAGAAGATGCCTTTCAGGAACTCCGAAGCGCTTTCGACCAGACCGTCACCAACCTTTGTACTTCGCTAGCCTCCGGGACCATCGACGTTCACCCAAAAAAGACCAAGTACCAGACCGCCTGTACCTACTGTGATTACAAGAGCATCTGCGCGTTTGAACTGTCTTTTGACGGTTGCTCCTACGATGTAGTCAAATAACCAAAACGAGAGGGCTTTTATGAAACAATTAAGACAAACAATTTTTGGCGCCGCTCTGATTTTGAGCGGATCCATCGGCATCGCTTTAGGCAATCTGGAGGAAACGATCTATCATAGTGGAACGGAATCTTATGGCCATTTTATTCAAAGCCCTGGCTACTGGATGTCCTGGGCGTTCCTTTTCCTCGGCCTTGCTGCAGTGATCACAGCAGCAATGAAACCAAAAAAGAAAAGCCGTTGAATTATCCTTTGACGGCCGCTCGGAGTATGTGATAAAATAACACTCGCTGAACAAGTCGGAGCCCTCCATCCAAGGGTCCGATCCAGGCATCCTGCTACTGTGGCTCAGTCGGTAGAGCAGCTGATTCGTAATCAGCAGGTCAGCGGTTCGAATCCGCTCAGTAGCTCCAATAAAAATATCCCCATTTGGGGATATTTTTATTGGGATGACTTGGAAGGTAGAGAGAACCGCTGACCAGAGGGGTTAATAGGGGAGAATACTCCCCTATTAAGAGTTGCGAAGCAACGGAGCACATCTCCAGGGGTGACAGGGTCGCAAGACCCGCCGAGAGGGGACAGCGTCCCCTACGGAAGTGCTTTAGCACTTGGGAGGCGGTTCGAATCCGCTCAGTAGCTCCAAAAAGACCCTGCAATTACAACGGTTGCAGGGTTTTTAATTTTTTGATAATTAAAGCCATTTCCAAAAAACGCACCAAAAACGCACGGCAGAACCGTCCCCTTGTTTTATAGTCGATCCCTAAGTTTCATTTGTTTGCGCAGATCTAAACCTGCCTGACCCGGACCATGATTTCGTTTCTTCGAAACATCGGCGGAGTAAATGGTGGATTATAAAAAGCCAACATATAGTTGGAAGCTTCACGATAGCCCTTTGCTCCGATCCATACCTTGAGCTTTTCGATCATTTGCTGCTCCTTGGATCCACTGGAAAAACCAGAGTATATCAGAACGGCAAACAGTCCGCGATCGAACTTTTTCACAGAAAGCCATTGGTTGTTTGGCTCCGGGACATGATCCCATTTCTCTTTTGGGACGACGAAGGCCATCTTCATCTGATCGCCGGCAATTTCCTCAAACACAGGCACGGTCATACTGATCTTTTCGCGCATTGCGTTGTCGCTGGAAATGTAGCGAAACAGCGTTCCAAATCCATTTTCTATTCCGGGATCATTTGTATTGTCATATTCAACGATATAAAAATCCTTATACTCTCTCAACTCAAAGGGCGGTTCGGATTCCATCGTCTCGTACTCTGGACGTTCATATTTGCTCACAGCGACACCTCCCGTTCATAGTGAATTGTTATTATGTCTCAACTATAAACTTAATGCTTAGAATTTGCAATTAGGGGGTGCGGATACAAACTTGGAGTAGTTTTTGAAAGGTACATCATTCCTTCCCGGCAGAGTGACAACGCTGGTTGTCACTTGCTGGATCCAACATCCGTTTTGAGACAACGATCAACGGGATTCGGGCTGATTTTAGAGACAAATCCCGCACATTTAACCCATTAAAAGCTCTTGCAGCAGCTTGGTTGTCAATTGCGGAATGAAAAATAAAATTGAGACAACGATTCAGCTAAATGATAGGATGGCGTTGTCTCAAATACCCTAGACGATTGAAAAAGAGACAACTAAGCCTGAAAAAACTAAAAAGTAGCCGGCTTTACAGCCGGCACCATCTATATTTGATTAGATAATTGTCTCCAACGGCCTCGAAGTCAGATTTAAAGACAACCAAGCCTGGCAGGGCCCAATACGTGTCAAGCCTGACGCCTAGAACTCAATCCCGAGAAGGTAAAAAAGACCGACCACGACAGTGACCGCAATGAAAGACCCGGCCACGAATCGGGAGCGATTGAGCCCTAGGCCGCGGTCCTTCCTGTACATAGTACTGAAAACGGACAACACGACCGAAAAATATAAGACCAACCAGAGGAGCAAGTATTTTTCGATTAGTGTCATAATTTACCTCCGATTTTGTTATTATAGCACAAATGAAACTGCAAAAATGTATAATTATTAAAAACGAAACCGAAAATCTGCCCAATTTGAGGAACGATACGATGAACAGAATGACAAAACAAGCAATGATCATAGATGGCTACGGTGTAGATGGCAACAGTGTCGATGGATACATCGTCGAGACCGCCGACATCGTTTCGACCCCTGGTGGTTACACGGGGCATGCCATAGAGAGGTTGGCGAAATTTGAGAACTTCTATGACGACCTGATCAACGGTCAGACAAAATTGACGGAAGATCTTGCATTGCTTCGCAGTGAAGGAAAAGAGAAATCCGTCCAATTCAAAGAGCTCTTAACAAAGAAGCTTGTGAACGTCAATGTGATGATCCTTTTGAAGAACTACGGTTTGGAGTGAAGAGGAGTATCGCAAGATCGATTTATTTGTTACAATGTTGAAAACAGATACTCAAAACTACATGCAGTTTGAGGAGGAAATAGCAGTGTTCAATCCGGTGCGTTCGGAAAAGATCTATCAACAAGTGAACCGACAAGTGCAGGAGTTGATCTTGTCTGGCGAACTGAAGAAAGGTGACAAACTTCCCGGTGAACGACAGTTGGCAGAGATGCTCAATGTATCTCGGGCTTCGGTACGAGAGTCACTACGATCTCTGGAAATCATGGGATTGCTGGAAAGTCGCGCCGGTGAAGGAAATTTTGTCAGTGATTCCAAGACACCGATTTTACTGGAACCGCTGTCGATCATGTTCAAGTTGAATAACGGCACGTTCCGTGACATCTTGGAAATCCGTAAGGTTTTGGAAGTGGAAGCGGCAGGCCTGGCGGCCGCTCGCATGACAAAGGATCAGGAACTGGAATTACGGTCTTTGTTCCAGTCGATGGAGGAAAGCGATGACGAGACACGCAGTGTGGAAATCGACAAAGCGATCCATCTGGCCATCGCCAATAGCACCGGGAATTATTTGATCGTAACGATGTTAGAAGCGATTTCATCGCTGATGACCGTCTTTATAGCCGATGCCCGGAGAATCATAGTGAAAAATATCCGGGAGCAGGGGCGCTTGGAACAGATACATGCGGATGTGATCGATGCTCTGTGCCAGCGAGATCCAGAAAAGGCAAGAGCAGCGATGAGCCTTCATTTTGAAGCGGTTATTGAAAGTGCGGGAATCGAAGACCTGTAAATGATTTTTTGAAAAACAGTTTGCATTCTAAAAAAATGATGCTATAATAAAAACATGGTCAGACCAGTAGACCACAATGCGAGGAGGAACGTATGAATATAGTAGTACCGATCAAGCAGGTCCCAGAGACCAGCAATGTAAAAATGGATCCGGTGACCGGAACGATCATTCGGGATGGAGTGGAAAGCATTATCAACCCGCTCGACTTATATGCGATCGAGACTGCGATCCAACTGAAAGAGACATATGGGGGCAAGGTAACAGCACTGACCATGGGCCCTCCTGCAGCAGAGAAAGCGCTTCGGGAAGCCATCGCGATGGGATGTGACGAAGGCGTACTTGTATCAGACCGAAAGTTTTCCGGCGCAGACACCTGGTCTACGGCTTACGTTTTGGTACATGCGGTCAAAAAACTTGACGATTTTGACTTGATCATCGCCGGAGAGAGAGCGACGGACGGAGACACCGGCCAGGTTGGACCGGCGATGGCCTCCGCTTTGGACATTCCGCTTGCCAGCTATATCAGCCGTATCGATTCGGTTCGTGCCGATGGCATGACCGTAGAGCGATTGGTTGAGGAAGGATATGAAACGTTGGAAATCGATTTGCCAGCGTTATTGACAGTGGTGAAGGAAATCAGCTATCCCAGGCTTCCGACTTTGCGGGGCAAACAAAAGGCAAGGAACACCGAGTTACCGGTCCTGACAGCAGAAGATCTCGAGGTTGAGGAAGTATACCTCGGATTAAAGGGCTCCCCCACTCGAGTGGTGAAGATAGAAACACCCAAAGTGACCCGGGGCGGTACGATTCTAAAGGCAGTTGATGAAGAGAGTATGAATGATGCGATCGAAGAACTGGTCGAATTTTTAAAGACCAGAGAGATGATATAGGAGGCGACAATGGAACATAAAGGTGTGTGGACGATCGCTGAGGAGAGCGAAGGAAGTCTGAAGTCGGTTTCCTATGAGCTATTGTCCCGTGGACGCAAGCTGGCGGATGCCCTGCAGGTCGAACTGGTTTCCGTGCTGATAGGCGGACCGGTTTCCGATGAGCGGTTACAGGAACTCATCCGACGCGGTGCAGACCGAGTCCTGTTTGTAGAAGACAATAAGCTTTCAAGCTTTACGACCGAGACGTTCAGCAATGTTTTATCTGACCTCATCCGGAGTCGTAAACCGGAAATCATCCTGGCTGCAGCAACAGTCAACGGCAGGACCTTGATGCCTCATGTGGCGATGAAGATACATGCGGGATTGACAGCCGACTGCACGGAACTGGCCATCGAACCGGAAACAGGAAACCTGTTGCAAACCCGGCCGGCAATCGGCGGAAACATTTTAGCCACCATAAAATCACCGAATCATCGACCGCAAATGGCGACAGTCCGTCCCCGTTCCTCCAAACCGTTGGACGCTGATCCGGCGAGAAAAGGTTCGATCGAGAGAATTGAACTTGACCCGGCCCTGATCGACAAACGGGTTCGGCGAGTCGGATTCATCAACAATGAAGGCGAAGAAGGAAATATCCAGGAAGCAGACGTTGTGGTGTCCGGTGGTAAAGGTATGAAGAAAGCCAACAATTTCGGAATGCTCACAGAACTTGCCCATCAATTGGGGGGCACCGTCGGCGCATCGAGAGATGCAGTGGACCGGGCGTGGGCCAAGTATCCGCAACAAGTCGGCCTAAGCGGAAAGACGGTGACACCGAAGCTCTATGTTGCCATTGGCATTTCCGGCGCCATACAACATCTTGCAGGAATGAAGACCGCCGACATCATCGTTGCGATAAACAGCGATCCGGATGCAACCATTTTTCAGGTTTCGGATTTCGGCATCATTGGAGACCTGTTTGAGGTAGTGCCACTGTTGAATGAACGTTTGGCAAAGGAGAAGAACCGATGATATATGGGAAAATAACAAAATCGATCGTGGATGAATTGGTCGCGATCCTGGGTGAAAAGAACGTGATCCTCGACGAGGAGCGCATGGAAAACTATTCTCATGATGAAACTCCGGCGGATGAATACGGCCACATGCCGGAGGTTGTAGTTACTCCAGTCAATACCTTGCAAGTAGCTGAAGTTGTCAAACTAGCCAACCGTCATCGGATCCCCATTACGCCGAGAGGAGCGGGAAGCGGTTTGTCAGGCGGAGCGATACCGATTTATGGCGGCATTCTCCTTTCTGTGGAAAAAATGAACAAGGTCATCGAGATCGACTACGACAATATGATGATCGTTGTGGAGACGGGTTTGGTGACGAATGAAATCAACGGTCTCGTTGCTGAGCGTGGTTTGTTCTTTGCAGGTTACCCCATGAGTCTGGAGACATGCTTTGTCGGAGGCAATATCGCCGAGAATGCAGGCGGAGGAAAAGCCGTAAAATACGGTGTTACCGGCCAGTACATCGTTGGGATGGAGTTAGTAACACCAACGGGAGACGTCGTGGAATTGGGAGGCAAGATCATCAAAGACGCCACAGGGTATGATTTGAAGCGTCTGATCATTGGCTCGGAAGGAACGCTTGGGATCGTAACGAAAGCGACCATCAAGCTGTCGCCGCTGCCCAAAGCGGCCACAACGCTTCTGGTGCTCTTTGAGGATGTGGATACCGCGATCGCGACGGTACCTCGCATCATAGCGGAAGGCGGCATCATTCCCACATCGATCGAGTTCATGGACCGGCTGTCGGTCCATACCTCCTGCAACTATCTGAATGAACATCTTCCCTACCAGAAGGCGGGCTCGATGCTGCTCCTCGAAGTCGATGGGACGAATCAGAAACAGGTCGACGAGGATGCGGAAGTCATTGGAGAACTCTGCCTGAAATACGGTGCCATCGAAGTGTATGTAGCGGATAACTATACAACTCGGGAGCGGGTCTGGTCAGTGCGTCGAAACATAGCGGAAGCCTTCAAGGTCTACTCGCCGCATCAGAGTTTAGAAGATATCGTCGTCCCCATCGGATCGATCGCAAAACTTATGCCTAAAATCGAAACGATTGCGAACAAGTACGGAATCAAGATCCCTTCATACGGCCACGCCGGCGACGGAAACCTCCACACCACACTGGTCAAGAATCCAGACTCGACGATGGAGGAATGGTACGAGATCGAGACGAAAGCCGTCGTCGAGTTGTTCGATGCGGTGCACGAACTTGGGGGAAAAATCAGTGGAGAGCATGGCATCGGTTCCAAACGGAAGAAACACATGGACCGCATGGTAAGTCCGGTGGAGATGGAGATGATGCGGGCTATCAAAAAAGCCCTGGATCCAAACAATATCATGAATCCAGGGAAGATTTTCGACCAACCCAATTAGGGTGAACCTTTATCGGGCAGTCCAGCCGCCATCGATGGTAAGCATTGAGCCGGTGATGTGCTTGCCGGCGTCAGAACACAGGAACAATGCCACATCTCCGATCGTGGAGGGTTCGATGAGGGATTTCACTACGGCATTCTTCATCATGATCTGTTCGACCACCTCTTCGTGAGATATGCCGTGGAGCGCCGCTTGATCGTTGATCTGATTGTCAACCAGCGGAGTACGCACATACGCCGGACAAATCGAATTTACTGTTATGCCAAACGGGCCGCCTTCCAGGGCGGCCGTTTTAGTTAAACCAGCCAAACCGTGCTTGGCGGAGACATAAGCACTTTTGAACTCGGAGGCCACAAGTCCGTGAATCGAGTTGAGGTTGATGATTCGTCCAAAGCGCCGCTTTTTCATGTAAGGCCAGACATACTTCGTTAACAGGAATGGCGCGGTCAACATCAGACGGATCATAAAATCCCATTTCTCTTCTGGGAATTCCTCAACAGAGGCAATGGTTTGAATGCCGGCAACGTTGACAAGCACATCAACTGTCCCATAGGCTGCAGCTGCGAACTCTACAAGGCCCTTGCAGTCCTCTCGGAGTGACAGATCGGTCCGCAGGAATGAACACTTCAACCGGTCCGCTTCCTGTTTCAACTTCTCTTCATTGATATCACCCATCACGACGATCGCACCATTGTTCACGAACGTTTCTGCGATTGCCAGACCGATGCCGCTGGCAGCCCCGGTCACGATACAAATTTTATCTTTCATCTTCGTCCTCCTTGCGCATGAACTCTATGAACTGATAATATCACAAGGCTACCAAAAACTAAATAAAAATGCATAAACAAGAATAATATTCGGCATTCGAATAAAGTTTGTATATTGCTGTTTAGATATTGCGGTGGTATAATCGCTGTAAGGACTGAAAAAGTCGGAATTATTAAATTATTGTTAAATCATTAACTTAACCAAAGGAGGTGGTTTAGCCGACAAAAGGTTCAACAATATCATTTTATTCCATTTATTATCATAAAGGAGGTATCATCAAGTTGAAGAGAAACAAAAAAATCATGGTCTTGACTAGCATGTTGCTTGTATTAGCACTTTTTGCCACTGCGTGCGGCGGCGGTGCAGCAGCGCCTAGTGAAGGAGGAACTGTTGGTGAAGCGGCCACTTTTGACAGCGCACCGATCAAATGGACGATGCAGTCGATCTGGGCCCCATCGATCACACTATGGCGTGGTGACAAATACATCGTAGACGCGATCAATCGTATGGCTCTGGGTGAACTCTATATCGAGTTCAATCCGGGTGGTGCCTTGGTTACTACATCCGACGAAGTCTTTGATGCGGTACAGACTGGGGCATTGGACATGGCGACTGACTGGCCAAGCTATTGGGAAGGCCGTGACACAGCGTTTACCCTCGTTACTTCGACACCAATGGTTCTCACTCCCGGAGACTACATGATCTGGTATTGGCAGGCAGGCGGTCTTGAGTTGGTACAACAACTGTATGATCAATATAACATCGTTTGGTATCCACACAGCGTCACGGGGGCGGAATCCGGACAGAGAACCAATGTTCCCATTTACGACCTTGAAGATTATGCCGGGTTGAAACTCAGACAATGCGGGCGTACCCAAGCCGGAATTCTTGAGAAGATGGGCGCAGGCGCTATTTTCATGCCTGGCGCTGATATTTATCTCTCACTGGACAGAGGCGTTATCGATGGCGCAGAATTCTCTGTTCCTGAGTGCGACTGGAACATGGCATTCCAGGAAGTTACTTCCTACAATGTCACTCCTGGCTGGCATCAGCCCGGTCCAGTTTCTGGAATCATGATCAATAAAGATTCCTTTAATGAACTGCCCGACAACGTAAAGTACTTGTTCAAAGAAGCAGCTATGTCCTCCATGATGTGGGCGTGGACTTATTTTGAATATGCAAGCATCGCGTACAGCAAAAAGTTTGAAGATGCGGGTACGGAGATTTCCAGGTTGAGCGATGAGGCACTGTCACAGATCCAGGCGATCGCTTGGGAACAGGTCCTCGAAGATGCCAAGGCAAATCCAAACCATGCAAGACTTGCTTTCTCTCAGGTCAAATATCTCTATGAGTATCAGTTGCCAAGAAACACCCAGGCGCCGTTTACTCACGGTCGGAATCCTGAAGGTTTGAATGAAGTATATGCTGAGTTGGAACAAATTGCGAAGGATCACGGAGTATACCAAGACGTGATCGACATGGAAGCACAAGTCCGCTTGCGGATGGAAGCACAAGAGCAATGGGAGCCCGGAACACCATACGAAATGAATCCCATCGCCCAATAAATCGTTACAATAATGATTTTGAGGAAGCAGCGGCGGAAGCCGTTGCTTCCTTGATCCCCTATTGTCAATAAAAGTCAATACTGGAGGGAATTCTAGAAATGAAAAAAGTCATCAAATTGGTGATCAATATCTTCGACACAATAAATTTCTACGCTGGTATCATAGGTGCCTTGTTCTTCATTCCGCTGACTATCTTAATGGTCTTTGAAGTCTTCACCCGTCGGGTGCTGGGAGCTCCAACTGTCTGGACCTTTGAGACCAGCCGCTTTTTATTTGTGCCATTGATCATGTTAGCCTTAGGTTTTACACTTCTTTTCCGCGGTCATGCGACGATCGACTTGTTTTATGAAAGATTTAGTCCTAAGGTTCGTGCGATCGTGGACAGCATCACCTTGATCATCTTCTTAATGTCAGCCAGCCTGATCATGTTCCTCAATGGATTAAAACAGTCCTCTATGTCTTGGGCTTCACTTGAACGGACAGCGAGTGCTTTTAATGTACCGGTTTATCCGGTCAAGACATTTTTGCCCGTTGGATTTGCGTTGTTGATTTTAGCCGCCCTTTCAGTGCTGTTGAAGAATATCTATTTCCTTGCAACCAAAGAAGAAATCGAGTCCAACATCATTGCAAAATACACGAAACGTTAAAGGAGTAGGATTATGATAGATATTGCACCCGTAGCGGTTGTGTTTATTATGTTCGGAGGCTTAGTACTAATGTCGTTGACGGGCCACCCAATCGCATTCATCATGATGGCGATGGGAACTGTACTGACATATCTGACCATTGGTATGTCCGGAACCTACTTATTTATTGGTAGAACCTTCGATCAGGTGACGAGCGGTACGCTGGTTGCCAT
>PHAE01000068.1 GCA_002840285.1 Firmicutes bacterium HGW-Firmicutes-11
CTCATCATCGAAGCGATCACTTTTGGATATCGGAAGTACTTTCCGTCATCCACCGCCCATATCTTGATTCCTTCCGTCTCCCAGACTTCCAGAAGGTCAACAAGAGATTCTTTGGCATCGATCGAGCAAAGCCCCAGGGAATTACCGTCCATATAAACTTCATGCGGCCGGATGGCGAAGCGCGTTCTGTAGCTTCGCAAAGAATCACTGGCATCAAGCGCTTTGGCGCCTTCCCACGTCAGATCAAACTGCGACATCTCATATCCTCCATTCTGTGCTTGGGATTTTATGCTTCCATTATATTTCATTAGTGATAAAATAGGTAAAACGAATCTGATTTTTTTCGATAAAATAGGAGCGTACCGATGAAACCAAATCGGAAAGCCATAGTTCTTGTCATCGGATTCGCAGTTGCTGCGGTTCTTTTGCTGCTTCTGGTTTCTGCAGTCATATATACACCGGAATACATGATTCGTGTATTGACCAACGGAGAGTCCAAAGTATCCGATCATAGTTTCTTTCCGGAACGAACGATTGAAAAAAGCGATAGCCCGTACTCCTATTTGTACAAAAATGAAGACAGCCTAGACGAGTTTTTGATTTCTTACGAATCGGAAGGCGAAAGCAAACATGCTTCTCTGCTGAATCTCCTGGAAGAAAACGACACCGCTTCTATGATCGTGGTTCACAAGGATATAGTGATCTACGAGAAATACCTGAACGGATATACGCATGATTCGGTAAATACATCTTTTTCTTCTGTCAAATCTTTGGTCTCCCTATTGATCGGCATGGCAATGGAAGACGGGTACATCGAGAGCGAAGAGCAGGCAATCGCAGATTTCATTCCCGAGTTTGCCGATACTGCATTCGAAGATATCACGATCAAAAACCTTCTGACAATGCGCTCCGACATCCGATACGTGGAGGGAAACGCCTGGTTCAGCGATGATGCCAAGACGTACTATTATCCTGATCTTCGGCGACTTGCCCTCGAAAAAATGCGGATCGACTCTGAATATGCCGGTCAATTCCACTACAATAATTACCACCCTTTGCTGCTTGGTCTCATCTTGGAGCGCAGCACCGGCATGCAGGTAGCCGATTACTTCCAGGCTAAGGTCTGGGATCCCATCGGAGCGGAGTATGATGCTTCTTGGAGCATCGACAGCGAAAGATCCGGCTTTGAAAAGATGGAAAGCGGACTGAATTTCATACCCATCGACTATGCAAAGATCGGTAGTATGCTTCTTCACAATGGGAGTTGGAACGACCAAGCTGTGATCGGAACCGAGTGGTTGACACGATCTCTCATTGCACCGGCACCTCTGCCGCCTAGTGATGTGGATGATGATTTTCTGATAGACCGGGAGGTTGGCTACCAGTACATGTGGTACAGCATGAAAAATGAAGCAGGCGGTCATGACTACTTTGCCGCCGGAAAATACGGACAGTATTTGTATATCTCGCCGGAGAACAATGTTGTCATTGTCCGAACCGGCACCGATATGGGTGAAGTCGATTGGTGGCCGGATGTGTTCCGCCAGGTCGCGTCCCGGGCAACAGAGTTGAATCCGACTCCACCGGCGCCGGAGATCCCGTGTCCGCTCGATGGAACGATGCTCTACAAGATGCCAACGAGAGCCGTCGCGATCACGATAGACAATAATGGAAGCGCACAGCCGCAAACAGGGTTGGACCAGGCAGATATCGTGTACGAAGTTCCGGTCGAGGGCGGGATCACCAGGTTCTTGGCAGTTTTCTTCCATGGGGAAGCCGATGCCATAGGTCCCATCCGTTCGGCCAGGCCTTATTTGATCGACATCGCCAGGGAATGGGATGCAGTTTATATCCATGCAGGCCAAAGTCCTCAGGCCAAGACCTATTTCAGTCAAACAGGCATAGCACACATCAATGAGATGTTCCATCCCGCCGGCTTCTGGAGAGACAAGAGCAGATCTGCGCCGCACAACCTCTATAGCAGCACACAAAATTTGTGGGAAGAAATCGAGACACTTGGCCTGGATAAAAATACGGTGCCGAAAGGATTTCCCTTCCGGGCAGAAGGAGATATGGCAAAAGGAGAAGTCGCAACGGAACTCTCGATCCCATACCTTTACAGCAAAGTCAGCTATCAGTACGATGAAGCCACGGGAATGTATCTCAGATACCAATTCGGGAAACCCTATCGTGATTTGAGTTCGAGAGAACAATTGTCTGCCGCGAACGTGATATTGCAACAGGTATCAACACGTGCTTTCGACTCGGAAGGTCGCCTGGAAGTGAATCTGATGGGAGAAGGGGTCGCCATACTGTTTTCCGACGGTCGTGTGCAGCAGGGCACATGGAAGAGGGAATCTGTCACAAGCCGCACCATATTTCGTGATGCCGAAGGAAATGAAATGATGTTAAAGCCCGG
>PHAE01000069.1 GCA_002840285.1 Firmicutes bacterium HGW-Firmicutes-11
AAGTTAAAGGCATGGGTCTTCTCATTGGATTGGACCTTGGCATCACCAGCAAGAAATTCAATGAAAAAGCCTTCGCCAATAAACTTCTTCTGATCCCTGCGGGAGAAAATGTCATTCGTGTACTGCCTCCGCTGAATGTCAGTGATGAAGAGATTGATTTGCTTATAGAAAAACTCACGAGTATTTTGACAGCATTAAAGGAAGAAAAAGAAGAAGTATAGAAAATACGGATCAGCGTTATAAAGAAAATGAATTCTGAATATTTAAACTTCTTTCAAAGGGTTGACATTGCTTTGTTTCTTGGTTAATATAGAGAAGTCGTCCTGAGCGAAGACAAGGTAGATTTAAACTTGACTAGATCCGTTCGGAATGATAAACTATAATAGTCACCTGAGAACATCAAAGCAATGCAGAAGGCTCATATGAGCATCGATCCTTGAAAACTAAACAGTGTACAACCCAAAATTCGAAAGAATGACAGGTTCGAGAGAACCTGACAAAAAGTGATTTCCAAGTTTAGCAATAAATGAAGAAGTCAGTGTTTTAAAGTGAGAACCAGGGATTATTATTAAGAGTTTGATCCTGGCTCAGGATGAACGCTGGCGGCGTGCCTAACACATGCAAGTCGAGCGCGATTGTTCGGACTGGAGGCTTCGGCCAAAGGGAAGAGCATGAAAGCGGCGGACGGGTGAGTAACGCGTGAGCAACCTGCCTTGTACAGGGGGATAGCCACTGGAAACGGTGATTAATACCCCATAACCCCGAGAGACCGCCTGGTCACTCGGGCAAAGCCTTGGCGGTACAGGATGGGCTCGCGTCTGATTAGCTAGTTGGTGGGGTAATGGCTCACCAAGGCTTCGATCAGTAGCCGACCTGAGAGGGTGAACGGCCACACTGGAACTGAGACACGGTCCAGACTCCTACGGGAGGCAGCAGTGGGGAATATTGCACAATGGGCGCAAGCCTGATGCAGCAACGCCGCGTGAGTGATGAAGGCCTTCGGGTCGTAAAACTCTGTCCTAAGGGAAGAAGAAAGTGACGGTACCTTAGGAGGAAGCCCCGGCTAACTACGTGCCAGCAGCCGCGGTAATACGTAGGGGGCAAGCGTTATCCGGAATCACTGGGCGTAAAGGGTGCGTAGGCGGCTGATCAAGCCAGGGGTGAAAGGCTATGGCTTAACCATAGTAAGCCTTTGGAACTGGTCAGCTTGAGTGCAGGAGAGGAAAGCGGAATTCCTAGTGTAGCGGTGAAATGCGTAGATATTAGGAGGAACACCCGTGGCGAAGGCGGCTTTCTGGACTGTAACTGACGCTGAGGCACGAAAGCGTGGGGAGCAAACAGGATTAGATACCCTGGTAGTCCACGCTGTAAACGATGAATACTAGGTGTCGGGGGTCAAAGCCCGGTGCCGCAGCTAACGCATTAAGTATTCCGCCTGGGGAGTACGGTCGCAAGACTGAAACTCAAAGGAATTGACGGGGACCCGCACAAGCAGCGGAGCATGTGGTTTAATTCGAAGCAACGCGAAGAACCTTACCAGGTCTTGACATCCCTCTGAACGGCGCTTAGCAGCGCAAGGCCTTCGGGACAGAGGAGACAGGTGGTGCATGGTTGTCGTCAGCTCGTGTCGTGAGATGTTGGGTTAAGTCCCGCAACGAGCGCAACCCTTGCCTTTAGTTGCCATCGCGTAATGGCGGGCACTCTAGAGGGACTGCCGGTGACAAACCGGAGGAAGGTGGGGATGACGTCAAATCATCATGCCCCTTATGATCTGGGCTACACACGTGCTACAATGGCCGGTACAACGAGAAGCAAGACCGCGAGGTGGAGCAAATCTCTTAAAGCCGGTCCCAGTTCGGATTGCAGGCTGAAACTCGCCTGCATGAAGTTGGAGTTGCTAGTAATCGCGGATCAGCATGCCGTGGTGAATGCGTTCCCGGGTCTTGTACACACCGCCCGTCACACCATGGAAGTTGGGGGGACCCGAAGCCAGTGATCCAACCGTAAGGAGGAAGCTGTCGAAGGTAAAACCAATGACTGGGGTGAAGTCGTAACAAGGTAGCCGTATCGGAAGGTGCGGCTGGATCACCTCCTTTCTAAGGAGAATTGATGGGGTACACTGTTTAGTTTTGAGGGATTGATGAAAAGATGACTGCGTATGGTATACGCGGTGATTTTGATCAGTCTCTTTTTCAACTTCATAACACGAAAGATGCTGGGGCGCATGCAAAGCGCTGAAAGGCCTAAACGCCAGACCTCGCATTAATCACGTGGGGGATTAGCTCAGCTGGGAGAGCACCTGCCTTGCACGCAGGGGGTCAAGAGTTCGAGTCTCTTTATCTCCATTCCCTATGAAATACTTGAAAAGGTATATAGAAAAGGGATTGACAAAAGACGACGAAGTATGAT
>PHAE01000028.1 GCA_002840285.1 Firmicutes bacterium HGW-Firmicutes-11
TTCGGCATGCCCCAGCCCTTAACGTCACACCCTAGCCTGCCTAGCGTGACCTAACAGGTTCCAAGTGGAAGAGTTGACCTTCGTTGTCTTTTGCATCCGCCAAAACAACTGCGAAGACAACAAATATCAATATTATGGAACTTGACGCCGGAATCAAAGGCGCTAATCGCCTTTGGTTGTCAAAAAAACGAATGAAATTCGACTGCAAGACAATTGGTTGAACAGGAAAGGTTGGAAATTGGTCTTTGCTCCTCAATTTACTTGAAAAAAAGACAACCAAGCAAAACTTAGACTAGCAATCAAAGGGAAAAAGGTGCGGCGTAAGAAGAAATACGCCGGATCGTTGTCTCAGAGAAAAATTATTCAAAATTATTGACAACCAAGACGGAAAGTCGGAAGCAGAAGGCGACTGGACGTTCAGCAAACAGCAAACGCCCCGGGTGAAATGTAACGAATTACATTTCACCCGGGGCGGAGTGACAGCTGTTTGAATCGACTTACATCAATCAATTTAAATCAATTGACCTATTTCAGTATTGCGCCTGTATTGGCAGAAGTGACCATTCGTGCGTATCTGGCCAGCCAGCCGGTGGTGACCGACGGATCTTTGGCGGTCCAGGCGGCGCGTCTCTTCTGCATTTCTTCATCGGAAATACTAAGTTGAATGCTGTTCGCGGGGATGTCGATCTCGATCCGGTCTCCTTCTTTGATGAGACCGATCTCGCCTCCGGAGGCGGCTTCCGGGGAGACGTGGCCGATGGAGGCACCTTTTGAGGCACCGCTGAATCGTCCGTCGGTGATCAGGGCAACGCTTTTGTCCAGATTCATCCCTGCAAGGGCAGAGGTGGGGCCAAGCATTTCTCTCATTCCCGGCCCGCCTTTTGGACCTTCGTAGCGAATGACCACCACGTCACCGGCAACGATTTTACTGTCATAGATGGCCGCTATCGCTTCATCTTCGCTGTCGAAAACTCTGGCGGGGCCACTGTGAACCATCATGGCAGGATCGACAGCGGACCGCTTGACTACACATCCGTCGGTGGCGATGTTGCCCCATAGAATGGCGATGCCGCCGGACGCGCTGTAGGGATCACTCAAAGGTCGTATTACATTATGATTCTTGTTGACTTTGCCTTCCAGGTTTTCCCCGACCGACTTTCCGGTGGCGGTGATCAGTGAAGTATTGATCATATTACCTTCTGCCAGCTGGGACATCACCGCCTGGACTCCACCGGCTGCGTTGAGGTCCTGAATGTGCGTGTCGCCAACAGGAGCCAAATGACATAGGTTTGGTGTGCGATTGCTGATTTCGTTGATCATAGCAAGATCGACAGCAAAGCCCGCTTCGTGGGCGATCGCCAGGAGATGAAGCACACTGTTGGTGCTGCACCCCAAAGCCATATCGACTGCCAAGCCATTGCAGATCGAGTTTGAATTAATGATGTCTCTGGCTTTGATGTCGCGCTTAACGAGCTCCAGGATCTGCATGCCGGCCTTCTTTGCGAGTTTGATCCGGTCGGCGTGGACTGCAGGGATCGTCCCGTTGCCCGGGAGAGCGATCCCCAGTGCTTCTGAAAGACAATTCATGGAATTGGCAGTATACATTCCGGCACAGGACCCACAGCCAGGGCAAGCTTCGTTTTCCAGCTGGGATAGTTTCTCGTCGTCGATGAGGTCGATTTTTCTGGCACCGACTGCTTCGAACATCTTCGACAGGCTGATTTCGTTGTCGTTATCCAGTCCTGCCATCATCGGTCCGCCGCTGCAGACGACAGTGGGAATATTGATGCGGACTGCCCCCATGATCATTCCGGGGACGATTTTGTCGCAGTTGGGGACGAGAACAAGACCGTCCAGGCAATGGGCCAATGCCATCGTTTCAACGCTGTCGGCGATCAGTTCCCGGCTGGGAAGGGAGTATTTCATACCGGCATGGCCCATGGCGATGCCGTCACAGACACCGATGGACGGCATCAGGATCGGCGTCCCTCCGGCCATCCGGACACCGGCTTTCACTGCATCTGCGATCTTGTCCAGATGGCTGTGGCCGGGGACGATCTCGCTAAAGGCGGAGATGACACCGATCAATGGACGGTCCAACTCTTCCTTTGTATAGCCCATTGCGTAGAAGAGAGAGCGGTGGGGCGCCCGTTCCACGCCTTGGGTGACCTGGTGGCTTATCTGTTTCATGTTGTTCCCCTTATTTCTTGAGCCAGCTCATCATTTTTCTGAGCGTTGCTCCCACCTTTTCTACTTCGTGCTCTGCTTCCAGCCTGCGTGTCGCCAAGAAATTCGCCTGCTTGCCGGCGTTGTTTTCTGAGATCCATTTGGAAGCGAAGGTGCCGTCCTGGATCTCCCTGAGAACCTTTTTCATTTCTTTCCGTGTCTCTTCAGTGATGATCCTACGGCCGGTCATATAATCCCCATACTCCGCAGTATTGGAAATCGAGTACCGCATCATGGCGAATCCGCCGCTGTTGATGAGATCGACGATGAGCTTCATTTCGTGAACGCATTCGAAGTATGCCATCTCCGGTTCATACCCAGCTTCGACTAATGTATCGAACCCGGCTTTCATCAGTTCGGTCACACCACCACATAGGACTGCCTGCTCACCGAACAAGTCGGTTTCAGTTTCTTGCTTGAAGGTAGTCTCGATGATTCCGGCACGTCCGGCGCCGATTCCAGCAGCATAGGCAAGCGCATAGTCCTTGGCTTTGCCTGAGACATTCTGATGAACAGCGATCAAAGAGGGAACGCCTCTGCCTTCCAGGTACTGGCTGCGAACCGTGTGTCCCGGGCCCTTGGGGGCGACCATGATGACATCGCAGTCAGCAGGAGCTTCGATCTGATTGTACAGAATGTTGAAACCGTGGGCAAACATCAGAACGTTGCCAGGCTTCATGTGGGAAGCGATTTCATTTGCATAAATGTCAGCCGCTCTTTCGTCCGGGAGAAGGATCATGATCAGATCCGCTTTCTCGGCGGCTTCTTCCACGCTCATGACCGCGAGTCCTTCGGCTTCCGCTTTCTGAAAGCTGGGAGAATTTTTTCGAAGCCCTACGACAACGTCCATGCCACTGTCCTTCAGGTTCAACGCGTGGGCATGACCTTGGCTGCCATATCCGATGACGGCGATGACTTTACCTTTGAGAAGATCTTTGTTGCAGTCCTGTTCGTAATAAACCGTTACCATTTTTCGTATCCTCCATTCATTGGGTTGAATAATTGAAACATATCATCAATAAGAGCGATCAGCTCTTGCTGCTGTCTTTTTCCATCGCGGTGACGCCGGTACGGCACATCTCGATGATTCTAAATTCCTTCATCATACCGAGGAATGCGTCGATCTTTTGGGGAGCTCCTGTCAACTCGATGATCATGGAGCCTGGCGCCAGGTCGACAATTTTTGCTTCGTAGATATCGACGATTTCCCGCAACTGTGTTCTTGCACCAGCGCCGTTGTCCATCTTGATAAGGAGAAGTTCACGACTCAAGGTGTTGCTGTCGGAGAGATGGACGACCTTGATCACTTCCTCCAATTTGTAGACCTGTTTGATGATCTGCTCCAGGATCTGCTCATCTCCCGTTACGGTCAGAGTGATGTGCGACGTTCCCGGATCGTTGGTTTCCGAAACCGTCAGGGAATCGATGTTGTAACCGCGTCGTCCAAACAAGCTTGCGACCCTGGCCAAGACTCCCGGGTTGTTTTCAACGACGATCGACAGCGTATATTTCTTCATAACCATGAGATGACCTCCTATTCAATGATCACTTCGTCAATGGTAAGTCCGGATGGAATCATAGGTAAAACCCGCTCTCCAGCGGCAAGAGTACACTCGATCACTGTGGGGCCGAGGCGTTCGCCGGCTTCTTTCAAGGCTTCTCTCAATTCCTCGTGGCTGTCGCACCGGACACCGTTGGCACCGAAGGCCTTGGCGAGAGCGACATAATCGGTTTTTCGCTCCGGCTGGGTAAAAGAGTACCGATTTCTATAAAACGAGCTCTGCCATTGATAAACCATACCCAGAACCCTGTTGTTGAACAGGACCGTAATGATCGGAAGCTCATTGCTCACCGAGGTGCTAAGTTCGTTGAGATTCATATGAAAGCTGCCATCTCCAGTGATGTGAACCACTTTCGTACCGGGAAACGCTGCTGCCGCCCCTACCGATGCCCCATATCCGAAGCCCATGGTGCCAAGACCGCCGGAGGTGAGAAACTTTCTCGGGTCTTGTGCTTGCGTATACTGCGCTGCCCAGATCTGATGCTGTCCGACGTCGGTGGTCATGATGATATCGTTTCCAAGGACATCGTATACATCCTGAATGATCAGATGCGGTTTCAACTCACAACCTTGGCATCCTTGAGGCCGATATTCCACATCGCGGTGAAAAGCATCGATCTCGTCGAGCCAGTCTCTGCGTTCCTGTGTTTCTATGAGTGGAAGCAGGTGCTCTACCACCTCCCTGACATCGCCGACGATCGAAAGATCGAGGGTAACGTTTTTATTGTGTTCTGCAGGGTCTATATCAACGTGGACGATCTTTGCATTGCGAGCAAAATTACTTGTGTTCGTTGCCACTCGATCAGAAAAACGAACGCCGACAGCAAAGAGAAGATCGGCTCGCTGAACCGCTTTGGAAGAGGACACGCTGCCATGCATGCCGATGATACCCATGTTGAGCGGATCACCATATGGCAATACTCCAGTTCCCATGAGAGTGCGACAACTGGGTATGTTGGATTTTCGCATCAGCTCCCGGACACTCCCGAACGCATTGGAAGAAACGACGCCTCCGCCGAACAACATGATCGGACGCTGGCTCTCGTTGAGCATTTTGGCAACTTCCTCGAGTTGGGAAAAGTCAATGGCAGTGGCCTCTCTCCGTTTTACTGGAGGCATCTTTTCATAGTCGCAAAATTCTGCGGTGATGTCCTTTGGTATATCGACCAGGACTGGGCCTGGACGGTCGCTGATCGCGATTTGGAAGGCTCTCCGGATCGTTGGTGCGAGATCGTGCACATCTCTAACAACAAAATTATGTTTGGTGATCGGCATGGTGATGCCGGTGATAAAAATCTCCTGAAAACTGTCCTTGCCAAGCAAGTGGCTGCTGACGTTGCCAGTGATGGCGACCATGGGAATCGAATCCATGAAAGCCGTGGCAATGCCGGTGACCAAATTGGTCGCGCCGGGACCAGAGGTTGCCAGCACGACACCCACCTTTCCAGTGGATCTTGCATAACCGTCCGCTGCATGAGCTGCACCTTGCTCGTGGGCAGTCAAAATGTGCCGTATTCGATCCTTGTAATCATAAAGAGCATCGTAAATGTTAAGGACAGCCCCACCCGGGTAACCGAAAATGGTGTCGACACCCTGTTCCATCAGCGTTTCCATCAGAATCTGTGATCCATTCATTTTCATAAGAAGTCCTCCTTCCTGTTTTTGCGAGGGTATGAAAAAAAGCCTTTGTCCCTGTAAGAGACAAAGACCTAAATCTCTGCGGTACCACTCTCATTGCCGCCCACTGTCATAGATAACAGGATCGCGACCACTCTGCGCGCATCTGACTGGACGTGTTTACGCCGGCGAAATGCGGAACACGATAACGGGTGTCGACCGTTCAGGCTTACGCAAGCGATTCGCTCTTCAGCTGAATGCTCTGAGGTGACGTTCACACATTGCAGACATTGCCTTACACCAAACGGCAACTCTCTTTGCTCTGCAAACGGGCTACTCTTCCTCGTCATCGCATATCAATTATTTGATTTCTTTATATTAAAAATCATTCTACCCCCGTCCATTTCCACTGTCAAGAGAAATTTAAAATCTATTTGTGTTTTCCATGGTTTGAATATATAATTATGTGGCGGGTCCGGAGTCGGACCGGCCGGAGAAAACAACAAATTGGAATCAAAATGCAAGCTGAAGGAGTGATGGGATTGGGTTTTTCTGAAGAGGTAGGAATCGATCTTGGAACGGCTAACGTTCTGGTCTATATAAAAGGAAAGGGAGTTGTCCTGGATGAACCTTCCGTGGTTGCGATCAACAGGGACACAAATGAGATCGTCGCGGTGGGTGAGGACGCACGGCAGATGCTGGGACGTACTCCAAGCAATATCGTTGCCGTCCGTCCACTGAGAGATGGAGTGATTTCCGACTACGACGTTACCGAACGCATGCTGAAGTACTTCATTCGCAAAGCGTGTGGCAACGGCAGGTTTTTCAAACCGAGGATCATGGTCTGTGTTCCTTCCGGTGTGACTGAAGTGGAAAAAAGAGCAGTCCGGGAAGCTGCGATCCAGGCAGGAGGCAAGTCAGTGTACCTGATGGAAGAACCGGTGGCAGCTGCCATCGGCGCAGGACTCGATATCGCCAAACCCAATGGGGTCATGATCATCGACATTGGTGGCGGTACCACCGACGTAGCAGTTATAGCGTTGGGCGGCATCGTCACGTCAAACTCGATCAAGATCGCCGGAGACAAATTTGACGAAGCCATCATTAAATATATGAGAAAAGAACACAAATTATATATTGGAGAACGGACGGCGGAAGAAATGAAAATGACCATCGGAACCGCCTATCCGAGAGAGCAGGTTGTCGTGCAGGAGTGCAGAGGCAGAGACCTGGTCACTGGACTTCCGAAATCCATCGAGATCACATCAAAGCAAATGATGGAAGCCCTGGAAGAACCGTTGCAGGCGATCTGCGAAACGGTTCACGGTGTTCTTGAACGAACACCACCGGAACTGGCTGCCGATATCGGAAACAGCGGCATCGTCCTGACCGGAGGAGGAGCATTGCTCAATGGCATCGATAAACGGATTTCGGAGCGGACCGGAATACCTGTCGTCGTTGCGGAAAATCCCAAGTCCTGTGTGGCTATCGGCACAGGAAAGGCTTTGAATTCCATTGATCTTCTAGAAAACAACCAGTTGAATCGCAAACGTAGCCTGATCTAGGTCGGAGGACCGGAAGGGGGGAATTGCGTTGTCCAAACTGGAACTGATCGCAACAGCTACCTTTGGACTGGAAGCGATCGTTAAGCGCGAGGTCGAGGCATTGGGATATAAGATCCTCTCTGCCGAAGACGGTAAGATCACATTTTTAGGCGATGAAAGAGCGATCGTCCGTAGCAATCTGTGGTTACGAAGCGCCGACCGGGTCCTTCTGAAGATGGGCCAATTTAAGGCCGTCACCTTCGAAGAGTTGTTTCAACAGACAAAAGCTATCCCCTGGGAACAGTGGATCCCTGTGGAGGGTGTATTTCCGGTCAATGGCACATCGGTCAAGTCGACGCTCCGAAGCGTACCTGATTGTCAGGCCATCGTAAAAAAGGCGATCGTGGAGCGACTGAAAGAAACCTATCCGATCGAACAATTTCCAGAAACCGGCGCCACCTATACTGTTAAGGTGACCATCTTGTCCGACCGTATCACATTGACATTGGATACCAGCGGGGCGGGTCTGCACAAAAGAGGATATCGCCTCAAGGACGTTCCTGCACCAATCAAAGAAACCCTGGCCGCTGCCATGGTGCAGCTATCATTTTGGAAAGCCGGCCGCCTTCTGGTGGACCCCTTCTGCGGGTCAGGAACGATCCCGATCGAAGCAGCGATGATCGCAAAAAACATCCCGCCGGGCCTTTCCCGCAGTTTCGCTGCCGAAGAGTGGAATTCGATACCAAGAGCCCTCTGGAAAGAAGAGCGCACAGCGGCATTTCAAGGAATCGAAAAAGACAAGGACATACGGATCAAAGGATTTGATATCGATCCGAGAGCGATCGCCATTGCGCAGGCAAATGCCGAAGAGGCAGGGGTAGATGACTGTATCGAATTTGCAGTGGCCTCTGTGGACACTTTGAAGGCGACCGAACCGTACGGAGTGATCATCGGAAATCCGCCCTATGGTGAACGAATCGGGGAACGGGAACAGATCCGGGGAATCTATCGGTCACTGTCCCGCTTTCTGACTGAAAACCCTACCTGGTCACTGTACATGGTGACCTCCGACAAGGAGTTTGAAGGATCGTTTCTCACCCGGCCAGCAGATCGGCGGAGAAAGCTGTACAATGGAAGGATCGAAATTTGTTATTATCAATATTATGGAGAAAAACCTGCCCGCCTTTCAAAAGAAGAGAAAGATCGCGTCGACAGATAGGAAGCCTGTGCAGTTCAGGCTTCTTTCTTTTTCCTGCAATCAGAAAATAATAAATATACATAAAAGTGTATAAATATATAATTTTAACCCGGAAAATCGCTATTTGTACTTGACAAGAAAGAAATGAGGCCCTAAAATGTGTATAAATATCCGAGCGGGCCAACGCTTTTTATTTTGTCCATATGATCGTGTGAAATAAAGGAGGAATCGAACTATGGCTGTCAATTTAAAGGGAAGAAGTTTTCTCACACTGATGGATTTTTCGCCGACGGAGATCCGTTACCTGCTGGATCTCGCTCATGATCTGAAGGCGAAAAAGAGAGCCGGCATATACAATTATGTGCTCAAGGGCAAAAATATCGTGCTGTTGTTCGAAAAAACATCTACCAGGACACGATGCGCCTTTGAAGTCGCTTGCCTGGACGAGGGTGCGCATGTCACCTTCCTGGACTCCGGCAGCTCTCAAATGGGAAAAAAGGAATCTCTGGAAGATACTGCGAAAGTTCTTGGCCGTTACTACGACGGCATCGAATACCGGGGTTATGAACAAGCCGTCGTCGAAAACCTTGCCAAACATTCCGGCGTACCGGTCTTCAATGGACTGACCGACGTGGATCACCCAACTCAGATACTGGCGGATCTCATGACGATCGAAGAGCATTGTTCCAAACCGCTCAATAAGGTCAAGGTCGTATTCTGCGGTGACATCCGTAACAACATGAGCTATGCCTGGATGTATGGCTGTGCAAAAATGGGGATGCACTTTGTTGCATACGGGCCAAAGGATCTTGTGGTCGACCCGGATGTGCTCGCTTCCGCACAGGCCGTAGCAAAGGAAACCGGCGGGACGATTGAGGTCTGCGATTCACCAGACTGTGTCAAAGGAGCTGATGTCATCTATACTGACATTTGGGCATCCATGGGAGAAGAAGATCAAATTCCTGAAAGGGTACGCTTGCTGACTCCCTATCGCGTTACGATGGAACTGTTGAAGTCGACAGAGAATCCGGATGTATTGTTTCTTCATTGTCTCCCTTCCTTTCATGATTTTGAAACGAAGCTGGCGAGAGAATGGAATGAAAAAGGACTCGATATTCGCGAAGTCACCGACGAGGTGTTTCGAAGCCGGCATTCCGTCGTCTTTGACGAAGCGGAAAACCGGATGCATACGATCAAAGCTGTGATCATGGCAACCGTCTGAACCAAGGTGTAAACAAGGAGGATGGGAATGAAACAGAACGTACAAGTGTATTCCGAGATCGGAAAACTGAACAAGGTGCTGCTTCACCGTATGGGAAAGGAAATCGAGGGGTTGGTCCCCGACAATTTTGAGCGGCTGCTGTTTGATGATATTCCATACCTTGCAGTCGCACAGAAAGAACATGATCGGTTCGCAGAAGTATTGAAGAGCAACGGTGTTGAGGTGGTTTATTTTGCTGAAGAAGCCGCTGCCGCACTGAAAGCCCAGACAGTGAGGGAAGACTTCATCCGGGAGTTCATTGAAGAAAGCGGGATCTATTCCCCTTATGCCAGAGAACGGATCGCAGAGATCCTGGGGGAAATGACACCGCTTGCGATGGTCAACCAATGCATCGCCGGCATACGAAAGGATGAGCTCACGGTGAAGGATCCGGATTCTTTGGCGGCCATCGTTGCCCAGGACTATCCTTACTATACGGATCCAATGCCGAACCTTTACTTTACTAGAGACCCGGGAGCCTGCATCGGAGATGGCGTCAGTATACACTGCATGAACACCATCGCAAGAAAGAGGGAATCTCTTCTGTTGAAGTACATGTTCAACTATGGAGACGACCTCTTTCCCAACGGAACCAATCTCTGGTACAACCATGAGGGACCACACAATATCGAAGGAGGGGACATATTGGTGCTCTCTTCCGAAGTCGTGGCTCTTGGACTTTCACAACGAACCGGAGCGGAAGCGATCTCGGTTATTGCAGAGAAGTTGCTTCGGGCGGACAATAGCTTTACAAAGATACTGGTCTTCCGAATACCGTCGCGACGATCCTTTATGCATCTTGACACCGTATTTACTATGGTGGATCATGATAAATTTTCGATCCATCCGGAAATCGAAGGTCCACTAGATCTCTACGTCATCACATTAGGGAAAGATGGCAACCCTCATTTCAAATCGGTCAATGACAGCATCGAGGTACTGCTCAAAACTGCGCTTAAACTCCCGGCAGTAGATCTGATCCGTTGCGGCGGTGATGATAAAATAGCTGCCCAAAGAGAGCAGTGGAACGACGGATCCAACACACTGGCGATCGCCCCCGGCGTCGTCGTGACTTACGACAGGAACTATGTGACAAATGAACTTTTGGACAAAAGGGGCGTCAAGGTTCTGACGATCCCCAGCTCGGAGATCTCCAGAGGGCGGGGCGGTCCCAGATGCATGAGTATGCCCATCAATCGCGATATCTTATGATCCAAGGAGGAAATGATACAACATGGCAAAGGCAAGAGGAAAAATAGTAGTTGCATTTGGCGGAAACGCTTTGCAGGATGGAAAAGGACCGGCGACAGCAGAAGCCCAGCTGGAAGTTGTGAAAAAAACCTGTGAATACATCGTCGGTCTGGTGGAACGGGAGTATGAAATCGCCGTCGTTCACGGAAATGGACCACAAGTCGGCAGACTTCTGCTGGCTTCGGAGGCAGCAAAGGACATCACTCCGGTTCTTCCTTTCGACGTTCTTGGTGCAATGAGCCAAGGCTACATCGGGTACCATATCCAACAAGGGTTGAGAGAAGTATTGCGGGCAAAGATCCGCGACATTCCGGTCGTCACGCTGATCACGCAGGTGATCGTGGACAAAGACGACCCTGCTTTCAATAATCCGACAAAGCCGATCGGATCCTTCCATACCGAGGAGGAGGCAAAGGCCTTGATGGCGGAAAAGGGCTATTTGATGAAGGAAGACGCAGGCAGAGGATGGAGACATGTGGTTCCTTCCCCCAGACCTCAGCGGATATTGGAGATCGACACGGTGAAACGGCTCTGGGACTCGACGATCGTCATCACAGCCGGCGGCGGCGGCATCCCTGTGATCGAACGGGAAGACGGGACGCTGGAAGGGATCGATGCAGTCATCGACAAGGATTTTGCCGCGGAACTGTTGGCGGAACAATTAGATGCAGACATACTGATCATTTTGACCGAAGTGGAAAAAGTCTCACTCAATTACAATAAGCCAAATCAGACAGACCTGCAAGAAATCACCGCGGAGATGGCAGAAAAGTACATCGAAGAAGGCCATTTTGCCGCCGGTAGCATGCTCCCAAAAGTTCAGGCGGGAGTGAAATTCGTAAAGAACAAAAAAAATAGAAAGACGATCATCACGTCTCTCTATAAGGTGATCGATGCACTGGATGGAACGACGGGAACGACGATCATTGCCTGATGGAACCGGCCTCCCTTGCCTTCCTTGCCTCTGTCTTTCGGATCACGATGAGCTTGATGCAGCCGGTGATAGGAACCGCCAGCACCATACCTACGATTCCCCAGAAATAGCCGGCAAAGGTCACGGATAGAAGAACGAAGACCGGGTGCAGACCGGTACTGGACCCCACGACACGGGGATAAATAATATTGGAATCAACTTGCTGGATCACGACAAAGGCAGCAATGGTGATCAGTGCCTTTGAAATACCGCCGGTGAGCAAGGCGACCAAAACTGCAGGGATCGCGCCGAACACAGGGCCGAAATAGGGGATCACGTTGGTCAATCCGGCAAACACGCCGAGGAGCACTGCGAAGTCCAGGTCGATAATGGTCAGAACGACGGAGGAAAAGATCGCGACGATCAACGCATCCAGCAACTGGCCTCGAAGAAAGCGGGAGAAGACCTTGTCTACGTCATTCAAAGTAGCTCCAACACTTTGGGCCAGCTTGCGAGACGTTACAGAATCCAGGAAACTATGCCACAACCCTTGAAAGAAGACCTTGTCCTTGATGAGGTAAATGGCCACCACGATTCCCAATACCGTATTCATCAGACTGACACCGATCCCGGTCAGAGCACGAATCACACCCGTTGCACTGAAGTGATCCGACACCCACAAAGCGATGTCGTTGAACAGATTTTCCACCTGCTCCTCAAGACCGCTGTCCGGCAATTTGGTCATGAAGTCACGGAAGGCCTGCTCGTACTGGGAAAAATAGAAGGCGATGCTTTCCAGCATGCCGGAAAGGCTGTCATAAAAGAGTCGTCCAACGATCAAAAACGCGAATGCATATATAATGAGGAAGGCTGCAAAAAGTATCATGACAAAGGTTAGTATGATACTGAGCGTACGTCGAAAATGGATCCGCTTTTCTCGTTTCACCGGATTGGTGGGCAACTTCGACCAGATTCGGCTGATGAGATGCCGATCGACCAATTCAACCAGAGGGCTGATCAGATAGGCGAGGATCAGGCCGACAAAGAGCGGAGAAAGAGCGGAAAGGATGTTGCCCAAAACACCACCCACGGTTCCAGCAACAGTGTCGATGTTTTTGATGGTGAAATAGAGTATATAAAGAAGAGCCGCCGTGAAAGCCACGTAAAAACTGACCTTCAGGTAGCGCCAGTCACTGAAAAATTCCCGAATTCTAGACGGGTTTGGTTCTTTTTTTCTTTGCGAGGAGTCTCCTCTGTTTTCTTCCATGATGCTATTATATATCAGAGCGGACAGATTCGGAAAACTTTTTTATTCCCCCACAAACAAAGAACTCCGGCTTGATTTTACTCTGGATATCAAATATAATAATGTCCTATGTAATGTTCTATTTGTTCGGTTGTACTCAATTGCCTATGCAATGCGGAGACAAGCGTTTTCTTAATAATACTCATAAAAGGAGAAGATAACATGGCAAACAAAAAGATGAAAACCATGGATGGCAACACTGCGGCGGCATATGTCTCGTATGCATTTACTGAAGTCGCGGCGATCTATCCGATCACACCGTCTTCCACGATGGCGGAAGTGGTCGACGAATGGGCCGCCTATGGCAAAAAGAATATCTTTGGACAGGAAGTCAATGTGGTCGAGATGCAGTCAGAAGCCGGTGCCGCCGGGGCTGTGCACGGTTCTTTGGCAGCTGGCGCATTGACGACGACATACACCGCATCTCAGGGACTGCTTCTGATGATCCCTAATATGTACAAGATCGCAGGAGAGCTGCTCCCGGGAGTGTTCCACGTATCTGCCCGGACACTGGCGGCCCACGCCCTCTGTATCTTCGGAGACCACTCGGATGTCATGTCTGCGAGGCAGACCGGATTTGCTTTCCTGGCTTCCGGTTCAGTTCAGGAAGTCATGGACATCGGCGGCATTGCTCATCTGGCATCCATCAAAAGCAGGGTTCCTTTCCTGCATTTCTTTGACGGATTTCGGACATCCCATGAAGTGCAAAAGATCGAGACCATTGATTACGATGACTTCAAAGAGATGCTGGACATGGATGCGGTCAAGCAATTCCGTGACAATGCATTGAATCCAGAACACCCGGTGACGAGAGGCACGGCGCAGAATCCGGACATCTTCTTTCAGGCGAGAGAAGCTGCCAACAAATATTATGAAGCTGTTCCGGAAATCGTAGACGGTTACATGAAGCAAATCAGCGACCTGACCGGCAGAGACTACCATCTCTTCGATTATGTAGGAGATCCAGAGGCCGAAAACATCATCATTGCCATGGGTTCTGTGTGCGAAACGATCGAAGAGACCATCAACTACCTGACCAAGCAGGGACGAAAGATCGGACTGGTCAAAGTCAGACTGTATCGGCCGTTTGCTCCCGACTATCTTAAAAAAGTGATTCCCGCCTCGGTGAAAAAAATTGCTGTTCTTGACAGAACGAAAGAACCAGGCGCGTTGGGCGATCCTCTGTATATGGACGTCCGCACGATGTATTATAACGAGCCAAACGCACCGGTGATCATCGGCGGCAGATACGGTTTGGGTTCCAAAGACACAACACCGGGACAGATCGTTGCAGTTTATGACAATCTAGAGCAAAAAGTGTCCAAAAACCAGTTTACGATCGGAATCGTAGACGATGTGACCAATACCTCTCTGGCGACTGTGGAAAATGTGCAGTCGGAGCCGGAGACCACCATCCGCTGCAAGTTTTGGGGCTTTGGCTCCGATGGAACCGTAGGCGCAAACAAAAGCGCCATCAAGATCATCGGCGACAAGACCGATTTATACGCCCAGGGATATTTTTCATACGATTCCAAGAAATCCGGAGGAGTCACCATCTCCCACCTGCGGTTCGGAAAAGAACCCATTCGTTCGACGTATCTGATCAACAGCGCTGATTTTGTAGCCTGTCACAACCAGGCCTATGTCGATCAGTACAACCTGGTCAAAGGGTTGAAAGAGGGAGGCACTTTCGTCCTCAACTGCATCTGGAGCAAAGAAGAGTTGGATGCCCACCTGCCTGCCTACCTCAAGAGATACTTGGCCGAAAAGAAGATCAAGTTCTACACCATCAATGCGACGGACATTGCAGAAGAGATCGGACTGGGCGGCAGGATCAACATGATCATGCAGGCGGCCTTCTTCCAGTTGGCCAAGGTCATTCCGGAAGCGGAAGCTGTTGCCTACCTGAAAGAAGCGGTACGTGATACTTATGGAAAGAAGGGCGCGAGGATCGTTGAAATGAACGATGCCGCTATTGACAAAGGCATCGAAAAATTAGTACAGATCGACGTGCCTGAAGACTGGGCAAACGCAGTCGATCCGGAACATGCAAAGGTTCAGGTCCCTGACTTCATAGACGAAGTACTGGTTCCCATGAATCGTCAGGAAGGCGATGATCTTCCGGTAAGCGCATTCGTCGGCAGAGAAGACGGGACCTTCCCGTCAGGAACTTCTGCATACGAGAAACGTGGTGTTGCCGTGAACGTGCCGGAATGGATCGCAGAAAACTGCATTCAGTGCAATCAGTGTTCCTTTGTCTGCCCCCACTCTTCGATTCGGCCGGTATTGTTGACCGACGAGGAAAAGAGCGCCGCTCCTTCCCACTTCAAGACGATACAGACGACGGGCAAAGGATTTGAAGATCTCTCCTACCGGATCCAGGTTTCTCCGATGGATTGCATGGGTTGCGGCAACTGTGCTGACATCTGCCTGGCAAAGGAAAAAGCCCTGGTCATGAAACCTATCGACACACAAAAAGATCAGACAGAGAACTGGGATTACGGCATGACAGTTTCCATCAAGGATGACCGTATGAACAAGAAAACCGTAAAGGGAAGCCAGTACGCCAAACCTTACATCGAATTCTCCGGTGCTTGCGCCGGTTGTGGCGAGACCCCCTACATCAAGGTCATCACACAGCTTTATGGAGACCGGATGATGATCGCCAATGCCACCGGTTGTTCCTCCATTTGGGGTGCATCCGCTCCCTGCACGCCATACTGCACGGATGAAAACGGAAGAGGTCCGTCTTGGGCCAACTCTCTCTTTGAAGACAATGCCGAGTATGGCATGGGTATGGCTACTGGCGTTCGCCAGATTCGTGATAAAATCAAACGCAGCATGGAAGCGCTTCTTGAGAAGGAGATCCCGCAGGAGCTAAAGGAAAGCTTGGAAAACTGGATCTTGAATATGAAAAATGGTGATGTCACAAGAACCGTCAGCGAAGCTGTCCTCTCGGCGATCGAAGGATTCACGACAGGCGATGAGTCGATCAAAGTTTTATTGGAAGAAATTACAGATCGTAAAGATTTTCTCGTAAAGAAATCCGTATGGGCTGTGGGTGGAGACGGATGGGCTTATGACATCGGTTACGGCGGACTTGACCACGTCATCGCTTCCGGCGAAGATGTGAACATCCTGGTATTTGACACCGAAGTCTATTCCAACACTGGAGGACAGTCCTCGAAGGCCACGCCATCAGCTGCGATCGCCAAGTTTGCTGCTTCCGGAAAGAAGATCAAGAAAAAAGATCTGGGTGCAATGGCCATGACCTATGGGTATGTGTATGTGACCCAGGTCGGAATGGGAGCAGACAAGAACCAATTCATGAAGGCACTGGTCGAGGCGGAAAAATTCGACGGACCATCCCTCATCATCTGCTACGCACCTTGCATCAACCATGGCCTCGCCAAGGGTATGGGCAAGACCCAAGAAAATACCAAAGATGCCGTCGATACCGGTTACTGGCATCTCTACCGCTTCAACCCCGACCTGAAAGATGAAGGGAAGAACCCGTTCATCCTGGATTCTAAGGAACCCACAGGCGACTTCCGCGGTTTCCTGATGGAGCAGGTGAGATACTCATCTCTCCTCAAAGAATTCCCGGATCTGGGAGAAGGGCTCTTCGAACAGGCGGAAGCCGACGCGAAGGAGCGGCTCGACTATTATAAACGACTGGCAGGGAAGTAAGACGACCGCTAAGTAAGGCATTCGGCATGTAAGACAAAATGAAATGAACGAAAGGGCTGGCATCTCACGGTGCCAGCCCTTTCGTTTTCTTATTCAGCTTAACCTTCAGGTCTAAGTTTCTGGCCTTCAAGCCCTGTTTGTCCGTAGACTTTCAGGCGTTCAAGCCCTGTTTGGCCTGGTTGTCTTTTGTGACACTGAGTTTACTCAAAAGACAACATTTTAGGCAGTATTTGGGCATGAAATAATATTTATTTACATAAATGTAAATAAATAACTCTGTTAATAGCCAAATTACCATATTGTTCCTGTAATAAATGACAAATAATTACATATTGTTGTCTTTCTCATCGACCTGGTTGT
>PHAE01000070.1 GCA_002840285.1 Firmicutes bacterium HGW-Firmicutes-11
GGTCATATTCGTTGGTTAGATCAGTGACTTGATAGCATCCTCGCCGTAGACCACACCAAGAGTGGAACCCTTGTCCCAGAACACAAAGATCGTGGCTGTGTCGTCCACGAAGTCCACTGTTCCTTGGTCTCCGGGTCTGAGGGTAGAGTAGGGATCGGTCATGGTTATCAGTTCAACTCTCGTACCCCTCGGATATTGCTTTCGAACTCGATCGACCGTTTCATTATTCGGAAACCTCATCACACACCTCCGCTCCTTTCTTGTTGCCTGACTTGAAGGCAGAATTTCCAGTAAGGTTTCTCAGGAGAATTTTACGCACTTGTTTATATTCGTCCCCGATGAAGCCGAGTCGCAGCAAGAAGCAGCGAAAGGCGTACTTTTCATTATCGACCGTCTTCTCATGCGCTGTGACCCGCTTCTGGCGCTTGGCTGCCGCGCAAAGCGCGCCGATGAAGCGAGAGTAGGCAGCGACTTCATCACTTCCGGCAGGAAACCGGAACCATGGGAATTTAAGTGTGGTTTCTGTCTGTTCGATAGGAAGGGCATCTACTCCTAGAGCCTTCTTGATCAGGTCAGCCTTGCTTGCAATCAGTTTTTCTAGATTGGCGAATCCCTCCTCAGTGAAAAAGGAAAGAGGCATTTCAATGGTTAGCTGATCTGTTTCATCAGGTTGGGGAATATCGCTGGCCAGCATGCCGCTACGTCCGCTTTCATAAATATCGCGTTCGTCGTATTCACGCTCTATCGCTTCAAAGCCGTGGCGGTCTTGAAGGTCAGCCTCGAAGTCGAGGTTGTCTGGACCAGTGACCACGCCGTTCTTATCAATATGGTATCCGCCCACCCCATAGGCGAAGGTCGGCGGTCCGAGGTAGTGTGTTGGGGCGTTCAGTTCCTGGCTGATTGCGGCTACCAGGGATTTTCGTTTCGGACCAGTTATGTTGTAGTTGATTCTCATGGTAAAAGCCTCCACTTTTCTCTAGATTCCGAAGGCGTAGGCTGCCTTTCGGTGATTACATATATCACTCTAAAAGGCTGTAATAGCAAGTTTTTTGTGTAGGTTTAAGGTATAGATTTTTCTACTCGCGGCTGGCGACCTGCTTTACCAAATCTGCATAGTGGAGCGTTTCTCCATCGCGCTCACAGGTGATATCATCGCCGCTACTCTGCTTGAATTCGGCGTAGCGACGCAGGATGACACTTGCGTATTTTTCGTCGAGTTCGAGCATATAGCAGGTCCGGTCAAGCTGCTCGCAGGCGATGAGTGTTGAGCCGCTGCCACCAAAGGTGTCCAGCACGATGGCGTTTGCCTGGCTGCTGTTTGTTATAGGATGCGCCAACAAATCCAGTGGCTTGCTTGTCGGATGGTCGTTGTTCTTCTTCGGCTTGTCGAAGTTCCAAATTGTGGTCTGCTTACGGTCGGAGTACCACTTGTGCTTAGCGGTATCTTTGAAGGCGTACAGTACCGGTTCGTGCATCTGTTGGTAATCGCCGCGTCCGAGTACAAGGGCATTTTTCACCCAAATGCAAGTTGTGGAGTAGTGAAAGCCTGCATCTACGCATGCGCGGAAGAAATTCACCTTTTCTGAATCCGAATGGAAGCAGTAAAAAGCCCCGCCGTCGGCAAGGTTCTCGTAAAAGCACTTGAATGCTGAGAGCAGGAAAATGTAAAACTGCTCCGCCGCCATATTGTCGTTTTTGATTTTTAACCCGCTGGCTGATTCGAAGGACACATTATACGGCGGGTCCGTTAGGATGAGGTTTGCCTTTCGGCCATCCATTAGTTTTTTGACGGTGTCTGCCTTGATGGCGTCACCACAAATCAGCCTGTGTCGTCCAAGGGTCCACACATCGCCCGGCAAAACAAAAGCCGCCTGCTCAAGGGCGGCTGTCAAATCAAAGTTGTCGTCATGTACGTCACCGCCATCAGCAGCAAACAACTTTTCGATCTCGTCCAGGCCGAAGCCGGTGAGTTCAAGGTCGAAACCGAGGTCTTTTAATTCACCGAATTCGAGAGCTAATAGTTCCTCGTCCCAACCAGCGTTCAAGGCGAGTTTGTTATCAGCCAAGATATAAGCGCGTTTCTGAGCATCAGTCAGATGCTCTGCAAACACGCACGGCAATTCCGATAAACCTTCGGCTTTGGCTGCAAGTACCCGCCCGTGTCCCGCAATGATATTCAATTCCCTATCCACAATGATAGGGTTGACGAATCCGAACTCACGGAGCGAAGAGCGAAGCTGCAGAATCTGCTCCTTGCTGTGAGTGCGGGCGTTCCTCGCGTATG
>PHAE01000071.1 GCA_002840285.1 Firmicutes bacterium HGW-Firmicutes-11
AAAAAGTCTATTTTATGGTAGAATAACTGGCAGGAGGTGTTATCATGGGCCATATAAAAGAACCGAAGCATATCCCTTTGCTTCTGAAGTTGGGGATCCGGATCGCTGAGCGAAAGACCGGTAAGCGCATGGAGCCGGCCAGGGTGCTTGCATGGTATCCAAAAGCCGCCGTCGGTTCCGGCGTCTTAGAGTCGCTGGTCGCCCACGAAGAACCGGGAATCAGCAGACGGCTTCTTCAACTGGTCCGAATGCAAGTCTCGATCCTTGTCAATTGCAGCTTTTGCATTGATATGAACAGTGACGGCTACGAGCAGCACCAAATCACCCGGGAAGAAATCGAAGGTCTTCAGGATCTGCGTCCGATTACTGACATCTCGACCTTTTCTCGCGAAGAACGGATCGCTCTGCAATATGCCAAAGAACTCACTACAACACCGCTTCCCGGCAACGATGATACCATATCACTGATGAAAGAATGCTTCGATGAGCGGCAATTCGTCGTGCTGGCAACAACGGCAGCCCAAGTAAATTATTGGGCCCGACTTATCAAAGGACTCGGCATTCCGCCAGCCGGTTTTCGCACGGAATGCAGCCTGCCGCCGGATCCTGTGTTATAATGTCAAAAAAATTAAATCCCATAGGGGATTAGAAAGGCACGTCGATCCATGCAACCAGCGAGCCAACGCACTGCCGCTTACGGTTATCTCCTCTTTGCCCTGGTATCTTGGGGCAGTCTATATGTGGCGAGCAAATACGTGCTGGAAACAGTGCCAAGTTTTACATTGCTCTTTTTTCGTTATCTGATCGCGGTCGCCCTGCTGTTGGCGCTGTATAAAAAGAAGCTCCAATTTCCCTCCGGTAAAAAAGTGCGCGTTTATATACTGCTGATCGGCTTGGTTGGATACTTTCTGGCAATCGGACTGCAACTGCTGGGAACCCACTACTGTACCGCCTCCATGGCCTCGTTGATCACCTCAATGAATCCGGCCATGATCATCCTCCTTGCGGCGATCCTCCTACGGGAGACCATCACAGTGAAAAAGGGATTGGCAGTCGCAGTGACTTTAGTCGGGACGATCGTGGTCATCGGCAACCTGGGCACGGGAAATACTGCGATCGGCGTCGTGTTTTCCTTTGCTTCCATGGTCGGCTGGTCTTTGACTTCGGTTTTGGTACGGCTCGCTACTCGCACGGTAGACGCGATCACGGTGACGGTATACGGCATGTCCATCGGTCTTGTATGCGCTTTGCCCGCCGCCGCGGTGGAATCGAAGCTGACCGGATTTACCCTAACGAGCATGACTCTGCCGGTCGTTTTATGGATCGTTTACATCGGTGTCGTCTGTACCGCCGGCGGCCTTCTGTTCTGGAACAAAGCCCTTGAGCGTCTGGACGCCGCAACCTGTTCCCTCTTCTATCCGGTTCAGCCGCTGACCTCAGCCATCCTCAGCATTCTGATCTTAGGCGAAGTTTTGACGCTTAACTTCATCGTCGGCGGAATCTTGATCATCAGCGGAATTCTGTTTGCGGTTTTGACTGAACGCTCCGATGGAAAACGCAGCATCAAATGAAAAACCCCGAGGCTATGGCCATCGGGGTTTTTCGTAACTCTATCATTTCTTTGTTCTGTCTTATTCTGTCTGCCCGCTGCGAACCATCATCCCGCCTCCACCCATGCCATTGCCAGCCATTCTGCCTTGTCCCAGGCCATTACCGCCGCCAAAGCCTGCACCGTTTTGTGCTTGTTGGCCGGTTCCAAGAGCATTGCGCAGTACATGATTCATCCCACCGTCACATTCCGCCAGATTCTCCAGAACCGCGTCTGCCTGCTCCTGTGTCAATGTGCCGTCTGCGACACGTTCTTTGATCAGTTCAGTCTTTGCTTCTAATGCTTCTGCCTGGAAATCTTCATATACGCCGGCATTCTTGGCAAGCTCGCCAAATGTGCTTTTGGTTTCCAGTTTTTCTGCATATGCCTCTTCGACTGTTGTTTCCGTGAGCCCTGCATAAATGGAAGCCGGGTTAAACAGGCCATCGGCAAATGCGAAACCAGTGGCGCCGAGCATCATTACTGCAATCAATACGAGAGATACTTTACTTTTCATTTTAAACACTCCTTTCAACTTTGGGTTCGTTCTCTTATGTACTCACTATAGCCAAGGAGTGTGTCCAAATCGTGACATCGTTATGTC
>PHAE01000072.1 GCA_002840285.1 Firmicutes bacterium HGW-Firmicutes-11
GAGGCGCCGACGAGACAAATGATCTCGCCCTTTTCCACCGTCAGAGAAAGATCGTCAAGAGCGACGACCTTTTCTTCTCCCATGCGATAGACTTTACGTAAGTTTATTGCTTCGATCAGCGGTTTCATTGACTCACCTCGCAAGTTTGCTACATCTGACTGTATGACGAGCGGATCAGCGGAAATGTTTCCACGGAAGTCAAAAAACCGCCGGAAATTCCGGCGGTCATTGCAGTGCTATACGAGTTCGATCATGTGAAAGGATTTCTTGCCCTTCTTGATCAAAAGGGTGCCATCCTCAAAGTAGTCTTCTGTGATCATGAGCTTCCCGTCAGTGATCTTTTTTCCGTTGATGCTGAGGCCGCCCTGTTCGATGGTACGGAAGCCCTCACCGTTGCTGGCGACCAGCTTGACCCGAGCGATCAGTGAAATGATGCCCATGCCTTCGCCGGCAAATTCCTGCGCCGGGATCTGTGTCCTGGGGACGTTTTCCATCGATCCCTCACCAGAGAATAGGGCTTTTGCAGCGGCTTGCGCCTTGTCTGCCTCTTCTTTACCGTGGATCATGAGTGTCACTTCATAGGCCAGAACTTCCTTGGCGTGGTTGAGCTCCGCATCCTTCAGAGAAGCCAGTCGCTCCACTTCCTCCATGGGAAGGAAAGTCAGCATCGACAGGCAAGTTTTGACATCCGCGTCTTCGACGTTTCTCCAGTACTGGTAGAATTCATAAGGCGATGTCTTCTCTGCGTCCAGCCAGAGGGCTCCCTTTTGTGTTTTTCCCATCTTCTTGCCATCGCTGGTGGTCAGAAGGGCGAAGGTCATGCCGAACACCTGAGCTCTCTCTTCCTTTCGGACGAGATCTACGCCGCCCAGGATGTTGGACCACTGATCGTCGCCGCCGAACTGCATCTTGCAGTTGTAGCGCCGGTAGAGTTCAAGAAAATCGTAGGACTGCATCAACATATAGTTGAATTCCAGAAAGGACAGTCCGGTCTCCAGCCGCTGCTTGAAGCACTCGGCGGCAAGCATGCGGTTGACGGAAAAGTGCCGTCCGATGGTCCGGATGAAATCCACATAGTTCAGATCCAACAGCCAGTTTGCGTTGTTGTCCAGGATCGCCCGGTCGTTGTCGAAATCGATAAACTGGCCGAAGACCTTCTTGAACTTTTCCCCGTTTTCCATGATGGTCTCTTTGGTCATCATCTGCCGCATATCGGTGCGACCCGATGGATCCCCCACCATGGTCGTGCCTCCGCCGATCAAAACGATGGGGCGGTGTCCATACTTCTGCATGTACATCATGGTGATGATCTGCATGAAGTGGCCGATATGAAGAGAATCCGCCGTAGGGTCAAATCCGATGTAGAAGGTGACGCTTTCTTTTTCAAGCAGTTCCCGTATTTCGTCTTCGTGGGTCGTCTGCCGGATGAAGCCCCGTTCCTTCAGCACATCATATACATTCGTGTGTTTGCTTACGTTGTCACTGATCTGGTACATATGCTTGCTCCTTGTCGCTGCCTTACTTAGTGCCGAACAGGCGGTCTCCCGCATCTCCCAGGCCTGGGACGATATAAGCGTGCTCGTTGAGATGGCTGTCTTTTGCTGCGATGAAAATGTCAACATCCGGATGGGCCTGCTGCATGACTTCGATTCCTTCCGGCGCGGCGATCAGGCAGAGGAAGATGACTTTTTTTCCGCCTCTTTCCTTGATGAAGTCGATGGCTGCCACGGCTGAGCCGCCGGTTGCCAGCATCGGATCCACGACGAACACTTGTCTCTCACCGATGTCAGCGGGAAGTTTGCAGTAGTATTCCACCGGCATATGGGTCTCCGGGTCTCTGTATAGACCAATGTGGCCAACTTTCGCATTGGGCACCAGAGCTTGCATTCCTTCGACCATTCCCAGTCCCGCTCGTAAAATAGGAACGATGGCAATATCCTCGCCCTTCAGCATCCGCATGGTTGCCTTGCAAATGGGGGTCTCGATCTCAACCTCTTTCAAGGGGAGAGTGCGAGTTGCCTCAAAGGTCATCAGCATGGAGATCTCTTTGACCAGCTCCCGGAAATCCTTGGTGCTGGTGTTCTTGTCCCGCAGGATCGCAAGCTTGTGCTGGATGAGGGGATGATCGAATACAAATACGTTGCCCATTGTGTGTCCTCCTATTTTACATAAAGAGATATGTTTGTTGAT
>PHAE01000073.1 GCA_002840285.1 Firmicutes bacterium HGW-Firmicutes-11
CTGGGGTAGCGGGACTCTCATAACGATTAAAGAACTTTAACCGAAGAGGACTGGAAAGTCCGGGCACAGAAGGTAAAACCCCTGTAGGTGAAAAGGTTGTTTAATCAGAGAGGATCCCAAGTACCACGGGACACGTGAAACCCCGTGGGAATCCGGGAGGACCACCTCCTAAGGCTAAATACTAGCTGGCGACCGATAGTGAACCAGTACCGTGAGGGAAAGGTGAAAAGCACCCCGGGAGGGGAGTGAAAAAGAACCTGAAACCGTATGCTTACAAGCAGTCGGAGCGCAATGTAGCAATACAGGCGTGACGGCGTGCCTTTTGTAGAATGAACCGGCGAGTTGCGGTAACGAGCGAGGTTAAGCACTTAAGGTGCGAAGCCGCAGGGAAACCGAGTCTTAAAAGGGCGAATAGTTCGTTGCTGCAGACCCGAAACCGCGTGATCTACCCATGTCCAGGGTGAAGCTAAGGTAAGACTTGGTGGAGGCCCGAACCGACCGACGTTGAAAAGTCGGCGGATGAGGTGTGGGTAGGGGTGAAATGCCAATCGAACGCGGAGATAGCTGGTTCTCCCCGAAATAGCTTTAGGGCTAGCCTCAAGGGATGATTTACGGGGGTAGAGCACTGATTAGGCTAGGGGCCCTACCAGGTTACCGAACCTTCTCAAACTCCGAATACCGTAAATTAACCTTGGGAGTCAGACTGCGAGTGATAAGATCCGTAGTCGAGAGGGAAACAGCCCAGACCGTCAGCTAAGGTCCCGAAGTCCGGACTAAGTGGAAAAGGATGTGGGATTGCATAGACAACCAGGATGTTGGCTTAGAAGCAGCCACCATTTAAAGAGTGCGTAATAGCTCACTGGTCGAGTGGCCCTGCGCCGAAGATGTACCGGGGCTAAAGTCCGGCACCGAAGCTGCGGATTGTGAAGTGAGAGGTGAGAGGTTAGAAGTGGGAAAGATCTCATCTTATCATGAACTGGAAGTATACAGAGTTGGTTATGAACTTGCGTTGCAGGTGCATAAATTAACTCAAAACTTTCCAGGAGAAGAGAAGTATGAGTTAGGCAGCCAACTAAGGCGAGCGGCAGTATCGATTCCGGCAAATATTGCGGAAGGATATGGCCGAAAAAAATCGTCGGCGGAATTTAAGCATTTTCTAAGAAATGCGTTAGGTTCCAGTAATGAAATGTGTGTGCTGCTAAATCTTTCAGCAGACCTGGGATATGATGTATCAAGAGAAATTATTGAACAATATGATATCCTTGGCAAACAGCTATACAGGCTGATTGAAAACTGGAAGTAATCACACATCCAACTTCTCACATCTCACTTCCCAATGGTAGGGGAGCGTTCTGTACGGGTCGAAGCTGTACCGTGAGGAGCAGTGGACTGTACAGAAGTGAGAATGCCGGTATGAGTACGCGATAAGGCAGGTGAGAATCCTGCCCGCCGAAAACCTAAGGTTTCCTGGGGAAGGCTCGTCCGCCCAGGGTAAGCCGGGACCTAAGCCGAGGCGTAAAGCGTAGGCGATGGAAAATCGGTTGAAAATCCGATGCCGCCAATAGCCGTTTGAAGGAAGGGATGACACAGGAGGGCAGGCTGAACCAGCCGTTGGTCGAGCTGGTCCAAGCGAGTAGGGAGAGATGCAGGCAAAACCGCATCTTGTGATCCTGAGACGTGACGGGGAGCGAAAATTAAGTAGCGAAGCAGCTGATCCCACACTGTCAAGAAAAGTCTCTAACGAGGCGAAATGGCGCCCGTACCGTAAACCGACACAGGTAGGAAGGGAGAGAATCCTAAGGCGCGCGAGAGAACCCTTGTTAAGGAACTCGGCAAAATGACCCCGTAACTTCGGGAGAAGGGGTGCCCCATTAGCGTGAAGAGTGCACATTCGGAGCGTGAAGGGGTCGCAGAGGAGAGGCCCAAGCGACTGTTTACCAAAAACACAGGTGCCTGCAAAGTGGAAACACGAAGTATAGGTGCTGACGCCTGCCCGGTGCTGGAAGGTTAAGAGGAGAGGTTAGCGCAAGCGAAGCTTTGAATCGAAGCCCCAGTAAACGGCGGCCGTAACTATAACGGTCCTAAGGTAGCGAAATTCCTTGTCGGGTAAGTTCCGACCCGCACGAAAGGCGTAACGATTTGGG
>PHAE01000074.1 GCA_002840285.1 Firmicutes bacterium HGW-Firmicutes-11
GGGCAGCGGGACTTGTGGATCACAAGCACCCGGTTGTTTTGCGACGACGCGTTATCTTCCTTATTAAACCACTGGAATAAGCCGTTTCCCATTATTGTAACCTCAATTCTTCCTGTTGATCGATTTTTGCATCAAGGCTCAATATACTTTATTTTGCATCTTTATTCTGTGATAATGTTACAGAAGCGCCGCAGTTGTTCCAAGACATCTCCCGGCTGGCCTTTCCGGTAGGATTCCGGGATGTCAAATGTTCGGAGGTGAATGGACGCAGCCGCTAAAAGGCCCAACAGTTCTTCCATGAATATGCCCCTCTTGCGCGTCGTGTCGCAGCTGGGGCTTTCCTGTATCCCAAGAAGTCCTACGATCTGATATCCCTTCTTTACATATTCTTGAATTTGCTTCGCCGGCTCGGCTGCCAGCTCACGGCAGTGAGTTCTGTAGGGCGGCACGTCATATTCTTCCCATGTCAGCGGCGGTCGTTCTTCTCCAAGCATTGAAAATTCAGGACAAGGCAACTGAACGATCCCAAAGTCCTGTTCCAGCAAGACCATGGCTATATCATTATACGCTCCGACAGCACGTTCCCAGTCTCTCACCACGGCATTCTGGTTCAACACGCAGTGGGAAATCAAGATGAGTCGCTTTCCTCTCATTTTGTCTGCTGGAAAGACTCCAGCTGGCTTTTCGGGAGTTTTTTGATCAGTATTGCAACAAGCACGCAGCTTACAACTTTATCCACCAAGTTTCCTGCAATGCGAGGCAAGAAGGCCGCCGTGAAGATTTTATTGCCACTTGCCAGAAGCCAAACAAACAGCAAGTCCGTTCCCCCGCCAGTCAGCCCACCATATAGGAAGACCGCGATCGGGGTACCGATCAACGGAGCGACGACAGCCAGGATGAGACCGGTGATCACCGCAGTCTTGATATTGAACTTCCATTTTCTTGCGATGAAGCCAACGATCAGACCGACTGCGATATTGACAAGAGCAAAGGGTATGTCTCGTGGGTTGGTGAGCAACCCCTGGATCACGTTGGTCAACCCTCCGGTCAATGCGCCTGCCCAAGGACCTAGAATGACGGATACGAATATCGTTCCGATCGTGTCCAGAAAAAGCAGTGGAATCTGCAATGCGCTTACCACGGTCCCCAGCACGATGTTGATGACCACGCCGATGGATCCCAGGATCATCGCATTGGTCGAAGTGAATGGTTTTCTTGTCATATAGCCTCCTGCCAAACTTGATTTCGAATCAACTTTAGCATTCGGAAGCCAGTAATACAAGGGCTTAAAAAGCCCACGCCCATTCTGTTTTTGAATGGGCGTGGCATCGCTATTGAGCGCATCTATTGTTATTGAGGGCACGTTATTTCTGATGTCTATTCTTTCGCTTCATTGATCGATTTTTTGGATTCGTCCAGCACGACACTGAGGAACTTCGTCATTAACGGCGCGTAGGTGAAGGCGAAGGCAACACTTGCTACGGCAGTTGCTTTCTTCTTGTGGGTCTTTGGAATACTGACGCCGATCAGTACGCCAAGCGATAAAACACAAGTCTTCAGCATGGCCATATCTGCCACGTTCATTTTTTCCATATATTTCTTTCCATAGTTCAATAACTCTTTCATTTTACGTACCTCCTTTGCCTCATCATACCAAATCCTTGCCCAAATTACAACCTTGCCGCTTTTCTCCTTCATTGCGATGGGGTATAATGGTCACACGAAAGTAAGGAGGAATCCATATGAGTAAATTGTTTTCCGAATTTAGAATCAAGGATCTGGTATTGAAAAACCGGATCGTCATGCCACCCATGTGCATGTATTCGGCAGGCGGAGATGGCATCATTACAGACTGGCATCCCATCCACTATGCATCACGGGCGATCGGCGGCGTCGGTTTGATCATCGTTGAAGCAACAGGTGTCTGCCCGGAAGGACGCATCTCGGGAAACGATCTTGGGATCTGGGACGATGGGCATATTCCCGGCTTGCGTAGCCTGGTGGATCTCCTCCACAGTCATGGCGCAAAGGTTGGCCTTCAGATCAATCACGGCGGCAGAAAGTGCGAAGCGCCGGGAATGGACATTGAGGCGCCTTCTCCCCTCCCCTTCGATACCGAAAGCAAGGTGCC
>PHAE01000075.1 GCA_002840285.1 Firmicutes bacterium HGW-Firmicutes-11
ACTTTTTTTGTATTGGTCTGGACCTTCATTCCTTCGTAGACATAAACAGAACAGGACGCGGCAAGCTTCCGGTCGCCGGCCACTTCCACCACGCAGAGGCGGCAGTTGGCCTTGATCCCCTGGTCTGGATGGTAGCAAAGGTGAGGTATATTGATGTTGACCTTGCGGGCCGCTTCCAAAATCGTCGTTCCCTCAGGTACGATGACGTCTTTGTTGTCGATGGTAAGATTGATATATTTCATTTCCGATTACCTCCCCTGTACTTCGAATGCTTCCGGGAATTGACGGATCGCTGAGAGCAGAACGCTCTGGGCAGTTTCTCCCAGGCCGCAGAAGGCGCAGTTGCTCATGATGTTTGCAAACCGCTCGGCAGTCTGAAGATCGTCAGGCCGTGGCGCTCCCACGACAAAGCGACCGATGATCTTGTCGATCTGACGGTTCCCTTCGCGACAAGGCGTGCATTTTCCACAGCTTTCGTGGATAAAGAAGTCCTGGATCGACTGGACGAAATCGATGACTCTGGTTCTGTCGTCGACCACGAGAATACCGCCGGAACCGACGGTCAATCCTACTTTGGACAAATCTTCGTAGGTATATGGTGTGTCGACAAGAGAGGCCGAGCCGATGCTGCCAGAGGCTCCTCCCAATTGGAAGAATTGCAGCTCGTGTCCCTGGGGAATGCCGCCACCGATGTCATAAATGATCTCCCGGAGGGTCAGCCCAAAAGGAATCTCGTAGGAGCCGGGTTTGTTCACGTTGCCGGCGAGGCTGATCAGCTTCGTGCCGATGGATCGCTCGGTCCCATGGCAGACATAGCCTTCCACGCCGTGGGTCAGAACCATTGTAGCAACCACGAGGGTCTCAACATTGTTGACGAGAGTCGGTCGCTGAAAGAGTCCGCATTCCTTGATGAAGGGGGGCTTGATCCTGGGTCTTCCGCTCTTTCCTTCAATGGACTCGATCAAAGTGGAGCCTTCGCCGCAGACGTAAGCGCCGGCGCCGGAGTACATGTGGATCTCAAAGTTGAAGCCGGTTCCCAGAATGTTTTGTCCCAGGTACCCTCTGTCCTTTGCTTGTTTCACCGCGGCACTGACGATCTTTTGCAGGTGGCGGTATTCTTCTCTGATGTAGATATAGCCATCTTGAGCTCCGACAGTGTAGCCGGCGATCAAGATGCCTTCGATCAATGCGAACGGGTCGTTTTCCATGATCGCTCTGTCCTTAAATGTGCAAGGTTCTCCTTCGTCGGCGTTGCAGATAACGACTTTTTTGTCGCCTTTGACCGATGCGGCCTGGGACCATTTTCTTCCCGTATCGTAGGCAGCACCGCCTCTGCCCTTCATTCCAGTGGAACGAACAAGCTCGATGATTCCATCGGAAGACATGCCCAGCGCCTTTTTCAGACCGGAGAAACCGCCGATATCGAGATAGGAATCGATGGATGTGGGATCGTATTTTCCAAAGTTTTGCGTGATGAAGCTAACTGTCTTTTCCATAGTCTCCCGCCTCCTATTTGCAACGATCAAGGACTGCCTTGATCTTGTCGTTCGATGTCAGGTTGCCGTACACTTTTCCATTGACCCGGATCGCCGGTGCGATGTCGCAGGCGCCGAAGCAAGGCGTGTATTCCAGGGCAAATTTTCCATCCGCGGATACTTCGTTGACGCCGGCTCCGATGTATTCCTGGAGCGCATCCTTCAGCGAGTTGTTGCCGGTGACCTTGCAGACCACGCTGTCGCACATCTGTACCACATACTCTGCTCTCGGCGATGCAGACAGCGCAGCATAGAAGGAAATGACGTCGTAGACACGGCTCAGATGGATGTCCATCTTTTCGCTGACGTATGCGGCAACTTCCATGGGGATGTACTGCTTGGGGATGATATCCTGGATTTCCAGCAAGATCCCCACTAATTTTGACGAATCGTTCTCATTGTTTGTGATGATCGTATCAATCTTTGATGCTAATTCTTTTGTCAGGATCTCGAACTTGGTCGCAGGTGCGCTACCCACCATCATGATTTTCTCCTTTCGAACAACAAAACGGCTATCTCCTCCAAATAGTGCGTTACACGTACATATAAAGATAATATATGATAGTTTG
>PHAE01000029.1 GCA_002840285.1 Firmicutes bacterium HGW-Firmicutes-11
ATTCCGTTTTCCAATCGTCTGGTCTGCGAAGGCGACTACTCGCCGCGGAGCGGCTACCTCTGTGCCAAGAATCTCTTGAAGCAAGGAGAGGCATTCACCGCTCTGTTCGCCGCAAGCGATCAGATGGCGATCGGTGCGATGCGGGCATTGTTGGATGCCGGACTGCGCATTCCGGAGGATGTCGCAGTGATCGGCGTCGACAACAACTTCCCGTCGACCCTTGTCAACCCGTCTCTTTCCAGCGTGGATCTGCCCAAGCACGAAATGGGGCGGAATGCTATGGAACTTCTAATCCGCCGGCTGGACGAACCGTCTGCCCCGATCAAGACCGTGACTCTGGACACCCGCGTCATCGTCCGCCGCTCCACCGATGCCGCCGGCGACGACAGCTGGGAGCTGACCGGCTGGTAGCCGGCGTTACTTCATGGTGACGATCTGTCGTTTGTCGACAGCTTCTTTTGCGGCGAACGCCCACTGTACTGCTTTATAGCCGTCCATGAAGTCGGCGACCGGTTTGGTGTTGCTCTGAATGCAGTCAGCGAAGTGCTGAAGCTCAGCCTCGAAGGTGGGCTCCCAGAACTCGTAGAACCACTGGACGCATTCGGTCGTGACACCGTTTTTGTTGTAGGAGACGACACGGTCTCTGTTGGGGACGGTGCCCATGCGGACCGAACCTTCGGTACCGAAGACTTCTACTTCTACATGGTAGCCGTGGGTGGAGTTTCTGGAAGTTTCCAGGAACCCCATGACGCCGTTGTCAAAGGCGACGGTGAGCATGCAGTTGTCGATGTCGCCGACAGCTTCCAGACCTTCGTAACCGTAGGCGCCGCCGATTCCGTAGACCGTCTGGGCATCGGATCCGATGAGCCAGCGGGCCACATCATAGTCGTGGGTCAGCATGTCGAAGACGAGGCCGCCGCTAGTGGGACTGAACTTGATGAGATTTTCTCTGTCCCACACCGGATCCCGGTTGGCTAATTTGATGAGGATCGGTTTGCCGATGAATCCTTCATCGATTTTCTTTTTCATCATCTGCAGTGACTTGTCAAAGCGGCGATTGTAGCCGATCTGAAAGATGTTGACGCCGTTGGTTTCCACCGCCGTTTTCATCAATTCGATTTCTTCCAATGTCATTCCCAGCGGTTTTTCACAATAGATATTTTTGACGCCGGCGTTGGCGGCATCGATGACCATCTGGCTGTGGAAGGCAGAATTGGAGGCGATTACGATGCCGTCCAGATCCCGGTCTTTGAACAGATCCATGTAATCAGTGGAGCCATAGGATGGCTTCATTTCTTTCATTACGGCGTCCACTTCTTCGGGGATGGCGCTGCAGACAGCGGTCAGTTCTGCGTTCAGGATCTTGTAATTGATGTTGGCGGCGTGGTTGCGTCCCAGACGGCCCAGACCGACGATACCTAATTTGACTTGTTCCATTTTTGGTTCCTCCGTGTACTAAGGTTCAGCGTTATCTTGACTTGAATTGACTATAGAAAACTGCGGACACCATCGATCCAACCGCGAAGGGCGGTTGTAGAATCGGGCATGGGCAGACATTCGGCGCTGATCGGTCCGGAATAGCCGATGTCGCGTAAGGCAGAGAAGACGTCATGAAAGCCCAGGTGACCTGCGCCGGGATACCAGCGGTTGCTATCGGCGACATGAACGTAGCCGAGAATATCTCCGCAGTCTCGGATGCTCTCAGGGAGTATGGGATCTTCGATGTTCATATGAAAGGTGTCGAGAAGGATCTTCGTGTTGGGAAGCTGGTAGTGGCGCAGAAACGCGGCGGTTTCTGCGGCGGTGTTCAAATAGTTGTTTTCGTAACGGTTGATGGATTCGAAGATCAGGCCGACGCCTCGGGCTTCTCCATAAGAAGCGAGGCGGTGCACGGCTTCCGCCAACCGATCGTGGGCGGCCTCGCGATCGAGGTATTCGGGGATGTTTCCACGAATGCAACCGATCATGACCTTCGCTTGAAAGGGAGCGGCGGCGTCGATGAACTGTTGGACGCGGAGGATGGCCGCGTCGCGGATCCGGTCATTGACGTCGATGAGATTCAGACCGTCCCGGACGTAAGAGCGACCGGTGGCGAAGGCGGCGACCCCGATGCCGTGCGTTTCGCAGGCATCGGCGATGACGGCGAGGGGGATCTCCGCAGGAGAGCCCCAGTGGAGTTCCACGCCGTCATAGCCCAGCCCGGCAGCGAGCCCGATCTGCCGGGCCGGGTCGCCGCCCATGATCACCGGAGAGCCGGGACTCGTTTCCGCACATAGGGTCGCAATCAAGGGATTTTTCCCATAAGTACTGTTTAAAACTGCTTTCAATACGTTACCCTCCTAACAACCGACCATTCTCATTGTATGCCGAGCAGGTGCAAATGTCTACCGATGTGCCCCACGAGACGGTCGAAGTAGATCTCCTCCTGGGCAGACAACAGGTCATAGATCGACCTTCTCAACTCCGGATCCCCCAACAGAAAACCGTAGGTGATGTGGAGCAACTGACGGCTGTCGTCCAGTGCAAGGTAGGACAGCAGATCCTCGTCGGACACCGCAGACAGCGGCCGGATCCGTTCAATATCAGCGCTGACATGATAAAACGCTGTGGCCGCCTCGAAATTCGCAAGAGCGCATTCATGGAGCCGGCGGTAAAGCGAAGGATCACAATGCGCGATAGTAGCAACGGCTTCCAACCAGCTGGTGCCGGAAGTTTTTACATGGAGCCGGCCGTCGGTGTGTTTTCCGATCATGGGAAACACGCTGAACTTGTCGCTGCCGGAATGGATACTGAGTTTGTAGCCGTAGTGGTCTGCGATCGCTGCGTGTTGCGCAAGCTCTCCTTCGAGAAGGGCAAGGTCGCCGATGTAGTCGATCCCCTTCTGAAACTCTCCGGCGAACCTGGGCGCCAAACTAGTGATCTCAACGCCGCGGGAGAGTAGTTCTGTCGCTACGAAGAGATGATCCAACGGCGTTGTGACCGAGTCGGTCTCATCGATGGAGAGCTCAAAGTCGATCTCCTTACCAGAGGTAAGGATGCACTCCCGATACACGGTCTCGGCAAACTCCAACGCATTGCCATACACCAGGACACATCGATTCAGGTCAGATTCGGTAAATGAGTAATCCCGACCGCCAACATAAAAGTCACGATCGAGATACCGCTCCCTCGACCCTTGCACGGACAAATGTTCAGTGCCCTTGCCGATAACGGAGGAACAATCCAGCGTGATCATGGTATACCCACAGGCAAGAGCCTCCCTGATTTCCTCGATGGATTTCAGATGATCACCATCGGCACCAAAGCCTCCGGTGTATCCCTCCTGAAAGACAGAAAAACTCACATCGTCAAGAACCTGTTCGTAGGTTCTTCCTGTGAGTGCCAGCTCTCGTTTGCTCTGTTGCGCGAGGATGGGCTTTGCCCGGCTTCTTGAAAGCGCCCGGATGTGGCCCGGGGTGGCGATTCCGAGACGATCGCCCACACCGAAGGTTGCCTGCTCTTTCCCGAACGCTTGGGGGACAGTGGTCGGGATCAATCCGTTGAGAATAAGACGGTTGTCATGGGTCGTAGGGCAAAGTAGCATACCGTTTGAAAGAAGTTCTCCCCGAAACCCTGATCGAGAAGCACCTTCGCCGACCAACAACAGATGACGCTCACCGCTGATTTTCGCCATGTGCAGAGAGAAATCGGGAAAGGACACCGAGGAAGACGGATACAGGATCACGTCCTCCCCGGAACGTCCCAGAGTGTCAATGAGGTCGTTCACATATGGATGTTTCATCTCAGACTACCTCTCAGTCTACCTCGAACTGCAGCATGACCTTAAACGCATTTTGCTTTTCGTGGATCGCCGTCTCCATTGCTTCATGAAGCTGGTCGAAAGTAAAATAATGGGTGTTCAACGCATCAAAGTCGTACTTGTCCTTGATTGCGCTCATGAAACGAATCGTTCGCTGCCCGAAATCCTTTGTGCCGCCGGAGCCGTTGATGTTCAGAGTTTTCCAAATCGTCCAGCCCAGCTCCACAGGAACTTTTCTGCCGATGGAATGCCCGATCAGGTGGACGCGGCAGCTGTGTCCCGCGACCTCAAAAATCGACTGGATCGCTTTATCATTGCCCGATGCCTCTACGATGACAGAGGGCCCGCGACCATTAGTCAAAGCATCGATTTCTGCCTTTAAGTCTCCAACACTAGGATCCAGAACATAGTCGGCGCCATATTTCAAAGCAAGATCCCTTCTGGAAGAGATGGGATCCACCGCAATCACTTTCGCGCCAGATGTTTTTGCGGTCATCACAGCCGATATGCCAACCGGTCCACAGCCAAAGATGACGGCGGTATCGGAAGCATCGATATAGCCCCCGTTGCCCCAGATACCAAAGTAACCGATCGAAAAGGTTTCGACCCAGGCGCCCATGGCATAGGACCAGTCGTCGGGAATCTGGTGGACGTATTGCTCCTCGACGATCATGTATTCTCCCATTCCCCCCGGCGAGTCCGGGCGAAAGCCGATTTCCCTCATGTTCAGACAGGCGGAGGGCATCAGGCCATCCTTGCAATTTGCGCAGACGCCGCAGGCCATGACGCAGTCACCGGTGACCTTCATTCCGGGGCTGAGCGTCTTGACCTCAGATCCGATTTCCATGATCTTGCCGCCCCATTCGTGGCCTGGTGTGTAGCAGTCAATGTCGTAGCGGCCTTCCGCCGACAGCCCTTCGAAGCATTCAACGTCCGAACCGCAGATGCCGCAGGCACCGACTTTGATCAGAACCTGATTCGGTTTCAGCTCGGGGAGCTCAACCTCCTCGATCCGAAGATCGTGAGGCTTGTGTAGAAAAGCGGTTTTACATTTCATTGCGGGACTCCTTTCTCAATTTTGATGACTACAGACGTTCGAAAATGCCGATCCGGGGCAATTCGTCCACAGATTTCCATCCTTCGCTGAAGGGCTCTTTAAGGAAGGGTTCCATATCTTCGGCTTTGCGAAGCGTGATCATTTCTACCGGAGGAACGGTCCCGGCCGGATAGGTTTCCAGAATTTCGTCGTGAAGCAAAGTCAGATACTTCAGTATGGCTGCGATCGGCCGTTTGGCTTTTGCAGCAGTTGCTTTGGAAGGAGATCCGACGATTCCCTCCGGGGTTGCCGCCCGTTCGATGGCCGCATGACCCTCACCCTCAGACCAACGACAAGGACGACGGAAGGGGTCGACGGATTTGTCCATATGACCGTCAGGAAGAAGACCGATCCCCGAGGCGTCCTGCACCACAGACATGTCGATCATTTCCTTGAACATCAAAAGTGCAACCGCGGTCTCTGCCTCATCGGCATGGATAAAGTTGGTTTCCAGACTGTCTGGACGGTCAGTGGGATAGAAAAATTCCCGGATCGCCCGATGCCATTCGATGACACGGAAAATCCCCGGCAACTGATAGCGTTTGCAAAATTCGTGAATGGCGGATTCCAGCATCCAGAGGTGTCCGTGGTTGTTGAGGAAAATGATCTTGCGGTAACCGTCGTTCCAAAGACCGAGCATAGTGTATATGAGGGTTTCTTTAACAACTTCTTCTGGCATTATGACAGTTCCCGGCATACCGATGTGGTGGTAGGGATGTCCGCCGTAATTCAGTGGAGTAAATGCCAGGTTGACTTCGTGTCCTTGTTTCTTCGTGTAGCGGCGCAAGCCCTCCAGGATCTGGGTGACCATAAACGTGTCCAGCCCGGTATTCGCATGAAGCCCGTGGTTTTCCGTACATCCGATGGGAACGAAGACGATGTCATTCTTTCTTCTTTTTTCGATCTGCGTCGCTCTCGGAGTGTTTTGTATATAAGTGCCGGCAACGCCCAGCTCGGGAGGAGAGGGGATCCCATACTCTTCCAGGATCTTGTCGATCTCTTCCTCAGAAGCGTCCCAAAGCTCCTTCTTCAACTTGCCGACGCCGGTGTCCGCTTCAAAAATAACAGCCGGGTCCTCGGTCAGCAGCCAACTTTTCTTTTCAAACATGATAAACCTCCTATTTTGGTATAGCGCAAGTAAAACGTTTTTCTAATTGGATTATAGCGCCGGCACCAACAGTTGTCAATGGTCAAATTTTGTTAAATTCCTGTCAGTCAAAAGCCCTGTGCACGTTGATACTACGCCAACTTTTCATATTGACAAACTATTCTTATAATGTTAGTATCATGTCAGCAAGCGTTTTCGTTGAGAGTCCGTCGGAAATTTCAGCAAGCGTTTTCGTAAAATGAATCAACGTATTCAAATTGAGGAGGAGAAAAGAATGAGAAAGATACTTGCAGTTTTGCTGGTACTACTGCTCGCAGTAGGTCTTCTGGCCGGATGCGGCGGTGGTGACACCAACGGTGGCGGTGGGGAAGAAGAAACAGCAATGCGGATCGGGTTCGCCCAGGCCAACCTGAACGACACCTTCCAGACCTACGTTGTCGACGCAGCAAAAGCAAAGGCAGCAGAGCTCGGCTACACGATCGATGTCACTGACGCGCAAGAAGACGTTGTCAAACAGCAGGATCAGGTCGTTGCCATGATCGAACAGGGATATGACGCTATCATGGTCGTTCCTGTCGACACCAGTGCGATGCAGCCGATCACAGATGCGGTCACAGAAGCAGGAATTCCCCTGATTTATGTCAACCGGAACCCGTTCGGCACTGACACACCTCCAGAAGGAGTATACTATGTAGGCTCCCAGGAAATCGTTGCCGGCAGACTTCAAGGCGAATATCTAGTTGAGATCATGGGCGAAACCGGCGGTGTCGGCATCCTCATGGGCATCCTGAGCAATGAAGGCGCAGTCAAGCGGACCGAAGGAAACGAAGAGATCCTGAAGGACTATCCCGGAATCAAGATCCTGGCTAAGGAAACTGGCGAATGGCAGTATGACAAAGGTCTTGCCATCACAGAGAACTGGCTGACCGCGTACGGCGAAGAACTCACCGCGATCCTGGCAAACAATGACGGCATGGCCATCGGAGCTCTCCAGGCACTGGAAGCCGCTGGCAGAGATGATGTCATCGTCATCGGCGTCGACGCCATTCCCGATGCTGTGAAGCTGGTTGCTGAAGGCAAACTCGATGCTACAGTTCTGCAAGATGCAGTCGGCCAAGGTGCTGGCGGTGTTGATGTAGCCTCCAAAGTTCTTGCTGGCGAAGCCCCGGAAGCTGTAACATGGATCGATTTCGTCCTTGTTTCTCCGGACAACGTAGCGGATTTCCAATAATCGCCCAATCTGTCATATTTGAAGGTCATACGAGTGGGAGAGGGTAGATTACCCTCTCCCACCTACTCATAAATGAGAAGGGAACCACAATGACGGAAGAAAAAAACATTCTGGAGATGCATGACATCGTGAAGACATTTCCCGGTGTCAAGGCGCTCAAGGGCGTCAAGCTGGACGTCAAATACGGCGAGATCCATGCGCTGATGGGGGAAAACGGAGCGGGAAAATCAACGCTCATGAAATGTCTGATCGGCATTCATCCTCCCACCGCAGGACAGATCACCTTCGAAGGAAAGATCATCGAAAACTATACGACGGCAGATGCCTTGAAGATGGGAATCTCGATGATCCACCAGGAACTCAGTCCGGTGGAACATCGCTCTATTATGGAAAACATATGGCTCGGCCGTGAACCAAAGACGAAATTTGGTCTGGTCGACCATAAAAAAATGTACGAAATGACAAAGGAAGTCCTGAAGGAGATCGATTTCAACGAAGACCCGAAGCGTCATGTGGTCGAATTGACCGTAGCTCAAATGCAGATGTTGGAGATCGCGAAAGCCCTTTCCTACAACGCAAAACTGATTATAATGGACGAGCCGACCTCCGCCTTGACCAACAAGGAAATCGACCAGTTGTTCCAGATCATGAACCGGTTGAGAGAGAACGGCAAGTCTTTGATTTACATTTCCCACAAATTAGAAGAGATCTACCGGATCACCGACCGGGTCACCGTATACCGGGATGGCGCTTACATTGGAACGGAAAATACAAAAGAACTCAGCATTTCGACTCTGATCAAGATGATGGTCGGCAGAAATGTAGATGAAATGTTTCCAAAAGTGGCTTGTGAGATCGGCGAGACGATGCTTGAGGTCAAAAATCTCTGCTCGGGCAAGAGATTCAAGGACGTCTCCTTCGATGTGAAGAGAGGAGAGATTCTCGGTATCGCCGGTCTGGTCGGCGCAGGAAGGACCGAAGTCATCGAGACCGTGTTCGGCATTCGCCACAAGACGTCAGGCCAGGTGTTTGTCGACGGCAAGGAAGTACAGATTCGTTCACCCAGAGACGCCAAGCACAACAAAATGGCTTTGTTGACAGAAGACAGGCGGATCACCGGGATTTTTCCGATGCTGACGGTGTTCCAAAATGTGATAATCGCAAATATCAAGAAATACATCAAGAAATCCGGCCTTCTGGATCACAAGACGGCAATCGTCGATGTCAACCAATTCGTCGATGCCATACAAATCAAAACACCCAGCATATACCAGAAGGTGGAAAATCTGAGCGGAGGCAACCAACAGAAGGTCCTGGTAGCACGTTGGCTTCTCACTCAGCCTGAGATCCTCTTTCTCGATGAACCGACCCGAGGTATCGACGTCGGTGCCAAAGCGGAGATCCATCGCCTGGTGTCCAATCTCGCCTGCCAGGGAAAATCCATCGTTATGGTGTCCTCCGAACTCCCTGAGGTCATGGGAATGAGCGATCGCATCGTCGTGATGCACGAAGGCAAAGTGACCGGTATACTGAACAACCACAAAGATCTGACCCAAGAAGAAATCATGCTCTATGCTACCGGCCAGGCAGAAAAGCTGGCGTAACCCATTCGCAAGGAGGATCCATCCAATGAGTGAAGAGTCCAAAAAAATCGCAGAGGAAGCCCGTAAGGCGGAGGCCGACAGCAATCAGAAGCAGGAGCGGAAACAGAAGGCAAAAGCGATTCTACAGAAGTATGGAATTGTATTTGTGCTGATCCTGATGGTCGTTGGGATCTCCATCGCCGAGCCGAAGTTTCTTTCTTCCACCAACATATTCAATGTGCTGACCCAAAGCGCCATCTTCGGAATTATGGCCCTGGGCATGACCCTGGTCATCACATCCAAGGGCATCGACCTCTCCATCGGATCGGTTCTGGCCTTCGCCGGCGTCGTCGCCGCGAGTTTGGGACAGGTCAGCACAGCGACCACGGTATACTTTCCCGGCATGACAGACCTGCCGGTGATCGTTCCCATCCTGGCCGCAGTGATCATCGGTTCCTTGCTTGGTGCGATCAACGGCGGACTGATCGCTTATACCGGCATTCCGGCCTTTATCGCAACACTGGGCATGATGACCATTGCCAGAGGTCTTGCGCTGATCTACACCGAAGGCAAGCCGGTCAGCCAGTTTACCAGCGGTGTCATGACCTTCGGGAGCAAGGTGGGTGTTGTACCGGTGCCAGTCATCGTCTACGCCATCATGATCGCGATCACCTGGATCCTATTAGGCCATACAAGTTTTGGTAAAAATATTTACGCCATCGGCGGAAACGTCAAGGCTGCTGAGATCTCCGGAGTCAACGTGAAGAAAAACCTGGTGTTGATCTACGGATTCATGGGTCTCTGCGCCGGTGTTGCTGCCATCGTCTTTGCCGGACGGGTCGGCAGCGTCCACCCGGGAGCTGCGACCGGTTACGAGCTCACTGCCATCGCCGCCACCACCATCGGCGGTACCAGCCACTACGGCGGGATCGGAACCATCTGGGGCGCTGTCGTCGGCGCGCTGGTTCTCGGAGTTTTGAGAAACGGATTGACCCTGTTGGGCATCCACGCTTATTGGCAGCAGATCATTGAAGGCGCGATCATCATCGTTGCTGTTATCATCGACATGAGAAAGAACGCGAGGAAAAAATAATGGACAAACTATTAGAAATGACACAGAAGTTTCCGATGACCCAGTATTGGAACGATTCCTGCTCGATCAAAGAACTGACCTACGCCATCGAACGCGGCGCCACCGGCGCGACCACCAACCCGGTCATCGTCAAAGGAGTGCTGGAATCGGAGCTGGACACCTACAAGGACTACATCGTAAAGCTGGTGGAAGACCACCCGCTGGCAACCGAGGACGAACTGGCCTGGATGATCATCGAACAACTGGCCATCGACGGCGCCAAACTTCTCCTGCCGGTCTTCGACACGGAAAAGGGAACCGGACGTCTCTCGATCCAGACCAACACCAAGTACTTCAAAAACACAGAAAAGCTGGTGGAACAGGCGGTCTATTTCGCCACACTGGCACCCAACATGCAAGTGAAGATGCCGGCGACGGAAGCCGGGATCGCAGCCTACGAAGAAACCACCTATCGTGGAGTGAGCATCAACGCCACAGTCTCCTTCTGCACCAGCCAGGCATTGGCAGTGGGAGCGGCGGTGCAACGGGGTCTTGATAGAAGAGCCGCAGAAGGCCTGGACAACTCCAAAATCAATCCGGTCTGCACCATCATGGTAGGACGTCTGGACGACTGGTTGAAGTATGTGGTGGAAAAGCAAAACCTGGCAATCGATCCCAATGCCTTGAACTACGCCGGCATCGCCAACGTGAAGAAGGCCTACGAGATCTACAAGGAAAAGGGCTACAAGACGAAGATGCTTTCCGCCGCCTACCGGACCCACCTCCACTGGAGCGAATTCATCGGTGGTGACATGGTGATGACCATCCCCTACAAGTACCAGAAGATGTTCAACGGATCCGACATCGAAGTGATTTCCAGGATCGACGATCCGGTGGATCCGGCTTACATCGAGGAGCTTCGCAAGCTTCCTGACTTCGTCAAGGGATATGACGGCATGGACATCAAGGATTTCGACAGCTACGGTCCTGTCAACAAGACCCTGGAGCAATTCGCCGGCGGCTACGACGACCTGGTCAAGATCGTCCGCAAGTTCATGATCAAATACTAAGAAACGACCGAACAGCGATCGGGCTATGACCGATCGACGGGAGATACAATATGATTAAAGTACTTGGAAGCCTGCAACCGGGCTACAACGAGATCACAAACAGCAAGACTGCTTTTACGGAGATGCAGATGGACATTGGTGTCCATCTGCTCTCTGCTGGTGAGCGTCTTCGCCTTCGCGAAAGCGAAAAGGAGACCGCTCTGCTACTTTTGTCCGGCACGGTTACCTACTCCTGGTGTGGACAGACTGCAGCCGCCAACCGGCTTTCTCTCTTTGACGAGACCCCGACAGTACTACATATACCTAGGGACACCGAAGCAGTGGTGGAAGCGGTGACCGGATCAGAACTACTGATACAAAAGACCGAAAACGACAGAAATTTCGAACCTCGCCTGTTCACCCAGGCAGACGTCACCACCGACATCTTCGGCGAAAACGTCTGGGGCGACACCGCACGGCGTCAGGTCCGAACTGTATTCGACTACAAGAACGCGCCCTGGTCCAACATGGTGCTGGGAGAAGTGATCAATTATCCGGGAAAATGGTCCAGCTACATTCCCCACGGCCACGATCAGCCGGAAGTTTACTATTACCGCTTTGACCGGAATAGCGGCTTCGGCGCCGCCTTCCTGGGAGACGACGTCTACAAGATCGTCGACAACAGCGCTTTTATCATCCCGGGAGGGCCCACCCACCCACAGGTCGCGGCCCCCGGCTACGCCATGTGGTACGCCTGGATGATCCGCCACCTCTCCGGAAATCCCTGGACCACCCGGGTCAACGACGAACGCTACACCTGGCTATTAGAAGAGAATCCGGCGATCTGGCCGGATAAGGACTGAGTTACGTTTGTAAAAGTGTGGTGCGAGGTACATTATTCCTTTGTAAAAGTTTAAAGATGAGGAAAAAGTTTCCGGGATTCGCTTGGTTTAGCTAGTGAGTCCCGGATTTTTATGTACAGGCAGCTTGCAATGATGCCTCAACCCCAGCGTTGTGACTGCCCGCTCCATGACCCAAAGTATTCTTCATCATACAAAGCAGCGTCATACACGGGACGCAGAAAGGCTTCGATCCCTACCATCACGTCTTTGAACTCGATTGCCGCTCCCTGGATCGTCTTTAGAAAATATCGCCACCTCACCTGCATCTCCAGATCATTGGCCAATGAAGCGATCCGATCAAACCCATTATTTTTATAGGACGTACCACGGTTCTTATAGGTATAGATCTCTGGTGCTTCAAACCCCTCAAGCTGTGTTGTTATCGTCCGCTTCTGCGCTTCTGGGACAATCACGTCACCAATACCGATATCTACATCGAAAGGAACGCGTACATTTTTGATCCGGCCCATGATTTGTGTATTCATACCTTGATATTTGCGGAGAACACTGATGGGTGTTACTTTCTTCGCCTGCAAGAGAATCACTTCGTTGTTGCCAGTCTCTGTGGCCAGTATTTCTGCAATAACAGCATCCATTTTCGAAATACTACGGTCCATTTGTCGCATAAGGAAATCTACATCGACGGTCGCACGGCTTGTAAAGTCAGTCAACGCATAAATGAATAATCCACCTTTTAGAACGAGTCGCTCAGCGTAGATGGACTTTGACAGTCGGCGAAGAAATTCTTCCTGAACGAGCAGTTGAAGATACTGCTGGTAAGGAACACCGGATGCTTTGGATTTATTTTTCAATCGGGCGAGGATCGATGCACCCCTGTCAGGCATTACAGCCACACTCCGATCAAGCTTTTTACTTTCTTTGTCACCCTAAGCTTTGCCGCATAATCCAACAGGAGCGGAACATCCTTCGCCGGATCTTCCAAGTAACTGCGCATCGCTTTTTTGAAGAGTTCGCGGTCCATTTTCCCGAAAAATCGGAGACAGTCACAAATCGTACGCTCTTTGTCATAGATCTTGACAGGATTTCCGTCGATCTCACCCTCTGCGATTCCGATCGATAGTACACTCGGTTCAATATAGTATGGTTTGACAAAAGGGTAGTCGATCTTGAAACGGGACTTGCCACTATCCTTGCTTACCGCCAGATGCCAGAAGAATGGCGTCCGATCACTATAGCGGTAATAAAACAAGGCAGTATCCATGCAAAGGATAGCATCAGGAAACAAGCGAGTTATAGTAAGAGCCTCGCTTGGGTTCTCCGAGTCGATCAACTGGTAGTAACCGTACCGAACCTTTTCGATGGCGCCTTCCGCTATCAGAGTTTGAATATCCTTATAGTATATCTTCGCTTTGTGCAAGTCATCAGTGCGCAAGATGCCATTGTATGCAGCAAACAATTCTTTGACTTCATCATTTGAGCGCATGTTGGCCTCCTATACGACTTTGAACAAAAATGCAAGTACGAGCGGATGGACTAGTATATCTATAGTATGCAACACACTTGACTTTCTGTCAATACTACTTTAGTACATATAGCGCAAAGAAGCGGACTAAGTTATACTATTCTCTGCGCCTACCTCCATCCGCGATCTCGGATGGTGTGCAGCTAGTACCTGTCGCTTGCTCTCCTCGGACAAATGCAAGTAGATCTGAGTCGTGGAGATGCTGCTGTGACCCAAGAAGTCCTGTACATATTTGATGTCGACGCCAGACTCGAGTAGGAGCGTAGCGAAGGAATGACGGAAAACATGCGGTGTGACTCGCTTGCGGATCTCGGCCGCTTTCGCATATTTATCTACCAAGTTGCGAACTCCTTGGGTGCTTAACGGATCCTGGAAACGGGAGAGAAAGAGATACGAATGGTCGACTGGCACAGCACGGCGTACCTTTAAATAGGCATCCAGAACTTGATGCACTTCCCGATCGGCCACATGCAGAGTGCGTTCCCGATTGCCTTTTCCATTGATATGGAAGACCCCGGCGTCGATATCCAGGTCTTCGAACCTGAGAGCGCAAAGCTCCGCTACCCGCAAACCGACGGCAAACAAGAGCTCAAGGATAGCTGCATCCCTGCACCAGAAGAAAGCTCTGTTCATTCGCTTGACCACGGCCGTTTCATCGTTTGCCAGCTTTTGGATGAGAGCTTTACCTGCTTCCGCCGCCGGATCCTGATGCACCGCCTGCAGAAATCGCTCCATTTCCGGAGCAGTCAAACTTTTTGGCGCTGCTTTTCCTTCTTGTAAGTGAACGCGGAAGCGACGGAACGGAGTGTCCTCCACCAATTCTTGTCGCTCCAAATAGGTGAATAGTGACTGGACACATGACATCTTCCGCTTGATGGTCTTGACCTTGTACTGTCGACTCAGGTGCTCAAGGTAAAGCTCTAGCACCTTGCGATCTACATCGTCGCAGTCCCGTACCGGTGGCGAAAGGCTATTGAAAAAGGAATGAAAGAAACGTAGATCGATCCGGTAGTTGGCTACGCTGGACTTCGCCAGCCTCCGTTGGAGCAGACAATACTGAAGGAACGGTTCGAACTGGTCTTCCAATCGCGGCATGTCGGATCCTCCTAAAAGCGAAATCGTACAGCTACAGCGTAACATGAAACCAGTACGCCATAGCTGTACGATAATCCGTCGGTTTCCGACAGTTTAACCAACTGAGTTGACTAAATAATGTGCAGAGTTGGTTAAAATGCAGACGGAGTTGGTTAAAATGCAAACAGAGTTGGTCTAAATTGAATTAAGTTGGTTGAAATGTTGATTTGTTTGCTTAAATTTGCTATAATCATTGCAAAAGGAGGTGGTCTGAATGCAATCCGAAGAATTAGCATTGTTGGTTCGTACGATACAG
>PHAE01000030.1 GCA_002840285.1 Firmicutes bacterium HGW-Firmicutes-11
GAACCGTCCCCGCGTTCTAAAACAGGTGTTGGTTCATTCTATCATAGACCTTGCCCGGTTTCCTTCTTTCTGTCTCGTCGGTTTTCGACTTCTGTTTGTCAAGCACCCTTCCCAAATGGTACACTCAGTAGAAAGGGCACCTGCAGGGGAATAATGCAAAATAACAGGAGGATGTGTATATGGGCAAGCAGTTGATCGGCCTCGATGTCTTGCGGGGTGTTGGGATTTTCTTCGTCGTTGCGCTCCACTCCGCCTTCTATTATTTTGGCGGGCTCTTCCAGCTGGATCTCAACGATCCGCCGGTGGTGGTCACGGTCATCGGACTTCTTCTGATGTTTGCCGGTCTTTTCGCCATGATCAGCGGCTTGGTCCACAGCTTGCAGTTTGAGCGCCGGATCGAACTTCACAACGACCCGGTCAAGTCCATGAAGCACCAGATAAAGGCCGGCCTTTTCGTTCTTGTGTTGGCCTATCTGTATTTCATCTTCACCGGCCCTGGCCTTGCCCAGTTTGAGACCGCCAGCTTCGACAACAGCATTTTGGTGGAATTGATCCAAAACGGCCGCTTTGTGGGATTATCGCAGGAGCGGATCCTCTACGTCGACAGTCTGGTCATGCTCGGCACCAACGCCATCCTCTGCGGTCTGATCGCCTTCTGGTTTCATCGTTTGTTCCCTGATCCAAAGCGGCGAAAAACCGCGTATTTCGCTCTCGCCATCGGACTTTTCCTGTTTTCCCTCCTTCGCCTTCCCCTGTATGAGGTGTATCTGGAAGCCGTCGGGGAGCAGAACCTGGGTGTGATTTTGGGTTTGAATTTCTTCGTAAACAAGAACAATCCGATCCTGCCCTTCCTGGCCTTCGGTGTGTATGGCATGTGGATGACCCTGGTGATGTTGGCGTCACGAGAATCTGACTCTAAAAAAACGTCACCGGGAAGAACTATCGTGCCGGTCGGCGCCGGGCTGTTTCTTATAGGAGTCCTACTCTACATTTTCCTTCCGGACACCATGCTGGAGCGGAGCATCGACATGAAATGGTACAGCATCATGCTGGCGCAGTTGGGGCTGTTCTCGCTGTTGACACTTCTGTGCATCCGCCTCTACGAGGACAAGCGGCTGTCGAGAAAACCCGGCAAAGCGAAGATCGGTGGTCTTGGACTCTTCTTTTATCGGTTCGGCATCGCCGGCCTGACTGTGTTCTTTTTTGAAAGCGTGATCAGTGGCCTTGTCTACCGTTCGTTGCGATTGCTCTGGCCGGAACTGTCATTCACCATCGGTCAGTCTCTGCTCTATGGACTGTCCATTGCGATCCTGTGGGGGATCTTCCTGATCCTCTGGGAAAAATCACACTACCGCTACGGCATCGAGTATTGGTACGCCTGGTGGATCGATCGAAAGAGCAGCAGTACAAAGGGCGCCAAGCTGCGGGGAGAACTCTGATGGGGATCCTGCGAGGCATTGCCGACTATATGACACTCCAACGTCATCTGTACAAGTACAGTCGGGAGAAGATCGAAGCGTATCAACAAAGGGAGCTTCGGAACCTTGTGGACTTTGCTGCTGAGCGAAGCCCATTCTATCGTGATCTATACCATGGCGCTTCGGAAGACTTCTCTTCCCTGCCTGTCATCAACAAAGAAGTCATGATGGAGAATTTCTCGACCCTGAACACCTGCTGTCTTGACCGCGACGAGGTGATGGCCTTTGCGTTGCAAAAAGAGAAGGACAAAGACTACACCGGCTATTTCAATGACGAATATGTCGTCGGTCTCTCCAGTGGGACCAGTGGGAACAAAGGGCTCTACATTACGCCAAAGGAGATGACCCGGCGGCTTCCTTTTGTGTTTCTTGCCCGCAGCGGTATCTCTTTGAAGAATCTTCCCTTCCGGATCCTCTTTCTTCTCCGGGTCTTCAGCCAGGGGTTTGCTGATATCCGCGCTCCTTTTCTGTTGCTGAAATATATGAGCACCATGACCGAAGTCGACGAGATCATCGATGCCCTTAACGCCGGTCGAATCAACATCTTGATGGCGCCTCCCAGCATGCTCCGCATCCTCCTGCCGAAACGGGATCAAATCCGGACACCGATCGATACCGTCGTCAGCTATGCGGAAGTGCTTACCGCCGAGGACAAAGAACGCTTCCGCATCGGGTTCGGCGCCAAAGTGATCGAGATCTACCAGGCCAGCGAGGGACAGCTGGGCAGCACCTGCAGACACGGCAGCCTTCACATCAATGAGGATCTGGTGTATGTGGAGCTATACGATGCCAATGGAGCTCTGGTCACTGAACCCGGGACACCGGCAGCGCGAATGATCGTGACCAATCTGGTCAACCGGGCGCAACCCTTGATCCGCTACGAGATGAACGATCTGATCGTGCTTGGCGAGCCCTGCCCTTGCGGAAGCGCCTTCCGGGTCATCGACCGGATCATCGGCAGACACGATGATGTTCTTTACTTCACCAACAAAGAAGGCAAACTGCAGCATGTATTTCCCGACCTGTTCAGTCGCTTCCTCATAACCGAAAGTGATCGGATCCGCGAGTTTCAGGTGATCCAGGCCGGACAGGCGTTACGGATCCTCATCGACTGTCCCGATGGGCCGGAGGAACAAAAAAAGATCCGGGAAGCTCTGATGAAGAGGATCCCGGAAGAACTGAGGCAGTTTGGTATTGAACAGATAAAACTTGTCATCGAATTTCAAGAACTGAAGCTTCCGACGGACAAAAGCAAATACAAGCGTTTCCTGACCACAGGATCATCTGTCACTTCGTGAGGCGGTCTTCCATGAACGCTGCAATGTCTTCCATCGTCTGCCGCCTGACCGGTTCATTGAAGATCTCGTGGCGGGTATCCGGATAGAGTTTCATCGTAAGGTCCTTACAGCCGGCGGCTTCCAGGGCCTTATACACTTTTTTGACACCTTCGCCGAAGTCGCCCACCGGATCCATCTCTCCGGACACAAGCAACACCGGCAAATCTGCGGGGATCTCGGTCGCCCACTGCTTTCGGGACACAAAGGCCAAAAGCTCCATCAGATCCCGGAATCCGGCGACGGTGAGGGTGAAGTTGCAGAGCGGATCCTTTCGGAAATCATCCAAGACCGGCTGAACCTGCGACATCCAGCTCAATCGGTCGCATCCTTTTTCATAACGGTCGTTGTAATTGCCAAAGGCAAGTCCATAGATCAGCTTGCTCCGGTGATGTTCTCCCTTTGTTGCGCTGATGAGACTGACCAGAGGTTTCGACAAACCCGCCTTTGGATTGGGGCCGCTGGTCCCGGACAATACCACCCCATTGAGATCCGAACCGTAGCGAGTCAGATAAACCCGTGCCAGAAGCGACCCCATGCTGTGGCCCAGCAGAAAGTAGGGAAGCTCTCCATAGGTTTCCTTCATCCGAAGGGTCAGTCCATACATGTCTTCCGCCATGTGAAACCAGCCCTTTTGTTTACCGAAATAACCAAGTTCCTGGCGGGAGGCCGCCGTCATGCCGTGGCCAAGATGATCGTTGCCGCAAACGACATACCCTCTCGCAGTGAAGAATTCGATCGTTTCCCGATACCGCAGGGAATGCTCGGCCATGCCGTGTGCGATCTGAAGAATGCCCCTCGGCCTCGTTTCAAAATCTTCCGAAGCTTCCGGTGTCTCGACCCAGTAAGCGATCATCGCATCACCGTTGCTGCTTTGAAAGGTATTTTGTTTCATTTGTCTGCCCTCGATTCCCGCGATCGTCTACTCGATTTCCGTGATCCATCCGAAGCGGTCTTCGATTCGACCGTACTGGATGCCGGTCAATTCGTCGTAAAGCTTTTGGGACAGCGTCCCTATGCGTTTTTCGTTTATGATCATCTGCTTGTCGCCCCAGCACAACTCACCAACGGGCGAGATCACCGCTGCGGTCCCGGAGGCAAAGACTTCCGACAACCTGCCTTCGCGATGCGCTTCGTACAGGTCTTCGATGGAAAGGCGCCGCTCGCTCACGTTGACGCCCCAGCTGCGAAGAAGTGTCATCACCGAATCTCTGGTGATGCCGGGAAGGATGGTTCCGGTGAGAGGGGCGGTCACCACTTCGCCGTCGATCACGAAGAAGGCGTTGGAAGTGCCGATCTCTTCGACGAAACGGCGTTCGATGCCGTCGAGCCAGAGAACCTGCGCGTAACCTTTTTCGTGGGCTTTCTTTTCCGAGCGAAGTCCGACAGCGTAATTGCCGCCGATCTTGACCTCTCCGGTGCCACCCTTGACCGAACGGACGTACTCATCTTCCACATAGATCCGTGTCGGCAACAACCCTTCCTTGTAGTAAGGGCCGACGGGAGAAAGGATCACGATGAACATGTAGTTGTAAGCGTCCCTGACGCCGAGAAATGGTTCGGTGGCGATGATGAAGGGCCGGATGTAGAGCGAAGTGTTGGGTTTGTCGGGGATCCAGTCCCGTTCCACATCCACCAGAGCCTTTACCGCTTCCACCATCAGGCCGTCGGGCAGGGTGGGAATGCAGATCCGTTCGCAGGTCCGCTTTGCCCTCTCCTCGTTTTTCTCCGGTCGGAAGAGCTGTACATTCCCCGAACTTGTCTTGTAGGCCTTGAGCCCTTCGAACATCTCCTGGGCATAATGGAACACCGATGCTGCCGGATCAAGGCAGATCGGAGCGTAGGGCACGATCCGTCCATTGTGCCATCCACGTTCCTGATTGTAATCCATGAGGAACATGTGGTCGGTGAACCGGTTGCCAAAGGCCAGTGTGTCGGTGTCCGGTTTGTCTTTGGGCATCGTGGTCTTGGTCACTGGAAATTCATGTCTCATTCTTGTCACCTACTTTACTAAGTTTCTATCTTTTCGCTCATCGATCAGCTTGATTTTCATGGTCCAAAGCTCCTCCGACAAGTCGACAAAGTATTCATGTGGATTTTCGAAACGCAAAACCTCTTCCCAAAGGGTGTCGATCTGCTCCTTGCAGTACTGTTTGATCTCATTGATAGAAGGCATCTTATAAACCAATTCCCCTTTGTCAAAGATCCTCTCCTGAAGCTTTTTCACATTGAAATTGGTGATGGTTTTCCGCTTCCAGATGAACTGGGGGTCGAAAATCTCATAATCGACCTCTGTAGATATCACCTCATCGGCCAGTGTGATCACGTCCGCCAGGGCCTTTCCGCTGTCTTTGTCGAAGAAGCGATATGCGGTTTTGAAGCCCGGGTTCGTGATCTTTTCGACGTTTTCGCTGATCTTGATCTTGGGGATGATCTCGCCGTTTTTCTCAAGAGCGGCCATCTTGTATACGCCGCCGAAGACCGGTTCGGATCGTGCCGTGATCAGGCGCTCGCCGACACCAAAAACATCGATTTCGGCTCCCTGGTCGATGACATTGCGGATCAGGTATTCATCAAAAGAGTTGGAGACAACGATAGAACAGGCAGTGAGCCCGGCTTCGTCCAACATCTTTCTTGACTTCTTGGTCAGATAGGTGACGTCTCCGCTGTCGATCCGGATCGCCATTTTTTGTGGTTTTTGCTCCTTGAAGACCCGGATCGCATTGGGGACTCCAGATTTCAGGGTATTGTAGGTATCCACCAACAGGGTACAGTTCTCCGGATAGATCTCTGCATACGCTTTGAAGGATTCGTATTCGCTGTCGAACATCTGGACCCAACTGTGGGCCATGGTTCCCAGGGCAGGGATCCCAAATTCCCGGTCGGCAATGGCACAGGCGGTGCCGATGCAGCCGCCGATATAGGCAGCTCTGGCGCCGTAGATGGCGCTGGAGGCGCCGTGGGCTCGACGTGTACCGAATTCCATCACGCCTCTGCCTTCCGCCGCCCGGACGATCCGGTTGGCCTTTGTTGCGATCAGGCTTTGATGGTTGATGAGGAGTAAAAGGATCGTTTCGATGAACTGGGACTGAATGACCGGGCCGCGTACGGTGACCAGCGGTTCACTGGGAAACACCGGTGTGCCTTCCGGGATCGCCCACACGTCGCACTCAAATTTGAAGTTTCTGAGATACTCCAGAAATTCTTCGCAGAAGATGCCACGTTTTCGCAGATAAACAATATCCTCTTCTTCGAACTTCAAGGTCTGCAGGCAGCGGATCAGCTGCTCCAGTCCGGCGGTGATGGCGAAGCCGCCGCCATCGGGGATCTTGCGGAAGAACATGTCGAAGTAAGCGATCTGGTCTTGCATCCCCTTTTCCAGATAGCCATTGGCCATCGTCAACTCATAAAAGTCGGTCAGCATCGTCATATTGATTCGCTCGATCATATCCTCATCCCTTCGCTGTTTACAGCTCGTCACACAGCATTCTTGCTTAATAAATTATTATATCAGAAGTGGTGCTGGTTTAAAACTTTTTTCACATATTCGCCGGTGTAGGACGTTGGATGCACTGCCAGTTCTTCAGGCGTTCCGACAGCGATCACTTCCCCTCCCCGGTCGCCGCCGTCGGGACCGAGGTCGATGATGGTGTCTGCTGTCTTGATCACATCCAGATTGTGTTCGATGACCACCACGGTGTTTCCCGCATCCACCAGGCGTTCCAGCACCTGGATCAGACGCTCCACATCTGCAAAATGAAGGCCTGTGGTCGGCTCGTCCAGGATATACAAGGTTTTGCCGGTGCTCCTCTTGGAGAGTTCGCCGGCCAGCTTCACCCTCTGGGCTTCGCCGCCGGACAGCTGAGTGGACGGTTGTCCAAGCTTGATGTAGCCGAGACCCACCTCGTCCAGAGTCGTCAGCTGCCGTGTGATGACCGGCATATTTTTAAAGAATTCCAGCGCCTGAGACACATTCATGTCCAGAACGTCATAGATGTTTTTTCCTTTGTATTTGACTTCCAGCGTTTCCCGGTTGTACCGTTTCCCTTTGCAGACCTCGCAGGGAACGTAGACGTCGGGTAGAAAATGCATTTCGATCTTGATGATGCCGTCACCGCTGCAGGCTTCACACCGGCCACCCTTGACATTGAAGCTGAACCGCCCCTTTCCGTACCCCCGGATCTTGGCCTCCGGCAACTGGGCGAACAGCTCCCGGATGGGAGTGAAAACGCCGGTGTAGGTCGCCGGGTTGGAGCGGGGAGTTCTGCCGATGGGTGACTGGTCGATGTCTATGACCTTGTCGATGTGCTCTGCGCCGGTGATCTGTCGAAAAGCGCCGGGTTTTTCTCTGGAACGGTTGATCTCCTTTGCCAGGCTCTTATAGAGGATCTCGTTGATGAGGCTGCTTTTCCCAGAGCCGGAAACGCCGGTGACGCAGACGAACTGACCCAAAGGAAATGCGACATCGATGTCCTTCAGGTTGTTTTCCGTCGCTCCCAGGATCCGGATGTTCAAACCGTTCCCCTTGCGACGCTCTTTTGGTATCGGAATGCTGCGGTCTCCCCTCAGGTAACTGCCGGTGATGGATTTCTTACAGGCCTTGATCTCTTCCACCGTTCCGGCGACGACGACCTGACCGCCGTGAACTCCCGCGCCCGGACCGATGTCGACGATGTGGTCAGCAGCGTACATGGTTTCTTCATCGTGCTCGACGATGATCAGCGTATTGCCCAGTTCTGTAAGATTCCGCAGGGTCTTCAGCAACTTGGCATTGTCCTTTTGATGAAGACCGATACTGGGTTCATCGAGAATATAAAGCACGCCGACCAGACTGGAGCCGATCTGAGTGGCCAGCCGGATCCGTTGGGATTCTCCCCCGGACAGGGTTCCGGATGCCCGGGACAAGGACAGGTAATCCAGTCCTACGTCCACCAGGAAATTTAGGCGCTCATCGATTTCTTTGACGATCATCTTTGCAATGGCTTCGTCCCGCTCCGAGAGTTTCAGATGCTTCAGAAATGTCACTCCTTCCCGGATCGAAAGCTCAGAGAAGTCAGCGATGTTGATACTGCCAACGGTGACGGCGAGGACTGCCGGTTTCAACCGCTTTCCCTTGCAGGCATCGCATGGAGTCGTGCTCATGAACTGCTGCATCTTCTCTTTGATGTAATCGGAATTGGTCTCCTGATACCGACGCTCCAGATTGTTGATCACGCCTTCAAACGGATGGTTCCGATAGGACTTGGATCCGTTGTTTCTGCTTTCATAGTAGTATTCCAGTTTGCGATTCCCGGTCCCGTACAAAAGCTCTTTTTTGAACTTGTCCGGCAGTTCCCGGTAGGGCGTGTTGACGTCCACGCCGTGTTCCTTTGCCAGTGCGTCGATCATCTGGCGGTAAAAACCGGTGATCTCCATGGAAGCAAAGACATTGGACAGTGCTCCTTTTGTGATGGACAACTCCTGAGCTGTGATGATCCGGTCCGGGTCGATCTTCTGAATGAAGCCAAGGCCGTTGCACACCGGACAGGCACCGAAGGGGCTGTTGAAGGAAAACATGCGGGGTTCCATCTCCTCGATCCCGACGCCGTGTTCAGGGCAGGCAAATTTTGTGCTGAACAGCATCGGCTCCGCGTCTTCGCCTTCCGGCAAGGCGATCACCAGACCGTCGCCGTGGTTCAATGACAGTTCCACCGATTCGGTGAGCCGGCTTTCGATTCCGGGTCGAAGAATGATCCGGTCGGTGACGATCTCAATGGTATGCTTGAAGGTTTTCTCCAACTTGATCTCTTCCGCGTCAAGTTCCTTGATCTCACCATCGACCCTGGCGCGGGTGAACCCTTCTTTTCGGATCCGTTCCAGGATTTTTTCATGTTCCCCCTTCCGGTCACGCACCACAGGGGCAAGCAGTGTCAGTCGTGTCCCTTCGGGAAGTTCCATGAGGTGGTCGACGATCTGATCGACGGACTGGCTCTTGATCTCGATGCCGCAGATCGGGCAGTGGGGCACGCCGATCCTGGCATACATCAACCGCAAGTAATCGTGGATCTCTGTGACAGTCCCGACGGTGGAGCGGGGATTCTTGCTGGTGGTTTTCTGGTCGATGGATATGGCCGGGGACAATCCTTCGATGGATTCCACATCCGGTTTTTCCATCTGTCCAAGAAACTGTCTTGCATAGGAAGATAAGCTCTCCATGTAGCGACGCTGCCCTTCGGCGTAGATCGTGTCGAAGGCCAGAGAGGATTTTCCCGAGCCGGAGAGTCCGGTGAAGACCACCATTTTGTCCCTGGGGATCACCAGATGGATGTTCTTTAAATTGTGTTCGTTTGCTCCCTTGATGACGATGCTGTTGGCCATGGTTTATGTTTTCCTTACTTTATATTCGAAAATGCGGTCCCGCAGCCTGGCCGCACGTTCAAACTGAAGGTCGGAGGCTGCCTGTTTCATTTCTTTTTCCAATAACTTGATGTAATCGGCCAGTTCCTTCTGGGTCAATTCCAGCGGACTCTTGCCGTGGTAATATTCTACGGTTTCTTCCGCGACCTTCGTCGCCTCAATCACGCTGCGAATCGATTTTTTGATCGTTTCCGGGGTGATGCCGTTCTTCTGGTTGTATTCCTCCTGGATCTTGCGCCGGCGGTCGGTCTCGCTGATGGCGATGGCCATGGCGTCGCTGACTCTGTCGGCGTACATGATGACCCGTCCTTCCACATGCCGTGCGGCTCTCCCTATGGTTTGGATCAGGGAAGTCTCGGTTCGCAGAAAACCCTGTTTGTCCGCGTCGAGGATCGCTACCAGGGAGACTTCCGGCAGATCCAGTCCTTCCCGCAGCAGATTGATCCCCACCAGGACATCGAAGACCCCCAACCGGAGATCGCGAAGGATCTCCATTCGTTCCAGGGTCTCTACCTCGGAATGCAGATAGCGGACTTTGATGCCCACATTTTTCAAGTAGTCGGTCAGGCTCTCCGACATTTTTTTCGTGAGGGTCGTGACCAGCACCCGTTCTTGTCGGGCTGTGACCTTATTGATCTCGCCGATCAGATCGTCGATCTGTCCTTCGGTTTTTCGCACTTCGATGGCTGGATCCAACAATCCGGTGGGCCGGATCACCTGTTCCGCAACCACTCCGCCGCTCTTTTCTCTTTCATAATTGGCCGGCGTGGCGCTGACGTAGACCGCCTGTTTCACTAGTGACTCAAATTCTTGAAAGGACAGCGGGCGGTTGTCCAGGGCAGAAGGCAAACGGAAACCATAATCCACCAGCGCCGTTTTTCTCGACCGGTCGCCGGCCCACATCCCTCTCAGCTGTGGAAGCATCACGTGGGATTCGTCGATGATGATCAAAAAATCATCGGGGAAATAATCGATCAAAGTATAGGGACGGGATCCGGGGGGAAGACCGTTGATGTGACGGGAATAGTTTTCGATCCCCTTGCAACTGCCAACCTCCCGGAGAAGCTCCATGTCATATCGGGTCCTCTGTTCCAGGCGTTGAGCTTCCACCAGTTTCCCCTGGGAGCGGAACCAGGCCAGTCGTTCTGCCAGCTCGATTTCGGCACTTTGTATTGCCCGGTCCATATTTTCTCTGGATGTGACATAGTGGGAAGCGGGAAAGATGGAAACGTGACTACGCAATCCATTGATCTCGCCGGTGATCGGTTGGATCTCCTTGATGGTTTCGATCTCGTCACCAAAAAGTTCGACCCGGATCGCGTGATCGGCGCCGGCGGGAAAAATGTCCACCGTGTCACCTCTGACCCGAAAGGTGCCTCGTTCGAATCCCATGTCATTTCTCGTGTATTGAATGTCCACCAGTTTATGCAGGATCTCGTTCCTGTCTTTCCGCATCCCCGGGCGCAGCGAAAGGACCTGGTTCTCGTAGTCCATCGGGCTGCCGAGACCGTAGATGCAGGAAACGCTGGCTACGATGATCACATCTTTGCGCTCTGCCAGAGCGGCAGTGGCCGAGTGACGCAGCTTCTCGATCTCGTCGTTGATGTCCGAATCCTTTTCGATATAGGTGTCGGTGGACGGCATGTAGGCTTCCGGCTGGTAGTAGTCGTAATAGCTGACAAAATATTCGACGGCATTGTCCGGGAAAAACTCACGAAATTCTCCGTGAAGCTGTGCGGCCAGAGTCTTGTTGTGGGAGATGACAAGCGTCGGTTTTTGAACCTGCTGGATCACGTTGGCCATAGTGAAGGTTTTTCCGGAGCCGGTGACACCTAAAAGCGTCTGGTGCTTTTTACCGGCGAGTATGCCTTGCACCAGCTGATCGACTGCTTGTGGCTGATCTCCCAGCATTTGATATTCCGAATGCAACTGAAACATGCTCTCTCCTTTTTCCATCATCACATTATATCGCGGTTTTGCCTTGCTGTGAATGGATAATTTTACTATGGCACACTTGCTAATCGGAGAAAATTGGGATATAATTTTTTCTTAGTATACCCATCAAGATCGAAGGTTAGGAGGTCAGCAGATGAAATCAACCAAGAATATATCTGGGGAAAGCGCCTTTCGCAAGCTGTTCAATAAGGTCGCGGAAAAAGTGGAAAACAAAGATTTGAATCCATTTTCCAATGGATATGGCGCTCCTCGCTGGTGGAAGCGGGGTTCCGCTGAGGAAGTCAACTTTGTGGAAACCATGTCCCAGCAGTTGGAAGCCAATAACGCCATCGATGGCGAATTCTATACAAAATACGATGTGAAGCGTGGATTGCGCAACGCCAACGGTACCGGTGTCATCGTCGGGTTGACTAAGGTCGGAGAAGTCGTCGGCTATAAGACCGAAAACAATCAGAAGGTCGCTGTCGACGGCGAACTCTTTTATCGTGGCATCAACGTCCATGACCTGGTTGACAGCGTTGTGGAGGAAGACCGGTTCGGCTACGAGGAAACCAGCTATTTATTGCTGTTTGGTGAACTTCCCAACAAAGAGCAGTTGGCCGAGTACAAGGCAACTCTTGGCGCACGGCGGGAACTGCCTTCCGGATTTGCCAGGGACATGATCCTGGTCGCACCAAGCAATAATGTCATGAACAAGCTTGCCCGGAGTGTACTGGCACTGTATTCCTATGATGACCTGGCAGACGATCTTTCGATCCCCAACGTGCTTCGTCAATCCATCGACTTGATCGGCTATTTTCCTTCGCTGATCGCTTATGGATTCCAGGCCAAACGTGCCCATTACCACAACGAAAGTCTGCACCTTCACTATCCGGATCCGGAAAAAAGCACCGCAGAAAACATCCTCCGCATGATCCGCCCCACCGGTGAATACACTGATCTTGAAGCAAAATCCCTGGACCTGAGCATGATCCTTCACGCAGAACATGGTGGCGGAAACAACTCCACCTTTACGACTCATGTGGTCTCGTCCACCGGCACCGACACCTACTCGGCGATCGCTGCTGCCGTCGGTTCACTGAAAGGTCCCAAGCACGGAGGCGCCAACGTCGAGGTCATCGGCATGATGAACGATCTGAAGGCCAACGTGAAGGACATCACCAATTACAAGGAGATCGAAAAGTATCTCATGAAGCTGCTCAAGGGAGAAGCCTTCGATGGATCAGGACTCATCTACGGACTTGGTCATGCGGTCTACACCGTTTCTGATCCCCGTGCCACGCTTCTCAAGGGCATGGCTAAAAAACTGGCGGAGGACGAAGGCCTCATCGACGAGTTCATGGTCTACGATTTTATTGAAAAACGCGGCCCCCAGCTGTTTTCTGAGATCAAAGGCGTGGAAAAGAACATGCCGGCCAATGTCGACCTTTTCTCCGGTTTTGTCTACAGCGCCCTCAACATCCCCTTGGACGTGGCCACTCCTGTGTTCGCGGCATCAAGGATCTCCGGCTGGTGCGCCCACCGGATCGAGGAATTGGTTGCCGGCGGCAAGATCATGCGTCCTGCCTATGTCAATGTACAGGAAAAGCGTCCCTACGTTCCGCTTGACAAGCGCGGATAAGCTGTCGATCCCCTTCGTCGTCATTGGAAAACATTGACAAACGTGGGTTTTGAGTTCTATAATATTCATTATTCATCTTATTTTGTTCCATTTTTTTGTTGTTTCATTTAGAAGGAGGTTTGCAATTTGGAAAGAGATCGTTGGAATTCAAAAATGGGCTTTTTGCTCGCCGCGATCGGCTCCGCTGTCGGACTGGGAAACATCTGGCGTTTTCCCTACACCGCAGCAACAAACGGAGGCGGCGCATTTCTCGTACCTTATTTATTCGCAATCATCACAGCCGGTATCCCTATCTTGATTCTTGAGTATACCATCGGCAAAACCTATCGTTCCGGCGCGCCCTCTGCGCTGGCTCGCATCAACCGTAAATTCGAATGGCTGGGCTGGTTCCAGGTCATGATCGCGTTCGTCATCACTGTTTATTACACAGCGATCATCGTCTGGGTCATCAGCTACATCGGATTCTCCACAACTTTGGCTTGGGGTGCAGATCCGACCGGTTTCTTCCTGGAGTACATTGGGCTTACCTCCAGCGCGCTTGACTTTGGCGGGATCCAGGGAAATCTGGTGTTGCCCTTTGTCATCATCTGGGCGGTCACCGCTTTCGTTATGTATCGGGGCATCAGCAAAGGGATCGAACTTGCATGCAAGATCGCGCTCCCCGTTCTTTTGCTGCTGACTCTGATCATCGTGATTCGCGGCATTACGCTTCCCGGCGCAGTGGATGGCCTCAACTACCTCTTCACCCCCAACTGGGATCGCATCTTTGATTCCAGCGTATGGGTGGCGGCTTACGGTCAGGTCTTCTTCAGCTTGAGCATCGCCTTCGCTATCATGATCGCTTACTCCAGCTACCTGCCCAAGAACACAGACGTGGTCAACAGCGCGTTCATCACAGCGACTGCCAACCACGGTTTTGAACTCTTCGCCGGCATCGGCGTGTTCAGCGTTCTGGGTTACATGGCCTTCTCTCAGGGAGTTCCTGTGGAAGAAGTCGCTGCCGGCGGCGTCGGACTGGCCTTCTTCGTTTTCCCCGCAGCTATCAGCGCAATGCCAGCATTGAATGGCTTTATCGGCGTTTGCTTCTTCGGCGCTCTGTTATTTGCCGGATTCACCTCGTTGATCTCCATCATTCAGGCGGTCATCACCGGTATCTCCGACAAATTCGAGCTGACACATAAAAAAGCAACTACGATCGTTTTGATTCCTTCGATCCTCGTCAGCATGGTTTTTATCACTGGCTCCGGATTGATCATTCTCGATATCGTTGATGCCTTCATCAATCAGATCGGCATCGCCGGCGCAGGACTTTTGGAAGTCATCCTGATCGCCTGGTTCTTCGATCCCGAAAAACTACGTGCCGAAGCCAATTCCTTCTCTAACTTCAGTGTTGGAAAATGGTGGACCTACACCCTCAAAATCATCACCGTCATCGTTCTCGGTTTCATGGTCATCAAGAACACCATTGACTTTGCTACCAAAGGATACGGCGGTTACTCCAGCGGCGATGTGATGATCTTCGGATGGGGCGCTCTCGTCCTCTGCATCATCGTCACCATCGTACTGACCTCAATGAAGGGCAAGGAAGGCTTCGCCAATCTGTCCAAGAGCGACAAGGAGGTTAAATAATGAATACCGGAGCAATCATCATGATGATCATCGGCTGTGGTGGCCTTTGGGGCGGCTGCGCCGTCGCGATCTCCATCGCCATGAAGCATAAAAGAGACAACGCTTAAGTCTCTGTGACTATTCGCGACCCCGTTGATAAAACAGCGGATGAGCTGGCACGCCAACGTGCATGAATAAAGTGTAATTACTGATCTTAAATGAGCGAAAGGGCGGCACCGGATGGTGCCCGCCCTTTCAGCACTTTTCAGCACTTTTCAGCACTT
>PHAE01000006.1 GCA_002840285.1 Firmicutes bacterium HGW-Firmicutes-11
TAAAACTCATAGTGCAGAAATTAATGTCTCCCTAGAAAGGAGGTGATCCAGCCGCACCTTCCGATACGGCTACCTTGTTACGACTTCACCCCAGTCATTGATTTCGCCTTAGGTAACCTATTCATTGGCCAACTTCGGGCGCCCCCAACTTCCATGGTGTGACGGGCGGTGTGTACAAGACCCGGGAACGCATTCACCGCGACATTCTGATTCGCGATTACTAGCAACTCCGACTTCATGCAGGCGAGTTTCAGCCTGCAATCCGAACTGGGACCGGTTTTAGAGTTTTGCTCCGCCTCGCGACATTGCGTCTCTCTGTACCGGCCATTGTAGCACGTGTGTAGCCCAGAACATAAGGGGCATGATGATTTGACGTCATCCCCACCTTCCTCCGAGTTGTCCCCGGCAGTCTCACTAGAGTGCCCAGCTTAACCTGCTGGCAACTAATGACAAGGGTTGCGCTCGTTGCGGGACTTAACCCAACATCTCACGACACGAGCTGACGACAACCATGCACCACCTGTCTCCTCTGCCCCGAAGGGAAGGCGCCGTTACACGCCGGTCAGAGGGATGTCAAGTCCTGGTAAGGTTCTTCGCGTTGCTTCGAATTAAACCACATGCTCCGCTGCTTGTGCGGGTCCCCGTCAATTCCTTTGAGTTTCACACTTGCGTGCGTACTCCCCAGGCGGAGCACTTAATGCGTTAACTGCGGCACCGAGGCCTTGCGACCCCGACACCTAGTGCTCATCGTTTACGGCGTGGACTACCAGGGTATCTAATCCTGTTTGCTCCCCACGCTTTCGTGCCTCAGTGTCAGTTACAGTCCAGAAAGCCGCCTTCGCCACTGGTGTTCCTCCTAATATCTACGCATTTCACCGCTACACTAGGAATTCCGCTTTCCTCTCCTGCACTCAAGTCTTCCAGTTCGCAAGGCTTACAATGGTTGAGCCATTGCCTTTCACCCCACGCTTAAAAAACCACCTACGCACTCTTTACGCCCAATAATTCCGGATAACGCTCGCCCCCTACGTATTACCGCGGCTGCTGGCACGTAGTTAGCCGGGGCTTCCTCCTCGGGTACCGTCATTTGTTTCTTCCCCAAGGACAGAGCTTTACGACCCAAAGGCCTTCTTCGCTCACGCGGCGTTGCTGCATCAGGCTTTCGCCCATTGTGCAATATTCCCCACTGCTGCCTCCCGTAGGAGTTTGGACCGTGTCTCAGTTCCAATGTGGCCGATTACCCTCTCAGGTCGGCTACTGATCGTCGCCTTGGTAGGCCGTTACCCTACCAACCAGCTAATCAGACGCAGGCCCATCCCATACCGATAAATCTTTGGCCGAAGTTCCATGTGGACCCTCGGTGTCATGAGGTGTTAATCCCGGTTTCCCGAGGCTATCCCTCTGTATGGGGCAGGTTGCCTACGCGTTACTCACCCGTCCGCCGCTCTCTATACCTTCACTAGACCGAAGTTTTGTTCCAGTATATACCGCTCGACTTGCATGTGTTAGGCACGCCGCCAGCGTTCATCCTGAGCCAGGATCAAACTCTTTATAAATGGTATGTGAGATCTTTCGATCGTGACACCATGCTCAGGAAAACGCGTACGTTTTCCGTTTCCCATACCGTCGCTTTCGCTTCGGCACGGAAACCTGTTTTTTTTTCAAAGAATTGTACGACTGACCCGTCCAACTTGCGTTGAACGTTTCTGTCCTTCACCGGGTTTCCCCGCTGAAAGTACATTGTCTTTTTTTGACTTAATTTCTGCACTATGTAGTTTTCAAGGTGCGCGGGAGGTGTTCCTCCCTGCCGGTCCTTCCGGCTCCACCTCGAGGTCTCCCTCGGTGAGTGGCTTAATTAGTATATCGCTTTCGCCCTCTTACTGTCAAGTCCTTTTTCTTCTGCCTGCGGCCTATTTTTCCCTGTGTTTCCACTGGTTTGACAGCTTTATCAGAATAGCATCCCCCTTATCCCCTGTCAACACCTTTTTGCGAAATCCCTCTATAAATTCAAATGAAAATTGCGGCGGTGCAAACCGGATGCCAGATAGATCACGATTCCGGCCAGATTAAACAATCCAAAGAAGAAATAAACGCCGGGTCCTCCGAAGCTTTCCATGATGATCCCGCCCATCAGTTGGCAGGTGATGGTGCTGGCATTGGATGCGATCGCAGTATAAAGAGGAATGGCCAGGGATACCTGATCCGGACGGACCAGTCTGGTTAGGTACTTGACGGCCTGCACAAGCACGATCCCGTTTGTGAACCCTTGGAGAAAGAAAGTGGCTGCAAGCAGACCAGGGCTGGGTGATGTGCTGTACCACAGAAATCGGAGCACCGACACGGCGAAGGCGATGAGAAGGATACGCTCCGTAGTGACCTTTGCCGATATCCGGTCCGCCCATGCCATGACCGGCGCTTCGCAGATGACCATCAGCAAAAGCGCGAGCCCCATCCCAGAAACCGTCCCCCCCACTTCCACATAGAGAAAGCTGAAGTAGATGTTGTGGGCCATGGAAGGACCCATATAGAAGAAAACACTGAAAAGCAACGCCATGTACTTGCGGTTTTTCAGCAGCTCCCGATAGCCGCCCTTTTGATGGCGGTCAAGGAACAGCTCGTCATCTTTCACCTTGTCCGGTGGCTCTTCTTGGCTGGGAAACAAGCTCCGTTTTCGCAAGGCCACTTCGAGAACCAGGCCAGTGGCAATGAGCATGGCGGCAAACAGCGGGAATATGGTGACAAGCCCCAAATGATCCGCGGCTGGCCCGGCAATACCGATTCCAAGAGCAAAACCCACCGCTCCCCATTTTCGGGCTGTGCCAAAGGGATAGTTAGCTTCCAGGGTGGTGGAATCGATCAATGGGAAGATGGGATTTTCAAAAAAGAATATTATAATGTAGAAAAGCAGGAAAACAAAAAAGCTTCGTATCGTCATCAGCGAGAATACCAGCACCGCCGTCGTAAAACAGAGCAGCAAGATGATCCGCTTGTTGCGATTGCGCTGGTGATACACGCCGCCCCAGAATGGATTGGCGAAAATTCCGACCGCAGTGGATGTGGATGTTATGATACCGATCTGCAGACCGGTGAAGCCAATGGCGGAGAGGTATTGTCCAATCAATGGAAACAATACGCCGATCGAAGCGAAGGCAAAGATATAAAGTCCGCTGAAGTGATTGATCTTGAGTCTCATCGTTTCCTCCCGCACTGCAATGGGCCGTGCAAATCATTCTATCAAATTTACCGGCGAGAGGCAAAGAAACAGTGAAAATATTATTGAAAAGACGAAATGAAAGTGGTATTCTTGCGACAGTAGAGTAAATATTGTGCGCTTGTCAGGTTTTCCGGCATGCAGTGTCGCGGGATGGGATGTAGCCCTCGAACGAACAACGATAGGTTGGCGATACAATATTGCGTCCGCTGCTACATTGAAGGAGTCAAGAGTTCCACTCTTCTTTAGTGTAGAGATACACTACGGGAAGAGAGGAATTTTTTATGAAGAAAATCAGCACAAAAAATCTGGTGCTCATGGCGCTTTTAGCTGCTGTGAGTATCGTTCTGACCCGGTTCCTGGTCATATATCTGACCAACACGATCCGCGTCAGTTTTGGAGGGATACCGATCATTCTTGCCAGTCTTCTGCTGGGTCCGGTCGCCGGCGGTATCACCGGAGCGATCGCCGACGTACTCGGTGCTTCCCTGTTCTCCCCATTTGGCTATTATCCACCGCTGACGCTTCCTCCCGTGATCGTCGGCATCCTTCCCGCCCTTTTAAAACCTTGGCTCTTAAAAGAAGTTCGCTATTGGAGGATACTCGTCATCGTTTTGATCACGGACCTCGTTGCGCAGATCGGAGTCACCACGTATTTGCTTGCGGGAATGTATGGCACAGGATTCTTTGAACTTCTCGTCGTTCGCTTCCCTGTGGCATTGGCCATCGCAGTGGTCGAATCGATTCTTGTTTATGGACTTTACAAACGCCTTCCATCCAGGTTGTAAGATCAAACGATCACTTCATACATCGCCGCAGCGCCGTCTTTCGTGACGTGCTCCGGAGTCGTCAACACACGCACCTTGTACTCGCCGGATCCAAACCGCACGATGATGGTATCGCCTTCTTTGACCTCACTCCCGGGTTTTGCAGGTTTGCCGTTGATCAATACCCGGTCCTGCTCGCAGGCTTCTTTGGCTACTGTTCGTCGTTTGATGATCCTGGCGTTTTTCAGATACTTGTCGATTCTCATATTTCCCTCCGACGGTTTGTCAATTGGAATGAAAAAAGGCAGCTTACGCTGCCTTTTAACGTGTTTATCTTATTTGTTCACAGCGTCCTTCAGTGCTTTTCCAGCCTTGAACACAGGAGCCTTTGCGGCTGCGATCTTGATCACTTCTCCGGGCTTTCTGGGGTTTCTGCCCTGTCTGGCTTTTCTTTGTCTGGTTTCAAATGTTCCGAAACCGATCAACTGAACCTTGTCTCCCTTGACGAGAGCGTCTTCCACACATGCAACGAAAGCGTTTACCGCTCCTTCTGCGTCCTTTTTGGTAAAGCCGGTTTTCTCTGCGACACATGCAACTAATTCTGCTTTGTTCACTAATCCTTACCTCCTTATTATAATTGCGTAACTATTAAGTATCTCATCATCCACTTCACAAAGACTTGTTTTCATTTGCCTTCGCCTCTTCCCAAAGTCGGTCCATTTCCGCAAGTGTCATTTCTTCCAGTTGCTTACCGGCAGACTCTTCGATGTGACGAAACCGTCGAATAAATTTTTGAGAAGTGAAATTCAAAGCGTCTTCAGGATCTACCTCTAAGAATCTGGCCACGTTGACCACAGCGAACAAAAGATCTCCGACTTCTTCTCGAACACGCTCCCAGTCCCCATCCTGATAGACTTCCAGAAGCTCGCTGGTCTCTTCGTCCACTTTCGCAAAGGCGTCTCTCACATGGTCCCAATCAAAACCGACACTGGCGGCTTTCGCCTGGATCTTATAACTTTTTCGGAGTGCCGGAAGGGATTTTGGGATCTTTTCCATGGAGCGTGTAATAGTGTCGGAATTCTCTTTCTTCTTCACATTCTCCCATTTTTCAAGGGCTGTGTCAATACTATCCGCTTTAAAATTTGAAAAAACGTGAGGATGTCGGCGTATCATTTTTTCACATTCCCGGTTTGCGATCGAAGTGAGATCGAATCTTCCTTCCGTCGATCCCAGGTCTCCGTGAAAAATCACCTGCAGTAACACGTCGCCAAGTTCCTCTTCCAGATTGTCGTAGTTCTCATTCTCGATGGCGTCGTTTACTTCGTATGCCTCTTCAACAAGGCACACTCTCAAACTGTCATGAGTCTGCGCCTTGTCCCAGGGGCATCCCTCTTCGCTGCGCAAAAAAGCTATGATGCTTCGAAGTCTCTCGACGGCTTCTGCCGGTGTTGTCGCTTCTCTTATGAATTCTTCCCGTATCACTTTCGGATCCTCCTGATCAATCGTTCCAGACGTGCCCCTCCGGGCATCATCGCCAATTCTTCATCCTTTATCGCACGGAAGGCAAAGAGGAGAAACAGGTATAATAGCGCCCCCAATACGATTGCTATCAAAGTGGATAGGGCGTTTGCCATTCCCGTCCCAACGGAGGCGGAAAGAAATAGAAAATGAAGACCCTGATAAGCGACGACGACAACGATCGCCATGCAGGCCGCTGCTGCCAAAGGTCGTCCAAATGTCAATCCCGGAATGAATTTTGCTCCGGTGATTTTTTTGACTGCCAACAAGTTCAATGTAGATGCGACGATATACGCAGCTACCGTTCCGATTGCCGCTCCTTTGATGTTGACTGAAGGGATGCCGGTCAATGTATAGGTCAGCACCACCTTGACCAGAGCTCCGGCTGCCAGGTTTCTGACCGGGATCATCTGCCTGCCGATGCCCTGAAGCACACCAGTCAGCGTCTGAACCGTTGCCAGAAAGATCACGCCGAAGGCCAGAATAAAGAGACTCGGGGCCGCATTGATCGCGCTTGCCTGTTGCGCCGGATAGAGAAGCAGCATGATCGGTTCCGACAGCGCCATCAGTCCAAATGCACTTGGCAGTCCTAAAATCAAAGCTGTCCGAAGCCCAAGCTCGACATTGTGTCTGAGATCATCCATTTCCTGTCGTCGAAACGCTGCCGCTACCGCAGGGACGAGGCTCATAGAAATCGCTTGTGTAAGAACCTGCGGGAAGTTGATCAAAGGCCCAGCCATCCCGGTCAATTGTCCATAAAGACTGTTCGCTGCTTCTCTGGAAAATCCACTGTCTGCGAGCCGGTTGATGACGATGGCAACATCAATGGTGTTCATGATAGGCATGATAGCGGCGCCGACGGTTATGGGAACGGCAATGATGAAGATCTGTCCAAGTATCCTGCCGCTTTTCTCATCAGAGCGCTGCGGGTTGCGGGAAATTTCGTCCTTCATCCCTTGCTGGCGACGCAAGAAAATAATCAGTATGGCAGCAAGTCCCGCGACCGCACCAGCTGTTGCGCCGAAGGATGCACCGGCTGCCGCTTCCGGCAGTCCCTTCACAACCAAAAAAACAGCCAGTGAAAGCCCAGCGATCACACGAAACAGTTGCTCAACGACCTGAGAAACCGCCGTTGGCTTCATGTCTTGGGTCCCTTGAAAGAAACCTCGTGACGCTGCCATCATAGGCACGATCAAAAGTGCCGGAGACACTGCCATCATAGCGAGTTTTGCGCCGGGATTCCCGAGACGCTCTACGATCATGCCCGCTCCGAAAAAAAGGACGGCAAAAGATATGAGTCCGATCACTGACAAAAGAAGAAAGGAAACCCGGAAGACGCGGTATGCGTCATATGGGCTTCCCATGGCGTGGCGCTCAGCTACCATGCGGGAAATTGCGACCGGAATGCCGGCAGTGGACAAGGTCAAAAGCAGTACGTACACAGGATAGGCCGTTTGATAATAGCCCATGCCGGTATCACCGATGATATTGGCCAGCGGGATGCGAAAGACGGCTCCCAATGCTTTGATGACCAAACCGGCAGCGCCAAGGATGACGGCGCCCCGGAGGAAAGATTTCTTATGCATGGATGCTTCCGATCCGTTTCAGCGAACGCATCACCTGAAACTTCACTTGTTCCAGGTCGATCGTCGGGAATTCGCCGTCTTGGTACAGTACTTTTCCATCCACCATCGTAAGAACAACATCGCTTCCGGAAGCAGAATAAACAAGGTTCGTAGCAATGTCATGAACCGGAAACATGTGTGGACCGGAAAGATCAAGGACGATCAGATCCGCCTTGTTCCCGACGGCCAGTTTCCCGGTGTCAGTTCTTCCCTGGCTGAATGCTCCTGCCGCCGTTCCGGCGTGTATGGACTGCTTAGGAGTGATCACGGTGGGATCCATGCTGTTCTCTTTGTGGAGCAGTGCAAATAGTTTCAATTCCTCGATGTAATTTAAACTGTTGTTGCTGGCAACGCTGTCGGTTCCTATCGTGACATTGACTCCATGCTCCATCAATTTCGGTACATTGCAGATGCCGCTGGCAAGCTTCAGATTGCTGACCGCATTTGAAGCAACCGTCACGCCCTTTTCTTTCAAGACGGAAAAATCTTCACCTTCGATCCAGACGCAATGGGCAGCTGTTGTCTTTGTGTCAAACAAACCCAGTTCGTTGAAATAGGCGACCGGCGTCTTTCCTCCATGTCGTTGCTTGCATTCTTCGTGTTCCGTTTTCGTTTCCGAAATGTGCACATGCATCTGAGCTCCCAATTTTCTCGAGAACTCGGCAAGTTGCTTTGCTATCTTTGGATTTGATGTGTACTCCGCATGGAGGCTCATATCTATGCGCACTCTGCCATTGCCGGACCCATGATAGGTTTCGAACAATGATTTGGACTCCCGATAGGCAACGAGTGCTTCGAGGTCATCATCGGTAAAACAGGTGATGCCCCGGCTGATATTGTTCTTTGCACCGCTCGCTAAAACAGCCTCTGCCATACGATCGCAGAAGTAATACATGTCGGTCGTGGAAACGATCCCGAAGCGAAGGGACTCTGCGATCCCGAGCAGCATGGCGTAATAGACATCGTCTCCCGTTAGATTTGTCTCAAATGGAAAAATGCGGTCATTGAGCCATGATTGAAGAGACATATTCTCTCCGTATCCTCGCATCAAAGTCATCGGTGTATGCGCATGTGTATTGAAAAAACCGCTCATCAGCAACCGATTTCTTCCGTCGTAGATGGCTCCAAAATCGCCGGCTGGCTTCTTGTCGCCAATGTATGTTATGCGGTCTTCCTGGACACCGACATACATTCCCTGGCGGTCTTCCAAATGTTCATCCAGAATACGAATGTTGTGAAACAGCATTTTTCTCCTCCGTTTCATCCTGGTTTTGGTCAGCTTTCAGCAATTTCTTTCTTGTATACAGCACCCCACAAATGAACGAAGTGAACGGCATCGCTAATAAAATCCCAAAACTGCCGACCAAAGCCTGTAGAATCTCTACGACAACCATTTCTCTGTTCAGAAGATATGAGATCGAAGTGCTGTAAGCGGTCAGTAAAAGCACCACCGACAGAGAACTGCCGATATAGGCCAATATCAAAGTATTGGCCATAGTACCCATGATGTCTTTGCCGATATTGATTCCCGATCGGTACAACAAATCAAACGATACTACCTGCACTTGTTCGCGAATCTCCCAAAGAGAGGACGAGATCGACATTGCAACATCCATGACGGCGCCCATCGCGCCTATTATGATTGCTGCAAAGATGATTGCGCGCAGATCGATCGTCGCGTCAGGGAAAAGGTACGTCAGATAAATGGATTCGTCGTCGACGATACCGGTCAATCCAAGGATTCGATCCATAATGACCGTCATAAGTCCTGCCAAAAGAATGCCGCCGATGCAACCCAGCGATGCTGCCAGTGTTTTTCGGTTGTACCCATTGACGATGAGATACGTCATTAGAATCGTATAAAGACACGTTAAGATCGACCAAAAGTAGATGTTTCTGCCTGCCAGGATGGAAGGGATGAATACTGCAAAAACTGCCATGCAAGTAAACCCAAGAGACAATATGGTATTGAAACCCTTTTTCTTTCCAAAGATCAGCAGGCAAACAGCGAGAAGGATCCCAAGGTACAGGAGACGGTCCGTTCGAACGAACTCAGCGAATTGCCAGGATCTCTCCTCCGTCTCTTCTCCGTAAGAACGGTCTGCATAATAGAGTAATATCCGATCACCGACTTCGATTTCTGCCATCCCAAAAAGAGGCTGGCTACTATCGATGAGTTGGGAAGCGGAAACAGTTTCATTCTTTTGATTTCCACTCAACAGTTTTGCAGTAAAAATGATTTCGATGGTTTGGACCGGATCACTGCCGCCCATGGCATACTCGTCCTCGACCCTTGCCTCGACAGATATAACTTTTGCTTTTGCGAATTCCTCTTGCATGCCCTCTTCGTCAAACAGGCTGAGACCAGAGGTCACGACCAGATGGCCGACCCAAAGCAACACTGCGGCGAGTCCCACGGTTATGAGATAATACGCCTGTCGGTTTCTTTTGGTTTTCATGCTGCCTTACTCCTGCTTGTAGGCCTCGCTGTACTCGATGCCGAATTCGTCGCGCAACTTTGTGATCCACTCCAAATATACTTCTGTCAAAGCGTTGTTTTCCAGATTCGCCCTGATCGTCGCCGAAGACTCCTCAAACGACTCCTTGCCCTGCTTTTTGTCTGTTACTTTTATGATGTGATATCCAAACTGTGATTGGACGACATCACTGATCTCTCCCGCTTCCAAAGCGAATGCCGCTGTTTCGAATTCCGGAACCATGGCGCCTCTTCCGAAGGTTCCAAGACTACCGCCATCCGGTGCGCTGCCGTCAATGCTGTGTTCCTTTGCCAATTCGGCAAAATCAGCACCGGCCTTGAGGTCGGCGATCAGTTCTTTGGCCAGTTCCTCGTCTTCTACGAGGATATGGCTGGCAGTTACTTCATCGATCTCGAACTGTTCCGGGTTGTCCGTATAGTACGCAGCCACTTCTGCATCTGTGATTTCCGGCATTTCAGCCCTGATCGCATTGAAGAAGGCTACGCTGTAAAATTGGCTGATATAAAAATCCTTCAGCGCCTCTTCTGATATCCCGTTCTGCTCCATATAAGCATTGGAGGCTTCTTCGTTTTTCACCATTTCGAGGAAGCTTGCTGCTGTCGTTTCGTGATCCTCGGGCAAAACGCCAGGCTCATCCTTGTACTTCAATTCCATGAGTTTGATGGCGATCAGATCTTCCAATATCATCTTTTTTACAGTAAAGAGATTCTCCTCGGTCATCCAGCTGGTATCGATGCCGTTGACGAACGCATATAAATATGTGTACTGGGTCAATTGGCTCTCAGTGATCTCCAGATCTCCGACGTTTGCCACGACCGCATCCGCGTCATCCCCGGCTCCGCCGCATCCGGCCAGGGCCAGTACCAGAATGAGGGCCAATACCAACGCGATCATCCGTTTTTGTTTCATTTATTGTTTCTCCTATCTGTCTGTCGTCTCAAGATTGTCGGTTTTTCACCGAATCAATCAATTATACGTTACCTTGCCAGCTTTGTCAAAAATTCTCTGGCTTCCTTCAAGCGGTCGTTGGTCTTGGGATTGACACGAATAAAAGGCTGTCGTCCGCCATGGATCAACATTCCCATGCCATAGTCTGCTGACAGTTCCGTCATTCCTTCCGGGTGAAGCCGGCTCATCTGTTCGAAATCGAAAATCAGCTTTTTCTGTTCCTCTCTTACTCTGGTGATGCCTGCTTTCTGGCTTGCCGCCTTGATGCAGGCGATATCGATCAGGTTCATGGTAGCTTTTGGCATGTCGCCAAATCGGTCCAGAAGTTCATCGATGATTTCGCTTCGATCCTTTTCTTCACGGATGGAAGCGATTTTTTTGTATACCTGAAGCTTCAATAATTCATCTTCGATATAAGACGATGGGATCAACGCTTCCACAGGAAGTTCCACTGACGTTTCCTGTTCGGGACGATGCTCCTCCGACCCGCCGGACATTTCTCTCACTGCATCTTCCACTAGTTTGCAGTAGAGCTCGTACCCGACCATCATCATGTGACCGTGTTGTTCGGTTCCCAAAAGATTTCCTGCGCCCCGGATCTCCAGGTCTCGCATGGCGATGTGAAAACCTGCTCCGAACTCAGTAAATTCACGGATCGCGCGTAGTCTTTTTTCCGCTGTTTCTGTCAGCACCTTGTTCTTCTGGTACATCAAATAGGCATACGCCATGCGGTTCGATCTACCGACTCTTCCCCGTAACTGGTACAATTGAGACAGTCCAAAGTGGTCTGCATCCAGAATGATCATGGTGTTGACGTTAGGGATATCCAACCCGGATTCGATGATCGTAGTGGCGACCAGTATATTCGTGGCACCGCTGACAAAGTTCAGCATCACGTCTTCCAGCTGTTTTTCATCCATTTGCCCATGGCCAACGGCGATCGAAGCCTCCGGCACGAGATCCCTGACATGGGAAGCGACTCGCTGGATCCCTCGAACTCGATTATAGACGATGTACACTTGTCCGCCTCTGTCCAGTTCTCTTTGTATGGCTTCCTTCAGGATCGCATCTTCTTGTTCCATGACATAGGTCTGGACCGGATACCGTTCTTCCGGGGGTTCTTCGATCAAACTCATATCCCGTATCCCGAGAAGAGACATGTGAAGCGTTCGCGGGATCGGCGTCGCCGAAAGGGTCAATACGTCTACGCTCTTTCGTAGCTGCTTGATCGCTTCTTTGTGCTGAACACCGAATCGCTGCTCTTCATCGATGACGAGCAAGCCCAGATCCCGGAAAACGACATCCTTTGACAGAAGTCGATGGGTCCCGATCAGGATATCGATCGTCCCTTTTTTGGTCTTGTCGAGGATGGCTGTCTGCTGTTTCTCGTCACGAAATCGACTGAGCATTTCTACCTGGAAAGGGAAGGATTCAAATCGTTCCTTGAAGGTGTAGTAGTGCTGGTTTGCCAACAGCGTCGTCGGCACCAGGATGGCCGCTTGCTTACCATCAGCGACGCATTTGAAGACAGCTCTTGCTGCTACCTCCGTTTTTCCGTATCCTACATCACCACAGAGCAGACGGTCCATCGGAACCACCTTTTCCATGTCCCGCTTGATTTCACGGATCGATCTCAGCTGATCCGGTGTCTCTTCATAGGGAAATAAGTCCTCAAACTCTCTTTGCCAAAGGCTGTCCTTTGAAAATGCATGCCCCTGCTCCAGCTGTCTTGCTGCGGAAAGAGCAATCAATTCAATGGCCAGATCCTGGACCGCAGCTTTGGCCTTGGCCTTGGTTTTCTTCCATTCTCCACCGGAAAGCTTGCTTATCTTAGGGGTTGCACCATCGGCTCCGACATATTTTTGGACGATGTCCATCTGCTCCACCGGTATGTAGAGCAGATCTTCCCCGGCATACTTGATTTTCAGATAGTCCTTACGAACGTCCTGCACTTCCAGTTGAACCACACCAAGAAATTTGCCGATCCCATGGTTCTCGTGAACTACAAAATCACCATGACGGATGTCGGTAAAAGCTTTGATGGAACCATGACCGTCTGCGTCCCTTCGACCGGCTTTCTGTTTGACTCGGAGAAAGATATCTTTGTCGGAAAGCAAAGCAACTTTCTCTTCAGGAAACTCCATTCCTCCGCTGATCTGACCGATTTCGACCGATACCGTTTCCTCCATGCCGATCCGGTGAAGGAAATCTCTCATATTGTTGGCTCGATCTTTGGTACTGCACAAGATGCGGATCTGGTAATTCTGTGAGCCATAGCGCAGCAGCTCAGTCTCCAAAAAATCCATACGGCCGTTGAATACAGTCGCTTGTCTGGATGCGACAGAAATGCTGTCAACAAGTTGTGTTACTCCGCGGATCTGCTTTTGAAACGGAGTCAATAAAAACACAGGCTTCTTCCGGTACAGATCGCTGTATTCCCCGGAACCGGAAAATGCGCTGACGTCGCTGGGTATTGCATCTCCACGTTCCAACAAGGTCTTGAAGTCTTCCATGAATTCTGTCTCAGCAGCGTCTAAAGTCTCCGCAACTCTATCCGGGTCATCGACGATCACACAAGATCCCGGGACGAGATAATCCCATAGAAAAGTTGGTTCTGGATAGAAATAGTGTGTGTGGTTTTCCAGAAGTTGTAGATTGGTTCCGGTTTCTATGGCCTCTAGGATCTTTGATTCTCTTGCAGCCAAACGCTCCCGTTTTTCTCCCGAGAGTTTTTTTCCGAAAGACTCATGGCTTTCTCGTATTCTGGTCGCTGCCTGCTCAAACAGGAATTCAGACCGAACGATCAGTTCTGCCGGGAAGATTCGTATCTGTGGAATCGACTCCACCGAGCGCTGTGTGGTTGGATCAAACAGACGAAGCGAATCCACCTCGGTATCGAAAAATTCAATTCGACAAGGGTGTCGTTGGTCCGGAGGAAAGACATCGAGTATCCCGCCCCGAAGGCTGAATTGCCCCTTGGCTTCTACGAAGCCGGTTCGCTCGTACCCCATCTGGAACAGCCGGTTCTTCACATCTTCCAGATCCATTTCCAAACCGGGAGTGACCTCGATGACATGTTTCAGAAACAGGGTTCGGGGAGCAATGCTCTTCAAGGCACTTCCAATGGACGAGACGACGATGACGTCTTTGTTTTGTGCAAGGGGAATCAAGACAGACAGCCGGTCGACGAGTGCTTCGTGACTTTTCGCGTCAAAAGCGAACAATGACCGTTCTTCTTCAGGCATCAGATGGATGTTGTTTTCCGGCACAAAAAAAGAAAGGTCCTCTGCCAGCCGCTTTGCCTTTCCGTAAGTCGAAGTCAACAAAAGTGTCTGGCCGCCCCGTTCGGTTGCGATCAGACCAGCGATCGCCGCAGATCTGCTTTCCGCAATGCCGGAAATGTTGACCGCTCCTTCACGGATTCCCGCCAGTGCGCGAATCCTCTGAAAACGGCTTTGGGTCAATGCGTCACTCATTCTCTTCCGGGTCCTTTGTCTTTGCGTTGAATTCGTTCATGGCTCGTCCGATACCGGAAGATAAAATGCATTCCAGTGATTCTACTGCCCTGGTGATGATCTGCTCTATGATCGCCTTTTCTTCTCTTCGGAAACCACCAGTCACAAAGTCCGCCAGGTGCATCTTCCGTTCCCCACCGATTCCGATCCGAACCCTGGGGAAATCGTCAAACTGCAGATCGTAAATAATGGATCGCATGCCGTTATGGGTCCCTGCGCTGCCGCTCTCACGGATCCGCATTCTTCCTACCGGCAAATCGATGTCATCGTAGACAACGATCAACTCCTCCGGAGCGATCTTGTAATAAGCGACCACCTCCCGGACACTTTGTCCCGACAGGTTCATGTAGGTTTGCGGTTTGACGAGCAAAACCTTATGACCGGAAATCGTTCCTTCCCCGATCAGTGCTTTATGTTTGAGTTTGTTCACCTTGATGCCGTGCTTTTCTCCCAATAGATCCACTGTGAGAAATCCTACGTTATGTCTGGTGTTTTCATATCTTCTTCCCGGATTTCCGAGGCCAACGATCACATACATCGGATCAATCAAAGAGTCTGCTGATGGAGTCGTTGGTAAAGATCCGCAACATTGCTTCCGCGAAGAGTGGCGCAACCGACAGTGTTGTGATTTTGTCCAATTTCTTCTCTTCTGGCAATGGAATGGTGTTCAATATCACAAGTTCCCGAATCACAGAATCCTGGATCCGCTCGATGGCAGGTCCCGAAAGGACCGGGTGAGTTGAGCATGCATACACGTCTTTTGCGCCCATGTCCTTGAGCACTTTACCGGCATTTGTGATCGTGCCGGCTGTGTCTATCATATCATCCACCAGTATGACATTCTTTCCTTCTATGTCACCGATGATGTTCATGATTTCCGAAACGTTGGCCTTGGGTCGCCGTTTGTCGACGATGGCAATGGGAGCATCCAGTGGATGTGCCATATTTCTGGCCCTGACCACGCTTCCATGATCCGGAGAAACGATGACCAGATCGTCCAGGCGCATTTCTTTGAAATACTTCACCAGGATCGGCATCCCCAGTAGATGGTCAACCGGGATATTGAAATACCCCTGGATCTGGGCTGCGTGCAGATCCATCGTAACGACTCGATCAGCGCCTGCCGAACTGATCAGATCGGCAACCAGTTTTGCCGTGATCGGGTCTCTCGCTTTCGCCTTTCTGTCCTGCCTTGCATATCCGTAATATGGTATGACCGCATTTATCCTGCCGGCTGACGCTCGCTTCATTGCGTCTATCATGATCAGAAGTTCCATCAAGTTGTCGTTGACCGGATCGCAGGTAGACTGAACGATGTAGGTGTCAATGCCTCTGACAGTCTCCCAAATATTGACGGAAATTTCTCCGTCGCTGAACTTGCTTACAGTGGAACGGCCTAACGGCTTTCCCATGATAGAAGCGATTTCCTCGGCCAGCTCCAGGTTGGAATTCCCGGTAAAAATTTTAAAATCTGCGAATGCTCCGCTCTTCATAATCTTGACAGCCTCCGTTTCTTACTCTACTACTTTTTCTTCTTCAGAATTCCACGCTTCTCGACCCAACCCTCGATACATCTTGCCTTTTCTCTTCCAATACAGAGAGCACCCGGCGGCACATCTCTTGTGACCGTTGTTCCCGCCGCTACGTATGCACCGTTTCCTATTTTTACAGGAGAGATGAGATTACTGTTGCAACCGATAAATGCACCGTCCTCCACGACCGAGCGGTGTTTGTCCTTGCCGTCATAATTGACGAATACGACACCACAGCCTAGATTGACCCCCGCTCCAACATCTGCATCGCCAATGTAGGTGAGGTGAGATGCCTTGGAACCATCGCCCATAGTCGAGTTTTTCACCTCAACGAAATCACCGACTTTCGCATCGGCACCGATTCGGCTACCGGGCCTCAAATAGGCGAAGGGACCGATCTTGCTTCGATCCCCCACTTCGCTGGAAAGAACGATGGACTGTTCCATCTCCACCCCGTCGCCAATAGTGCTGGCATTGATTCGGGAGTGGTGCCCGATCCGACAGTCGCTACCGATACGGGTTGCCCCCTCGATCACAACGCCGACTCCTATGATGGTGCCAACGCCGATCACCGTGTCCGGACTGATATATGCGCTCTTCCAGTCAAAAAAAACCACGCCGGCTTCCATATGTATTTGGATGATCGCCAGCCGTTCCTTCTCTTTTTCCTGTTCCCGGGCAAGTAGCCGGTCCCAGGCAGATTCCTGTTCCCTCATGTCGTTGCTCCTGCTCTTTTTCTTGCAAGTCCAGTATAGCACCTTCCCCGCGGTCGGGCAAGTGGTCGGAAGTCCGGGTCCCCTCCGGGGACCGATTCAATCCAGTCATGAGGCGGGCAGGATCTCGAACTGTCCGATGGGACGATCCCACAGAAAACACCCATCGTCCCAAGGCTCTCCTTCGACTGTAACCTGTACAAGGATGATCGTTGGCTCCTGGGTCAGCGTTAGAATGATCGTGTCCATGAAAGCCAGACCGGGGCGATCCCAGGCACCTTCGCCTTCATAAACGGCAGAAGACAGATCGACCCGTGCGGTCCCTTCTTCCACCGAAACCGACCGGACTTCTGTGTCCGGTGGCACCGCGCCTGCCAGCCCTTTTTCCTCAGATCGTGGTCCTTTCGCCAGTTCTTCCAGCAAAAAGAGGATCCGCTCTTCGTCCGTGTCCGGGAGGTCGCCGGTACGTTCCACTGCCTTGGCAAAACCGGTAAATGGTGACCGCTCTTCTTGCGAAAGCTCCGTGTCGGCAAAAAACAAGCGGTAAGTGTCTTCGCCGGCACAGCCAAAGGTCGTCAGCACAAGAAGGAGCAAACAGACGGCCAATATCGATCGATTTCTACCTTTCATGGGTATCCTCCGCTCCAATAGAAAGAAAAGACGCCATTCCGACGAACAGCGTCCATGCATGCGATGTGCCAGTGAGGGTCATTCCTCCGGCGATGCGGCCACTTCTCCGGCAGGTACTGCCGGTTCTGCCTTTTCTTCCAGGAGTTTGTCGTATTCCTCAAAGATGGCTGCTTTGATCCGGTTTCTGGTTTCTGATGTCAATGGATGAGCGATGTCACGAAAGTCTCCCTCTCCCATTTTTCTGCTTGGCATGGCGATGAAAAGACCGTTCTGTCCTTCAATGATCTTGATGTCATGAACGACGAACTCCTCATCAAAGGTTACCGATACGACTGCTTTCATCTTCCCATCATCGTTGACTTTGCGAATCCTAACATCAGTGATATCCATGGAATACACCACCTCTCCAAGACGATTATATCGTTAAATTCCGACGATTTCAAGCGCGATTCTCAAATTTAACATCTCGTTCTCTGAATATTTCGATTGTTTTTGCTTCTTCATCGACTTCACCCAGATAGAGTAGGGGGTAATAATCATCTATCTTCTTCTTTTGTGGTTCAACTGAAGCGATGACTACACCGGTCCCAACCACAGAAACGTCAAATTCTCCAAGGATCTCGATGATCCCCTTGATGCTGCCTCCTGCTCGCATGAAGTCGTCGATGATGATCGCTCGTTTCCCCGGTTCTACTGCCCGTTTTGCAAGTGACATCTTTTGGATCCGTTCTGCCGAACCGGAAAAATAATTGATGCTGACGGTAGATCCTTCCGAGATCTTGCTTTCTCTTCTGACCACGACCAACGGCAGATTCAGCATATGTGCTGTCATAAATGCGATGGGTATCCCTTTGGTTTCGATCGTGACAACGTAATCTGCGCCCCGATTCATGAACTGTTCGGAAAACATCATGGCTACGCCGCTGACGATATTTGGATCAAACATCAAATCCGAAGTGTAAAGGAAACCTCCTCCCAATATTCGGTTGCTGTCTGACAGCTTACTGCACAATTTTGTCAGAAGTTCCTCTCCGTGGCGGGGGGATACCAACGGAATATATTTGATCCCGCCCTTTGCTCCTGCCGTTGTTTCGATCCGGCCCAGTTCGGTAGCAAGAAGCAGTTGCCGAGCAGTTGATACGTCTTCGCTTACGGTTGACTTCGCTGCGGTGAACATATCGCTGAAATACCCAAGGGAGTAGATTTGATTGGGGTTCTGCGTCAGTATTCGTATGATTGCGCCGACACGTTCTGTTCGTTTCATGCTGTATCCTTCCTGTTGGTAGCAAATACCGAATGTTCGCAGTGATTCTTTTTCATATTATTCGTTTTTTCATTTTTTGTCAATTTCCTGATTTTGTGTGGCAGCAACACTTCATTGTGCTATAATCAAGAGCAAGCAGACCAAAGTTCGAGGAGGAGTTCATGTTGGATCTTACAGCTTACGATCATATACACTGCATCGGGATCGGTGGTATTGGACTATCCGCCGTTGCTGAGATTTTTCTTTCCCGCGGATTTCAGGTCACCGGATCTGATATGAAGGAGAGCGACGTGACCGAGCGGATGCGAGCCGCAGGTGCTGTCGTCCATATCGGCCACGAACCAGGGAATGTTGCGGGGGCAGACATCGTGGTATACTCGTCGGCGGTGTCCCTGGATAATCCGGAGCTTCTTGCAGCAGAGGAAAACGGCATCCCCATTGCAACCAGGGCCGAGGTGTTGGGATCGTTAATGAAAGAATATGCCCACAGCGTTGCGATCGCCGGAACTCACGGAAAGACAACAACCACATCCATGGTCTCTCTGATTCTGGAAGACAGCGGCAACGATCCGACCATCCTTGTCGGCGGAAATCTGGCCGCATTTAACGGCAATGTCAAAGTTGGGCAAAGTTCCTATTTCGTCACAGAAGCCTGTGAGTACATGGACAGCTTTCTGTCGTTAGCACCGCAATATGAAATCATATTGAATATTGATTCGGATCATCTGGATTATTTCAAGGACATCGATCACATCGTTCATTCCTTTGCTCGTTTTACCGAGTTGGTGCCGGATGACGGTGTCATTATTGCGTATGATGCCAATCCCTTTGTGGCTTCCATATTAAAAAATGTGACACAGCGTGTCATCACCTTCGGCTTTAATGATACTTGTGATTTCTATGCAAAGGATATCGTGTTCAACGCAAGCGGAATGCCCGCGTTTGATCTGTTCGGCCAGCAAGGATTTCTGGCGCATCTTCAGTTGTCGATACCTGGTGAACATAACATCGCCAATGCTCTGGCCGCAACTGCCTGTTGCCTTGACATGGGAGTCGACATCCGACATATCGTTTCTACGTTATCCTCTTTCAACGGCACTCAACGACGGTTTGATTCCATCGGAACTACCAAAAAAGGCATTCGGATCGTTGACGACTACGCACATCATCCGACGGAGATCCGCGCCACGCTTAAGGCCGCTTCCAATATTCCACACAACCGGATGTGGTGTCTCTTCCAACCGCATACTTATACACGCACCCTCGCATTGTTCCATGAATTCGGCGAGGCCTTTGCTGCCTCAGACGTAGTGATCCTGGCCGAGATCTATGCGGCCAGAGAAAAAAACATCTATAAAATCAGTTCCCGGCAGCTGGTTGATGAAATAAAAAAAGCCGACCCCGGCAAAGAGGTCCGCTTTTTCGAGAGCTTCGATGGAATCGCAAGCTATGTACTGCAAAACGCTGAGAAAGGCGATCTGGTGCTGACCATGGGCGCCGGAGACATTTACAAAGTTGCTGAGCTCCTGATGGAAATGGATGCTTCGACTCAGTAGGACCTACCGCCTTTATACTGCTCTTCCCAACGGGCTCTTTCCAGTTCTTTCTTTCTTCTCGCTTGCTCCGCCAGCTGCTGTCTCAGCAGCTTTTTTCGTTTGATCTGCCGGCGCTTGAAAAGAATGTACAGCACCAGGGAAAGAATCAACGCTGCCATGATTCCAAAAGTCAGGTTGCGGATGATGTTGGCTGTGCTGTCCTCGATACCGAACACAGACAGCAAGCCACCTTCCTCGACTTCTTCCAACGCAACGGCTTTAAACTCTCCGAGAAGTTCCTCGCCGGCATAGATCTGTACGGTTCCTGCTTTCTGGCCTTGCTTGACCGGTGCCTGCAAGTACTCCTCCAGCAGGACCTCGGTTCGCAATATATGTTCCGATGCTTCAATTGGCAAGGTAGCGTAAGACTCTTCTGCGGTGGCAACCTCGACCTGACGCACCGCGCCTCGTTTGACCTGCACCGATCCCAGCGGAGATCCGGCTTTCATGATGTTCACAGTTTTAAAGTTTGCGAATCCGTAATCGAGAAGTGCAATGGAATCCGAGAATCGTCCCATGTCCGTCGATCCCAAAACGACGGCAATCAGTTCCGTTTCGCCCCTCTTCGCGCCGGCGACCAGGCAGCCGCCCGCTTTACTGGTATACCCGGTCTTGATCCCGGTTACGCCTTCGTATTTACACCCGCGAAGTACGCCATCAACGTACACTTTGTTTATGTTGTCGTACAGAAGGCGATTTGTGTTGTACAAATACCGGGTCTCCTGCATGTTGGTGGCGGCTACAGTGTATTGGTAAGTTGAAACGTAGTCACGAAAAATCGGGTTCTCCATTGCATATCTGGCAATCATCGCCATATCATACGCCGTGCTCAGATGCTCGTCATCATGGAGTCCGTTGGGGTTGACGAAATTGCTGTTGAGCGCCCCCAACTCCTGGGCTTTCGCATTCATCAAAACAGAAAAATCACTTACTGATCCGGAGATCATCTTGGCAAGAGCAACAGCAGCATCATTTGCTGATTCCAGCAGCAACCCGTAAAGCGTGTCCCGGACTGTGATCTGCTCACCTTCCAACAGATAGATCCTGCTTCCTTCCGTAAATGGAGTCTCGGCGTCAATGGGAACAAGCTCGTCCATCTCCAGGTTTTCCATGGCAAGGATACCGGTGAGCATTTTAGTGGTGCTAGCCGGGTAGAGCTGTTGATGGCTATTCATTTCATACAAGATCTCTCCGGTTTTTGCATCGATCAGTATCGCGCTTTTCGCAATGAGAGACAAGGTCTGGGGTTGCCCGTAGGAAACAGGAGCTGAAGTCATAAACAAGAGGAACATCAGCAAAAAAGCTAAGATTTTTTTCATTAACAGGTTCCTTATTATCGCTGTGCTTTAAAGAAATAATCGGCTAGTTCGTGCCCTCCGGGAAAAAACATGCCCCTTACCGCAGCGAATTCACAAAATGTTCGTTTTGGATCTTCTTCTTTCAGATCTCCGCTGTCGTACAAAACGAAAGGTACCGGCTCTCTGGAATGAGTCCTTGTTCGCATCGGTGTCGGATGATCCGGCAAAACCATGATGCGATAGGATTCTCCAGAGCCGGCAAGATAGCGAACGATCGGTCCGACCACTTTCTCATCGATCAGCTCCAAAGAAAGCAACTTACCTTCAAGGTCTCCTTGATGGGAGCACTCGTCCGGGGCTTCCAGATGAAGGTAGACGAAGTCGACTCCTCTTTGGAACGCTTCTACAGCAGCAGTCGCTTTCCCATCAAAATTTGTATGTATCGTGCCGGTCGCTCCCGGAACACTCAGCGCTTCCAATCCTGCACAGACGCCAATTCCCTTGATGAGATCGACAGCGGATATGGTAGCACCATGGATCCCATACTTTTCATAAAAAGATGGCAAAGCAGGTTTTCTTCCTTCTCCCCAGACCCAAATGGAATTGGCCGGGCGTAGCCCTCGCCGTTCCCGGGACAAATTGACCGGATGCGTTTCCAGAATCGATACGCTCTTGCGCATCATCTCCTCCAGAAAGAAAGCTCTTTCTCCTTTGGGAAGATGTTCGCCGATCCGTTGGTCCAATATGTCATGGGGAGGTGTCAAGTCGTATCCCGTGTCTCCGTTATGAACGATCATCGCATGGCGATAACTGACGCCTGGATAGAATCGGATCGCATCCGTACCCAGGGCATTTTGTATGGAGAGAATCAGGTATTTTGCCTCGTCCGTGGTGATGTCTCCGGCGCTGTGATCGATGATGATCCGATCCGCATAGTCGCCGTCGCCTTCCAGGGTGACGAGATTGCATCGGAAGGCAACATCGCTCTGGTCCATCTCGATCCCCATGCTCACTGCTTCCAAAGGAGAGCGGCCGGTGTGATACGTTGCCGGATCAAAGCCCATGACCGATAGATTCGCCGTGTCGCTGCCCGGCGACATGCCAGGCGGTATGGTTCGGACCATTCCCACAGTTCCCCTGGATGCAAGGGAATCGATGTTCGGAAGCTTTGCGGCCTCCAAGGGAGTTCGGTTTCCGAGAGCTTCCAGTGGCTCATCTGCAGCGCCATCTGTCAGTATGATAAGATACTTCATAAAGGCAGTTCCTCTCTTGATTATCTTTCGTCCTAGTTTATCATAAGAAGGGCTGGGCCGCAAACCCCGAAACCTCTCGAAATATTTCTTTTCTGCTCTTTTCATGAGTGTGGGTTGTGGTATAATAGGCAATATTGTACCTGGAGGGATCCACATGAACAAGGACGAAAGAGTTTATAATTTTTCAGCCGGACCGTCCATGCTGCCCCTTACCGTTATGGAGCAAGCGTCGAGGGAATTGGTCAATTACCGTGGCAGCGGCATGTCCGTCATGGAGATGAGCCACCGATCCAAGGAATTTCTCGGCATCATCGAAACGGCCGAGCAGGACCTGCGGGATCTGATGAACATACCAGACGATTACTCCGTCCTCTTTCTACAGGGTGGAGGGTCACTTCAGTTTTCCATGATTCCCATGAATCTATTTCGCGGGAGCAGGGTCGCTGATTTTGTGATCACAGGCTCCTGGGCATCGAAGGCGGCGGAAGAGGCAGCGAAGTACGGCAAAGCGAACATCATTGCGTCCTCGGAGTCCGACCTCTTTTCCTATATACCCGAGCTGGAGCCGGCCAGCTTCACTAAAAACGCAGACTACTTTTATATTACATACAACAATACCATATACGGCACCCGTTTCACTTCTCTTCCCGACACCGGCAGCGTGCCGTTAGTGTCCGATCTCTCATCGATGATCTTATCAGAAGTTTTGGATATCCGGCGCTTCGGACTGGTTTTCGCCGGCTCGCAAAAAAACATAGGTCCGGCAGGAGTGACCATAGTGATCGTTAGAAACGACCTCCTTGGCCCCGTGGATCCTTCGGTGCCGACGATGCTGAATTACAGGGTACATGCAGAAAACCATTCCTTGTACAACACACCACCTTGTTATTCGATCTATATGGCAGGACTTACATTTCAATGGATCAAATCCATGGGCGGTGTTGAAGAAATCCAGAAACTCAATGAAGAGAAAGCGCGTTTGCTCTATCAGGCGATCGATGAAAGCGACCTGTTCCGATGTCCCGTCACGAGCAAGGATCGATCCTTGATGAACGCGGTGTTCGTCACCGGAGACGAGGGCTTGGACAAACGCTTTATTGCAGGAGCCGAGCGCGAGGGGCTGATGAACCTGGGCGGCCACCGATCCGTCGGCGGCATGCGGGCCAGCATTTACAACGCGATGCCGATGGAAGGCGTCCTATCCCTGATATCCTACATGGAGCGGTTTGAGTCGGAACACAAAAAAGGAGGATCCCATGATTAAAATAGCAATTTTGAACAAAATATCTCAGAAGGGACTGTCCTGTTTTAGTTCCAACTTCACACAAGTGGATGACGTCAATGAGGCGAATGGTATCCTGGTTCGAAGCCAGGATCTGAGATCCATGGAATTCTCTACCCATCTTCTTGCCATCGCCAGGGCGGGAGCAGGTGTCAACAACATTCCGCTGGATCGCTGCTCGGAAAGCGGTATCGTTGTGTTCAACACGCCCGGTGCCAATGCAAATGCCGTAAAAGAGTTGGTGCTGACAGGTCTGCTTATGGCAGCCAGAAATCTCACCAGCGCAATTGCGTGGACGAAAACGCTCACCGACGATATCCCCAAAGCAGTCGAAAAAAACAAGTCCAAATTTGCGGGTCATGAAATCAAAGGAAAGACCATCGGCGTCATCGGTTTGGGATCGGTTGGAGTCATGGTCGCAAATGGAGCGGAATGTCTAGGGATGCGTGTCTTAGGTTATGATCCCTATATCTCTGTGGTCTCTGCCCACGACCTCTCATCCAACGTTCATCTGGTGGAGACTCTTGATGCTCTGTTGCCACTTTGCGACTACGTCACGATCCACGTTCCTTTCATGGAAAACACCAAGGAAATGATCAACCGCGAACGGTTGGCCATGATGAAAAAAAATGTCTGTCTTTTGAATTTCTCAAGAGATCAGTTGGTTCACGAAAATGATGTGCTGGAAGCGATTGAAAATGATATCATCCGTTCCTACATCACCGATTTCCCAAGCCATCGTCTATTGGAAAACGAAAAAGTGATCTGCATCCCTCATCTCGGAGCATCCACCCACGAATCGGAAGAAAACTGCTCTATGATGGCGGTGGAAGAAATCATCGACTTTCTGGAAAACGGAAACATTCGAAATTCCGTCAATTTCCCTGCAATCAACCTGGGAGTGTGCACCTCCAGCGCCAGGCTCGTTGTCTTGAACAAAAATGTACCGGCCATGCTTGGCAGCATCACCGGTTGTCTTGCGGAAATGAACATCAACATCAGCAACCTGATCAATCGAAGCAAGGGGGACTATGCAGTCACACTGGTCGACATCGATTCTTATGTAGACGAAGCAGAAATCAAATCAGTCCTCGAATCGGTCGACGGCATCATTTCTGTGCGGGTTCTTCCGAATGATAGAGACTCGCATTAACGACGATCCCGATCACAAAGACATAGCCCAGAAGATAAAACCAGACCATCAGACCCACCACAGTTCCAAGGCTCCCATAGAGCACATTGTAGTCAAGAAATCGTGCAGCGGCAATCGAATAGACAAAAGTGACCACCATCATCCCGGCGGAAGTAAACAAGCTGCCCGGGATGAGTTTTTTATATGGGATCCTGATCGTTGGCAGCAGGTAAAAAATCAGACTGACCGTGAAAAAAAAGAAGGCGATGCCGATCGGCCATCGGGCAATGTACCAAAGCTGGCTGAACTGGAATGGAAAAAGCAGTACCAGTTCGACGTAGAGGCCCACAACGCGCATCAGTTGCTCTCCATACACTAATATGACCAGACTGAACACCAACAGCGCAACGGTGATCACAACGCTTCCCATCGCGCGAACTCGCTCCTTGAAAAACCCTTTGCCGTTGGAACTTCCGGTGAACGTGTAATTGGTGATCCGAATCATCGCATACTGCGCTTGGGACGCAGACCATAAGGAGATTGCCAGCAGGACCAGATTCCATGTTCCGGAACTGTCGTGGTACACATAGCCGGTGATCGCCGATGCGATATCTGCTGATACATATTCCTTCACAAATTCTGTGATCAGATTCGAAGAGATGGAAAAGACACCCAACAATTCTGCCAGCAAAAAAGACAGCGGCACCATCGACAGCAGGAAAAAGAACGACAGCTCTGCCGCCACACCCTGGTAATAAGGTCCTCGCATCTGTGAAAGCACTTTGCCAGCAATACGAATCGTCTGATCCTTTGTCATGGGTCATCTTCCTCTCAACTGCAGTTGCCTTGAAAGTTCTTGAAGTGCTCTGGCTCTGTGACTGATTTGGTTTTTGACACCAACACCCATCTCTCCAAAGCTTTTATCGTAACCGTCGGGAACGAACAACGGGTCGTAGCCAAAGCCGCCGGCGCCTCTCTCTTCATGGAGAATATGACCTTCGCATTCTCCTCTGGCAACCAAAATGTCATCTTCGGAAAATACCACTGTGATGACCGACACGAAACGTCCGGTCCGACGTTCCCGGGGAACTCCTTCCAGGAGTCGTAACAGCTTTTGGTTGTTTCTTTTGTCGTTGCCATCTTCACCGGCGAATCGCGCCGAATGGATGCCCGGCATTCCGTTAAGCTCGTCGACTTCGATTCCCGAGTCATCAGCAATCGTGACTGCACCGGTTTCTTTATGGATCGCCATTGCTTTGATGAGGGAATTCTCTTCAAAAGTGGTACCATCTTCAATGATATCGAATTCTGCCACGCCGGCATCGCTTCTTCCGATCACCGTCAGCCCGAAGCTTTTGGTGATCGCGTCGATTTCCTTTATTTTATGTGGATTTTGTGTTGCTGCGATCATGTTCATGCATTCGTTCTCCTTTGTAGAAAGAGACGCCTTCCAGCGGAAGGCGTCTCTTTGATCACAGTTGTGTGCTTACTTTGAAGCGTAGCTGAAGAAGAAATATCCCAGCGGAGAATAGTACCAACCTTTGAGGTCGTCGGAGACCATGTATGGGACGGTGTAATAGTAGATGGGAGCCACGACCGATTCGCCCATAAGAATGTCTTCTGCATCATGCATCGCCTTCATTCTTACAGCAGGATCCGAAGAAGTCTTTGCCGTCTTGATCAGTGAGTCGTAAGCAGGATTTTCGTACTGAGCGTCATTGTTTCCGCCGCCGGTGACCCACATGTCGAGGAAGGAGATCGGATCATTGTAGTCTGCGATCCATCCATTTCTAGCAATCATGTAATCGCCGTTCTTTCTGGTTTCCAGGAACACAGCCCAATCCTGATTCGTCAGAGTGACCTGAACGCCAAGCTCTTGCTGCCACATATTCTGAAGGGCTTCGCCTACCGCTTTGTGACCGTCGTTGGTATTGTAGATGTATTCAACGATCGGGAATCCTTCACCACCGGGGAATCCTGCTTCAGCCAAAAGCTCTCTTGCCCGCTCCGTATTGGCTGCATAATCATCTTTTGACATGCTGTAATAGTCGCCGCCAACCGCACGGAAGTCGGTTCCTGGTCCGCCGGCATCATAGATTCCGGAAGGAACGTATCCACCTGCCACGACCTGTCCGGCGCGTGTGATCTGTTCTACGATGTAGTTTCTGTCGATTGCCAGGGAGAAAGCTTCTCTCACTCTGGGATCGTCAAATGGTGCCATCTTCGTCTGATAGCTGACATAATAGGTGCCGATATAGTCACCGATCTTCAGCTGTCCGGATTCCAGCAACGCAGGAACTTCGTCGATGGGATAGCCTTCGTTGAAGTCCAGTTCGCCGCTGTTGAAGGCGGCCAGCATGGCATTGTCGTCATCCATCAGGGCAAACTTGATGGAGTTTGGTCCCAGATTTTCAAAATCGTAATGATTCGGGTTTTTGACCATCGTGATGTAAGAGTTGTGTACCCACTCGCTCATCATGTAAGGTCCATTTCCAATGTAGGTCTCAGGTTCAAATGTCCATTGGTCGCCATTGGCTTCGATGATGTCCTGGCGAACCGGGAATGCGGCCGGGAAAGCAGCGATCTCTGCGAAATAAGGGATCGCAGTATGGAGAGTGACTTCGAAGGTCATGTCGTCCAGTGCCACTGCTCCTAGTTCGGAGGGTTCTTTTGTTCCGTCATAGATGATTTCTGGTCCGTTCAATACGCAATCCAGCATATAGCTGTAATCCGCTGCGGTTGCCGGATCAACGACTCTTTTCCATGCATATTCGAAATCATTGGCGGTGACAGGCTCACCGTCGGACCACAAGGCCCCTTCTCTGATGTGGAAAGTGTAGACAGTGCCATCATCGCTGATGTCCCAGCTTTCCGCCATACCGGGAGCCAGCATTGCATTGCCATCGCCGTCATCGACCCATTTGATCAAACCTTCAAAAGCGTGGTGTAGCATAACTGCGCCATCGACCGCACTGTTGAGAGCCGGGTCTATGGTCGAAGGCTCGGATGCAAAGCAGACTGTGATGTCCGCACCCACTTCACCTTCAGGCTCGGTTTCTCCTCCACCGCATGCAGCAAAGGTAAACACGATGCTGAATACGAGAAGCAAGACTAATAATTTCTTCATAAAAAATTCTCCTCCTTCTGTAACCGTTTTGCTGCATGTAACTCGTTGATTTCCACCGACTTCATGCTGCTATTAAGTATACATCACCGCGTTTCTTAAGTAAAGCGGGGAATGCCGTCTCAAAGCCTACAGAATATGGCAGGCAGCATAGTGCTCTGGCGCCAATTCCCTCCACTCGGGGACCTCCTCCGTGCAGCGGGGAATGGCGTAAGGGCAACGGGTATGGAACCGACATCCTGACGGTGGATTCATCGGGCTGGGGATGTCTCCCTGAAGAACGATCCTCTTTCGATCCCGGCTTACTCTTGGGTCTGGGATGGGGACTGCGGAAAGTAGGGTTTGCGTATAGGGATGCAACGCATGACGGTACACCTCGTTGCTTTTTCCCAGTTCTACCATGTTTCCCAGGTACATGACGCCGATTCGGTTTGAGATGTGTTTGACGACCGAGAGATCATGGGCGATGAACAGATAGGTCAGTCCCATTTCACTCTGCATATCCTCCAACATATTCACGATTTGAGACTGGATCGACACGTCAAGAGCTGATACCGGCTCGTCGCAGACGATGAATTCCGGTTCTACCGCAAGAGCTCTGGCAATACCGATCCGCTGTTGCTGACCGCCGGAGAACTCGTGAGGATAACGATTAGAGTGCTCGCTGTTCAAGCCCACCTGAATGAGAAGTTGTTGGACTCGCTTGGTACGATCACTCTTGTTGTCGGCAAGCCGGTGGATATCGATGGCCTCGCCGACGATTTCGCCGACGGTCATTCTTGGGTCCAAAGACGCGGATGGATCTTGGAATATGATTTGCATCTTCCTGCGGTAAGGCAACATCTTTTCATGGGTGATGTCGACTCCGTCATAGATGATTTTTCCAGCGGTTGGTTCATGAAGACGGAGAATTGCGCGACCTAGCGTGGTCTTTCCACAACCGGATTCGCCGACCAGCCCCAACGTCTCTCCCCGGTTGATGAACAAGTTAACGTCTTCGACCGCCTGCACATATTTATGTTTCAACAGTCCCGTTTTGATGGGAAAGTATTTTTTCAGATGCTCGACCCGAAGTAGTTCATTACTGGGCATCAGCGGCCTCCTTCTCTGCATCATCTACCAAAAGCCAGCAGGCGGCGGTGTGGCAGTCCCCGACTTCGATTTGGGGAGGCTCTTGTCTGAGGCATATTTTCATGCAAAACCCGCAGCGGGGTCCAAAAGGACAACCGGGGGGTGGATTCAACATATCTACGGGAGTTCCCTCGATCGGGATCAGTCTCTCGTGCTGTTCTTCGTCGACGCGGGGCATCGATTTGAGAAGCCCAAGCGTATATGGATGCTTTGGTTTATAGAAGATGTCTTCCACACAGCCTTGTTCCACTATCTTGCCGGCGTACATGACCGACACCTTGTCGCAGATTTCAGCAACCACACCCAAATTGTGGGTAATGAAGATGATCGCCATTCCGGTCAATTTTTGTATTTCCTTCATCAACTCTATGATCTGTGCTTGTATGGTCACATCCAGAGCGGTCGTCGGTTCATCAGCGATCAGTATCTTTGGATCGCATACAAGTCCCATAGCGATCATGACTCTTTGGCGCATCCCGCCAGACAGTTCGTGAGGGTATTGTTTCATCCGTTGTTCCGGGTTGTTGATGCCCACCAACGTCAGCATTTCGATAGCCCTTGCCTCTGCCTGATTTTTCGGTATCACGTCGTGGCAACAAACTGCCTCGATCAGTTGATTCCCGATGGTGTAGACCGGGTTCAGGCAAGTCATGGGATTTTGGAAAATCATGCTGACTTCGTTTCCTCTGAAGCTTTGTTGTTCTTTGCTAGTGAATGCGAGCACATCCCGCCCTTCAAACTTGATGGAACCGCCGGTCACCCGGCCTGGACTCTGAAGCAATCCCATGATGGCATAGGCTTCTACGCTTTTCCCACTGCCGGATTCACCCACGATGCCCATGACTTCTCCGGAATAAAGATCATAGTCGATCCCGCCGACGGCCTTGACCTCGCCGGCTGGAGTGAAGAACGATACATGTAAATTTTTGATTTCCAGCAGTTTTTTATGCATGTTGATTTCCATGATCTCTCTCCCCCTACTTCTTCAATCTGGGATCCAGTGCGTCTCTGAGGCCGTCTCCGAACAGGTTCAGAGTCAGGATCATTACGGACAGGATAAAGGATGGGATCAGGAGTCGATGTGGATAGCTGTACATGCCGCCCAATGCATCTGAAGCCATTGATCCGAGACTGGTCATCGGCGCAGAAACTCCCAGTCCAAGGAAGGACAGAAAAGATTCCAAAAAGATGGCGGAAGGAATCTGAAGACTGGTTGTGACGATGATCTGCCCAATGCAGTTTGGCAGCAGGTGGCGACGGATCAGCCTGGCATTGGATGCGCCGAGGGCTCTGGCAGCTGTCACAAATTCCTGCTGCTTCAACATGAGCACTTGCCCCCGGATGATACGGGCCATGCCGACCCAGTATAACAATCCAAAGGCGATGAATATTGAGATCAGACTCGGCCCAAGGGTCGAAAAGCTTTTGACCAATGGGCTGGTGCTGGTATTGAACCAATCGTTGAGAGGATCCTTCAGAACCGTACTGAGCAGAAGTACGACCAAGATGTCCGGTACCGAATAGATCAGTTCAAGGAAGCGCATCATCACGTCATCTAATTTGCCTCCGAAAAATCCGGATATTGCCCCGTACAGCGAACCGATCACCAGCACGATCAAACTTGCGGCAATACCGACGATCAAAGAGACTCTGGCACCAAACATCGTTCTGATCATGAGGTCTCTTCCATGATTGTCCGTCCCAAATGGATGGTCCCAGGACATAGGCAGATTTTCGTCGCCACGCACCTGGGTCGCATAATCATTCTCCATGAAAAGCGGCCCGATAAAAGCGAACAGGAAGATGACAATGACGATAAACATAGATATCATGGCAACTTCATTTTTTTTCAGACGACGCCAGGCATCCTGCCAGTAGGATAGGCTTTGCTTCATTTCGATGAAGCTCTCTTTTTCCTCCGCTGTAGCAGGGAAAAAATCGTCTTGTTTATAGCTGTGTTGTCCTAGTATAGGTTCCACATCCGTCTGCCATGTGGGGAAGGAACACCATCCAAACAGTTTCATCGTCCTCATGCTCCTTCACCTCCTTTTGTCAGATCGATTCTTGGATCTACAGTCTTGTACAAAATATCCACGACCAGGTTCATCGCGATCAGTAAGGCGGCGAGAAAGATCGTCGTGCCCATTATGATCGGATAATCCCGGTTTAGAATGCTCTGAATGAAGTAGCGGCCCAGACCCGGGATGTTGAATACCGATTCGACGACGAATCCACCGGTAAGAATGTACGCGGTGAGCGGTCCCAGATACGTCAGGACAGGAATAAAGGAGTTACGGAGGGCATGTTTGAATATGATGGATCTGGGAGATACGCCTTTCGCTCTTGCCGTACGGATGTACTCCTGATTGATCACGTCCAGCATGCTGGCCCTTGAAAGCCGCCCGATGTAGCACATCGGATAGAACGCGAGGGAAAAGCATGGCAAGATATAGCTTTTCCAGCTCAGCAGTCCAACCGTGGGCAGAACTTTCCAGACCGTTCCAAAGAGGATCAAAAGAACCGTCGCGACGACGAATCCCGGGATTGACACTCCAAGAGTCGTCACCACTCGAAGCACACTGTCCACCCATTTCCCGCGGTGGTAAGCGGCAATCGATCCCATTGGCACCCCAAAGAGAATCGCCCATATCAACGCGATCACACCGATCTTTGCTGAAACAGGAAACATTTCCATTATGATTTTCAAAACCGGGCGATTCTTTTGCATCTTAAACGAGACGCCAAGATCTCCCTGCACCAAGTCGACAATGTAATTTTTCATTTGAACCAAAAGTGGTTTGTCTAGTCCGTACTTGGCCTCCATTGCGGCCAATACTTGTGGAGAGGGAGACTTTTCGCTGAGGAAGGGGCCTCCGGGGACGAGATTCATGAGAAGAAATGTGACACATGTGATGATGAGAAGTATGATAGCTGCCTGAACGAAACGCTTGGCTATGAATTTTATCATTGGAATCTTTGCTCCATTCGCGGATGTCCTGAAGTCCCGAAAAAAATGGCCGGATCGGACTTTGTGAGATTATTCTATACTTCGATGAATAAAAGGTCAAGTGAAACAACTTGGTCTTGTAACCGTTATGGGAAACCCTTATAATCATAGCTGTAAGCATCTGAATTTTGGAGGATCTATGGACGGACTGCAACGGCATCGCGTGGTATACAAATTGATTCGCGCCCTTCTGATCCCGTATCTTCGTCTGCGGTTCCACTATCGTTGTCAGAAATCCGATGACCGACCTTCTCCCGCTTTGATCCTGGCCAACCATAACACCGATTGGGATCCGATGTTTATATCGATCGGGTTTCCTTCTCATATGTATTTTGTTGCCAGCGAGCACATTTTTCATTGGGGCGTTTGGAGCAGGTTGATCAATTACCTTGCCGCTCCCATTCCACGGGCCAAGGCGACCAACGATACGCGAACGGTAAAAAAGATCCTTCGCGCCCTTAACGCAGGAATCAATGTCTGCGTTTTTGCCGAGGGCGACCGTTCCTTCAACGGCGAGACCACCGACATCGCTCCTGCGATCGGAAAGCTGGCAAAACAAAGTGGCGTCGGACTGATCACCTATCGTCTCTCCGGCGGATACTTCACACAGCCCAGATGGGGGCACAGCATACGAAAAGGTCCGACCTACGGGATGCCGGCGGGACATTATACAAAGGAAGAACTCGCCGAAATGACCGATGAGCAGGTCAACGAACGCATTCGTCGCGATTTATATGTCAATGCCTTTGATGACCCGATGGTAGAAAACGGACGCTATGTAGGCAAACAGCCGTCAGAGCATCTGGAAATCGTGTTGTATTGTTGCCCGGCATGCGGGAGCATCGCAACGATCACGACTTCCGGGGACAGACTTTCCTGTTCCTGTGGCCTGTCTCTGCGTTACAACACGTTGGGAAGGTTCGAGACGACTGAAGGTGAACAGCTTCCCTTTGAAACGATTCTGGAATGGGATCAGTGGCAGCAAGGCAAAATGAAGGAGATCCTGTCGGAACGTCTTCGCATAAACAACGCAAACCCTATTTTTGCAGATGAAAATCAAACCTTGTATCGGATCAAGAAACGGGAATCCGAAGAGAATCTCGGCACCGGCCGCCTTTCCCTTTTCACCGACCGGCTTGAGTTTCAGCCGGAGGGATCGGTTCCACAATTGTTCCTCTTCCGGCAGATTGCAGCGATGGCAGTCCACGGTAGAATGTCCTTGGTGTTTTCCACCGATAATGGCGATTACTATGAACTCCGTGCAACGCGGCCACGTTCCGCAACAAAATATATGGAATGCTATCGATTCCTTTTAAAGAGAACCCTCTGGAAGGAGAGTGATTGACCGATGGATTTTTCATCTGCAAATCTGGCGCTTTGGAATGTGATGGTGCAGTTTGGATTTCTGGCCGGTGTTATGCTGATCGCCAACGCATTGCGTAGAAAAATACCGGTGATACGAAGGAGTCTGATGCCTACCGCTGTGATCGCCGGCTTTCTTGCCTTGCTGCTCCGCATGTCGGGTTTTTTGCCGATCGACCGTGGATTTATGGAAATGGTGACCTATCATACCATCGCCCTGGGCTTTATCGCCCTATCTTTGCGTATGCCAAGAAAAGCAGAAGCCTCGGTCGGTGGAGAAATGATCGCAGCAAAGAGTGGCGCTCTCATCGTAAGTTGCTATTTGCTCCAGGGGATATTGGGGCTTGGTATTTCCATCGGGCTCGCCTACACTTTTATGCCAGATCTGTTCAAGGCGTCAGGCATACTTCTCCCCATGGCCTACGGCCAGGGCCCCGGACAGGCAAATAATGTTGGATCGGCCTATGAGGTGTTGGGCTTCGCAGGAGGGCAATCCTTCGGGTTGTCTCTCGCTGCTGTAGGATTTCTGTGCGCCTGCATCGTTGGCGTATCCAGTTTGAATCTCCTATATCGCCAGGGTAAATTTAGTATCAAACCTCACGACGTGATTTCCGGTTCAGTCACGCTGGAGACCTTTCAGAATGAAAATGAGATCCCGATCGAAGAATCCATCGACCGGTTTTCGATACAGGCCGCTTTGGTCCTTCTTGTGTATCTGTGTACTTTCTTTCTTTCCGATTTTGTGACTTCGCTGCTAAACCAGCGTGCTCCGGGGATCGGTGCCACGATATCGCCCTTGATCTGGGGATTCAACTTCGTCATCGGATCACTCTTGGCTCTCTTGTTCCGAAGGTTTTTCATCTGGCTGATGAACAAGAAAATAATGACACGTCAGTATCCCAACAACTATCTTCTGAGCCGCATCTCCGGCGCGGCGTTTGACATAATGGTCGTAGCCGGTATCACTGCGATCGAGATCAAAGATTTGGCAGGACTGTTGGTTCCGTTTGCTCTGATGGCAATTGCAGGATGCATCGTCACCTACTATTACCTGAAGTGGATCTGTAAAAAATTATACCCTCAATATTACTATGAGGGCTTGCTTTCCATGTTTGGTATGATGACCGGGACGATCAGTTCCGGCGTGCTATTGTTGCGTGAGATCGATCCTTCCTTCCGCACGCCTGCCGCAGGAAATCTTTTGACAGGGACCAGCGCCGCCATTCTGTTTGCGGCTCCTATCTTGATTTTGATCGGCATGGCTCCAAAATCCACGCCCTTGCTTTTTCTTACTTTCGGGTTGTTGATCGTCTACTTTGTTCTGCTGCTGCTGTTCATGCTCAAAGCAAAAGGTCGCGTCAGGAGTAAGTAAGAAGTTTCTTGCGGTCCTTGATAACGACACCGCCGCGAAACAGTTCCACGATCCCTTCAGCGGCAAAATACTTCAGCATGCGGGTCACTACTTCTCTCGCTGTGCCCATGTGGCGTGCAATCGTGTCATGGGTGATCGGCAAGCGGTCACTGCCCTCTATATTTGATTGCTCAAGCAGGAACAAAGCCAGTCTTCGGTCAAAACTCATAAACAAGGTTTGTTCCATGATCCACATCACATCAGAAAAGCGGGAAGCCATCAACTGATTCGTGTATTCCGATATCGGAAGGGACTTATGTTGAAATTCCTGATACAGCCAGGTCGGGATCAGATAAGCTTCCGTGTCTTTGACCGTTTCCACCATGACGTCGAAACTGATATTTTTGAACGCACAGGAAGCGGAGAAGATGCAGATGTCCCTTTCAAAAAGGCGATAAAGCGTGATCTCTTTGCCCCCTTCCGAGACGATAAACACTCGCACTTGTCCATGACGCAACAAAAAAAGCCCGTCGCAATCACCGGTACCGCCGTGGATCACCGTTCCCGCAGGCAGTTGACGCAAAGAGATTCCCTCTTCCAGCCGTTGCTTCTCCTCTGGTCGCAGTTCCTTCCAAAAGGGCAGCGCCCCTTCTATGAATTCCCGATCTATTTCTCTCATGTTTCGATTATCGCACACCTACAAAAAAATCGCAATGTTCGGTGACTTCGTCACGGAAGGACTTGAAAAGATAAATTATAATCAATGTAGTTGATTTTTTAACAATCATGCAGAAATGCGACAGGAGGCATAAATGAAAGTATTGATCATTGGAGGCGTTGCAGGCGGCGCCACCGCAGCAGCCAGGCTTCGCAGGCTGGACGAGAGCGCAGAAATCATCATGTTTGAACGTGGCGAATATATTTCCTTCGCCAACTGCGGCCTTCCCTATTACATTGGTGGTGAAATCACAAATAAAGCGGATCTGACGGTACAGACACCGAAAAGCTTCTATGACAGATTTCGTGTCGACGTCAGGATCAAGAACGAAGTGCTGTCGATCGATCCCTCAGCAAAGGTCGTTGATGTAAAGGATCTTCAGACTGGCGATGTCTACCATGAAAGCTACGACAAACTGATCCTTGCCCCAGGAGCCGCGCCCCTCAAGCCGAATATGGAGGGTGTCGATCTCTCGCGGGTGTTCACGTTGCGAAATATTCCCGACACCTACCGGATCAAGGAGTTCATCGACAACAATAAGCCAAAGCGGGTTTTGGTGGTCGGTGGTGGCTACATCGGCGTTGAAATGGCAGAAAACCTTCATCTCGCAGGACTTGACGTCACCATCGTCGAGTTTGCAGATCACGTGATCGCGCCGCTGGATTACGATATGGCAGCAGACGTTCACAATCATCTCCGCCAGAAGGGCGTCACTCTGATCCTTGAAGATGGTGTCAATAAAATCGAGGAACAAAACGAAGAACTGCTTGTTACTCTCGGCAAAGGCCAGGTCAGCACCGACATGGTCATTCTGTCCGTCGGTGTCCGACCGGAGAACACCCTTGCGATGGAAGCCGGACTCGCTTTGAATCCCAGAGGTGCTGTCATCATCAACGACCATATGCAGACCTCTTCGCCGGACATTTACGCAGTCGGCGATGTCACAGAGATCATGGATTATATCACCGAGGGGAAGGGATACATCCCCCTCGCCGGCCCGGCCAATAAGCAGGCCAGAGTAGCGGCAGATCACATTTTCGGTCTTCCAAGTGTGTATACCGGCACCCAGGGCACCGGCATACTTCGTTGTTTCGACCTTACCGTGGGGACCACTGGTCTGACAGAAGCAAGAGCAAAGCAATTGGGCCTTGATTATGAGAAGTCCTATACCTATTCCGCATCCCATGCTTCCTACTATCCTGGCGCTACCAATATGTCGATCAAAATCATCTTCCAGAAAGAAGATGGACTCCTGCTCGGCGCCCAAATCGTTGGATATGACGGCGTAGACAAGCGGATCGACGTGATTGCTACCGCGATGCGGGCCAAGATGACAGTCTATGACCTGACCAATCTGGAGCTTGCCTACGCGCCCCCATTCTCTTCGGCAAAAGATCCGGTCAATATGGCAGGGTATGTTGCAGAGAACATCCTGACCAATAAAATCAAAATGTTCCAATGGAACGAGATCAACGACTTGCCCAGAGATGGAAGCGTGAACCTGCTTGACGTGCGGCCCAAAGTAGCTTTCGAAAACGGAGCAATGGAAGGATTTATCAACGTCCCGGAAGAAGATGTCCGGGAAAACATCGGTCTTTTGATCCCAGGGAAACCGGTTTATGTCGTCTGTCAGATGGGACTCAAGGGATACGCCGTCAGCCGTCTCCTTTCCCAACACGGGTTTGAGGTTTACAACCTCGCTGGCGGCTACCGCCTGTGGGCCAGCATTTTCAAAGGAACGCCCAATAAAACTGAGGCAGCGGGAGGAAAAAAATCGATGGAAACTCTGATGAGCGAATCTACGGTCAAACTAACACTCAACACCTGCGGAATGCAGTGCCCGGGACCGATCATGAAAGTCGCGGAGGCGTTTTCCGATGCTGTCGACGGCGACGTCATTGAAGTACTGAGCAGCGATCCGGCCTTCGGTGCGGATATCGAAGCCTGGTGCCGCAGAACCGGCAACACCTTCCTCGGTCTGACCTCAGACAAAGGAATTTCTACCGCGCTACTGGCAAAGGGTTGCAGAGATGGATGCGTCCTTCCGGTGGTCAGCCCCAGCGGAGACAATAAAAACATCATCGTTTTTTCCGGAGATCTGGACAAGGCTATCGCTTCCTTTATCATTGCCAACGGAGGCGCCGCGATGGGCCGAAAGGTTTCCATGTTCTTCACCTTCTGGGGATTGAATATCCTTAGAAAGTCAGAACCCGTTCCGGTCAAAAAAGATTTCATCAGCCGCATGTTCGGCGCAATGATGCCACGAGGCTCGAAAAAACTTTCGCTCTCCAAAATGAATATGGGCGGAATGGGAGCGATGATGATCCGTAGCGTCATGAAGAACAAGAACATCGATAGCCTGGAAGATCTGATTCGTTCCTCCATCGAAAACGGTGTTGAGCTGATTGCCTGTTCCATGAGCATGGATGTCATGGGCATCAAACCGGAAGAATTGATCGAAGGTGTAAAAATGGGTGGAGTAGCAGCAATGTTAGGCAACGCAGAAGAATCCGATATGTCCCTGTTTATTTAGAAATCGCTCATGCAATAAGAGAAAGACCATGGCAGTTGTACCTACCATGGTCTTTCTTTCGTTCTATTAAAACCCCTTTTGATATCCTTTGGAGGATAACCTAGATTTCTCTCGAGACGATGATCGTGACCCATTCATCGCCCGGTCCGTCATAATTGCTGATCGTTGACCTGCAGACATATCCTTGGCTGGTCCATTGAAATTCCAGGCCATACTCATGATCATTCTCGATCAGATTGTCCGCGCCACTGTATTTGGCTGAGTAGAAGTCTTTGAATTCCTCTTCCGTCACATTAGTGACGTGGGATTCCGTGTAAACTTCCTCCAATCTACTGTAATTTCTGACTTCATATCGTTGTTCAGAGAAAGCCGCCCTTCCGAAGGGTTCCACCAGATCACTCGGATAGTTGACGAAATATGGATTTTCTGTGACGTATTCTGACGGCTTTGATCCTATGATCAAGGACACCTGGGACTCTCCGTCTTCGGTCTCATATACCATCACTCCGACCGGTTGTTCTCCGATCATCCCCTGAAGTGATTCATCATTGCTGTATTCTTCATCCATTTCCGTCAACAACCCTTTGTAGTATTCCATGACATCCTTCAGGTCTGCGTCGGAAGTATAGGAGACGTTGTAAATGTCTTTCCCAAAGACCCAATTGGCATCTGCGCGGACTGCAAAGGATGTGCTCTCAACAAACCGGGCCTTGAACAGCGGCAAAACATCTTTCGGATATCCGGAAAGCAGCTCTACTCCTTCTGTTTGCTGTTCTGCAGCTGGCGGAGCAGGCCCTGTCGCGTTTTCATCGCTGCAGCCAGTAGCAAAGACAAGCAGGACAAGCAGACAAATTACGATTGCTTTTTTCATTCCACGATTCATTTGCAACTCCTTTACAATTCCGGGCATGCCAGAAATCCTTCGATGGTTTGCATCATCTCAAGACCGGCAACCGCTTTCAGTTCTACTTCTTCCGCATCGACCAGAAAAAATACATGGTCGCAAACACCAGCCGTCAGACCAAGCCCGCCGCCGATCACCAGTTGTCCTTCTGCATCGATTGAGAAGCTTTCCACGAGAAGGGAAGTAGCCGGCACCAAGAAGCTCTTCGCAAACAGGGCATATTCGGGACGCAGACGATAGCCGTCTTCCTTTGTGACGATCTCTTTTTTCACAAGCGTGTCCAGCACTCGACTTATTTGGTTTTCTTCCGGCGCTTCATACCCGAAGCTGATGCGGAACAGATCCGTCAAGCTGCTGTCTCCGGTTGCTGCGGCTTGCCTTTGGATATCTTCCAACAACACCGTGTCTGCGACCTCTTCTCCGAGGTAGGAACGTAGCGTCCAGTGACGGTATACATCGATCAATGCCAGAAGCGTCATCGCCTCCTCCTCGGGCAACAGGACTTCAATTCCTGTGGTTTTTCGAGCAGACGTTCCGATGTATTGCGATACATCGTATCCAATGTGCGAAAAATCTTCCGGCAGACTGATGTCAATATCCTCTCCTTGATTTTCCACTAACGCGATTGTCTCTCCTAAACGGTAGGCATAGGCTTCCAGAACCGTAAGTCCATCCCGAACAATCAGCCTCGCTGCCTGCTTGGCATCGGCAAGGATTTCCAGAACCGGACGGGCCGCAGCGGCTATGACTCCATCCTCCAGTACTCCCTTTGCTGCCAGTGTTGCCGCCTCGTTGCCATTGGTCGCGGCCCGGGTCGTTTGAAACAGGCTGATTGTGGTAGCTTGTGGAAACCGGTCAGCCAAATAGGCGATCTCATTCATTGAAAGCTTCATCGTTTTGTTCCCTTTCTCTTTACATTCTTGGCTTGATGACGTATTCATTGGTGAGGTTAACCACAGTCTTCACGCCAGTCTGGACCAATTGCCTGTCGGTTTTCTGCTTTATAAAGTTTTCTGCAACATTTTTTGTCACCACTTTGCCGGACCACTGACCCACGGTGTTTCTTGCCAATCGAACTTGGCCATTCTTTAGTTGCGTCGTGAGCACATCGCCACCGAACCCTTTGCTTGTTGCATCAGGAATCGCGTCGAGCCCGGCCTTTACGACACCCTTTTTCAATCCTTCCACGAATCCTTTGCCTTTGCTGCTGGTGGTTTCGCCGAAGATTTCGCTTCCGATTTGCAGTCCGCTCTTCACCGCCTGCTGTGTCTTTGCGCTCCATTTGGGATTGGTGAAATCGCTCGCCGCATCCAGGCCGCCCTTAACAAATCCGGAGCCTACGTTTTGCCAGCTGAGTCCCTGCTCTGCAGTGGTTTCTGCGATGCCTTTCGCTGTTTTGTATCCTGCACGGATTGCTCGTCCCGTCGGTCCAAGGGCATTGCCCATGCCGTCAATCGCCGCATCCGCAACATTTACCGTCACCTTGGCCGCTTGTTCGTAAGCGTTAGCGACATGTCCAGCTCTTATGTAAGCCTTGGCAACCGCCTCGTCCGCTGCTTGGTGTCTGCCAAGTGCGTCCAATGTGGTCTGCTTATTCGTCGTTCCATATTTGGACATGATTTTTGCCTGCACATTGGCGACTTCCAGCGCTTCTTTCCTCGCTTTGTTATCGTTTCGAAGCTTTTTGTCCCATTCGCTGCTGCTGGCATCATTGACCTCCCGATTTTTGGCCAGCGCTTCCCTGTCTTTTTCAAAACCCAGTTCCGCCGTCTTTTGAATTTCCGGGTTGAACGTGTTTCCCGTCTCCGGATTGACCCACTCGCCTGTGACCGGATCTTTGACAAATTCCACCGTAGTGCCCTTGGCGTCGATCTGCACGTTCATGGTTTCCGGTTTCGCCGGCGGCTCCGGCTCTGGCTGAGGTTCAGGCGCAGACTCAGAAGCCGGTTCAACCGGAGGTTCCTGCGCCGGTGGCGGTTCTGGCTTGGTCTCCTCTGGTAACGCCTCTTCTTCCGCAGACGCTTCGTACTCATCCTCTGCGGGTTCATCGTATTCGTCCCGCGAATCGCCGGCGCTGTCGCCTTCGGATGCCCCAAAGGTTTCATTGTCGCCGACAGAGTTTGGATCGTCATCCGGATTGTCGGTGCTGCCCATCGCGTCGGCCATCATGATCATCGCCAATTCCGCATCCGTTTTTCCGGGATATTTGTCTTTATACCAGTCCTTATCCCTCTGTCCGGATTTTTTCTTTGCTTTTGCTTTCGCTTTTTTTGCTTGCTCCTGTTTTAACAGAGCACTTTGGATCGCATTTGCCACAACGGCTGCCAACGGTGGGAACAAGGCTCCGACTGCTGCTTGTCCTGCATTGTCGGGACCGGGAACGTTTCCGGCTTTGCTCATGAGACCAGCAAGCGCTGCTGTCACATATGGCGGAAGATCCTTTCCCGCAAGGACGCCGGACGCCTGCATGTTGTAAGTATTGTAGTCGGCCCCCTTGTCTGCGGAAGCTGCCCTTTCGTAGGTTCCCTCGCCGAGCAGTTGAAAGACTGCTGGACCACTGTCTGGTTTTTCCAAAGTGATCAATCCAAACCCGGCGATTCTGGCTTTATAAGGAAGTCGTGTCAGGTCCATCTCCGCTTCCAGAGAAGCGGAAACAAAATTTTCTGTCCGCTCGATTACGGGGCACATCTGGGAAAACGGGAGTCCTTCATACTTTCCGATCAGTTGTATGACCTCGCCCTGATCTAACACCGTCAACTCAAAATCCTTCAGACTCATGCTGATGGACGGCGGGTTGACCGCGCCCATGAGCGTGCTGGTTTTTAACGTTTCAAAATTGATGCTGTATCGTCCCGTGAAGTCATAAGGCTCAACGATCCCATAGGATTCCATCGCTTCCATATACTTCAACCATGCATCGTAGTCGACACCGACGACCATAGCCGCCCCGTCCTGACCGGTCTGCCCGTTACGTACGATCCTGCTGTTGTCGGTCGTATGAATAAAGTATTCACCTTTTTCCACGAGAAGTCCATCTTCGATGGAAGCCGTATAGTTGACATATATGTCTTGGGGCTCTGCTTCTGCTACCACCTCATTGCCGTCAGCGTCGGTGGTGAAAACCGGATCTGCTTCCCCCTGTACAAGGTAAGGGGTCATTAGAAACGGCCCGTAGGAATTCCCGGCGGAGTCGATCACCATTGCATTGACGGCATCCAGGTCCGGCAATTCCGATGGATAGGAATAAGGAACATGGATCGCAGTAATAAAACTGTCGCTCCGAATCGTTACAGGAATCGGCGCTGCAGGATCTGGTATAGAATATAAGCGTTCTGGGTCCGTGACCCAGCTTCCCCGATAGCCGACGACTGCGCGGACATCACCGTTCAGGTCTACGTATTCCAAATTCCAGCTTCCGTTCTGATGCAATGTCTTCTCGTAGGGCGGAATCGGCGCCTCACCGGCGTCTTCCGCGAAGACGGAAAGCGGGAGCAATGAAACCAGCAGCAGGAAAGTAGCCGCTAACGCACAGATCCTTTGTTTTCTCTTTTGCGTTTTCATGACTTCACCTCCTACTGCAACGGGTTTCCAACAAGGGAACCCAATAATTGTATTCCGCCTTCAATATAAGGCGGCACCATGCCTGCGAATCGTATGCCGATCGTCCAGACTGCGGCAAATGCGCCACAGACGACGGAAGTCGCTATGCTGTTCTTGATCGAAGTCGTTCCTTTGAGCTTATCGATTTCCAAAGAACTAGCCACGCCGGCGGTCATGAGTCCGGCAGACAGGAATCCTCCCGGCACCGACCATCCCAGCAGGAAGGTTGCCAGAGCGGCCATCGTGGCGAAGGGAACCAGATAGGTCATCCCCTTACCTACGGCATAAGATACCGCTTTTTTCCCGTGCTCTTTCTTCAATGCTCCGTTCATAGATCCTACGATCCCAGACAAGAAGGCGCGGCATACGATACCGAAGAGCACACCGATCACTGCTCCAAAGATCAGATTGACCGGATTGAAGGGATTTGACATGTCAATCAGCGCCGATACTCCGAAAGCAGCGAAGCACAAGTGTCTGATAAAACTTCGCATACCCTTGCCTTTTGTTAATTCTTCCATATGACCCACCCCCTTTCTATAACGCTGCAAACAACGACCAGGAGAAGAGAATGATTGCTCCTATGATCGTCGCCAACACGATCCCCAGCGCACTTTTTTCTTTGGTCATCTCCCGTATGGTCGCGATGATCGGTCCGGTGGCCCAGAGCACTCCGGTGATTCCAAAGGCCACAGCCGTCTTCCAGCCAAGCACGACGGAGAAGAGGATCCCAAGGACCCCATAGATCATGGCGCCGCTGTAACTAAGGCAGAAAGAGGAAATCGCCCAGCTGATGCTTTTCTCCGTTTTCACCAGTTTCATGATGAGCCAAAGGATTCCTCCAAGCAAAGGTATGATGATAAGGCCGTAGGCGATTCCGGCTCCGGCAGAAAACAGGGCAAAGCTGAAGCCCTTTTGACCAGTTTTGTACAAATCGAACCCGGTCTGAAAAAAGAAAAGTCCAAACGCCAGCGCCGAAACAGCGACAGAAAAGTACCAGGGCACCTTTGCCACCGATGACTTCAATGCCTTTGCCGGACTGACCATCATGGAAATGATCGTGCTGATCAGTGGTTTTTTTGCAGTTTGTGCAGTATCCAATTCATTCACCTCGCTTTTCTTCAGGAATCCGCTTTGGTCAGTTCCAGCGTTAGTTCATTGACCCAACCGGTTTCCGAATGGGTCTGTACGATGGTTCCTTTGGCCTTAACGATGGTGCCCTCCTCATAGAACTTCAGCGATAGTACCGTATCGTCGAATCCTTCTTCTCCTGGCATCGTGTAAACGAACTCATTGTTGTCTGTTCGATAGTCGCTGGGTTCCTCGGGCTGATAATACCGTTCTTCATCATCGGTATCATATACCACTTCCACCTTTGTAAATGTCATAGTGCCGCTATAATCACCGGCGACGTCAAGGCTCTCCGGAGAAGCTGCGGTTTCTTCTCCCCCGCACCCGACACTCAAGGCGACGAGTAAAATCAAAACAGCAACTGATAACTTACGAATACCCATCCTCATGTTTCTCCTCCTCATTCTTTGATCTATTTCAACAGCGGGCATTTGCAGCGAAAACACAGATCGTCCTTGATGTCGTTCTTGCTGGCGCATGCATTGCAGAAAATGATCGTGTCGTTGGATTTGTCGTATTTTTCGAAGGAATTGAGACCTTTGTGGTGACGGACCCTGTCTCCGATCTCGTAGTAGTCGTAGACTGTGCTGTCGTCGTCAGCGGTCAAATGAACCAGTCTCCCATCTTCGCTTTCGATCGTGACCGTATATACCAAAACATTGATCCAGTGTTCGTCACTGCCGCTTCCAATGTTTTTGCTTTTCTTTTTAATTTTTTTATCTGTAACGTACCCGTCCCAGGTTTTGTTTCGTCTCCGTTTTCGAGTGGATGATCGGCCAATCAACAGGAACATGCATGCTATGATTGCTCCGATTCCTGCGGATTCCGGATTGTCCATTTCAGAAGACGTCTCTCCGTAGATATAAAAGCCGGAAAGTGCCACGATGGCCAGGAACGAAGCAAACCACATCGACCAACGATTGGAGTCCTTCACATATTTCGAAAAAGCCGGATCAAGAATCTTGGATGAGTACATACATGTCGTCTCCCAACTCCGGCTCGACACCGGTCTCATAACGAAACGCTTCAATGATAGCCTGGAGCTTCTCCTTTTCTAATGACTGAAACAACAAAGTAGCCTCATGTATCCTCTCCCCTGCGCCATAGCGCAAACCAATGGAGTCGGCACCGATTTTAACTGATAACAGTTTGATCCCATCCTGATTGAACCGTATCACTTTGGAGTTCATCAGAATTCCAAACCCGGATACCACCATTTGCATATCATTCAATAAGGTTCCGTCGAGTTTGGCGACGGGTATTTGTAATATCTGGTTGTCCCAGATAAGTCGGCCTGTGGTCAGATCGCGCACCGATCGGAACAGCCATACGATTGCAATGGCTCCTCCGACCGCAAAGAACAGCATCAATATAAGCACCTGCGGATGATCCGATGCAGAAAGCCAAAAAAGCATTGCCGCGAAGAAAGCTATCATACAAATTGCAGTCAAAGAAATGGCCTGAATAAAACGATACCGAATCTTTCGCAATGGAATCCCCTCCTTACGCTGTTTACATAGTACTGCGAATGTCATAAAAAAAAACTCACCCGTTTGGGTGAGTTTCAAATAAAGTGTCATAATTTATTCGCTCTGTCATCAAGAAACCGACGTAGAAGTTCCGTTCGGCTTTGCACTTCAAACTTCCCGTATATGTTCTTGACATGGGTCTTAACTGTGTTTTCGCTCAAGTGCAGCTCTGCAGCGATCATCCGATTTGTCCTGCCGGTCAACAGATGATTTATGATTTCCTGCTCTCTTTTTGTCAGCAATGAAACCGCTGCAGAATTCTCTACGTCGTGATCATCACCCTGTGCGATGTACTCAGCGGCCCTCGATAAAAATGCATGGTCTGATCGGACTGCAGACAGTTGCCGGTTCATGACAGGCAGGAGAATCAAAACCGCAAAGACAACAAAAAGTGCTACGATAGAGGGCTCAGCGATTCTGGATGCAATGGAACCGCCGATCAAGATCCCTAAAACATTGGCGGCGAGTCCGGCGCCAAAAAGTCGTGCGCGATTCGGCCAGTCATCCAGCATCTCTCCCAGAATGCTCCACCAAAACAGATCGAAAACCCCGCTCGCCCCCATCATCAATGTATTTACAATGAGATAGGATGCTACCGATCGATCCAGAATCATGAATCCCAAGAACGAGACTCCGATCATCGAGATCGCAATGTAAAGGAAGTAGGTACGGTCGATCCGCCCGGGAAGATTTCTCAGCAGTAACAACACTGCCACATAGGGAACCGCCCAGTACCATCCGGCGAGCCAATCCAAATGGGCATAGTTCGGATTGACGACCCGGTACATCAGGCCCGAGTCAATCGTAACGACAGCGATAAAAAGGCAAAGAATCAAAAGCGGTCGTAAAGGATAAATGCCGATCGATCCTTTTCCTGAACTTCCATTACCAAAAACATCATCTGAGACCGCTTGCGGCAATCGGAAAAGACGGCCGGACAAAAGAAAGGAAAACAAAAGCAGCAGAATGGCGATCGAGAGCATTAGGGTCGGCGGCGCTTCCATCGAAGTTACATTTAACAAGATCATGAGAATGTTGGAAGCGATCAGCATATCCGCTGCAGTCCGAAATCGTTGCCCCCGCACCGTTAGTCGATGAAAGAAGTATCCGAAGGAGGCCAGGCAGATCCCTGCTGCATAACCGGCAACCGGCAAAGCAATGAACCAGTGGAATCCCGGCGAAGTGAAGTAAAGGGAAGTGCATGCTGCACAGACAAGTAGCATCGCCTGAACGACGATCTCGGCCCGTTGGGATGTTCGCACAATAATTCCTGCTGTCAATAAGCCGGCAAAGTGGCAGGCAATGACAACCAGGGCAAATCCGCTCGCTTCGATGCCCTTTGACTCGAACAAGGAATACAGTATGCGTCCTTCGAAAGGAAATGTAAGTAGCCATCCGGAAAACAACGCAAAAACAAGGACAAAATATCGCTGTCCCTGGAGATTTGCGCTGCTGTCTTTTCTGGTACTCGGCACGCCTGATTCTCCTGTCTATCTTGATTGCTTTCGTATCATATGTAGATTGGGCGCTTCTTCAAAGCCGATCTGCCTGTAAAATTTGATTGCGTTCATATTGGAATGGGATGCCTCCAGCTTCAGCGCGCACCCCTTTGGATACATCAGAGAGAGGCTCTCGATGAACATAGTTGCGATGCCCAACCCCCGGGCTTCGCTTTTTACGTAGATCTCATCGATGTTGACGATGTCTCCTCCGTACTCGTTGCTCCAAAAAAAGTTCAGTATGCCATAGCCTGCAACGATACCCTTGCGTCGAAAGATCCAGATCGCCAGTTTATCTTTATGCTTTTCAGCCTCCGTCACAGTGAGTCTTATTTTCTCAAGAGTCAGGCGCTCCCCTTCCGGATCCTCGGTATAGAGGGCGAAGATCATAGTAGCCAGTTCTTCAAAATCAGGTTCTTGATAGAGTTCAAACGTTATGTCCACTAGAGAACCTCCTACATCAATCCGACGCCGTTGGCTACGAGTTTGAACCGAAGTCCAAGAAACTCAGCAGCTTGACGGCAGAGCTTCATCCGTCCAAGAAATATCTCAAAGTAATCCATGACGGAGCTGAATTCCGTATCGATCTCCAAGTGAAGCGATATCGTACCGTTCTTCTCATCCAGTTCAAGCTCTGATTTTTTCACCGCATGGTTGACACGGTCATGGATATCAAATCCATCGATCGTTCCCCGGTTTCGAACCCGGGATTCCCGCACATCGCTCTTGTCCGCCAGGATCAGTGCCGCGGCGATCGCATTGACCGGCACCGCCGACCCTTCGTCGTGATGTCCGATGGCCGTCACCACCATTGCGATCTCTTCAGGATCCATTCCCAGCTTGTCTAAAATACGGAATGCCATGATAGCTCCGCTTTGTGCATGAGCCTGCCGGTTGATCACGTTGCCGATGTCGTGCATATATCCGGCGATCTTCGTCAACTCCAGTACGCGCTCCGGGTACTGGAGAACCTGGAGAATCTCTGCCGCCCTGACAGCGCTTTTGGTGACATGAGCAAAGGAATGCTCCGTATAACCCATGGCCTCCATGGTTTCGTCCGCTTTTGCTATATAAGTATTGATTTCTTTGTTGTGTTTTACGTCTTTAAATGTGACCATATCATTCATTCTCCATTCATAAGAGCCCTTGGGCAAATTCAACAGTGTTATTATAGCATGTTTTTTTATACGAATAACTGCTTTGTTCAAATTTTACTTACTCTTAACAAAGGCCCGCGCTTGACAAGTGGAGGTGAATTGTGTACGTTATTTTTTTATGGAGGTGATGAAAATGGCGAAATATATCTTCGTGACCGGCGGAGTGGTCTCCGGGTTGGGAAAGGGAATCACAGCTGCCTCGCTTGGCCGTCTGCTGAAAGCAAGAGGCTTGAAAGTGGCGGCGCAGAAATTGGATCCCTATATCAATGTAGATCCGGGAACGATCAATCCCTTTCAGCACGGCGAGGTTTTTGTGACCGAGGATGGGGCGGAAACGGACCTGGATCTCGGCCATTATGAACGTTTCATCGACGAGGACCTGAATCGATACTCCAACTTGACCTCCGGCAGAGTCTATTGGAACGTTCTCAACAAGGAACGCCGCGGCGAGTATCTGGGTGAAACGGTTCAAGTCATTCCTCACATCACCAACGAAATCAAAGAATTTGTCTATGCGGTTGCCGAGAATACCGGAGCCGATGTTGTTTTGACAGAAATCGGCGGCACCATCGGAGATATGGAAAGCCAGCCGTTTCTAGAGGCGATACGCCAGATCGCCATTGAACAAGGCAAAGAACAGTGCCTGTTCCTTCACGTGACTTTGGTGCCTTTCCTCAAAGGATCCAACGAGCACAAATCAAAACCGACCCAGCACTCGGTCAAAGAGCTTCGAGCCATGGGGATCTCTCCAGATATTATCGTCGCCAGGGCTGACGAACCGATCGACGACAGTATCCGCCAAAAAATATCGCTCTTCTGCAATGTGAAGCCGGATTGTGTCATAGAAAACCTGACACTTCCCAACCTCTACGAGGTGCCGATGCGGCTCCACCGAAATGGACTTGACAGTGTGGTTTGCCGGGAATTAAACTTAAAGACGAGCGAACCGGATCTGACCTCGTGGGAAGACATGTTGACCCGGATACGGGATCGGAAAAATACGATCGAAATAGGTATCGTAGGCAAATACATACGCCTCCACGATGCTTATCTCTCCGTAGTGGAATCTTTGTATCATGCAGGGTTTCATGTCGGCACCAAAGTTAGGATCAAGTGGATCGACAGCGAGGATGTCACCGATGAAAGCGCTTCCCGGCTACTAGCCTCCTGTAATGGCATACTGATTCCCGGAGGATTTGGTACCCGCGGGATCGAGGGAAAAATCGCGGCATGTAAATATGCCAGAGAGCGGAATGTTCCATATTTGGGTATCTGCCTGGGTATGCAGATCGCAGTGATCGAATATGCCCGAACCGTATGTGGACTTCCCGGTGCAGACTCAGGAGAGTTTGATCGCGGTGGAACTGACATGGTCATCGACCTCATGCCGGATCAGATCGGAACGACGCAAAAGGGCGGCACCATGCGCCTTGGGAGCTATCCCTGCAAAGTCGCCCCAGGATCATTGCTCTTCAACGCATATCAAATGGAAGAAATCGCCGAACGCCACCGCCACCGTTATGAGTTCAACAACGATTACCGGGAGTTGATGGAAGAATCCGGACTTTCGGTCACCGGCACCTCCCCGGATGGTCGTATCGTAGAAGTCGTGGAGGTTCCTAAAAACGATTTCTTTGTCGGTGTGCAGTTCCATCCCGAGTTTAAAAGCCGTCCAAACAGAGCCCATCCCCTGTTTGTTGAGTTTGTGAATGCGTCCGTGAGTCATATCGTTTGATTTTCGGCTGCGAAAGGGAAGCATGATGTCGAATCTTACCGTCGGGATCTTCAATGATTCTTTCCCGCCAACCATTGATGGTGTTGCAAACACCACCGTCAATTATGCAAAGGAGATCCAGAAAAGTCACGGCAACGTCATTGTCGCTACACCTTGGTACCCCAGAGTTGTTGATGACTATCCATTTGAAGTGATTCGCTATCCTAGCGTTTATGTCAACCGCAAACTCGGATACCGTGCCGGAAACCCTTTGGACCCCCTGGTTTTGAATCGACTCATCAAGGCAGAAATGGATATCATCCACACCCACAGTCCCTTCATGTCGACCATTTTAGCCCGCAGCGTTCGTTTCAGCAGTTCGGCGCCTGTCATCCTGACGTATCATACAAAATTCGACATCGAATTCCGGCGTGTCTTGCCGTTCAATCATTTCCGCAGCGCTTCCATGCGCATCCTCGTAGCCAACATCAATACTTGCGATGAAGTCTGGGTCGTATCCGAGGGTGCGGGGGAAAACCTCCGAAGCCTCGGTTACGAGGGTGACTATATCGTTATGGACAACGGCACGGATTTCCCGAAAGGTCGGTCGTCCCAATCGGAAATCGACCGGCTGGCCAAGCAGTACGACATTGAGCCGGGCACGCCAGTATTCCTCTTTGTAGGCCGTATGATGTGGTACAAGGGAACACGTCTGATTCTTGACGGCTTGAGAATCGCAAAATCAAAGGGATACAACTTCCGTATGTTTTTTGTCGGTGACGGCTATGACAAGCCTGAGATCGAAGCCTACATGAAGGAATGTGGACTAGAGGAAGAATGCGTCTTTACCGGCGCGATCTATGACCGCGAGTTGCTGCGTGTGTACTTTTGCCTTGCGGATCTGTTCCTGTTTCCTTCCACCTTCGACACCAATGGCATCGCTGTGACGGAGGCTGCCGCCTGTTCCTGTCCCAGCCTTTTGATTCAGGGAAGCTGTGCCGCCGAACGGGCCGTCCATGAGCAGAATGCTTTGTTGATTCGGGAGGACGCAGAGGACCTCGCCAATACTGTGATGTTTGCTTGCGACAACCGGATGTTTATACGTAAATTGGGGGATGCGGCAGGTGATTCTTTGTACCTGTCCTGGGCCGATGCTGTTGCAAAAGCAGTCGAGCGATACCGCGGCATCCTGACCGCACAAATCGAACGCAAGGATCCGGTCTCTGCACGCCTTGCACTTCTCAGTGAGATCCAACAACTAAAGGAAGATCTCGTCCAACGCAAGGACATCTTCGTCACGCGCTACCGGGAACGGGAGATCCGTATCATCAAAGATATGTTGGATCAATTGATGAAGTAGGCTTGTATTTTTTTGAAACAAATGATACAATTTGAAAGTTAGGCAAATATCATCTGTTTTGAAAGGACGTAATCAAATGTCTCCACAATCCATTCCATTAAATACTGCAAATCCTGCGCCTCTTGGTCTGTTGGGCTTTGGCATGACCACCTGTTTGTTGAACTTGCACAATGCCGGTTTCATTGAGCTCTCTATCGTCATCGTTGCTATGGGATTGGCGCTTGGTGGAGCCACACAGATCATCGCCGGAATCATGGAATTTAGAAAGAACAACACCTTCGGTGCAACGGCTTTTACAGCTTATGGTTTCTTCTGGTGGTCGCTGATCTTGATTTGGACAACTCCTTTCAAAGGAATCCAAGCCGCTGATGCTACCAGCATGGGATTCTATCTGGCGCTTTGGTGTCTGTTCACCGGGTTTATGTTCATCGGGACGTTTAAACACAATCGTGCCCTTCAAGTCGTATTCGGTTCCTTGACGCTCTTGTTCCTTTTGCTCTCAGAGGCGAACTTCACCGGTTCTGCAGCGGTGCACACCGTCGCTGGGTACGTGGGAATCTTCTGTGGACTTGCAGCGATTTACAGCGCCATGGGACAGATCATCAATCACGAATACGGTCGCGTCGTGATGCCACTATAGGCAAGAATACGTTCCTGTTTAGAATTTCAACATCGCCATCTGCCAAGCAAAGGAGATGGCTTTTTTGATTTTTGCCATAGTTTTTCTTGACATTAACGATGAGATCGGCCCAGATCGACCGACTGCAGCAGATCATGTTTTTTCGTGAGTTGGAGGTTCCCCTCGGAGACATCAAATCCATACTGGAGCAGCCCGGGTTTCATGCAGAAACCGCCTTGCTGGAGCACCGGAAGGCGCATTGGCGCAAAACGCCGCCGATCTCCATCGCCAAAAGTAGACCGATCGTTGTCTTTGTGTACCTCCAAGTATATTTCATGGTATAATATAGCAGAAAGTTGATTGGAGGTGCTTATGGATTTCAAAGAGCGCTTGGATGGCAAGGTCGGAAGTGCCTTCGACGCCGTCCATTCTCACGTCGAGTTTTATAAAACGATCATCGATCGGATGACAAATGCCTTCGCGTTGCACAAGGTGATTCTTGATGATACGGGCACGCCTTGCGACTATGTATATCTGGAAGTCAATTCCCATTTTGAAACGCTCACCGGTCTAAAGAGAGAGAATGTACTCGGCAAAGCGGTCAGCGAATTGCTTCCGTCTCTCAAAGAAGACAAGACCGACTGGATCGGACTCTATGGCACCGTCGCAATGAAAGGAGAATCGATCTCGTTTGAGTCCTATTCTGCTCCGCTGGACAAATGGTTCCTCATAAACGCCTATTCACCTCAGCAACAGTACTTTGTGACTGTGTTCAGCGATGTGAGTCAATTCAAAGAGAATGAAAACCGATTACGCTACCTTGTAAACCATGACGAATTGACAGGGCTGCGAAACCGACTCGGTCTGCACGAAGATATCAAGAAGGTTCTGCAGAATTCGCCAGATTCCTCCTGTGCATTGCTCTATATCGATGTCGAGAATTTAAAGTCGGTCAACAACACATTAGGGTATTCTGCCGGAGACAAATTCATCGTAGAGATAGCAAAGCGGCTCACTGCATTCTTTGAGAGCACGTACACGTTCTATCGATTGAACGGCGGCGAATTTGCGCTTTTGCTGCCGGAACATGTGACCGATGACGAACTGCTCGTCTGCGCCAAGCGAGTGATCCAGTGCTTTAAGGATCCGATCGTTTTGCTATTCGGCTCGATCCATACGACGGTCAGTATTGGTATCGTCCGATACCCGGAGCACGGAGCCAACAGCGAAGAACTTTTGCGCAACGCCGACGTCGCGAGGAATTCGGCAAAAGGAATCGGCAGAAACAAGTGCACGGTTTACGAGCCCTCCTTATCACGGCTCATTGAAAAGCGCACAACCATGGAGAGAGAACTGTACTCTGCATTGGGAAATAATGAGTTTGAACTGTATTACCAACCGCAACTGGATCTTTCGACAAAGAAAATCACCGGTTTTGAAGCTCTGATACGCTGGAAGAATCCCAAACTGGGATTGGTGTCTCCAGCAGAATTTATCAGCATCGCCGAATTCAACCATCTGATCATACCTATCGGCGCATGGGTGATACGAAATGCCTGCTTCTTCGCAAAGCGCCTGCATGCAAAAGGGTATTTCGGATTTACGGTCTCGGTGAATGTGTCTGTCATACAGTTGCTTCAGGATGATTTTGCGGACTCTGTGCTGGCCATTCTCGAATTGATTGGCCTTGAGCCAAAGTACCTGGAGTTGGAAATCACCGAGTCCGTATTGCTTTCTTCATTTGATGCCATTTTCGCAAAAATCGAGACGCTTCGTTCTAGAGGGATACGATTTGCATTGGACGATTTTGGAAAGGGCTACTCCTCTTTGAGCAATTTGAATGCCCTCCCGTTCGATGTATTAAAAATTGATAAAGTCTTTGTTGATGCCATCACAGAGAGAGAAGATCGTTTGTGTTTTACCGACATGATCATCGCACTCGGCCGAAAACTGGGAATGACCGTTCTCGCCGAGGGTGTCGAAACACAGGAGCAGATGGACTATCTGATTCAAAACCAATGCCATCAAATGCAAGGGTATTTGTTCAGCAAACCTCTTCCCGACTCTGCCATATGGGATCTTATCAGAGAAACGACACCGCCTGAGAAAGCGATCCCCGAGTTTGAATGGAATGACAAATACTGCATTTGTATCAAAGAGCTCGATGACCAGCACAAGAGGATGTCTGCAATCGGCCGCAAATTGGCTCATTTGGCGTTATCCGACAGTCAAGATGTGAGAGATGATGAGTTGGCGGTTGTCTTTTTAGAATTGAAAGAGTATCTAAAATACCACTTCGAGTTCGAAGAAGCATTGTTTTTGAAAAACAATTATCCGTTCTCCATCACACATATTGGCGAGCATCACGGCTTTATTGCTCAAGTGGAAAAGGCATTTAACGATACCTCCGTCGACAAAGGGAACCACTACTATGGATATCTGGTCGACATGATATCGGTCTGGATCACCAACCACATTCTGAAAGAGGACCGACGCTACGGCACGTATCTGACCGGGCATGGGGACAAACCCCAATAGAAAAGGAGTGTACAACATGTTTGATCAAATCATCTATCTTGTAATCGCGCTGGTCGTTGTGGCCATCTTCACCAAGGGCGTCCGAATCGTCCGCCCGACCCACAGGGGGTTGATCGAAACCCTGGGAAAGTATAGCAAGTATGCAGAGCCGGGTTTTCACTGGATCATCCCCTTTGTTCAAAATTTATACAAAGTCAATGTGACCGAACAGATGGTGGATGCAGAACCCCAAGTAATCATAACCAATGACAATCTCAATGCCACTGTAGACGCTCAGGTCTATTTCCGAGTCAAACCGGTGGAAGAAAGCGTAAAAGCTTCTCAGTACAATGCGAACGATTACCGGTATCAAGTCGTCAATCTGGCAAGAACAACGCTGCGAAACATCATCGGAACCATGTCACTGCGATCCGCCAACAGCGAGCGCGGCGTCATCAATTCTGATCTTCACGCGACCTTAGAACACGAAACGCAAAAGTGGGGAATCGAGATCACTCGAACCGAATTGAAAGAGATCGATCCTCCAAAAGATGTCCAGGAGACAATGAATAAAGTCGTCAAAGCGGAAAACGAAAAAATAGCTGCAATCGATTTTGCGACTGCCGCAGAAACCACCGCTGACGGCGTCAAGCGCGGAGAGATCAAACGCGCGGAAGGCATCAAGCAAGGCAAGATCTTGGAAGCCGAAGGAGAGGCACAGGCAATCAAACTTGTCAACGAGGCAGCGCAAGAGTTTTTCGTCGGCAATGCACAACTTCTACGAAAACTCCAGGCGATGGAAACGGCCTTGAAAGACAATTCTAAAATCGTGGTCCCAACAGGCAGCGACCTGGTGAATGTCATCGGCGAAATGGCTGGGGTGTTGCCCATCAATACCCAGAAAGAAAAATAAAAGTAAAAAACCGTCTCCTGGTCAAAAGAGACGGTTTTTTTTAGTTCTTTATTCTGTTACGATCACAGTCCCTTTCATGTAAGGATGCGGTGTACAAATGTAGGCGTAGGTTCCGGCTTTGTCAAAAACTTGTGTAAAGGATTCGTCCTTGCCAAGCAAGCCGCTGTCGAAGTCGTCTCCGGTCGCCGTATGCCGGACCGCATCTTTATTGATCCATGTAACGGACTCACCCACTTGGATCGTTATTTCTGCCGGTGCGTATTTGTAATTTTCGATCAGCACTGTATTTTCTCCAACCTCAGGTTCTTCTTCCAAAGGCGGATTTTCGCCGGTTGTTTGACAACCGGTCAGAATCGCTAGCAACAGTACTATCACCATGATCAATATCCATGTTTTGTTTTTCTTCATCGTAACCACCCCCGTGCTGGAAATTGATTTCATACGGTTTTATACCCTCATGGCAAAAAATGAAGCGTGAACATAGTAATGAATAGGTTGCGACTTAGCTTACGGTATAAATAGTCACTTTGAAACGCCCAGTATGACATCGCATCCATTTTCATCACTTCTTCAGCGATGATCAGGCTCACAGTTTTGGCGGGCGACCATACGCGATCAAAATCTTCATCCGGATATGGATAACTTCCCACATACTCGCAAAGTTCGATCGTTAAAATCGGCTTATGGAATGTGGATCGAATGTGGTCTCCAAACGTCCCGTAATTATTATCGCTGGTACCAGTCAACTTCCGAAACCCGCTCTCTTCCATGATGCGAGCAACCATTGAATCGAGTTGCTGGGAATACCATTCGCCTGGATCGTTCCAACCGTAAATTCCCTCGCCCTGGGAGTGAAACGAGATGTATGCCCAGCTCATGTTCGAGTTTAGGTACCTCATAATTGCAATCGACTCCGGCTCGCTTAAAGGAGTGTATCCCTTAAACCGGCTGGAGGATGGCGCATTCACGGCTCGGTCCACGTTCCAATTCGCTGGATAATTGCGATTCAGATCGACTCCGTTTATATTTGCTTTCCAGGAAATGTAACCTTCTCTGTCGTATCGATGGATCGGGATCCTTGCCACAGCAGCAGGATCCTGTGTTGAGTACAGTCCGTTTTGCACCAGGTTCACTCCATCTGGATTGACCATGGGAAGGATGGCGAATGTTACACCTTCCAGGACCGTCTTGATATCAAAGTTTTCGTAAATTCCACCATTTGCATAAGCATGAGCATACTGATCGATCATATACATCAAGTAGGACGTCGTAATGTATTCACGAGCATGGGTCGCTCCATTCAGGAAGATCCTTCTGTCACCGTTGCCGAATTCGATCAGCAAAAGATTCCGGCCTTCCACCGATGTTCCTATGGTTTTAAGACGGATCAGTTCCGGATACCGTCGTTGAAGTTCGGTCGCATCCTCCAGCATCGTTTCATAGCTGTACGCCTGGTATGGATCTACTATCCCATCAGTTGCCGCTCTCGCCTGGATCGTTGTTGTTGCCAGAGAGATGGCAACAACAACGGCAAAAAAGCATAACGTAAAAGCCGTTAGAGTTCGATTCATGGTGGCCACCTCCTCGATAGTTTTTATACCCACATTTACACTATATCACAGCACAGTGCTGAAATGTTCTGTCACGGAAATTCTCCTTGCATCCCAACCTCTTTGTAGTATAATTAGAAAAATGTTTCACATGTTCCGCTCATGCGCTATGACGGGAGGCCACATGCTTCAAGATCTGTTTATCAATGCAGTCGTGCTCGTTGCCTTTGTGGCAGTGGGCAACCATTTCCTTAGAGAACGGAATTTCGGGCGCTCTTCTCCCATCCAGTATCGTCTCCTCTTCGGGGTGATGTCAGGGTTGCTGGCTAGCTTGCTGATGGCCTTCAGTGTGGAAATTATGCCAGGGATCATCATCGATTATCGTAACATCCCTATCATTATGGCATCCATCATCGGAGGACTGCCGGCATCCTTGCTTGCCGGCGTTATCATCAGCTTATATCGCTTTCTTCACTTCGGTGCTACCAATGTCACTCTTGTTGCTACGATCGTGGCGTTGACGATGGGACTTTGCATCCCTTTGCTGGAAGTAAAAATCAAATCGCTTGTACACAAATGGCTGTTCTCTGGGTTTTTCAGTGTTGTGATCGGCACCATCGGGTTTCTCATCCTGGTAAAAGATCATACCCTGTTGCTACAATTGCTGAGTGCCTACTGGATCGGCAGTCTATTGATTGCTCTTATGCTCGGATATTATACAAACACTCTTGCCAAAACGAACACCATGTTCCGAAAATACAAGGCGGAGTCCTCTTTGGATTTTTTGACAGGATTGTACAACGTCAGACAATTTGATCGCATTTACAATGACATCACCGAACGAATCGTAGAAAAGGAAGAGCAACTCTCTCTGCTGTTTATCGACATCGATTTTTTCAAGCACATCAACGACACTTACGGTCACGCAGAAGGGGATCTCGTGTTGAAAGAGCTAGGCAGAGTCCTAAAGAACACATGTAGAGACTTTGACATCGTTTCCAGAAATGGTGGAGAGGAATTCTCTGTGATCCTGCTGGATTGCCCCCCCGAAAAGGCAGTCCTTATCGCAGAACGTGTTCGCTCGACCATCGAATCTCACCCATTCTCGCTCTCTAATGGCGAAACGGTCAACATTACCGTGTCCATCGGCATCTCTTCTTACGACAAGGATTCCATGGATTTTGACGAGTTGTTGAAACAGGCAGACCGATCCTTGTACAAAGCAAAACAGACAGGCAGAAATAGAGTCGTTTACGAAAACGCAGAATGATGTCATACCCCTTTATTGTAATGTCCTTTCGTATACCCCTTTTGCTTTGATGGATTGCTGTTCTCTCCCAGAAGCATTTTTTGTAAGAGCGCTCCGATCCGTATGATTTCTTCGGGGCTCTCATCATCTATGTACTGCCGGTAAGTGGTCACACCTGCCAGCGTCAAGTCAGTTATCCGCTCCGGCACATACAGTTTGTCGCAATGCAAAAGCGTGCATCTGCAGCTGATCGGATCTCCGATCAGCGGAAACTCCGCTTCCATTCGATCTTTGAGCAAATACCTTCCACTGAGGCACAAGCCGCAGTTGATACTGTCCGGTCGATCCGAGAGTTCACTGCCGATCGGGCAATGCTCGCTGATCATGACCGGCACCCTACCATACACCGTTGCCTCGATCTCGATTCCAAAGCCATCCATCTGCTGAATTTCTGCAAGGTTCAACTCATGGGACAGAGTACCGCCTTTCAGCCCGAACTCTGCCACCTTCTTTATCGACTCGCTGTTATATATATTTAAAGAATGATCACCAAATAACGGAAGTCTGGCATCCGCCAGCAATTCCACTTGACTCAGATTTCCGATCAGGATCCCCTCGATGCCAATCTTTTGCAGACTATCTGCCCGCTCTTTGAGCATATGATCCTCTACTCCCCTGGTCACCGCAGGAACCGCGGCGAAAACTTGTATACCTCGCTCTTTGAACCGCTTAACGGCAGCCGCGTGGTCATCATCAAAGAGTGAAAACACCGGCAGATAAACCCGATCCGCGGTGATGCTCTCCATCACCTCTTTGTTTTTCCACTGGTACAGATAAACCGAAAGGATCCGCGGTGTTGCAGAGCCGATTTCTGCGATGTTTTTGCACTCTGCGCTTTTGCCATTTGTGCCTGTAACGATCTGCGGAGCCGTCCTGTTAGGGTAGCGGTTCCTTCGAATTTCAATCAAATCGTCTAATGCCTTTCTACGAATCGAGTTGATTTCCGATAAGGGGACCGAGACATTTTCTCCGATCACAAAGGTGCATTCTGCCATAGCAAACGGCGTTGATCCGGTCTTGGCGATTTGCGTCTTTGCGGTTTCCGGAAGCAAAGGGGTATTGATGGCTGATACGGGGACGTAGTCGCCTATGATCTCGATCTGATTGCCATCCGGATCACTTATCTGAAATCGCAAGGGCTCTCCCAACAGCGCGGTCAAGTGTCCTGTGACAGGAACTCGATGTAAGTATTTGCCCGAGAAGGTTTCTCCCGCCTTCTTGTTTAATGCTTTATCGGAAATTTTGTATGCCAGATCGCCGCGTTTGACCGGCCCATCGACATAGCCGATGTTGATGGTTTCTCCCGGTTCTGCATGCTGGATCCTTTCCCCGTTTTTTTGCATCATCGTGACGAGATTGCCCGGCAGGGCATCATTTACGATTTCGATCCCATCGCCCATGGAAAGCTCGTCCTCCAACTTGATTTGAACAGAGCGCATGCGTTCGTCCCGGCCAACGACCTTCCCCAAATAGACTCCCTCGTGCTTGGCTCTGTCCCGTGTGATCAGATCTCTTCCGGGCTTGGAAAAGAGATAGCCGGTGGTAAATCCACCCCGGTTGTAGATCTGCTTGACTGCCTTACTGTCTGCCAATGACGGTGTCACAGCAGAACCGGCCCCCTCAGCAAGGGCGTCCAGATACTTACGGTAGGTGCCTGTGACGATGGCCACGTATTCCGGTGATTTCATCCTGCCTTCGATCTTTAGGGAACGAACCCCGGTTTTTACCAGCTGGCTCAAATGCTCGAGACTGGAAAGATCCTTGGGACTAAGCAAATACCCCTTGCCAGAAAGTGTCTTTCTTCCGTCCCCACCTTCTGAAAGAAGCGAATAAGGCAGCCGGCAGGGTTGTGCGCAACTGCCGCGATTGCCGCTGCGTCCACCGATCATGCTGCTCAAATAACACTGACCCGAGTAAGATTGGCACAATGCGCCATGGACAAATATCTCAAGTTCCATATTGGTCTGCTCTGCGATCTTTTCGATTTCATTCAGTGAAAGCTCTCTGGCCAGCACGACTCTGCGAGCTCCCAACCGCTCCGCCATTCTGACTCCTTCAAGATTATAGACAGTTCCCTGGGTGCTGAAATGCATGGAAAAATCCGGGAGGTGCTCACGCAACAGACCCGCAAAACCGATGTCCTGTACGATCAGCGCATCCGCCCCAACCTTATAGACAAAGGCCGCATATTCCAGCGCTTGTTCCATTTCCCTGTCATTCACCAATGTGTTTAGAGTGATATATACATTCGCTCCACGAATGTGGGCAAACTCAATGGCGCTTCTCAGATCCTCGTTTTCAAAATTTGACGCATTGATTCGGGCGTTGAACAGCTTGCCGCCAAGGTAGACTGCATCTGCTCTGTTTTCGATTGCGGCAATCAGCTGTTGCGGCCCCCCGACGGGAGCAAGCAGTTCCGGTAGTTTTATCATAAAATCGTTACTCCATCGATCAATTCCCGTTCCATTTCGATCCTATGGGCGTGGGTATAAAGGCCGGGAAATCCACCGGTATGAATAAAAACGATCTTTTCTCCAGGTTTGATTTCACCGGATGCGATCATGTCCCTCACTGCAGCATAGGTTTTCCCTGTGTAGCATGGATCCAATAAGATCCCTTCAGCCCTGGCCATCTCGTAGATCGCCTCGCGGACCTCTTTGACCGGATTGTTATATCCGCCTCGAATGTAGTTGTCCCGAATGTCAAACTCGGATTTCGTTACATTCAAATCCAAATTCCAGGCTGCTTTGCACTGCGTAAATTGTGTCAGTGCGTATTCCCTGACATCTTCATAAAAAGGACCGATCAACACGCCGGTCAGACGGAAGTCAGAGCCGTGCAAGCCGCAAAAGAGTCCCATATAAGTGCCCATGCTGCCGACGGTCACGATCACACGTCCGTCCTTTACTTGTTCGAGCAGTTCCAGGGCACATTCGTAGTAACCAAGATCTCCCAGCGCGTTGGAACCTCCCATGGGGATAAAAAACACCACCTCGCCCTGGTCCTCGTATCTTTTTTTGACCGTTTCCACCACATCCATGAGATCGGTTCCATTCTCTTTGTGCAAGACGACTTCGGCACCCATGATCCTGTCCAACAGAAGGTTGGCAGAAAGCTCTCCCGGATACTCATCCATCGCAACGATCACGCACTTCATTCCAAATTTTGCTGCGACGGCAGCTGTCAGTCTTCCATGGTTCGTCTGAGCGCCACCTACTGTCAGAAGTGTGGTCGCACCCTTCTTTTTTGCAGCATGGACGAAATATTCCAGCTTTCTGAGTTTGTTCCCCCCGGCTCCGAATTCCGTCAGATCGTCTCTTTTCATATAGAACTCAACGCCCAGTTTCTTCGATAGTGAAGGAAGATAGTGGATCGGTGTGGGAAGATGGAGAAAGCTTTCTTTTTCATATCCAAACATAAGGGTCTCCTTGTTCTACTTCACTTCAATACCTGCTGGATTTGTATACTGCCCATCCAGCCCGTCTGCCATGTCGATCTGGACAATGATCCCATCCTGGATCATAAACATAATAGAGCGGTTGGTCCCTTCTGGCGCGTATACCCAAACTCCGTCGTATGCAATCGCTTCTGGATAGGCGGTCTTCAAGGCCTCCACTGAATCGCCGACGCTTATGCCTCTCGAAGTCTCACAATCCGGCTGAGTCACGGAAATATACTGATTGACCGCAAAATCAGGTTCTACATCATTGTCCCCATAAAAACCACCTAGGGAAACCACGGAGAATCCATCATAGTATCTCCGGATCACGTTCTCAAACGAAAGGGAAACCAGATCTGCTGACGGTTCGGAATCGTAGGAAATGAACTCATAGGGAATTCCAAGTCCCCACTCATGCGCGTAACCGAGTCCCACCGACCAAGTATCGCCATATCCCTTATCACTTGGCATAGTGAAACTCCACTCCGGCTTATATTCCCAGTACTTGCGCATTGTTTGGATTTCTTCTTCTGTTGCACTGAAATTGACACCACGCGGATAATTATAATAAGCAAGTAGGTCCTCACACCATTGGTCCGACAGCAGCTCTGCTCTTCGGATCCCCAGACTTGTCAGCTCACTATCCTGATTGTTTATCAATAGGTACAGCTGCCCTTCCCTCTGTTCCATTCCCGTAGCGTCGCTGTAATTGAAATTGTTGTCAGAAAGGATCCAACCTTCCGCATCCAAATCAAAAGTGGCGTCTTCTTTCAAATCTCCTGGACGCAATTTGAAATTGAATTCATAGAGATCAATGGTGCTGCTATCATGAAAATCAAGACTTTTTGTCAACTGGAGATTTATGATCTCTCTGTCGAGAACCTCGATCGGCAGACTTTGAACCAAGGAATCTATCTCATATTGCGCCCAGTTCACAACCTCTTCCGGCGCTTCCACTTTATAGTTAGTACTAGGATCCAACGGATCCGGCAAGGGCTCCGTATCATCAGGCACCGCGCCGCATCCGATCAGGATAGCCAGTAGCAAAACAGAGGATAGTGCTAGTAGTTTTTTTTCCATTGGATATTTCTCCACTCATCTATTTCGTATCGCTCTGCGCGCAACTTCCCACCGGCACCTTCCCATCGATAGCATCAATGATTGCCTGAGTTTTGTTTGGTTCAAACCAGCCACATAGTTCAATAAGATCAACTCCAGACTCGACCAATTCTGCGGCGGCATCACAGGCCATATCTATGTCCTTGACGAGGAAGATATGGGTATTGCATTCGTCGCTTAAAAGCTCCAGTCGCTCGATCCGATCGATCCCTGGCATCAAGCTTATGAATCCATATTCTTTTAGGGAAGTCAAAGCCTCAAGCTTCATCAATTCTTCGGGAGCGTACCGGGCAGCACTGACCTTTGTCTTGCCTTCTCCAATTTCAATAAATTTCTGCAAAATTTCATCGTCAAAATCCCCGCACAGATTTACCGTTTCAAATTCCTCCGCCACAAGTTGCTTCATCAAAATCGTAGCCATCTCCATATCGCCAGTGCCAACGTACCAATCGTAGTTTTCTGGAGTTTCATACACTTTGGAATAGGTTGCCGGGCTTTGTCCCGGGACATTGATCATCAAGGCATATCGAATCATAATAAATCTCCTATCTCTGGTTTTAATAGGCTTTCAAACCGTCCCACCAGTTCTTCGCTTTCCGTCAGTCTTTCACACTTTTTGTCCAGTATCTCAAATTCTGCTACGAACTTTTCTTTGAAGACCTTATAAGCAGCCTCCGATTGCCACATATCAACTGTGGTATAGGCACCGGGCACATCCAGATCCTTGAGAAGAAGGGTTTGTACGTAGCCTGCTCCCTGACGAAATAGTTGGACCCATTCACCCTCTGGTCCATAGATCCTCCGGAATTCGGTTTCTTTGCCCAGTAGCACCTTGAATTTCCATAGATACAGATATAAATGCTCCGAGTTAGGCAGAAGAATGCTGTCCATGCGCGCTCCTTTCCAACCTGTTAGTGTTATTTCCGTCTTGTTTCATTATAGATCTACAACCCGGAAGCATCAATGAAAAGGTAAAACAGAGAACCGTCCCTTTATTCGATATGTTCAACTAAGGATTGCAGCTTGAAGAGAAACTTGCTTTTTCCCATCGCAAACCGCCTGGGTACCCACTTCCGAAAAGCCAAATTCTTTATGGAATTTCATTGATCCGGGATTGGGTGGTTCGATGTCGATTTCCGCCGTGATCACCGGAATTTCCGAGAGCGCGGCACGTTGAAATGCGTCTTTATACAACAGCGTTCCCAGACCCTTTCCCTGGTATTTTTCAAATACAACGACGCGGTCGATGTAGAGAAATTTTTCATATCGTGCCGCAAACCATGTGTAATTGACGCTGTCGTAGTTGCTCCCTTCGCGAAAAGCGATCAGAAATGCCCCGACCTGACCATCCACCTCCACGACACTACAAAATTCCGATTCTTTATGCAACCATTGCAGTTTTTCAACAGTCAAGGGCGATAGAAAATGAACGGATTCTTCATTCATCGCTAAAATTGCTTCATGATCCGCCGGTGTCGCTGGCCGAATCACTACTCGATCCATCTCCAGCTCCCTATTCTTATGATTCATTCCCTTCTCCTTTTCATCACTGCCTATTCCTACTTTAGTCTATTATACCATCCAATAGTAGAACATGGGTAGAACATGGGGACGGTTCTCTGTTCTACCCTTCGCTTGCTCAAAAAATCAAGTTGGGATGATGCAAGTATCTTTATACCACAAAGTATTTCACCTAGGATTTATGATGCCAGGACCCATTCCTGCTTTGAGGAATCTAGTTTTTGATATTTGATCATAATGAAAGCACCTGTAAAGAATTCATAAGGCACATAGGGAATGCATATAGCAAAAGGAAGCGCAACCCCCATAGTCCCAAGTGTAAAGTAGACCATAATGAATGGTGCAGTCACAAGACCCCAAAGCGCAAGCCACTTCGGAATAATTTTTGCTTTCATTAGAAGGTAATAAAAGCAAATTGCACCGATCCCAAATGGCAGCATGGCAATCTCGCCGGAAAAGTGCCGGGATTTTAGCAATACTTCTCCAAGATTTAATAGCCCGGCGTCTCCGGTCGCTAAATATAGTTCGCTAACTTTCATTAAGCCGACGAGAAAAATTTGCCCAACTGCTAGTAGCATCGCTTCGAAAGTGTAGAGTAGCAACCCAATTTTTGCCACTGTTTTGTTTATATGCCCGGCGGTCTCATAAATTGCAATGCCAAGCATTATAATGATAATGGCGGTTACAAACTGTAAAAGGACACTGACATTAAATGTTTGCATATGCATTGAGATATTTGTCAGCGTTGTCTCAATACTTGTTTTGGATTCAAGTTTTCCGAATAGTAACCCTCCAACCAAGGAGGTGGATGCCTGTACAAAAAAAGTGAAGCCCAGTAGTAGAAATAACCGTCTTTTCGTTTCTTTCGTATTCATAGTTCCTCCAAATGAAAATTAATTTATACGGTGTAAACTGTTTTGCCCTGTTGAGTTCGTTCTATGCAATCACGAGAATCACATTCCCTTTTTTATGGCCGCCATCCACATATCTGTGTGCGTCTGCGATATTCTCTAACGGATAGCATCGATCGATGACTGCTTTCATATCTCCCTTTTCCATCAGGTCGTTTAGGAAAAACAAATCTTTTACAGATAGTCTTGGAGCACCATCGTCGACAGTAATATGTTTTCCCTTTTGTTTCAGTGCATGTTTGGGATGCAATTCGATTTTCTTTTTTCCAACGGCATTCAAAACAACATCATAAAGAATTCCCGAATCCATAAAGTTTTCTTTCGTATAGTCTATGACGTGATCGGCCCCCAAGGATTTGACGAGTTTTTTATTGCTTGTACTGCAAACACCTGTCACATCTGCCCCCATGTACTTGGCAAGTTGTACTGCGGCCGTCCCGATTGCACCTGAGGCACCGTAAATCAAAATCTTTTGCCCTTTGTTGACACCGCTTTTCCTTATATAATGAAGTGCCATAAGCCCACCAAATGGAATTGATGCAGCTTCCTCATAGGTTATGTTAGGTGCTAATTTGGTTACTACACCATCGGTTGAAATGCATTTATACTCTGCATCGGAGCCAAATCCAAAACGGTCGAATCCAAATACGCGATCGCCCATATGAAAGTCGGAGACATCCTGCCCGATGGATTCCACTTCGCCGGCAAACACCATACCGAGAATGGATTTCCTGGGTCTGTTGAAACCAATTGCCAGGCGCATGAGTACCCTGTAGATGCCTGTTACTTTAAACCCGCGAATGATGCAGTCGCTTGCTGTAACTGAACCCGCATGGACTTTGATGGAAATTTGATTTTTTTTGGGAATGGGTTTCGGCGTGTCTTCTATCTTAAGAACGTCCGGCAATCCATACTTTGTGCAGACAGCTGCTTTCATAAATAATAACCTCATTTTCAATATTTCTGTGGAAATTAATTACACTGTATAGTATAATTAATAAAAAGTCAACAATAAATTACACCGATTAGTGTAATTTATTGAACAAAGGGGAATGCAAATGACGCAGACAAAAAATCGCGATAAGAGCAAAAAAAGAGCAGCGATATTAGATGGAGCTGTCGATGTATTTATCTGCATGGGTTATGAGCTAGCCAGCATGGATAAAATCGCAGAAACTGCCGGCGTTTCGAAGCGAACCGTCTATAACCATTTCGGCAGCAAGGAAAACTTGTTCCAGGCAGTTGTTAATGATTTTTTGACACAGCGGCAAAACTTGAAGACGATTGCATATGATCCGGATAAAACACTGGAAGAGCAATTGTTGGCTTTTGCCAACGCTGAGATCTTCCTGATTGACTCACCCAGGCGATTGGGTTTATCTAAATTTTTGACATCGGTTTTTTTGAATGATACAAATTATGCCAGAGAAACCGTGGCAAAATATCCACCGGTTTATGATATGCTTCTCGATTGGCTAAGGGAAGCTGAAAAGGATGGCAAAATAAAAGCGGACAGCCTACTTATCGCTGCCCGAGTATTTTACGCTTTGGTGGAGGGTGCCGTGACATATCCGTCACTATTTTCAGGAGGAATCAATCACGCAGCTGTAGAACCGATGCTGAAAGAAATTATCGCGACCTTCCTGGCTAGATATGCCGCCTGATCCGGCACTGATACTTCTTGTCTCTTCGCGGATTCTGCTATACACTGAAAAAGAGAAGAATTTGCCATCGAAGAACCCAAAAGGAGGACCGACCCATGAAGATCGTACAAGATATTTTGGTGCCCGGGGGATTTGCCAGATCCTTTGAAGCAAAAAAAGGGCAAAAGATAAAAGTGATCGATGTCGAGGGTAAACAAGTTTCGGATTTCATGGCCTTCAATAAAGATGACTTAAAAGAAAAGCTGTCGACACCCCATTCCTACATGTCCGCATTGTCCCTACATATAGAGCAAGGATACATTTTGCGCACCAACCTTAGAAGACCGATGTTCGAAGTTCTTGAGTCTACAGCCTACAGTCATGATATGATACTGCCGGCCTGTGACGAACAACGGTATCGTGTGGATTATGGAATCAAAGAACCCCATCGAAATTGCGTGGACAACTTTGAGGAAGCCTTCGAACCGTATCATTTAACAAGAGAAAACTTTGCTAACCCCTTCAACATATTCCAAAAGACGAGGATTACCGAGGATCACCAGATCATCCAGGAAGAGGGAGATTCGAATGCCGGAGACTACCTCCTACTCGAATGTTTGATGGACGTCGTCGCCGCAGTATCGGCATGCCCGATGGACATTAACCCAATTGGAGGAAACAAGATCAGCGATATACGGATACAGGTCCTCGAATAGTGTTATAAATTCGGCAGAGGAGCAAGGCTATGCCCTGCTCCTCTGGTCGCTTTGTTCCCTACGCTGTCGCATTTTGCAGTGCAGCTGACACTGGGATCGAAAAATAATCCATCGTCGAAGTTTCCCGCAATCCGCAGGCGCGATACAGTCCCAGCGCAGTCTCGTTGCTGGTTTCGGCCTGTAGCAGGATCACATCCGCCGCAGTAGCTTTCAATTGCATGATCGAATGCTGTAGGATCGCCCGGCCATATGCTTTGCCCCGCTGTTATTCCTCCACTTCGAGGCCGTAGATCCCGACGGTTTTCCCATCTCTGTCTGCGAACCAGGTCGTCATACCTTTCGCCTCTTCCTCAAGATCCTCCTGCTTACGGGACTTAGGCTGAAAGACGATTCTATCGTAAAAAGTCCTTGTTCAGTCCAAGCTGGTTATAATACCATGCCGCCGAGCCTTGTCGCATATTCCACGGAGCATGGCGATTGCGCCATCCCCAAAACCGATCGAATTTGTACCTATAAAACAGTCATATACGATCTTGTTCTTGAAAGGGAGCAATACCGTCTCGACATGAAGTGGCAACCTCTCATGCATTGCATTTGCTACGGACGTGCTGATTCCCTTGATGCCGTACAACCTGTCCTCCCCTTTTGCGTTCGAACCCAGTACCACTGCGTATTCCGGCGTGTATTCAAAAATGAAAAAATCTCCTTTAATATGGTTTGTTCTCCACAGCTTTACTATGTCGATTTTCTCTTGCGGCAACTCTGTTGCATTGAGGTATTCATCAATCAGGTACGGGTCATTCCAGAGCGCTTCTCGAACTTTGTGTATTTTCATATCATCAACGGGGTTGGGATATTTCGCCCTGATCCTGGATTTGACCACACCTTTGCGCTCGTTGACATACCCAAGCAATCCGTACCATGTTTCATAGAAAAGCCTGCATTCATCAGAACTCAGCTGCGCAGTCTGTGCTTCATCGATCAGCGCGCAGCATTTCTTGTACTTTTTTCCACTCCCGCAGGGGCACGGATCGTTGCGGCCGATCTCATGTCTGCGTATCTTAGGAAAAGGTATGACATTTTGGTTGCATTCCTTCATGATCGCATGAAGCTCAACGGGTGTATGCCCGTTGTTTTCCCAGGTGCGGGTATTGTTGCTTGCAACGGCTATGCGTTCAAAGAAAGCTTCCACTTGCTTCTGATCGTCAAACACCAGATCGTGCCGGTCCAGGATCGGTCCCAATTCACTGAATCCGTTGCCGAATGTGACGTATTCCATCAGTTCGTGATAAGCTTCCGTGGTAGCTTTTCTGTGGCCGAATACATCCACCATATAGCGATGCACTTCCCTCCAATACTGATTGTCATTGCTATCTTCAAACATGTATATAAGAAATTCGTCCGTTTCCGGTATATACCGGGGTTTTCCTTTCTGGCGATCGCTTAGTATGTCTGCATGGGAAAAATTACCGATGAAGCATGCATGCACGATGCGGTCTTCGTAAAAACAGTACTGCCTCTGTTTTAGCACAAGCGGGAGCAAGAGTTGGTATATCTCATCGCTACTGGTTTGTATGGAATTTAGTATCTCAAACAACTCCACGAATGCATCGCGGCTGATGCTTCCATACAATGTCGTAGCCGCTCGCACGTACGCATCCATCAACTTGCGCAGGTTTGCTTTTCCGTTCGGGCATCGAACGGCATCCTCCGGCCGGTTATAACGTTCAAACAGGTTCTCTTGCTTTTTTTTCGACATATCTGTCCCCGCTCTCTTCACTCCAACAGTTCCCCGTCAACAATCTGAACCGTTTATCGGCAATCTCACCCGTATCGTTCCTTCAGATAGTCGATCGTCGCACGAATGAGTTTCTCAAGCGCATCCATGTTGATGTCGGAAAGCTTCTTGGCATAGATGCAAGCTTTGCCCATCGTAAATTTCCCCAGATCTTTCAGCAAGTGCTCATGCTCCGGCAGTCCGGAGTAAATGTACAACGAGAGCGCAGCCTTGCGCGGAGAAAACCCCACCAACGGCCAATCCCCCTCTTGTTTGCTGCGATCCGATTTGTAGTGATAGCTGCCGAATCCTATCATCGTGGGCCCCCACATCCTGGGCGGCTGCCCTGTGACGCGTTGCATCAAGTCAATCAGCGCAAAGCTGTCCGCGCGTTTTTGCTCGGTCGCAGCAAATGCGTTGATGAATTCTGCGACATCGCCTTCATGTTGCTTGGTCTTCAACTCTCCCATATCTTAGCCTCCATATGTTTTAAAGATGCAAATTTTAATCGAATACTACTGTGGAAAACCAGATATCATCGTTCCAAGATGAGCAAAGATCATAGAGTTTAACGATTTTCAAACCATCGTTCGTAAATCGCAATACAAAGGTATCATCTTGTACACCACGAATGATATCGGATGCTACCAGATTGCTTTCGCAAATACTGATAACATCAAAGTTCTGATCAAGGACCAAAAAGCTCTCCCGAACTTCCGTCTTGTCCCCGTGAAGCATTTCAACCGCCTTAGCTAGATATCTTCCGTCTTTCATCAAACCGTAGATTTGAAATCCCAGCAGGTTAGCACGTATTTCATGATTGGAAATCACCTCGAATTGGTTCTTCCATAAATATGACAGTATCTCCAGATACATCTAATGTGAAAGTGTGATAGCTAAAATCTGATGTATCCAAAGCGGATACGATTAAAACATCCTCCGATTCGGCATAAAAATTTTTGATCAGGCCAGTATCTGTTATCAAAGATGTCTCATCAAACGCCGCAAGGTTCAATATTTCATTTTGATCAGCCTTAATGATCAACTGATGATTTCCATCTAGAAGATAGAAGCTTCCTTGGTTATCGGCCGCAAACATATAGGCTGAAAGCCCACGCTCTTCCAGATCAAACTCGTAAATATCGAGTAGGTTACCTTGGGGAGAATATTCATATATGCATTTAGAAAGCTCTAGCAGTAAGAGATTTCCTTTATAGGTGACAGTAAAATCTCTTATTGCATGTCGTCCATCGTGTTCAGAATAAGAAAAGTTCAACTCAGGATGGTCTTGCTTTGAAAGAGTGATACCTTGAAAAACTGTTTCGTCCGCTTCTTCTATTGACAAGTCATTCTCAGGTTTGTAGCATGCGTTTAAAGACAAAAACAGTAGAAATATCAATACCGCTAAGATCGGCTTTTTCATAGTCTTTTCGCCCTCCCTCAAATATGCTTGTAGTCATTCTTGCTTTAACAAAATGAGGATTTAGTCTCCACTCTCTACAACATATCACATTTCGGCCAATTCATTAACATATCTTTCTGTCTGTTTCTACTCCGCTCGCCTGATGCTTACGCATCGTCTCACGCAGAAGTGTCCACCGGACACTTCTGCCCTCTCGGGTTCTCGTCCCATACGGTTCAGAAGAAACAAAGAGTACCATCCGTTTTTGTTTGGATGGTACTCTTTGTTTCTGGCTAAAAACCTGTCCAATGATAAAATGCACCCCCCCTGTCTAATGTCAAACGATTTGACGGCGAGGGGTGTGCATTTTTTTCAAGGGTGTGCAAAATAGTAGGATTAACTGTCTATTCTTTGAAACCGTTTACTTTCTTGAAGGGGTGGTTTGGGAGCGCCACGGTCTGTTTTTGGGATCTTGGTTATACCCCAACAAGGCATACTCTATTGTTCGAATCACATCTTTGTGGTCATCTACGCCGTTATAAACATTAGTGTAATTGAAAAGGATCTTTGAGATATCAATACTTATAGCTTTTAGAATTCCAACAAGAGCGCGCATATCTTCAATTTTCAGATTAACTTCCTGGTATAGGTCTGCAGCTTTATCAAAGTATTCCGGTTCAAAATGCGCGATGGTCTTATGCCGGATTGGCTCAATAGTTTTCAGCAGCTTGTGTCCTCTTTCCATTTTTTCTACACATGACAAATACATGGTCTTATTTGCATCAGATAGAATTTGATCAGGATGAGTGTCAATGAATTTTTTTGTCTTGTAATACGCCTCACTTATTCCTTGAAGCATAATCAGTGAGGTTTCAAGCAAGGATTTCTTTGCTATCTTCCAAAAGACTGGCGAGGCTACAAGTATTACAGGATCCCACCTCGCATTGTCATACTCTTCGTTTGTGAAACGTAATAGGAAATAGGTTTCAAAACAGGCTTCGGCGTAGTGGATGTGAATATTTAAATTTGAAAAATATACTTCCGATGGAAGCTCGTGAATTCATTATTATTTCCTTTAGCCATATAATCACTACTCTCCTTACTCAATATTGTATGCTTTTTCACCCATAAATACTCCTCATCTTATAAAATCACACGATACAAAATCAATTCAACTAGAATAAAAACCAGCTAGTTAAGAGACCAAAGAAAATACTATAGATAATCATTTCAAGATAGAGTTTTCCCATAGCTTTTCTTTTTAAATACTTAGGCTTCATGTAAACAAGTCCTTCTATATTGTGAGGGAAAGGGATAGCACTACCAACATCCGTATATACGAACATCAAACTGCTTAAAAACAGAAAACGTGCTACAAATGAAACTTCACCCAACAGACCCAAAATTGGATAGAGTACAATAGATAATAAAAGACCTCGAACTATTTGTGCAGGGATAAACCATTTTTCTACATACCTCTTGTCACTTTCATCAGACATATTTCTAACATAATCAATTAATCGTTTTTGTTCTTCATATAAATCTCTACTAAACTTTAAAGCCAATGCTCCAGCAATAGTATACGCTGACGTGTGAATAATAATAAACCAGAAACTAAAAATTAAATACTTCATTTCTGTCTCGTATACTCCAATTATCCATATATAGGGATGATTGGAGTATGTTTTCCTTTCTTTTCATTTTATTTAATGTAAGCAGACGCTCTAGATTGGTTAAATCAACTTTAGTTTGACTATGGTTTTTGAGGATCCAACCATTGGCCATTTACGACAATTTAGTCTAAGCACTAATAAAAGGTCGTTTTAGGTCCTTGCAAAGCCGCATAATTGTATCTTTTCCGGTAATTACTGCTATTGGGAGTCCTCCCGGAGGTTGAAGCCACTGTCCGCTTAAGACCATATTTTTAAGACCTTTGATACGCCCGGTATGTTGCAATGACTTTCCGGAAAGAGTGGGCCAAAAACCCATAAAAGCACCTCGATAGGCATTGCAATACTTTTCATAGGTTTGAGGGCTTGCTACATCAAGCAACTTGAGCTTCCCAACCATATGCGGAAACCTGCTTTCCATTGCCTTAATTACTGCTTCACCAATTCGCTTCTTTTCCTTTTTATAAGCTTCTTTATCTTTATATAAAGCTTCCCATGCCTCCAGTTCGTCTTGGAACTGATTAATGGCAAAGGTTATTACAGTATGGCCTTGTGGGGCGAAATCTGGTTCATAGGCATAATGTGTCATCTGCAAATGCTCTATTGGCCTTTTGTTTTGCTTGATATCTACTGATTCTACAGGAAACTTAAGAGTCCGTGGAATATCTTCCATTGTACCTTCATAACCGATTCCAACATAAATATTTGAAGCTAAGGGATAGACGTCAGAATTGCTAAACCTTTTTTCAAATTCAGAATCTGGATATTGTCCTTTTAATAATCGCTCATAAACAGCATTTGCATCGCAAGCAGCAACAAAGAAATCGCTTTCAAAAGACTTGCCATTCATACACCTGACTTTCTGTACCGTATCCCCTTTAATTTCAAGGTCTACTACTTCACATGAAGACTCTACGGTTCCCCCTAAAGAAATGTATCGTTCTACCATTCGCTGGGCCATTGCTTTAGATCCTCCTACGGGAATAGAAGACTGCTCCCCGGTGAAGGTCCCAAGGGCAAAGATAATTGATGAGACACTGTATTCTCCTTCCGGCATAAATGAATAAATAGCCATTTTAAGTGCCGGGTGCTTAAACCTATTAGCAAATTCTTTGAAGGTGACTTTGTCATATTTTTTTATAATCATGCCTGCATCCTTCATGGAAAGCATACACTTTATTTTTTCAAGAATATTCATCATATCCATTGGCTTTCCAGCTGGCATGGAAAAGGAGTGTAGTTGCATGATATCTTTACAAAACTCCTCAATGATCTCTTTATCTTCTGGAGATATCTCCAACCAACTGGACTTTAGCCTTTCAATATCACGATAAAAGTGTACGGTAATGTCTTCGTGCTCAACAGCCATAAAGCTCTCGGGATGATAAATATCAACCCCATCAAGAGCACCTACAGTATTCCAAAGATCTCGAAGAGGTGTTCCTTCTTTTGTGCCTACCAGCCAATGTATACAACCATCTATATGATAGCCCTGACGTTCCCAGCCGGTACATTCTCCGCCTAATGTATGGTGCTTCTCGAGAATAACGCTATCAAACCCATTTTTCTGGGCAAAAATACCTGCACTTAATCCAGCGACCCCTCCACCAATAATAACTATTTTTTTCATTTCAGACATTCCCTTCGTTTTACTTGTTGTGCTAGCAATACATCTTCTCCCACTTCCATAAGCAACTGGTCAAACTCTTGATTAGCGAGCCATGAAGGCACATGGCCGTTGGCCACCATGGTTGATAACCCCATATGAAAAACTCGCATTTTTAGCAATAGTCGTCTACGTTCCTCAAGAGTCCAGTCCTTCATGCTTTCATCCTCAGACATTGACTCAAGCATACTATTCTCTATTGTTTCGTAAGAAGCCAGATATGGGTTGGGATTTATTGACAATTCTCGAAACAATACTGGATACTCTCGAGCAAAATCCAAGCTAGCTTTTCCAATGTTTTCAAACACACTTATTCCTTTTTGCCTTGCAAGAAATTCTTCCGATATAGAAAATACTCGACCTACCACAGCATCAACCAAATCATTAATCGTAGCAAAATTGACATAGATAGGAGCTACTGAAGATTGAAGCCTAGTTGCTACACTTCGGGCAGTTATTCCAGAAAAACCCTCTTCTTTTGCGACCGCTAAAGCAGCATCTATAATTACTTCTTTATCAAATTTAGTTTTTGGTGGCATATATATCACTCCTTACAACGCGTTATATTACTTAAGTTATATATTAATCTGTAAGGTATTGATTGTCAAGTGTAAATTTGTTTGGAGCATACTTTTATTCGTTTCTTACCTTCTTGTCTCTTTGTGAATTCTACTATACGCTGGAAAGAGAAGAATTTGCCATCGAGGAACGCACCGTTTATCCAAGACTCTAATTTAAACCCACAAGCCCTTCTGACTCTCCTATTTTTGTACTGCCCAAAACGGCTGCATTCGTTGATTTCAAGCTATGTCAATGCAAACTAAAACCACCAATCGATAAATGCTTTTTATCAATTGGTGGTCTAGATTTGGCGGAGAGCACCGGCCTGCGGCCTCCTACGGTCGCTTTGCTCCCTACGCTGTCCCTTTTCCCGACCAAGCAAGCTTGGGGCAAAAAGGCATGGGACTATCGAACCCGATCCCGTGGCTTCTCGTCTAGTTCTCTTCCCTTTTAAGGAGCATGGGACTCCCGTCCGCGTCGCTTTGCTCGCGTACTACTCCGCTCGCCTGATGCTTACGCATCGTCTCACGCAGAAGTGTCCACCGGACACTTCTGCCCTCTCGGGTTCTCGTCCCATGCGGTTCAGAAGAAACAAAGAGTACCATCCGTTTTTGTTTGGATGGTACTCTTTGTTTCTGGCTAAAGACTATCAATTTGATAAAATGAACACCCCCTGCCTAATGTTCAACGATTTTGAGGAAGGGGGTGTGCAATTTATCTTTTATAGATTGTACTTATAAAAAATATTATAGTATAATCAAAATGATGCGAACAAATTAAGAAAAAGTGGTTGCAAAAATAAGACATGTTAAATGTACCGCCATTCTATTATTAATGATACTAATATGTATTCAAGAGTATATCGTATTTGCTCAATTTTTTACTAATAATCATAATGTTAAAGTACTGACAACGAATGGCTGAAATGAGGAGGTGCGGATAGTGAAAATATCCTATATGCGAGCATATATTGAATTAGTTAATAATTTAAACTTCACGAGGGCAGCAAATGAACTATTTCTTACCCAGCCCACTCTAAGTAAGTATATTTTACGTATTGAAGAAACATTGGGCGTCCAACTTTTGATCCGATCCAAACATAGTGTTGAACTTACAGTAATGGGTAGAATCGTTTTTGATGAATTTCAAGAGATTGTTAAGAAATATGATGATTTACTCAATAAAGTTTCTGTGTGTTCTATGTGTAATGAAGGCGAACTCAAATTGGGTATGCTATATTATGCGATTAAAGAATACATAACACCTACAGTAAATTCTTTTAAAGAGAAACATCCAAACATTAAACTCTCATTTTTTTCATATCAACCCAATCCACTTATTAATGATTTACTCAATGATGCCATTGATGTTGGATTAATATTTCATCTGGATTTTGAAGGATCTGACCAGCTATACTTTCATAAAATTTGCCAAGAAAAATTTGTTATTGCGGTGTCAAAGGAACATCGCTTAGCTATGCAGAAAAGAATATCCTTGAAAGAGTTAAAAGATGAAAATATTGTTATAATTGATGACATTCAGAAAAACTTCCAAACAAAGTTTTTTAAAACCCATAATATTAAACCCCAAAATATTATCTTAACAAAACATATCGATACTTTAGAGTTTACTTTACATGATTCAAACGGAGTTGCTGTCGTAGCTAGTCACATAAAATGTATGAATAGAAGTAACATGGTATTATTAGATATAGCAGAAGAAGAAAACTGCTATGTTGATATGGCTTTTGCTTATAAAAAAAATAACATCAATCCGGCAATACCATTATTTTTAAAAGTAATAGATCAGATATTTAAGGGGTCTAAATCGTTTAATGTTAAATAGTTGAGATCCTATATATTTTGTAAATGCTTTTCCAGAAGCATTTTATACTAGATCATCAAAAGTCTTTTTAAATAATATGCCCACAATTGATTATTTTCACTTTCATCTTCATGTGAAAATGTTGGAATAAGTTAATTTCTGCTCCAACATTTTTTTTTGAATTTTTTTAGAATAATTATTGTACTTTGTTTTCTTAAGAGAATATCTATAGCTGCAATTCCATACTAGAATAATCGTTAATTTATTTGGAATTTCCATTTTCATTTTATCTTATATAAAATACAAAACAAGAGGTGAGGTGAGGCGATGTACTTAAAAATGACGGAGTTGCTTAAGGTTAAAAAGAAAAAACGAAAAATTAAAACAAAGAAAATGAGGTGAATTGAAAATGGATATGTTGAAATGTATTGAAACTTTCCAACCCGTTAGTGTTTTTCAAGACAAACCGTTGCCAGATGATGTTTTAAATAAGATCCTTGAGATAACCAGATGGACCCCATCTGGTGCTAACTCTCAGCCAGTTGATTACTTAGTAATCAAAAATAAAGATTCTAGGGAAAAGATTCGTAATATGGCTAAAGAAGTATTGGCTATGGCAAATGTAGACAGCATGGAAACCTTGTACAAATTTATGAAAGAAACTGGGACCATGGAAAAATCAGGTGCTAAGGAAGTTCCATGGGATGAATACATGAATGCTCCGGTTATGGTAGTGGTACTTACAAACGTAGACTTGAGAGGGACAGAATATGAAGATTTCCATCACTTTACAATGGAATCCCAGGCAGCAGAAGCTCACGTTCACTCTATGATGCTTGCAGCCCATGCAGAAGGGCTAGGAAGTATGTGGAATAAATATTTTGATCCGGAAAGAATTAAACTCATGTTTGATATTCCAAGAACAATGTACGTTGCTGGTATAGTACTCCTAGGATATCCAAAGTATACGCCAAAAGCTCCTGAACTTGCATTAAGCACAGATCCTAAGCTATATCCAAAAAGACCTTTGGAAGATATGATCCATGAAAACAAATTTGATTTAGAAAAATGGACTCAATTTCAGCTATATGATCCATGGAGACTTCCTCGCAAAGAGTTCTTAAGGACGGAAAAATACATAAGACCAACAAAATTAACAGGAAAGGCAGGTAAATAAGATGGCTGTAATGGATACATTTGAAACCATAAGACACAGAAGGGCTGTCCGATATTATATCGATAAGAAAGTCGAAGAAGCTGACATGCAGACTATCCTAAATGCTGGGAGATTAGCTCCCTCTGTTCTGAACTCCCAACCCCTTGAGTTTATAAGAGTAAAAGATCCGGAAAAGTTAAAACTGATTCATGAAATGATGTTACATGGATGGGAAGTTGAAATGGGAGCCTTTGATGGGTTCAATTGTTATGCAGGTACACAATCATACCCAACTACTCAAAATCTACCTAGACAAGAGGAATTCACACCGATGGATTACTATCATCCTTCAGAAATCATAATCGTAGCAACGGATGAAGAAAAAAGAGAATCCACTCCATATTCAAGTAATGAATATTTTTCTGATTCAGGAAATGCTGCGTCATCTGCAATAATGAATATGATGCTAGCTGCACGTTCTATGGGCATTGGTAGTGTATGGCTATCTTTCCCAGATTCAGTTGAAATTAAATGGCACTTCAATATCCCTAAGACTATGGGAATAGCTGCTATGCTGAACTTCGGGTATCCTGACAGATGGCCAGAGATTCCAGACGTAATAGGCGCAGATGACCCAAGATTCTGGCCTAGAAGACCAGTAGAAAATATGGTTCACTATGAAAAATTCGATGAAGATAAGTGGCAAAAGGAAACCAGAAATCTCTTTATGTACGGACCAGTTATTGGTAAAGATAGATATCTTGAAATAGAAGCTAAAAAATAAAAAATTCTCATGTATTAATGCAAAACCTCATGAAGAACAATCTCCAGGAGGTTTTGCGTCTTTTCAAGCTAAATTGCTCTGAATTTTAAAGAAAGTATGTCCTATTTCAAGCGAGGCAAAACTTATGATAGAAATGGGTGATGTAAAATAAAGTGCGCAAATTCATAGGAAAAAGGAAAGCCATCAGTTTCCCCGAATAAGGTAGTGACGAAACAAACCTGAAAGGAGATTTAAA
>PHAE01000031.1 GCA_002840285.1 Firmicutes bacterium HGW-Firmicutes-11
TCGTTTTGCCTCCGTATATCGTTTAATTGCAATACGCGTTTTAGTATAGCGCAAACCAATTATCCCGTCAACGAGTTGATGGTGCAAAATAATTTGCATCAAAACCGTTGTTGTTGTATAGTGAAACCAAAGAGCATGAGGGGAGGATCATCGTGAATGAAAGAGATTATCTAAAACTAACTCAAGAGGTGTTCCGTTTGATAGAGGAAGGCATTCATGTTCTGGATGCGGAAGGCAACACGGTCATATATAATCAGGCCATGGCACAAATGGAGAAAATGCAACAGAAAGAGGTTCTGAGCAAACCGTTTCGCGAAGTCTTCGGGAACATAGGCGAAAACGAAAGCACCTTGCTTCAGGCATTAAACAATCGAAAAACCACAGCCAATCTCCAGCAGACTTATCGCAACAAAGATGGAAAGGAAATTACGACAATCAACAGTTCCTATCCTGTGGCCGAAGACGGTCGGTTGATCGGAGCGATCGAAATCGCCAGAAACATCACTGAAATTCAAAAAATGTACCATGCGATCATGAAGCTTCGGGAGGAAGCACCAGAACCCACGACACCCAAAGAGCACAAAATTAAAAAATATAACTTCAGCAGTTTGATAGGTGAAAATGCCGAGTTCAAAGAAGCGATTGTAGTAGCACAGAAGGCATCGCTAAGTAACGCTTCTGTTATGATTTACGGAGAAACAGGAACGGGGAAGGAATTGATCGCACAAAGCATTCATTTCGGTGGACCCCGTGCCGAGAAACCTTTTTTGGCACAAAACTGCGCGGCACTCCCAGAGAATCTCTTGGAGGGGATATTGTTTGGAACGGCCAAAGGAGGTTTTACAGGAGCTCTTGACCGTGCCGGTCTATTTGAGCAGGCAGATGGAGGAACATTGCTTTTAGATGAGATCAGCGCAATGCCCTACGATCTGCAAGGAAAGCTTCTACGAGTTCTACAGGAAGACTATATACGGCGAGTTGGTGGATCAAGGGACATACCTCTGGACGTCAGAATCATAGCAACGATCAATGTTCCGGCAGAAAGCTTGCTGGAAAGTGGGAAGTTAAGAAGAGACCTTTATTATCGTCTTAACATCATACCGATCGAACTGCCACCTCTCCAACGCCGACGGGATGACATTCTTCTTTTAGCGGAGCGTTTTCTCGAAAAACAGAATAGAATAATGAACAAAAATATCACCGGCATCAGCGGAGATGCGAAAGCAAAACTGTTGGATTATGACTATCCGGGAAATGTTAGAGAACTGGAAAACATCATCATGGCATCGGTATCGATGGTGGAAAACGAAAGTGAACTGACAGCAAAGCACATCAACATAAAAAAGAAACGATTAAATGCAACGGTTGATTATGAGAAGGTGATTGCTCTTGGATTGGACAGATACTTAGATGATATCGAAGAGGAATTGATCCGTGTTATACTCGAAGTAAACAACGGAAATAGATCAAGGACGGCGGAACAGCTGGGAATCAAACGACAAACACTGCAATATAAACTGAAAAAGGAGCGATGATCGTTACCTTTTCGTAACACACGGACTTTAGCGTTACGAAAAGGTAACACATAAAACTAAGAAGAAAATAGGCTGAATGGGGAGATACGTTCAGAGTCGTTGAAAATACTAACGCACTCTAGTATTCAAAATGCATGGATCGTTTGGCACGATTCATGCATTTTTATTTATTTAAGCATTGTACCACATCATAAAACCAGGAGGAATGAACAATGAAAATCCAAAGAGACCCCAAGTACCTGTCATTTTATTATGAAACTATGAAGGAATTCCCAGAAATTAAACTTGATCCTAAGAAAACCGCTCTGTTGATCGTTGACATGCAGAATGAGTTCGTTTTGAGGGATTTTGGTGAAGCCCTTGTTTTCAAAGCAGCAGGAGAATGGGATCGTTGGGTGCCCTTCCATGATCGGCTGGACAATATAGTCATCCCCAGAACAAAAAAGTTGCTTGACTTTTTCCGCAGCAACAACCTGACTGTCACCTTCGGCAGAATTGCCTGCCTGCGGGAAGATGGGGAAGACAGATCGCCGGTACAGAAATCGGAAGGCTGGAACAATATGCTCATGCCAGTCAATAGTTTTGCTGCTCAAATGGTTGAAGAGTTGACCCCGATGGAAAATGAAATAGTTGTCAACAAAACTACAGATAGCGTCACCACGGGAACAAACTATCTGATGTTGCTACGATTCATGGGCATTGAAACAGTTGTTGTTACTGGAATCGTCACCGACCAGTGTGTTGCATCTACGGTACGTGGCTTGGCGGACGATGGTTTTAAGGTCATCTGTGTAGAGGATTGCTGCGCTGCGGGCGACCTGGAATTGCATGACGCGGAACTTAAGATCATGAACATGATTTATTGCGACGTAATGAGTGCGGACCAAGTCATGGAAGTGGTAAAGGAAAATCTTTAAGGTCAGTCAGTAGGAGCAAATTACTTTGCTCCTATCGCGCATAGATTCGTTATTGTTGCTGTAGTTAGAAGGAGGTAATAATTTAATGAATGAACCAAAGATCAAAGAAGTATCCCTCATCAGAAATATGGGATTCTGGCAAATTTGGGCTATCGGAGTTGGCGCTGTTGTAGGAGACGGAATTTTCCTCTACCTAGGTCAGGGCATCCAAGCAGCCGGTCCTTCCTCGCTACTCGCGTTCTTTATTGCGGGATTGTTGCAGATGTTCATTATGGTAGCGATGGGCGAAATTTCTGTAGGCATGCCAAGCGCCGGAGCTATGTCTGTTTGGGTCGAAAAGTACATGGGTAAGTTTTTCGGACTGTTGTCCGGACTTACGTTCTCAGTTGGCTGGGTTATTCTTGGTGGATCAATCAGCATCGCACTTGGCAGGTTTGTGGCATACTGGGCTCCGATTGGTGGCCTTGAAACTAGCACCATCATTTGGGCAGCAATTTTCTTTACTATTTTCGCAGCGATGAACATTGCCGGTACTGCTATCGCTGGTATTGGGCAGCTTATACTTGTTTTAATCTTGGTTGGAATTATGACGATTTTTGGAATATGGGGCTTAATAAAAGGTATTACTCTAGATAATTTCGCTCCTTTTATGCCAAATGGGTTCGGAGGATTCTCTGCGGCGATTCCAATTGCAACCTTTGCTTACATGGGGGCGGCTTGTCTTTGCACAGCGGGTTCAGAATGTAAAAATCCCAAAGACCTGGGCAAAGGCCTAGTCTGGGCTAGCATCACCTTTATCATTGTCTACTGCCTAGCTCTCTTTGTTGTGTTGGGTACTATCAATTGGAGAGATGCTTCTCTGGATGTTTCCACGTTTACTTTGGCAGCTGAAATCATTTGGGGTCCGATTGGCGCTAGCATCCTCAACTTTGCAGCATGGCTTGCAGCTGCGACCTGTATCATCATGGGAACCATCTATACGCCTTCTCGGATTTTCTATTCCATGGCGCACGAAGGTTATATGCCTAAAGTTTTCGCCAAAGTCAACCCTATCACCAAGACCCCAATCAACGGGATTTTAGTAATCTGGATCGTTGGCATTCTCGGTATTTTGGCTGCTGCTTATTTTGGAGCAGCGACCTTCTATGTTACACTTTGCAACCAAGCGGTTATTGCATGGTCTATCTCTTGGGGTCTTGCTGTCATCGCTGGTATGAAATACCGGAAGGAAATGGGCGCAGACAGAATTCGAAGTGAAGTGGGCTGGAAGCAGCCATTCTATCCCGTGATTCCCATTTTAGCGCTGGTGGGTATCGTTTATGTTCTGTACCTCTGCTTTTATGATATTGCGCAGTTCATTGGATTTGCTATTTGGATGGCGATTTACCTCATTTACTATCAGCGGATCATGAGCAAAATCAAACGTGGCGATATTAAAAAAGATATTCAGTTCTAAGTAATGCATGTACGAATTTGATCCGGTGTAGTTATGGAATTCAATAATCGCAACGGGTGAAAACCATTCACCCGTTGCGGTGCCATTGACGAAAGGATTATCGATGAAAAGAACTTTGGATCTGATTCAGAGGGATAAGGATGCTCTTAGTGATGTCATGAAATTGCGATTCTACCCCATTGTAGCAAGCAGTGGAAAAGGAGCAGTCCTTCGAGATATTTGTGGCGTTGATTATATTGATTTCAGCGCAGGATGGGGCGTTGCCAATGTAGGGTACAATCACCCTCGCATCATAAAAAGAGTCTGCGATCAGATGTCTAAGTTATCCTTCGCTTCAACAATTTCAATACTTAACGAGGAAAGTATTTCTCTAGCAGAACGTTTGATCTCAATGCTTCCCGGAAAGTTTGAAAAGAAAGTTTGGTATGGACATTCCGGCTCGGACGCCAATGAGTTCGTCGCAAAGATAGTCCCTCTCGCAACTGGGAAATCCAGAATGATCACATTTGTCGGATCATATCATGGAATGACCATGGGTTCATACGCAATGTCAGGACATCCTTCTCAAGGAAGATTCATCGGTGCAGGAAATATCATAAAACTGCCATATCCCTATTGCTATCGGTGTGCATTTGGAAAAGAGAAAGATTCCTGCAATCTGTTCTGTTTAAAGTATATTGAAGATTATGTTCTGCGTTGCGTTTGCCAGCCAGATCAGATTGCTGCGGTAACAGTAGAAGCGATACAATGCGATGGAGGAGATGTGACGCCTCCAGATGGTTTTCTTCAGGGTTTGCAGGCAATCTGTAGGAAACATGAAATTCTGCTGATTCTCGATGAGGTCAAAATCGGCCTAGGAAGAACCGGCAAAATGTTCGGTTTTGAGCACTGGGATATCGAACCTGACCTGGTCGTTATGGGGAAACCTTTGGGGGGCGGGCAACCGTTGAGTGCAGTTGTCGGAAGAAAAGAAATCATGGATGCAGCTGTCGGTGCTCACCTGTTTACGACTGCAGGCAATCCGGTTGCTTGTGCAGCAGCGATGGAAACTCTAGACATAATCAAAGAAGAAAATCTTGAGAAGAACGCTGAGGTTATGGGGGAATATCTTCGTAAAGCCTTTCTTCGTTTAAAGGACAAGTATGAAGTCATCGCTGATGTGCGGGGAAAAGGTCTAGTTATAGGTATCGAGTTGGTGAAAGATAGGGACACTAAGGAACCTGCAGATGAATTGACCGCTTTAGTAGTCTACCGATCTTACGAGCTAGGGTTATTGTATTTTTGTGCAGGCATCTTCTCTAATATTCTGGAATTTACCCCTCCCTTGGTAATCACTTGTGATCAGGCAGAACAGGCAGTTAGGATTATCGACCAGGCAATTGGGGATGCCATCAGCGGCAATGTGTCGAGTGAAAAAGTAGCTGAGTATTCCGGTTGGGGCGGTTGACAAAATTTGGGAAGGAATGTGATAGGAATGGATCAAAACAAAACCCCACTATTTGACGCAATAAGAGATTATATAAGCCTAAAGCCAGCATATTTCCGGATACCGGGGCATCGCTTCGAACGCGGCATTAATCAGCGATGGAAGGATGTTGTGGGCGATGAAATATTTAAATTCGACTTAACTGAGACCCCGCTAGTCGATGATCTGCACAACCCAGAAGGAGCAATCAAAGAAGCTCAAGAATTGGCTAGAGAAGTGTTCCAAGCAGATCACAGTTACTTTTTGGTGAATGGGACAACATGCGGAAATGAGGCAATGGTGATGACCACCGCCTTTGCGGGACAAAAGGTAGCGATTCCCAGAAATGCCCATAAGTCTGCACTGATGGGTCTGATTATCGGAGGAGCTGAGCCGGTTTACATCAAGCCCGAGCTTTCAGAAGAATGGGGGATTCAAGGTGGAATCACACCGGAAGATGTGGAAACGATGTTCCATGAACACCCGGACTGTAAGGGTGTTATGGTAGTAAGCCCGACCTATTACGGAATCTGTAGCGACCTGCGAGGCATCGCGGAAGTATGTCATAGACACAACGCTATTTTAATGGTTGACGAAGCCCACGGCGCCCATATGTATTTTTCCGACCAACTTCCCGACGGAGCATTGGTACAAGGGGCGGATATGTGTGCCCAAAGCATCCATAAGGTAACTGGATCCTTGACACAAAGTTCCATGCTCCATGTTCGTTCTAAGCTTGTGGATATCGACAGATTGGAAGCAACGCTTCATATCGTTCAAAGTACAAGTCCGTCATATCTCCTAATGACATCACTTGATATGGCCAGGCATGATCTGGCGATGCATGGTAAGGAGATGATCAGCAACGCAGTAGAGCTTTCCAACTTCGCCAGAAAAGCAATCAACGAGATCGAGGGCATGATCTGTGTCGGCGATTCCATTATCGGGACAGCCGGCGTAAAGGAACTGGACACGACGAGGCTGATCATCAGCGCAAGGAAATTAGGGATTACGGGATTTCAGCTGAAGTCGATATTGTTTGATGAGTATGGAATTGATGTTGAACTGTCGGATTATATCAATGTTCTGGCTATCGTAACCTTTGCTAACACGAAGGACGAAATGGAACGCTTGATATCTGCATTGGCCAATATTGCGTTGAAACAGGCCTCCGGCAGCGAAATCTTCAATGAGATTTTCCTTCCGGAGATTCCCACAAGAGTTCTGACTCCGAGAGAAGCGTTTTTCTCAGCTAAAAAGGACATCCCTTGGAAGGATGCAAAGGGAAAAATTGCCGGCGAAATGATTGCACCATACCCTCCCGGAATCCCCGTCATCTATCAAGGAGAGATTGTGACGGAGCAAGTTTGGAACTACATCGAGAACTATCGTATACGAGGACGTCACCTGCACGGACCTGCAGACAAAGAACTCATCAAATTCAAAGTAATTGATAACAAATAGTTTGAAAACGAAGGAGGAACAACCAATGAAAGTAATTGACTTAACACACATGATTTCGGAAGATATGCCAGTGTATCCCGGTACAGAGCCACCGAAACTTGAGGTGGCCAATACCCTCGAAGTTGACGGCTTCAAAGAAACATTGATGACAATGTATTCCCACACAGGGACCCATATGGACCCGCCAGCACATATTTATGCAGATGGAAAGACACTGGACGAACTACCTGTGGACCATTTTGTTGGAAAAGCTATTGTGGTCGATTGTAGCGATTTGATCGAAGACGACCGCCTGATCGACATAAGCTACATAAATAAAAAGAGAGAGCTAGTTGACCAAGCCGAGTATGTTTTCTTCCATACTGGATGGGGCAAAAAATGGGGGACGCCGGAGTATTTCGGCAAATTCCCCGTGGTAAACCGGGAAGTCGTCGACTACCTTACCACGACAAAAAAGAAGGGATTTGGAGTCGACGTGATTTCGATCGAGCCAATCGCCGATGAAGACCTTCCGATGCATAATGTCGTTCTAAAAAACGAAATTGTGATCATTGAGAATCTTGATAACCTTGATATGTTGGGCGATGGTTTATTCACAGTTTGCGTACTACCATTGCGGTATAAAAATGCCGACGGTTCTCCCATCCGGGCGATTGCAATTCTTGAAGACTAAGTGATATTGAGGAGCGGAGAATGGTGGCAGATTCTCCGCTCTTTTTCTTTTCTGAATTCCCTCCTTAAATTTCGTCCGATGTTGTGATATATTGAGGTTAGCTGATCCAAACGAAACCAAAAGGAGAGATTCTAGCATGAAACATCTCGACCGCAACTCACTCGTGATTCGAATTCTTGTTCTATTCATGGTTTTCAATCTGTTTTCTATTATCGCAGTGACATTTTATATGCTGCAGCAGGACCACAACAGAGTGGGAAAAAATATCGAAGCGAGCATCGGCGAGATCGCGATGGAAAAAGCGGAAGTCATTTCACTGACGATGCGCCATGTTGCAAACGAAACAGAAAATTTAGCAATGTGGGCTTCGGAATACGCTATCCTAACGGAGGACTATGTACTAGATCCTCAATACAAGCGGAATCAAGACGGAGTACTGTATCGAACCTCCTATGGTGAGATTTGGGAAGCCAGCCATTCATGTATTTTTTTCCCTGCGAACGTGGAACTCACGGAAGAGCATATAAAAATGATCAACTCGACGGAGCTGCTGGAGCCAGTATTTCAGACTATGCATCAGCGATTTGAATCGTACCAGTGGTCCTACATCGCAACCGAAGAGGGGCTGCTTCGCATTTTCCCCTATTCGGAAATCGACATGTTTGAACCAAATCATCAGCAAAAGGGCGACCCGTTTTATGTCGTCGCCAATAAAATCAACAACCCGGCGAGGGACACTGTATGGACAAAACCATACATCGATTATATGGGAACCGGCTGGATGATTTCTTGTTCCAGTCCGATGTACAACGGTGATGAATTCTTAGGTGTCGCCTGCACTGATGTTAGAATCGATACGTTGCAGAGCATGTTTCTAGAAGATTTCCGACTTTCCGAGACGGGATTTGCATTCTTGCTGGATGAGAACGGAGCAATTATTTACCATCCTCAATTTATGCCGGAAGGAAATCAGCAAGGATTGCTATATTTGGAGAACATCATTGAAAACACGTCGATATCTGAAGAATATCGCCAGGCCTTGCAGACGATGCTTAACGATGACGGGATCGGCATGACAAGTTACTCTGAAACGTTGGGAACAGGAGGCCAAAAGTTGATTGCTTATGCGCCCATCGAATCCCAAAATTGGAAGCTAGCCATTGAAATCGATTACGACAATTATTTAGCAAGAAGCAAACTACAACCATCAAGTCTTTTTATATACATCATCATCGTCATTTTTGTTCTGACGATCTTTTCGGCATTTTTATATCAGCAGTATTCAAGACCAATCACAGTATTGACAAAACAAGCGCAGAAGCTTGCTAAAGGAGAATTTGGGACGATCGAAAGTCCATCGCACTTCACAGAGATTCGCACCCTATCGGAAGCATTTAATACCATGAGCGGAGAAATAGAAAAATATACAGGCAGTCTGATTCAAAAAAATACTGAGATCGAGAGCATACTAAATAGCATTGGCGGTCTGTTGATGATTGTAAGCCCAGGGTTTAAAATTCTTACGATCAACGAATCGGGAAAGACCGCATTGATCAGTCCGGAGCACAATCCTATCGGTGAACCTTGCTATGCTTCTTTCCTTGGAAACAACGAACCTTGTAAGGACTGCAATCTGCGGAAGGCGATCAACGAAAAGAAACCTGCATACAGTCGACTGGCGATGAAAGATGAGGTCATCAGCAACTCCTATTATCCGATATTGAATGAAAATAATGAAGTTGTCGAGATCGTAGTCTACAGCCAAAGAATCACCAAAAGCGTATTGATGGAAAAGGAATTGTTGCAGACTGAAAAGTTGGCAGGCATCGGCCAAATCTCCTCGGCAATCGCCCATGAACTGAAAACACCATTGGCCATAATCAAAGGTGCGACTTATCTGCTGAACGCATATACGGAGAAGGATGGTACTAAAAAAATAAAAGAAACAATAAGAACAATTTCTACGACAGTGGAAGAAGCAGAAAAAACCGTATACAATTTGTTGGACTACACTGGACCAGGAAAAGAAGAAAGGGAATGGATCGACATCAGGAAAGTGATCAACCAGATACTTTTCCTTTCCAATAAAGAGCGTATTCAAAAAAACATCCAGACAGAAGTTTTACTCTCGCCAATGACAATGATGTACTACGGGCAGATTGAACCACTGAAAAATATTTTACAAAATATTATTTCCAACGCAGTCAAAGCGCTGCAAGGAGAAGGCAAACTTACTATAGCGGCGTATTACGTGGAAAACGAAACAAAGCTGATAATCGATATCGCGGACGACGGACCGGGTATCACGAACGCCGTAATGGAAAAACTCTTTAAACCGTTTTTCACAACCGACAAAACGGGAATGGGAACTGGCCTTGGACTTTGGATCACCAAAATGATGGTAGATCGTATGGATGGAAGTATTTGCGTTTCCTCCGATAAAGAGAAGGGAACCGTTTTTTCGGTAATGTTACCGGTCAAAAGGGAAGTTGAGGACTGATCTTATGATGTATTCGGAGAAGATACTGTTAGTAGATGACGATAAAGAACTTTTGAAAGTATTTGCGGAAATATTGGAATACAACGGATTTAACATAACTGCGGTTTCTGACAGTCGCGAGGCGCTGGAGCTAGTAGGAAGAGAAAAAGTCGCAGTGGTGATTTCTGATATCATTATGCCGAAAATCGGTGGCATGGAGCTGTTGTCGAGAATCAAAGAAACCAGCCCGTTCACCGAGGTGATCATGCTAACGGCGGAGGGCTCTGTCTCAGGAGCGGTGGAAGCAGTGCGGCGGGGTGCGTTTACTTATATGGTAAAACCGGCGGACATTGAAGACTTGATCCTGAACGTCAGACGCGCTCACGAAATCTATAACGTAAAAGAAGAAAATTCTACCTTGAAACAACAAATGGAAGACGGTTCGCCACAGTTCGTAGGAAATAACAGAACTATCGACGAGATCCGTACCAAAATCGAAACCGTCGCAGCTACCGACATCATAATCATGCTGACTGGTGAAAGCGGAACCGGAAAAGAAATCCTGGCCAACGCTATACACTATAAGAGCAATCGAAAGGACAAACCTTTCATACGGGTGAACTGCGCCGCACTTACTGAAAGCTTACTGGAAAGCGAACTGTTCGGCCACGAACGGGGAGCATTTACTGGCGCGGAAAAAATTCATAAAGGCCGGTTTGAAATGGCCAATTACGGAACATTACTCTTAGACGAAATCGGAGAACTGTCTATAAATACTCAAGGAAAACTTTTACGGGTGCTTCAGGAAAAAGAGTTTGAGCGTGTCGGCGGTTCTGCAACAATCAAAACTGATTTCCGGTTGATAACATCAACGAACAAGAACTTAAGAGAAGAGGTCGAAAGAGGGAGATTCCGACAGGACTTATACTACCGGATCAATGTATACCCGATCCACTTACCAGCATTACGGGAACGGAGAGACGACATTCCTGTCCTTGCGTCGTATTTCTTGAAGCAGTGTGCCGATGAAATGAAAAAACCGGTTCCCATACTCCCGGATGAAGTGATAGAGATCTTGACCAGCTATGACTGGCCGGGAAATGTCAGGGAATTGAAAAACATAATCGAACGGTTGGTTGTAATGTCGGTAAATTCAAAAATCAATATGTTCGACATCCCGGAGGAAGTCAAATGTAAGGCGAAAAGGGAAACGGCCAAATGTAGCAAAGACAGACAGTCGTTAAATGATGCGAGACATGAATTTGAGCGTGAATACATCGTAGGCGTACTGAATCAAAACGAATGGAATATAACAAAAACCGCAGACGAACTACAACTCGCGCGGAAAAATCTCTACAAAAAAATGAAAGAATACGGCATCAGCAACTAAAATAGTGCCAAGTATTTTGCAGTAATGTGCAAAATACTTGGCACTATTTTAGCTCTATGAAAACCCAACACGGTCAAGAAGGTTGTGCATACAAGATACAGTCGATGTTCGTTTTTTTACCACTAAATATGGAGCAGTTTTACAAGCATAAGATTTTTGCGTTAATATTTTGTGGCATGGTTGTTGCTTATATAAATAAGTATAAGTTTGTTAATCCTTGTTATGGCTGATCAACAGTGATGTAGATGTGTAATGGAGGAAAAGAAGATGAAAGAAGTCAAAGTGATTATTTGGGGTCTTGGCGCGATGGGATCCGGCATTGCGGATATGCTGCTCAAGAAAAAGGGCGTGGAGATCGTTGGTGCTGTAGGCAGAGGCGCAAAAATCGGGAAAAGCATGTACGATTTTATTGAAACCCCCAAAGGTGACAGACCTGACGTGATCATCGGTTCGGAAGAACAAGTCATCAAAGAAAAGTGTGCTGACGTGGTGATTTGCTGCACCGACTCTTTTACAAAAAATGCATTCGACCGACTGAAGTTTTGCTTGGAACGAAAAATCAACGTTGTGTCCAGTGCAGAAGAGATGGCCTATCCAAAAGCACAGAACCCTGAACTAGCAGACGAACTGGATCGAATCGCAAAGGAAAATGGTGTGTCGATTATCGGAACAGGAATCAACCCTGGCCTTATTATGGACCTGCTGGTGGTCACCATGACCGGATGCTGTGAATCGGTGGATCACATTGTGGCCCGAAGAGTCAATAGCCTTTCCCCATTTGGCCCTGCCGTAATGGAAGAACAGGGAATCGGTGTTACTTTAGAAGAATTCCGGACGAAACACCTTTCAGGACACGTAGGATTCCCGGAATCGGTCAATATGATTGCAGATGCTATAGGTTGGAAAGTCGATAAAATTGAACAATCCATGGAGCCTATCATGACCGACGTAGACAGAAAATCAAAGTATGGATTTGCAAAAGCGGGAAATGTAGCAGGGGTCGCTATGAAAGCAAACGGGTACGTGGACGGCGAAGTAAAAATCGAAATGGATCATCCCCAGCAGATCGAACCGGAACAAGTTGGTGTAAGCACAGGCGATTATGTCATTATCAAGGGTGTTCCTAACATCAATTTATCCAACATACCTGAAGTTCCCGGCGGTATCGGCACCATCGCCATGTGTGTCAATATGGTTCCCATTATTATAAACGCGAGGCCAGGTCTCCATACTATGATCACAGTTCCAGTGCCGAGAGCCATAATGGGCGATATGAGAGATCTGATTTCTGAGGAAGCGAAGATCGTCAAATAACGATCTTGGGAGGAGAAACATGATAGAGAAAGGAACATGGGTGCTGATCCACAGAGTCATACTTGAACCCGCAGAACGAGCACCTCAGGTGCCGGAGGATACGAGAAGGGTTCCTTTGGAAATGTGGATCAAGGGCTACTTGAAGGAAGATGCCGAGATTGGCGATACGGTGGAAGTCAGGACCAGGACCGGCCGCAGCGAAACCGGAACGCTTCTGGAAGCAGGACCTCATTATAAGCACGATTTTGGATCTTACGTTCCGGAGCTGCAGATGATCAACGATCAGGTGCGGGACATCCTGTTTGGAGGTGACCCATCGTGAGCAAAGCGAACGACTATGCATCGGTCATGGCCCGCAAGGGTGAAATCATGAAACAGTCGGTCGGCATCGATTTTTC
>PHAE01000032.1 GCA_002840285.1 Firmicutes bacterium HGW-Firmicutes-11
GGGCGAGGTCGACAAGGAAAAGCAGTACATTCGTACGCTGATCGACCGGATGATCGATGGGATCGTTTTGGTATCCTCTTTGCTGGAAGATGACGATGTTCAAGACATCAAACGACAAGGGACTCCTTTGGTGCTCGTTGGTGAAAACAGAGGAAATTCCAGCGGGCCTATCGTCCGGATCGACTGCAAGGATGCATCATTCAAAGCGGTCGTACATCTGATCGAATCCGGCCATCGGGAGATCGCCATGATATTCGGGAGCATGCCAGCGATCGAAAACCAAAGAAAAATCGAAGGATACATGGAAGCGCTCCGAAATGCAAAGATCCCGGTAAAACCGGAGTACGTTTTAGAAGCTGAAAACAACATCGAAGGTGGGTACGTGGCGACCCGTCGATTGATCGCTCTTGATCCGGGACCACAGGCCATCTTTTGTTCCTCGGACATACTTGCCTTTGGCGCGTTGGATGCGATTCGGGATTCGGATCGATCCGTACCGGAAGATGTAGCAGTCATGGGCTTTGACAATGTTCGTATGTCGAGCTTGATGGTGCCAAAACTCTCAACGGTTTCCAAACCTCTTCACCGAATGGGCCTCTCCGGAGCACGTTTGCTGCTTGACGTCATTGAGAGCAGAGATAGTGGGGAAGCGGTGATGGAAGAACTGGTTCTTCAGTCGAAATTGAAGATCCGAAAATCCTGTGGACACAAGGAACGAATCAATGAGATCTTTTGATCGTGAAATTGCGATGGAATGCGTGGTGGGAGGAAGCCAAGGATGAAAACCATTTTTATGGGGCTCCAACTGAAAAGTCCTGTGATCGTTGCTGCCGGACCATGGAACCGTGACGGAGAAAGCATCCGCAAAAGTTTAGAGACCGGTGCAGGAGCGGTGATCACCGAAACGATCGTCAGCGAGCCAATTTTGGACGTACGGCCACGGATCGCATACAATGGAATGGGTGCTCAAAATATCCGTCTGTACAGCGACGTGCAGATCGAAGGTTGGGAAAGGGAAATGGAAATCGCCAAAAGTAAAGGCGGTATCGTGATTGCCAGCGTTTCGGCTCATACCCCCTCGGAGTTGGCTTATTTGGCCGTGAAGATGGAAAAGTACGGCGCAGACGGAATCGAACTTGGCATTTCCACACCGATGGGAGAGTCGTTGGAAGTGGTCGCTTCGGATCCGGAGGAAGTGTATCAAATGACGAAAAGCGTTGTGGAAAACGTCAAAATACCAGTGATGGTAAAACTATCCCAAAATTCCACCAATATTTCCCGGGTTGCCAAAGAAGTGAAGAGAGCCGGAGGTTCCGGCGTATCTGCGATCAATGCGATCCGTTGCATTCTGGGAGTAGACATCAAAACAGCCACACCTCTATTGCCAACCTATGGCGGGTATTCCGGACCACCGATCAAGCCTCTTGGCCTTGCGTCGGTCGCTTCATTGGCACAAGCGGTCGAACTGCCCATCTGCGGAATCGGAGGTATCGAGTCCTATGAAAACGCTTTGGAATACATACTTTTAGGAGCATCCGCAGTCCAGGTGGGTACTGCGTTGATGCTCAACGGGCGACCACATATTACAAAAATCGTGGAAGATCTTGACCGTTGGGGCGACGAGAATGGCGTACAAGATGCCAGAGAAATCAAAGGGAATGCACTGGAAAAATTAAAATCCTTTGAAGAAATCAAGGTTGAGCCGATCACTTGCAAGACTCTGCCGATCAGCTGCGCTGCCGGATGCGATAATTGTATCAAAGTGTGCATTTACGGCGCAGTCAGTAGGATCTTGGATGGCGAGATGATGATCGACTCCGAATCATGTACCGGTTGCGGTCTTTGTACTTTTGTCTGCCCGGTTGACAAACTCTATTTGAACTGGTAGAAATGATCTTCCTAAAATCGTTAAAATGCTTGCAAATAATCAGAAAAGTGATAGAATATTCTTGCATGTAACTGGTTACAAACGTTAGGCCCCAAAGGAAGAGGAGTGATGACATTGTTCGGCAAAGAGGTTTACGATAAGGTAAACGAACTGGCAAAGGAGTTACGTCCGGAGGCAGTAAAATTTATTCAGAAATTGATACAGACTCCGGCGATCAGCGGCGAAGAATTCGACCTGACGGAACTATTGATCGCTGAAATGAAAAAGCTTGGCTACGATGAAGTGTTCCGGGATGCACAGGGCAATATCGTCGGCATGGTTCATGGAGAGCCAGGTGGACCGACGATCATGTACAATTCCCACATGGACCATGTTTCTCCGGGAAACCCTGACAACTGGGAAGGGTATGACCCATACGGCGGACTGATCGACATCTGCAAAGTCGATAACAAAGACAGGACTGCGGTGGAAGAAGTCGAGTGCATCCATGGCAGAGGCGCTTCTGACGTAAAAGCCGGACATGGATTCCAGATTTATGCCGGCGCGGTATTGATCCGTCTACGGGAACTGGGCCACAGGTTCAGAGGCACTTTCATGTATACCGGCGTTGTCCAGGAAGAACCCGCCGAGATGGTTGGGATGTCCTATTTGATCGACAATACATTCAAGGAAAGAGGCCTTGACTACGACGCTATGGTTTCCTCTGAGGCGACCAGCCTGAATCTTTATCTTGGGCATCGCGGCAGGACCGAGTATCTGATCACCACCTATGGCAGAACCAGCCACGGAAGCCGTCCTCATTATGGGATCAACGCGATCTATAAAGCGATCCCCGTCATACAGGCGATCCAAAACGAGCTGATCCCCAGCTTGCCGGCGGATCCGGACGGAGATCTGGAAAACGCATCACTTTCCCTCAACATCATATCCTGTTCCCCCGGCGCACTGTCGATCGTTCCGGACCAGTGTTTCTTATCGCTGGATCGCAGGACTTTGCCCGGAGAAACCAAAGAAACCGCTCTCGCAGAGCTACAGGCGATCCTTGACAAAGTCGCAGCAAGCGATCCTCAATTCAAGGGCGATGTTGTCGTCAAGTCCGCAGTCGAACGTTCTTACACGGGAATGGAATTCGACGTGGCGAAGGACATGGCCCCATGGAAAACGCCAAAGGACCATCCCTTTACGAAGGCATGTGCAGAAGCGTTGGAATCCGTCGGCCAGGAAGTCTCTTATGGCTACTGGTCCTTTGGAACCGATGGGAGCAAGACCGCCGGCATCGACAAAAAGCCAACGATCGGTTTTTCTGGAATGCAGGAACAATATGCGCACACACCGATCGACAAATGCAGAACCGATTTCATTGAACTGGCAATTGCCGGCAATGCATCGATATTCCTGAAGAGCAGCGAAATGGACAAAGAAGAATTCAAGAAATTGGAGTTTTAGGAAGGAGTGAATGGCATTGAGTAAGGTAGAGAAAAAGAAATTTACCGACGAGTCCGACAAGCAGTACGGGTACAATCTTCGGACAGCAAGAGAAGAAGCGTTGCGCTGTCTTCTGTGCGAAGACGCCCCCTGCAGCAAGGGATGCCCCGCAGGAACCGATCCGGGCAGTTTTATCAAATCGATCCGGTTCAACAATGTGAAAGGCGCCGCAGAAACCATCCGCAGCAACAATATTTTGGGAGGTACCTGCGCAAGAGTATGTCCCTACGACCGGCTGTGTGAAGAGTATTGCAGCCGTTGCGGCATCGATAAGCCGATCCAGATCGGTCGTCTTCAGCGTTTTGCTGTCGAGCAGGAAAAGGCATTCAAAATGAAAGTTTTGGAAGCGCCACAGAAGAAGAAGGCAGGAAAGGTCGCTTGTATCGGAGCCGGCCCCGCATCCCTCGCCTGCGCAGCAAAGCTTGCGACCAACGGTTATAAAGTCACGATCTACGACGAACAGGAGAAGCCCGGCGGCGTTTTAAGTTATGGGATCACGCCCAGCCGTCTTCCGGAAGCGGTAGTGGAACACGACATCAAACAAGTCAAAAACCTCGGAGTCAAATTCGTTCAAAACACGAAAGTTGGAAAAGATGTTGATTTGGCAGAAATGGATTACGATGCTGTGTTCGTAGGCGTTGGTCTATGGGGGACACATCTTCCGGCGATTCCCGGAATCGACAAGAAGGGTGTCTGGACAGCGATCGACTTCTTGAAGGAAGCAAGAACGAAGAAAGACGCATTCAAACCAGGCGACAATGTAGTAGTCGTCGGCGGTGGCGACGTTGCTGTCGACTGTGCAACGAGCGCAAAGCTTCTTGGAGCAAAAAATGTCTCTATCGTCTACCGCAGAACGATCGAAGAAGCACCGGCGAACATGATGGAATTCAAGTACGCTCTCAATTTGGGGATCGGCATGACCACAAATATGGCGCCTGCAGAAGTGCTGGGAAAAACCAAAGTAGAATCAGTTGCGTTCAATGGCAGAGACGGCGTTTCCGGTTTAAAAATCAAAGCGGATGCAGTGGTCTTTGCAATCGGTCAAAAACCGGAAGATATGGACAAACTCGCCGGTCTGAAGGTGACGGAAAAAGGATTCATCAAAGCTGGCAAGAATGGAAAGACCAACGTCACGAAGGTGTTTGCAGCCGGTGATATCGTAAACGGCGGCAAAACGGTGGTAGAAGCCGTTGCGGCCGGAAAAGAGGCGGCCGACAGCATCATGGCCTATCTCGCAAAGAAAGAAGGTGTGAAATAAGATGGCAGTCAAGAAAGATTTATCTATCGAATATCTCGGCGTAAAATGCGAGAATCCGTTCTTCCTTGCATCGTCACCTGTCGGCAGCAACTACGAGATGGTAGCGAAAGCATACGAGTCCGGCTGGGGCGGCGTGTTCTATAAGACGACCGGAATTTTCGTCGCTGACGAATGTTCTCCCCGTTTTGACCAAAATAATAAAAGCGGTGTTCCTTTCATCGGATTCAAAAACATGGAGCAGATCTCCGACAAGCCGACCGAACTCAACTTTGAGTATATGTATCGTTTGAAGAGAGATTATCCTGACAAAGTCATGGTCGCCAGCGTCATGGGCTCCACAGAAGAAGAGTGGAAGGAACTGGGCCGCATGGCGGACCAGGCGAATGCTGATCTCATCGAATGTAACTTCTCTTGTCCCCAGATGACCAGCCACGAGATGGGTTCTGACGTTGGAACCAACCTGGAGCTGGTAGAACGTTACTCCAGAGCGATTTCTTCGGTAACAAAAATTCCCGTCATCGCAAAGATGACTCCTAACATCACTGTGATGGAACCGGCTGCGATCGCTGCGGTCAAAGGCGGAGCCAAGGGCATTTCTGCCATCAACACCGTCAAGTCGATCACCAGCATGGATTATGAAAACATGACCGGTATGCCGGTCGTCAATGGGGTATCCTCGGTTTCCGGCTATTCCGGGACAGCCGTGAAGCCCATCGGAATGCGCTTCATCTCCAATTTGGCAAGCTGCAAAGAACTGAAAGGGATCCATCTGTCGGGCATCGGCGGAATCGAAACATGGAATGACGCTCTCGACTATCTTTTGGTCGGCGCCAGGAACGTACAGGTCTGCACAGCGATCATGCAATACGGCTATGGTATCGTGAAAGACATGATCAGCGGTATGGGTCACTTCATGGAAGAACGGGGCGTCCGGAGTCTTGAGGAATTCGTAGGTCTGGCTCTGCCCAACATGGTTCCCGCGGAAGACCTGAATCGTGATTTCAAGATCATCCCCAAGATCGACAATAAAAAATGTGTCGGTTGTGGTAGATGCTATGTGTCTTGCTATGATGGTGCACACCAAGCCATCGACTGGGATGACAAGAAAAGAAAACCAACGATCAACGACGATTGCGTCGGTTGCCATCTGTGCCTGAATGTATGTCCTGTCAAAGACTGCATCACTCCCGGCGATCTTGTCTGGAAAGAAGGCCGCAAACCCGTCGAGATCAAAATGAAACACCACTACGAATAAAATGAACTGAAATCAAAAATCAAAGCGAAGGCCCTGAACAGGGCCTTCGCGCTACTTTTTGCGTCAGTCTGAACCTCTCCGTGTGCCCCTCGGGGGTCAACGTCTCTTGTGCCTGCGTTCAAACCGGTACAGCCCATAAAGAGCGATCGAGGCGAATAGACAGAGGATCGCAACCAAGATCCACGCCTCCGGAATGGTATGGTTTATCAGATAATAGCCGATCATCAGAGGGCCGACCGCATGGCCGAAACCCTTTATGATGTCAAATATAGATTGAAATCTGGCGCGGTGAGTGATGGGGGAATGATTGGCGATGTAGACGCCGGTGTTGGTTGCGGATACGATTTCTCCGCAAGTCCAGATCACGACAAAGAGCGCAAAAAAAGATAGTTTCTCCGTCACGGCATAGAACCCGAATCCAAACATGTATAGTATTCCCGACACCGCCATATTTGCAATGGGGCTGTTTCTCTTCGTCAACAGCACGAGAAACGGCGTGCCGATCACCACAACGATGCAGTTGAGGGAAAAGAGCATGCCGAAGTAACGAGCGCCTGCGCCGATCCCAAAGATATCCTCCATCTGCAGTGGGAGCATAAATGAAACCTGCGAATAGCCAAAAGCGAGCACCGAAGCGCAAGCAGCAAAAGAAAGCAGCAAAGGAGACCGAAGGAGGACGCGAAACAGTGTTTCGTTGCTTGCTGCCTCGCTTGACCGGGACACGTCGGTTGCGATGGCAGCCAGATCTGCCTCATCCGGCTTGGTATCCTTAATGAAGAGAAAAATCATTGTCAGCGCGATCAGATTGAGAAGCGCTTCACCAAAGAAAATCCAGGCGGTGTGGTTCTCAAAAAGAAGTCCGGCGATCATCGGCCCGATCGCTCCACCGATATTGATTCCCAGATAGGTCAAAGAAAAGGACTCTTGCCGATTGACCGGCGAAGTCAGGTCCATCATCATCGCTGCCAGCACCGGCATCGACATATTCATGAAGAAAAAGGAAAGAATAAGAAAATAGACAACAGAAAAGGATTCGCTGAGAAATCCTGCTGCAAGCAAAGCCGCGTCGGAAAGTAGCATAGCGAGCAGGTAGATCGCTTTTCGGTTGAAGTGATCTGCCAATTTCCCACCTATCATCGCAGCGGGTATATAGGATAAGGAGATCACAAGCATGAACATGCCGATCTTCGTCTCGGAAAAACCGACCCGGCTGCTTAGAAAAAGAGTCAGAAACGGGTACACAAACATACCCATGGCACTAATGATGCGGGCAATCAGAATGACATAGACTTCCCGGGGAAGACCTTTATACTGATCGATCATTTTCATGCTGAAAGTATAGCACAACATGAGAAAATATTGTCAAAAAATATACGAATTATTCAAGCAATTTATAACAGATCGAGCCTGTAATCTTTTCCGGGAGCTGATGCTGTGGTATAATGGATCCAATGGCGAAGTCAAGAATGGAGGCAATGTATGAAAATCAAATTTTTAGGTGCAGCATCTTCGGTGACCGGTTCCTGTTATCTTATCACAACGGATCAGCGAAAGATCCTTTTGGATTGCGGCATGTTTCAGGGAAGCGACGATATGGATGAATGGAACAAAGAACCTTTTGATTTCAATCCGGAAGAGCTAGACGTCGTCCTCCTTAGCCACGCTCATATCGATCACAGCGGACGGCTGCCCCTCTTGGTCAAAAGAGGATTCAAAGGCAAGATCTACTGCACCGACGCAACTGCAGATTTACTGGAAGTCATGCTGCGGGACAGCGGGTACATCCAGGAAAAGGAAGTAGAATGGAAAAACCGTAAAAACCAGCGCGCCGGAAAAGCATTGGTGGAACCCCTTTACACCGTCAGAGATGCAGAGATCGCACTTTCACAGGTTTCGCCAGTTCTCTACGACCAGCTCATCGAATTGAACGGAGATGTCAAGGTCGTATTCAATGATGCCGGACATATATTGGGTTCCTCCATCGTCGAAATCTTCATCAAGGAAAACGAGGATTATACAAAACTGGTGTTCAGCGGAGACTTGGGGGTCAAAGGGCGACCGATCCTCAGAGATCCAACGATCATCAAAAAAGCCGATTTTCTCATACTGGAATCCACTTACGGAAACCGTCTCCACGATCCCAACGCATCCAGCATCGAAAGTCTGATCCAGATCGTTCTAAAGACGATCAAACGAGGCGGCACTGTCGTGATTCCCTCCTTCGCTGTCGGGCGCACACAGGAATTGATCTTCGAATTCAATCGCTTTTATGAAGAGCATTCCGAATACAAGGCAGAGTTGGATCCTGTCATGGTGTATGTGGACAGTCCTATGGCGACAAGCGCAACGGAAGTGTTTCGAAGGAATGCACAGGTTTTCGATGAGGAAATGAAGGCATACATTTTGAAAGGCGACCACCCATTGGATTTCAAGAATCTCGTCTTTACCAGAAGCAGCGACGAGTCCAGAGCACTGAATGAAAATAAAGAGCCAAAAGTCATTATTTCTGCCAGTGGCATGTGCGAGGCAGGGAGGATCAAGCACCATCTGAAGCATCATCTCTGGAATCCCAATTCCAGCATCATCTTTGTCGGATACCAAGCAGAAGGTACCTTGGGACGATCGATTTCCAGAGGAGACAAAGACGTTTCGATCTTTGGAGAAAAAATCCACGTCGAAGCAGAAATCTACAACCTGGAGGGGTTTTCCGGCCATGCGGATCGGGATGGTCTTCTGGAATGGCTTGGCGGATTCCAGAAAGTCCCTCATGAAATATTCCTAGTCCATGGGGAAGAACAGGTGAAAACAGAATTCGCCTCTACGATCAAAAGCACTTTTGGCTACGATACCACTCCGATCTATGGGGTGAGCGAGTATACCCTTTCTAAAGAGGGAATGCATACGAAAGAAGAATTTGCAGAGAGCATTGCAGATCCGGAAGCAGTCAAGGAAATCAAAAACAAGATCTCAACGGTGCATGACGATCTGGAAACCATACTCTACAACACGCAACTTGCCGTCAGCGGAGCGCTTTCTCCTGAGCAAGTATCAGAGATCAACAACATCGTACTGCAACTGGAAAAACACACGATCAATCTCGGCGCGACCGTTAGCATAGGACGACACAGGTTTACGGAAGCAGAACCCCAGGAAAGCAGGGGCGAACAATGACCGACGGTATCGTAATTGGCATTGCCGGGGGAACCGGCTCCGGCAAGACGACGATGATCGACCGGCTGGAAGCGGAGTTCCACAACCAGATCACCGTGCTTTGTCATGACTTTTATTACAAGGCGCATGATGAATTGGAATTCTCTCAACGGGAAAAACTCAATTATGATCATCCCGACGCATTTGAGACTGACTTGATGGTCCGCCATATCATGGACCTGAAGGCGGGAAAGACCATAAACCGGCCGGTATATGACTTCCGGATCCATAACCGTACGGCGGAGACATTACCGGTGGAGCCGGCGAAGGTCATCATCGTGGAAGGAATTCTAATTTTTGAGAACAAGGAGTTGCGGGATCTGTTCGATATCAAGGTCTTTATTGATACCGATGCAGACGTGCGCATCATCCGACGAATTTTACGCGATGTGAGAGAACGGGGCAGAAGTCTTGATTCTGTGATCCAGCAATATCTTACTACGGTCAAATTGATGCATGAACAATTTGTAGAGCCGAGCAAAAAATATGCCGACATCATCATACCGGAAGGCGGATTCAATGTGGTCGCGCTTGAGATGTTGAACGAGCGGATCCGGACCCTGCTGTATTAATTCTGAGAATTTAGTATCAAAAATGTTTCAAATCCATGGACAGTATGATATACTGTCCATGGATTTTATGTTATGAAGGAGGATAATTATGTCGCTGTTAGGAGAAATTGCACCCAGTGTTCAACAGGTGGCAGAGGCCATAGCGATCGCTGTCGGTGTAGAGGTGGAGATCGTGGACAACGAGCTTTCCATCATCGGAGGAACCGCAGTGTATTATCACAGGATCGGGCAAAAAGAGGAAGCCGGCAAAATCGATGGTGAGTTTCTTTATGCCAGAGTGCTGCGCTCCGGAGTGACTGAATACATCGAAGATGCTATCAATTACCAGTACTATGACAGTGTTGTCCCGGAAGGAGAAAACCGGGAATTGGCGGAAATCTGCACCCCGATCAAATCCAATGGTCAGATCATCGGCATCATCGGTCTTGTTGCCCTCACGGAAGAGCAGAAAAGTATTTTGCTCGACAAGGAGCGGCGGATGACGATTTTTGTCGAAAAAATGGCGGATCTGCTCGCGGCCAAAGCAGTCCAGCGTTCCAGCTTAAATGAGAGCGAAACCATGGTCAACGAGATATCAACGGTATTGGAGACGGCCCATGAAGGAATCTTTTCTATCGACAACAAGGGCTACATCAAGCGTTGCAACAGCATGGCAGAGATACTTTTAAACACGACAAAGCTTGATCTGGAAGGCAGCCACATCAGCAAATACATGCTGGGGACTCCCGCGTTGGAAGTGTTGCGATCCGGTGTTGGATATACAGAAAACGAAGAGATCTACGTAAACGAGAGAGATAAATTTCACTTCATCGTGACGACAAAGCCGATGTTGAAGAATGGAGTCATAACCGGAGCGGTCATTTCTTTCCGGGATATCGTTGAAGCTCAGAAGTTAGTGTACAACATCAACAATCGGGCACTTAAATATACGTTCGCCGACATCATTGGTGACAGCGAACCGATCCGAAGGGCTAAAAATCAAGCACTTTTGACGGCAAGAGGCAATTCCACCGTACTGATCACCGGAGAAAGCGGCACTGGCAAAGAGATGTTTGCCAAAGCCATCCATTATGCCAGCTCCCGATCTAAGGGACCTTTCATAACAGTGAACTGTGGCGCGATCCCGGAAAATCTTCTGGAGAGCGAACTGTTCGGTTACGAACGAGGAGCTTTCACCGGCGCCAACGACAAGGGCAAGATCGGAAAATTTGAACTTGCCAACGGTGGCACGATTTTCCTCGACGAGATCGGCGACATGCCGCTTCACCTTCAAGTCAAGATACTACACGTTGTTCAAAATATGAGATTCGAGAGAGTCGGCGGCAATAAGACCATCATCGTGGATGTTCGGGTGATCGCAGCAACCAACAAGGATCTGGAAGAAATGATCCGCGACGGAACCTTCCGGGAAGACTTGTATTACCGTCTGTCAGTGATTCCGATGACCATCCCTCCGCTGAGAGAACGGAAAGAAGACACAAGGCTATTGATGTATCACTTTCTTCGCAAATACAATACGTTCATGAACAAAAAAATGACGGGATTTGCGCCGGCGGTAGAAGCTGCTTATTTGGAATACGATTGGCCGGGCAATGTGAGAGAGTTGGAAAATGCAGTAGAATACGGCGTGAATATGGCATTTGGCGATATCATAGGCATGGACGCGGTTCCTTCCAGATTGCTACGTAACGATCCCTCAACGTTGTTTTCCACAAACAACGATCTGCCTCTCGCAGTGCAGGTCAAGCGATTTGAAAGAGAAATCATAGCAAACAAACTTAAAAAATACGGGACCAACGGCAATGGTAAGGACAAGGTCGCTCAGGAACTGGGACTGTCCCGGGCAACTCTATATCGAAAACTGTCAGAGCTGGATTTGTCCTAAATGGCATGAAATTTGCACTATCAATTTTATGTTAGTCCATTCTATACAAAGGATACTGAACATTAAAGGAGGATACCGTAAATGTTAAGAGAGGCACTACCCAAAATCATCACTCCTCTGCCGGGACCCAAGGCAAAGGCGATCCTCGACCGAAGGGCCAATGCAATGCCCAATGCCATCCGCTGCATATATCCCTGTGTCATCGAACGGGGAGAAGGAGCTATGTTCGAAGATGTAGACGGCAACCTCTTTTTGGATTGGATCGGCGGCGTCGGTGTATTAAACATCGGATACAGCAATGAAAAGTTGATCGACGCTGTCAAAGCGCAGAGTGAAAAATATTTCCATGCGATGATGAACATCGTTACCCACGAAGGTTATATTGCCCTCGCAGAAAAACTCAATCAGATCGTCCCGGCCAAAGGCGACTCGAAAAAAACGATGCTGGTCAACAGTGGAGCAGAAGCCGACGAGAATGCGGTCAAGATCGCCAAGAGCTATACCGGAAGACCAAACATCATCGTCTTCTCCGGAGCATTCCATGGGCGTACTGCAATGACCATGGCGATGACGGCGAAAAAAGCGTATGCTATTGGAATGGGACCCTTCCCCGACGGTGTGTACCGGACGGAGTTCCCATACCTTTATCGCACACCTGGCGACATGTCAGAAGCAGAAGCGATCGCTTATTATGTCAACAAGCTGGAGCAGGTATTCGGTGAGGCATCTCCAGCCGAATACGTCGCCGCTATCGTCGTTGAGCCGGTTCAGGGTGAAGGCGGATTTGTGCCGGCACCCATCGAGTGGGTCAAAGCGGTCCGCAAGATCTGCGATGACAAGGGAATCCTATTTGTTGCTGATGAAGTACAGACTGGCTTTGCAAGAAGCGGCCGGATGTTTGCCACCGAATACTGGAAGGAAGCAGGGGCTGCGCCGGACATCGTCACCACAGCGAAATCCATCGCCGGGGGACTTCCCATCAGTGCAGTTACAGCCAGAACAGAGATCATGGACAAAGTGACCCCCGGCACGATCGGCGGCACATACTGCGGAAATGCAGTTGCGTGCGCGTCTGCCCTTGCCCTGATCAAAGTGATGGAAGAAGAAGATTACCCGGCCAAAGCCAGAAGAATCTCCGAAAAGGTGATGAAGGTCTGGAATGGCTGGAAGGACAAATACGATGTGATCGGCGACGTCAGAGGCGTCGGCTGCATGATGGGCATCGAATTTGTTACAGACAAGGCATCGAAGACACCCAACGCGAAAATCGTAAACGCCATTGTGGACTATTGCATCCAGAAAGGACTCTTGCTGGAAAATGCCGGAACCCACGGAAACGTCATCCGGTTCCTCGCCCCCCTCTGCATCACCGACGAGCAGCTGGACTGGGGCCTCGCCGTCTACGAAGAAGCCATCAACGCCTGCATGTAGAACATGGGTAGAACATGGGGACGGTTCT
>PHAE01000033.1 GCA_002840285.1 Firmicutes bacterium HGW-Firmicutes-11
GCAGGGCAATGTTCCCTGAATCGGCAACCCTCACAGGAACGCATGAAACCCGGTTGATTCACCAGGATCGTGTTGTTGAGCATCGCTTCTTCGATGGACGGGGCGTGGACTGCGCTGCCTTTTCGCTTTAAGTAAGCGTCGGTGCAAGCGACCAGATGACTGTCGAAATCGAATACAGCCACATCGACCAGCAACGACTGGCTGAGACCGTCGATCAGGCTCTGGAGCATTTCTTTGGAATCGGATAACTTCATTTGTACATACCTCTTTGATCTGCCTTCGGGTGCAATAGCAAGTTCGGTCGATACTCCCTAGAGTATACCTGTTTGTCACAAAATTGACAAGAAATTTGGCAAATTTGTCAGCACAATGACACAACGTGGGATGAATCGATTGCAGCTTCAACGCTTTGCAATTGGCACAAGACTTGCTGTATAATAAGGCACAGGGCTTGCTGTATATTTAACAAAATGACATTGTTGATAAAGGAGGATTTGATATATGTTGGAACAACAAAATTTTCTTGATCTGACGGGTAAGGTGGCGGTGATCACCGGCGCTGCATCAGGGATCGGTCTGGGCGTTGCTCAGCTTCTCAGCGCTCACGGAGCAACGGTGGCGATGCTGGACGTGGATGAAAAGGGCAAGGACGAGGCAGATGCGATCCGGGATGCAGGAAGAAGCGCCGTCTTTTTCCACTGCGATGTCACATCGAATTCAGAAGTGAAGGCAACGGTGGCATCGGTCGTTGCAGAGTTTGGACGGATCGATTGTCTTTTCAACAATGCAGGCGTGACGGTTCGCAAAACCGTGGTTGAGCTTGAAGAAAGGGAATGGGATTTTGTACTGGATGTCGGACTCAAAGGAACGTTTCTAATGTCGAAGTATGTAATTCCTGAGATGGAAAAAGCTGGTGGCGGCAGCATCGTCAATACCGGCTCCGGCTGGGGATTGAAAGGTGGAGACAAAGCTGCAGCCTATTGCGCAGTGAAAGGCGGCATCGTAAACCTGACCAGGGCGATGGCCATCGATCACGGCCCGCAGAACATCCGGGTCAATAGTGTGAATCCGGGAGATACCGATACCGCGTTGCTTCGGGAGGAAGGCCGTCAACTGGGAGAACCGCTGGACACATTTCTGCGGGACTCAGCAAAAGGACGTCCCTTGGAACGCCTGGGGACCCCGGAAGACATTGCTTATACCGTACTTTTTTTGTTTAGCGACATGTCCAGATGGACCACCGGCACCGCACTTGTAGTGGACGGCGGCGGAATCGCTTAATACGATCGATCCAGGAGGAAAAATTATGGAAATCAGAGGATTTAAGAACCACCCCTACATACCCAACTCCGTGCCTGCGGTTCAGCAGGAAATGCTGGCAGAGATCGGTCTCTCCTCATTGGAAGATCTTCACGAAGAGATTCCTGAGGAGTTGAAAATAAAAGGGAAAATGGACCTTCCGCCAGCGATCGAATCGGAGTTCGAATTGCGCAAGCACGTCGAATCGCTGCTTCGAAAGAACAAATCATGCAAGACCAATGTGAGCTTTTTAGGTGCAGGTTGCTATCAACACTATGTTCCTGCAATCTGCGATGAAATCAACTCCCGTGGTGAATTTCTCACTGCCTACGGTGGAGAACCCTACAACGACCACGGTCGTTTTCAGGCTTTGTTCGAGTACCAGAGCCTTATGGCGGAACTCCTGGATTTCGATATTGTGAACGTTCCTACCATGGATGGATCCCAGGCAGCAGCTACGGCGATCCGCATGGCGGGACGCATCACCGGCAGAGGAGAAGTTTTGATCCCAAAATCCATGGACCGGGACAAAATGCTGGTCATGAAGAACTATGGAAAACCAGCATTGAAACTGATCGAGGTAGACTATGACGAGAAGAGTGGAAGAATCGACCTTGCAGATCTGGAAGATAAACTAAGCGAACGAACGGCGGCGGTCTATTTTGAAAACCCTAACTTCTTTGGTGTGATCGAAGAAGAAGGTGAGAAAATTTCTGCACTCGCTCACAGCGTCGGCGCTCTTTGTGTCGTTGGTGTCGATCCGATTTCTCTGGGAGTGATGGCGCCACCGAGTCAGTATGGTGCAGATATCATCTGTGGCGACCTGCAGCCGCTGGGCATACATATGAACTACGGCGGAGGACAGGCAGGCTTCATTTCAACCAGAGACGAAGAACGGTTCGTGATGGAGTTTCCCTCCCGGATCTTTGGCATCGCTCCCACCTGCGTGGAAGGCGAGTATGGGTTCAGCGACGTGGCCTACGACAGGACTTCCTTTGGCCATCACAGAGAGCATGGAAAGGAATATGTCGGGACGCAGAGCGCTCTCTGGGGCATTACCGCAGGGGTTTATCTTGCAACGATGGGTCCGGCTGGAATGGCTGAGGTCGGTGACACTATTCTGAAAAAGTCCCATTATGCCAAACAGGTGTTGTCTTCGATCGACAGCATCAAAACCGATCGCTTCACCGGCGGATTCTTTAAGGAATTTGTTGTCGATTTTAGCCAGACGAAGAAAACAGTTACAGAAATCAACAATGCTTTGCTGCAGAGGGGGATCTTCGGCGGATATGACCTGTCGAAAGAACATCCGGAACTGGGACAATGTGCGCTCTATTGCGTCACGGAGATCCATTCCAAAGAGGAATTGGATCGACTTGCAGGCGCCTTGAGAGAGATTCTGGAAGACGGCGGAAATGGGAGGGTGAAGTAATGAAACGCATAGATAGAAGCAATAAAGTACGTTCCTTCCATCAGGCGAGGTGGAACGAGTCCGTCATATTCGAGTTGAGCCAGAAGGGAGAACGAGGCATCCTGATTCCCAAAGCAGGATCTGGAATCGAAGAGGCGTTAAGAAGCACTGACCAGCTGCTTTCGGATAAGATGAAACGAAAAACTGCTCCGGCGTTGCCTGAGATCTCCCAACCCAGAGTCCTTCGCCACTACATGAGGATCTCCCAGGAAACCCTCGGGGCAGATGTCAACATTGAAATCGGTCAAGGCACCTGCACGGTCAAATACAGCCCGAAAGTCAACGAACAACTGGCCAGGCTGCCGGAAATGACAGAGCTTCATCCCAAGCAGGATCCGGCGACGGTACAGGGGATCCTTCAGATCATGCATGAAACCGATCTTTACATGAGAGAAATCTCCGGCATGGACCGTTTTACCTTCCAGCCAAGCGGCGGGAGCCAGGCGATCATGACCATGGCGGCGATCGCCAGAGCCTACCACGAAAAAAATGGAGAAGGCGAACAGCGGGATGAACTGATCACAACGATCTACAGCCATCCCTCCGACGCGGCGGCGCCGGCGGTACTTGGATATAAAATCATCTACATCCATCCAGACGAAGATGGTTATCCGGACTTTGAAGCCTTCCGCACCGTGGTGGGACCAAAAACCGCGGCTTTCTTCGTGGCAAACCCGGAAGATACGGGAGTCTATAATACCAAGGTCAAGAACTTCACTGATCTCGTCCATCAGAACGGCGGACTTTGCGGTTATGACCAGGCGAACGCCAACGGTTTACTTGGAGTCACAAGGGCGAAAGAAGCCGGATTTGACATGTGCTTTTTCAATCTTCACAAGACCTTTTCCACCCCGCATGGATGCGGCGGCCCGGCAGTGGGAGCTACCGGCGTGAGCAAGGAGCTGGTCCCATTTCTCCCAGCCCCGCTCATCGACAGAGAAGGAGATACCTATTTCATGAATACCGACTTTGCTGACAAAGAGTTCGGGATCGGAAAAGTGCGGCTATTTAACGGTGTGGCTCCTGTCGTGTTGAAAGCATATGCCTGGATGCGCTCCCTGGGAGCGGAAGGGCTGTATGAAGTTGCCAAAATCGCAGTCTTGAACAACAACTATATGTTCAAAAAGCTCATGGAGATCCCTTGTGTCGATGCTCCTTACACAAAAGGAAAGCAGAGGATCGAGCAGGTTCGGTACACTCTGGGAAAATTGACAGAGGATACCGGCATCACTAGCGGTGATATCCAGCGGAGAATGATGGACTTCGGGATGCATTACTGGACGAGTCATCATCCCTATTATGTACCTGAACCGGCGACCCTGGAGCCGACGGAAACCCCATCCAAAGAAGATATTGATGAATACGTAGCCACGTTGAAGCAAATCTTTGAGGAAGCGTATAACGACCCGGAGATCATTCGGACGGCTCCACACAACAGTGTTTGTCATCAGTTGGATGAATCAGAAATGGATGATCCGGACAAATGGGCGCCATCCTGGAGAGTCTATCTTAGAAAAACACAGTAGCATTCCTATATCGAAAGGAGTATCGATATGTACCCAAGCTTACAAGATAAAAGAGTCGTGATCACAGGAGGCGCCAGCGGTATCGGACTTGCAACCGTACAGCGTTTCGTGGAAGAAGGCGCTAACGTCGTTATTTTTGACCGCAACAAAGAAGCATTGGATCTTGTTCTTACGGAAAACCCGGGCGTCAAAGGTGGAGTCGCTCTGGATGTAAGCAACGAAGACCAGGTCGCAGAAGGTTTTCGCAGAGTCGATAAAATCTTGGGAGGGATCGATGCGCTGATTTCCAACGCCGGAATCAGTCTGCGGCGAGAATTTCTTGAAATATCTTACGAAGAATGGAACCAGGTCATGGGCATCAACCTGGGAGGAATGTTCCTGTGCGCCAAGGAAGCGATCCGCCGGATGCAGCAAACAAAGACCGGCGTGATCCTGTTCACCGCTTCGACCAACGGCATGGACGGACATCCATTGTATGCGGACTACAATGCATCTAAAGCCGGTGTCATCGAGCTTTGCAAGACCATCGCATTGGAATATGCGCCTTGGCTTCGTGTCAATGCATTGTCCCCGGGCTATGTTCTGACCCCGATGCAGAGAGCCGAGTACACCGACGAGATGCTAGAAGTCGTCAACCAGCAGATACCGATCAAACGCCATGCGGATCCTAAGGAAGTCGCTGCGCTGTTTGCTTTTCTGGCATCGGACCAGGCCTCCTACATCACTGGGCAGAACATTCCCATCGATGGGGGAGAAACTGCGTAAATGAGAAAGATCGGTTTCATCGTCAACCCGATCGCCGGAATGGGCGGGCGCGTGGGATTGAAGGGCACCGACGGTGTTCTGGAAGAAGCTTTGATTCGAGGCGCAGTTCCCTCTGCGCCGGACAAAGCCATGCGCGGGCTGAGAAAGCTTCTTTCTCAAAAAAACAATTGGCAAATCCTGACCGGTGAAGGCGAACTGGGCGAACGGATCTCTAGAGAACTTGAGTTTAAGACAAATGTCGTGTATCGTCCTGCTGGAACAAAGACCAGTGGTGCTGACACAGTCGGGTTGGCAAAGGCATTGGTTTTGGAACATGTGGATCTGATCCTGTTCGCCGGAGGCGACGGGACAGCCCGGGACCTTGTGGCTGCTCATATAGGAGAGACACCGGTGGTGGGGATCCCTGCGGGGGTCAAGGTACACTCGCCAGTTTTTGCGACCCATCCGGAAACAGCCGGCGAACTGGCACTCCGATATCTCATGGGTAACAAAAGGCGAAAGAGGGAAGCAGAAGTCCTCGACATTTCAGAAAAGGACTACCGCGCTGGCAATGTGGTTACTGAACTCTTCGGCTATTTATCGGTCCCTGACGGAGCCGGTCTGTTGCAAAACAGAAAAGCACCTTCGCCGGCAAGCGAGGCAAGTGCCCAGCGGGAAATTGCAATGGAGCTCATAGCGAGCATGGAGGCGGGAGTAGCCTATCTTCTCGGACCAGGAACGACGACTCGCGAGGTATCTCTATCGTTGTATCAACCCTTCACGTTGCTGGGAGTCGATGTGATCCTTGACAAAAAGGCGATACTCATCGATGCGACTGAGCAACAGCTGATCGGTGTGTGCAGAGAGCATCCCTGCCGCCTTGTTGTCACACCAACCGGCGGTCAAGGATTCCTCCTTGGCCGGGGAAACCAGCAGATCAGCCCTGCGGTGCTTGAGATGATAGGGCCCGAGAACATGATCGTGGTCGCGACGACCGGGAAGCTGGCAGAGTTGCAGCATCGTCCCCTGATGATCGACACTGGAGATTTGAAAACGGATGATGCGTTCAAAGGATATACCAGGATCATCACTGGATTTTCCGCTTCCGTCGTCTATCCGGTTCGAAGTGGAAGTGCCTCATACATTTCAAATTCTTAAACTTTTCTAAAAAATAGCCGAAAACCTTGACAGTGGCAATGGAGCGGAGTAGTTTTAATATGGAAACAACACGTTAACGGATCGATATCCGGAAACAGAACGGATAGTGAAAAGGAGTAAAAACATGATTACTTGTAGTAAAGAGAGAATGGAAGACCTGATCGTGACCTTCAGCAAATTTGGCGATGCCGGGCACGGTGGAATCACCAGATACTCTTTATCTCCGGAAGCCCATCAAGCAAGAGACGAGTTTGTAAAAAGGATGAAGGCGATCGGCGCAACCATAGAAACCGATGACTTGGCAAATGTGTATGCGACGATTCCTGGATCAGATTCCAATGCAAAGAGAATCGTAATGGCATCCCATGTAGATTCCGTAAAAAATGGCGGCAACTACGATGGCGTCTTAGGTGTTCTTGTCGGGATGGAAGCGATGCAAACCATAGTGGAAAACAAAATTCCTCATACACACCCGATCACGACCATGATCTGGACCAACGAGGAAGGATCGCTCTATCCTCCAGCCATGATGTCATCCGGTGTCGTTGCCAATGATTATCTGCCGGAAGCGATCGCCAAAAAATTTAAGCTGGAAAACATGCTGGCATCAAAAAGCGTTCTGGATAAAACCAAAACCTTCGGTGAAGCTCTTGATGCAAGCCCCTATAAAGGCGACAAAAGCAACAGACTTAATCCAGACAAATACAAAGCGATGTTTGAGCTTCATATCGAGCAAGGACCGATCCTGGAAGATGCAGGCAATGAGATCGGCGTTGTTACCTGCGTTCTTGGCATGTTCAATTACAGGATCCGTTTTTATGGGCAGGCGGATCATGCAGGAACGACCCCCATGCATAAGAGGCAGGACGCATTGTTCGCTGCGGCGAAAGCTCTCGTATTTCTTCATGAAGAAATCGACAAATTAGGCAGACCAGAGTTGGTGTATACGACTGGCGAAATCGTATGTCATCCTTGCGTGCACACCGTTATCCCTGACATGATCGACTTTTCCATTGACGTTCGGCATGAAGATCCGGCTGTCAGACAGCAGGTACTTGATATCATAAAGAGCCTTGACGGAAAGACGATCGAAAAGTGCAAATGCGAAGTAGAACTTGCCTGGCAGAGAGATACCGTATACTTCAATAAAGAGTTGGTCGGATTCGTCAAAGAAAGCGCCGATGAACTTGGTATTTCCAATCAGTACATCAACAGCGGCGCAGGTCATGACGCGCAGTTTGCATCTTATATGATGCCGACCACGATGATCTTCGTACCCTCAAAAGACGGACACAGCCATTGTGAGCCGGAATTCACAACTGTGGAGCAGTGCACCGCAGGTGCAAGTGTCTTGATGCACGCGATCTTGAAGACAGACAAAAAATAAGAAGCAAAACAAGCATACCACCTACAAATAAGCAACAAATAAGACGCCGCCGGATTCCCGGTGACGTCTTATTTAATTAAACTAAAAATAAGTATTGATTTTAATATTATAATATAATATTATAATATTATTAAACACAGGAGGTGGGACATGGACATGATTCCGGAATGGATGAACAATTTGGACGATGAAGACGTCTCATTCATCAAGAGGTTTGTGTTGGCATCAGGCTCGTTAAAGGAAATTGCCAGTATTTACGAAGTCACCTATCCGACAGTGCGACTTCGGCTCGATCGATTGATCCAAAAAATAAAGATCGGTGAGGATACCTCGACAGAACCCTATATTTCACTGGTCAAACGACTAGCCGTCAATGACAAAATCGATTTTGAGACGGCAAAGCTACTGATCAACGAGTACAAAAAAAGTAGAGAAGGAGCATAATGCGATGGGATTTTCAATCAGTACAGTTTTACTACTCTTGCTGGTGGCGGGCCTGCTTATGGTTCAGGTCTTTCTTTCGAAAATGCAAAGCAAGTGGCCGGGATTGATCATGCCCGGCGTATACTTTTTACTAGCAACAGCGGTTGGAATTGGCAGGCTGTTTTACAATTTGCAGACGACGCTACCGGTGATTTTAGGAGATTTGCTCGCATTGGTTCTATTCAACATACCGACGGTTGTACTGATGGTCATCTATTTCAGCTGCCGAAAGAAAAATAAGCAAAGCGCTGAAATCCAGAAGATGAACATTCATGATTTATAAGAAAGGAAAGAGAAGTTGATGCAATTATTTCCCGGGCGGATTTCCCGGCAATCCAAAGATCTGTATCATGTGCTCACGAAGTGTGGTGAGATCACCGCAGAAGTTTCAGGAAAGCTACGTTATGAAGCTGACAATCCGGTCCGCTTTCCTGCTGTAGGGGATGAAGTGCTGCTGGATCGTGAAGACAACATAGAAGGAAATGCAATGATCCATCAGATTCTTCCAAGGAAGAGTCTGTTTGTCAGAAAGGCGGCAGGCACATCAAATACTGTGCAGGTCATCGCAGCTAACATTGACACAGTTTTTATTTGTATGTCTTTGAATCGGGATTTCAACCTTCGACGTCTGGAGCGGTATCTCGCCATCGCTTGGGATAGCGGTGCGACACCGGTCGTTGTGCTGACTAAGTCGGATCTCTGCGAAGACATCGAAGCCCGCCTCACCGAGGTCGGATCCGTTGCGATCGGTGCTGATGTTCTGGTCACAAACGCCTTGGAACGTGAAGGTTATGAAGCGATCGAACCGTATTTGAGAACCGGTGAAACGATCGCATTCATTGGGTCTTCCGGTGTTGGGAAATCCACTTTGATCAACCGTCTCACGGGGATCGACCTCTTAGCAGTCGGAGAATTGCGGGATGACGACCGTGGCCGCCATACAACAACGATGAGAGAACTGATATCTCTGCCCGGTGGTTGCTTTGTGATCGACACTCCGGGGATGCGGGAATTGGGCTTGGAAAGCGGCGATCTCAGCCGAACCTTTTCTGACATTGAAGACCTGGCAGAGAACTGCAAATTCAGGGACTGTCGTCATGAAGCCGAACCTGGCTGTGCGGTGCAGGAAGCAATTCGCGCAGGCTGCCTGGAGAAATCTCGCCTGGAGAGCTACAAAAAACTGCAGAAAGAGATCGGCTATGACGGCCTTAATTCAAGGCAGATCGAAGCAGAAAAAATCGAAACGATGTTCGCCGAATTCGGCGGAATCAAGAATGCAAGAAATTTTGTTAAAAATAAGCGAAGGTGATCAAAATTTGACTTGGCTATATTCATTTTCTGCAGATTTCTGTATAATGGAGGAGCATTCTACATTTATTGCGAGACAAAACAGGGTATAATATGGCATCTGTGGATCTGAACAACTGACAGAAAGGAATCACTATAATGAACACGATGGAAATAAAGAAAGACCTATACTGGGTTGGAAATCTGGATCCTGATTTGCGGATCTTTGATATCATCATGTACACGGAGCATGGAACTTCATATAACTCCTACATACTCAAGGGAAGCGAGAAAACAGTTCTGTTCGAAGCATCCAAGGCACGATTTGCCGATGACTATATCGAAAAAATCAAAGAGATCACACCGATCGAATCGATCGAATATCTGATACTTGAGCACACGGAGCCGGATCACACCGGCACGATAGAGCGACTTCTTGAACTCCATCCCGGATTGAAGCTTGTGGGATCCGCCACAGCGATCGGATTTATGAAGGAGATTTGCAATCGCGACTTTATTTCTGTTGTAGTCAAAGATGGCGATCGGCTCAGCCTCGGAGATAAAACCCTTCAGTTTATCGCTGCTCCGAATCTCCACTGGCCGGACACGATCTTCACTTATATAGTAGAGGATCGGGTCCTTGTGACCTGCGATGCTTTCGGTGCCCATTATTCCTTTGATGGCATAACGAATGCTGCGTTGGAAGACAAAGAAGGACACCTGGCGGCAGCAAAGTACTATTTTGATGTGATCATTGGACCGTTCAAGACATTTGCGCTGCAGGCGATCAAGAAGATCGAAGAACTGGAGATCGATATCATCTGTACCGGCCACGGGCCGGTCCTGACCGAAAACCCGAGGCAAATGATCGATCTATACCGGGAATGGGCAACTGAAGTCAATCCCAATCCCAAAAAGACCGTGGTGATTCCATACGTTTCAGCCTATGGTTATACTGCGTCTCTTGCGGATAAAATCGCAGAAGGGATCCGGGAAGCTGGTGATATGGACGTTCATGCATTCGATATGGTTTCAGCGGATCGATCAGCCGTTTTGGATGAACTGTACTGGGCAGATGGTATTTTATTTGGAACGCCGACCATGGTAGGCGATGCTTTGGAACCCATCTGGGAGCTTTGCACTGCCATGTTTGCCCGAACACATGGGGGAAAGCTTGCTTCTGCTTTCGGCTCCTTCGGTTGGAGTGGAGAAGGAGTGCCAAACATCATGCAACGGCTGAAGCAACTGCGGATGAAGGTATATGGCGAAGGTCTGAGGATCAAGTTTAAACCTAACCCGGCAGAACTTCAGGAAGCATTTGAGTTCGGCTACAATTTTGGGAAATCCGTTTTGGCAGGAAAGGTTTTAGAGCCGGAACAGCGAGTTGCAGTAGATAAAAAATGGAAATGTGTCGTGTGTGGCGCTATCGTGCCAGGGCCAGCGCCACCAGCCGTCTGCCCGGTGTGCGGCGTCGGACCGGAGCAATTCATCGAAGTTGCCGAGTATGAGAGCCTCTACCGACTGGACAAAGAAGAAACCTTTATCATCGTCGGTAACGGAGCCGCAGGAACAACCGCATGCGAAGAAATACGAAAACGCAATGCTCTTGCGGTCATTGAGTTGATTTCCGCTGAGGATCACATCGGGTACAATCGTCCCATGCTGACCAAAGGGATCTTGTCAGATATCGATTCTTTGAATTTTTACATCAAGCCAGAGAGCTGGTATCAAGACAACAACATCAAAGTCACTCTAAGTACCTGGGTCAAAGAGGTCGACAGCGACAATAAAGTGCTGTACCTTTCTGATGGCAGCGTAAGAAAATTCGACAAACTTATCATCGCCACTGGAGCAAGTTCTTTTGTTCCACCTATTGCTGGAGTAGATAAGCTGGGAGTGTTTGCCATCCGTTCCCTGGAGGATGTGAAAAAAGTCCAGGAATATCTGGCGAAAGTAGACACTGTTGCCGTGATCGGCGGAGGCATTCTCGGACTGGAAGCAGCATGGGAGATCAGTAAGGCAGGAAAAAACGTTACGATCATACAAAATACTGATTTTCTCATGGATCGCCAATTGGATGAAAAGGGTTCAACGATACTTCGCAAGCGTGCTGAAGCATCCGGAATCACCGTATCCGTCGGAATCGGCGCCGATGCCCTGTCCGGCGAAGACAGCGTGACTGGCGTTATAATGAAGGATGGTACAGTGATCGAAGCACAGATGGTCGTACTGTCCACGGGAATTCGTCCCAACGTCGAAGTGGCGGAAAATGCCGGTGTGTCGATCAACCGGTTCGTGCAAGTCAACGAGCGTATGGAGACGAGCGTGAAGGATATTTTCGCGGCGGGCGACTGTGCGATTTGCCAGGGTGTCAGTTATGGTATTTGGAACCAGGCGCTGGATATGGGCAAAGTGGCTGGAGCCAACGCTGCCGGCGACAATATGGTATATGAAACCATTGTGCCGTCCAATGCCTTCACAGGAATGGGAACCTCGCTCTTTTCCGTCGGTGACGTGGGAAAAAGCGAAAACTTAAAATACAAAAGCGTGGAATTCCACGATGAAGCAAAAGGAACCTATGAAAAGCTCTACTTCCACAATGATCGCTTTTGTGGTGGAATCTTGATCGGAGATGTGTCGAAATCTTCCAGATTTCTTGAAGCGTACAAGAATCAGGAGTCGGAAGAAACCCTTTTGAAATGAAAGGAACAGGGAGCCAATGATCCAAAACTTTCAGACGCTGTATGATCGGCTCGCAGACAGAACGAAGAAACCGGTGGTCGCCGTCGCCGCCGCACAGGAAAAGGATGTGATCAAGTCAGTGACAGATGCTGTTGCCGCTGGTTTGGTCAATGCTGTCTTGGTTGGGGACAAGAAAAAAATCGAAGATCTTATGAAGTCCGGGAGCATTGCTCCTGGATTTTCCATTATTGATGAACCTGAGGAAGACAAAGCAACAGCGACTGCCATTTCTTTGATCAAGTCCGGACAGGCAGACATTCTTATGAAAGGCCTGGTCAACAGCAGCGTGTTTTTACGAGCGGTCCTCGCTGCAGAGAAGAACGAGAAGGCGGATGCGGTATTCAGTCACATGGCTGGCTTTGAGTTGCCAGGAAGAGACCGTATGATGTTTTTTACTGACGGAGGCATGATCATCGCGCCGGACATTACGATGAAAAGACGTATTTTAGAAAATGCCATCGGAACATTGCGAAGCATGGGCATCGAGCGTCCCAAAATCGCAGCCCTTGCAGCAAATGAGCAGGTAAATCCCAAGATGCCTGCGACGACAGACGCAGACGCATTGACAAAACTGGCGGAGGACGGAGTGTTCGGTCCTTGTATACTCGAGGGCCCTATGAGCATGGATGTGGCCTTGAGCAGGGAAGCCGCAGAGAAAAAGGGGATTACCAGCAGAATAAGCGGAGAAGTCGATCTCTTTTTAATGCCAAGCATCGAAGCAGGAAATATCGTGGCTAAGGCAATGGTGTATTGTGGCAACGCCAGAATGGCTGGCATCGTTCTGGGGGCATCCTTTCCGATCGTGATGACATCCCGGGCAGAGAGCGCTCAGGGGAAAATGGATTCCATCGCAATGGCCTGTCTTGGATCGGGGGG
>PHAE01000034.1 GCA_002840285.1 Firmicutes bacterium HGW-Firmicutes-11
GAAACGAAAACCTATGTCAAAGGAAGCTACAAAGAATTTGCAAATAGTTATCATTCCGTGCAGGATGGCCCGACGAACAAACTGCGATAAGAAGTGAGGTGACATCATGACAGTCAGACGAACTATTTACTATATTTTAGGATTATTGGAGGTTCTGCTTGGGTTCAGGTTGGTATTCAAGTTGCTTGGAGCAAACCCGGAAAGCTTGTTTGTCTCTTGGATCTATACCATATCCGAGGTATTCCTGATACCATTCAATGCAATCTTTCGTACGGCAACAACAGAAGGAATTGAGACCGGCGCAGTTCTAGAGCCGGCGACCATCATCGCTATGGTAGTGTATGCCTTGATTGCCTGGGGTCTGGTCAAGCTGACTTTGATACCGAAAAGAAATCCCACTGTTTTGACAAAGCAAGACAGATAGTACCGAATTGGTGATGCAGATGAAGACGAAACGATGGATACGATATACTTTGGTTGCGGCAGTTATCATCATAGGATTGCTCTGTCTTTCTGTGAGCAACAGTACCGAAATGATAGTTTTGGCCAGTGATCCTATTCCAATGTATCAAATCCCCATCGATGAGGACATGCAAGCGCATATCTGGAAGGTCTGTCAGGAAAATGATGTGTCGTACGAGTTGGTACTGTCGATTTATGTGACGGAGAACGCCACAAAGCTTGTGCGCGAGGTTGTTAAGAGTGATATAATAGAACTGGCCAACCACAGAAACGTATGGAGACAAAAGGGTTACCCGGACGAAATCACATATGATTTGCTGCTTGAGTTCCGGTGGAATGCAACCAAAGCACAAAGGAATTTTCTTATTGAGGATTACGTGGATTCGGTAACGGAGTATAAATCCTATCTCGAACAGAGATTTGATGATGTCAGTTGGATGGGAGGAAAATGATATGGGAGACAAAAGTCCAAAGGACCGGGAAAAAAAGAAAAAAAAGGCCGAGAAGAAGAAGACAGAAGCAGCACCAGTGCTTCATGTAAAAACAGAAGCAAAAGCAAAGGAATAATAGAAGGGGGAATCAAGATGGGTTTATTCAATGATAAGTTTGGAAAAGCCAAAGAAGCCGCCGAGGAACTAAAGGAAAAAGCCAAAGTGACGGCAGAAGAACTTAAAGACAAAGCCGAGGATGTGGCCGAGGACCTGAAAGAAAAAGCAGAAACGTGGAAAGACAAAGCAGATGATCTAAAAGAGGACCTGGCCGAGAAGGTCGACGAACTGACAGATAAGAACAAATAGCATCACAACAGCGGGGCAGAGAAGTTTGCCCCGCTGTTTTTCCCCGAATCACAGGAAAAGAGGGCCGAAGGCCATGGACATAAATGAAGAACTAGTGGAACACGGAAAGAAAGTCGCCATCGAGCACTCAGTATCTAAGAAAAAGAACTTTCTGAATTGGCCGGTTCCCCGAATGAACGAGAATTACAATTATATCAAGAGCGTTTACAAAGATTTGAATGACGATGTGCAGAAAAAGGGAACGGTTCCTCCGGCAGCAGAGTGGCTGCTCGACAACTTTTACATTATAGAAGATCTTGTCAAGGGACTGCGCCGTGATATCAATAGAAAGAACTACTTCAAACTTCCCAAGATCGTAATGGGGCCGCTCAAAGGGCACGCAAGGATCTATGCGGTGGCAGTGGAACTTGTCTCCCATACGGATGGGCAGATCGATGAAAAAGTCCTTGCTGGATACTTGAAAGGGTACCAATCCCACAATATCCTGTATGACCGTGAAATCTGGGCGTTGCCTTTGGTGATTCGTCTGGCCATGTTGGAGACGATCCGCCGTTTGTGTGAAACCATCAACAAGACTCACACCCAGTGGCATAAAGCAGACCAGTTTTACGAAGAATGGATGAACATTGAAAGAAGGACGTCCTCTATTGCAGTACTCTCCGAAAAAAGAAGCGAAAATTCTGATCGGGTTTCAGATCTGTTTAAAGAGAAGATCATGGCCATGAATGAGGTGGATCCTGACTTTATCGAGCATTTGTTCTACAATCTCCGGCGATCGGGGCGGAGCTATGCCCAGATTCTGAGGATCATGGATGAAAGCCTGGAGAAGCAAAGCACCAACACCGAAGAAATCACAAAAAAGGTTCACAGGACCCAGTCGGCAAATACCGTCTCCATGGGCAACTGCATCACGAGTCTTCACTTCTTTTCTTCCCTGGACTGGTCCGATCTTTTTGAAACCGCCAGTCATGTGGAGCAGATCCTCAAGCAAGATCCGGATGGAACGTACCCTCTCATGGACTCTCAGACCCGCAATCAATATCGGAGCAGAGTTGAAGAACTGGCGTTTCGCAATGGTGTTTCTGAACTTTACATCGCCAGGGAAGCTATCAAGCTTTCCCGGCAGGCATGGAACGACCTGGACGTTCACATGCGAGACGCTGAGCAAGCGCCTTGCCTCACACACGTTGGCTACTATCTGTTAGGAAAAGGTGCAGAAAACCTGGGAAGTCAACATGAAAAGAAACAAGAAAGAAATCATCGATTTTTATACTTCGGCATGATCATTCTTATAACTGCAATTCTCGTCGGGAGTGCGGTCACATATTCAATTCTAGCCATGCCTTCACTGGCGATCCTCTTTTCGATTTTGGCAGTGATCGCTGTACTGGTTCCGTCATCGGAAGTAGCAGTGAGCATGGTGAACTGGATCGTTAGCAAAACACTGAAACCTGTTTCGTTTCCAAGACTCGAACTAAAGAGAGGCGTGCCGGAGAAGTTTAGCACGATCATCGCAGTTCCTACTTTGCTGCCTGATGAGAAACGAGTCAGGGAGCTGATCGGGAACCTAGAATCCCACTACCTCGCCAATCGGGAAGACAACCTTTACTTTGCCTTGATCGGAGCGTTTGGTGATGCGGATCAGGCCAGCAGGGAAAAAGACAAAGGCATCATCGAGACCGCTTTGACTGGAATCAAGGAGCTAAACAAAAAATATGCCAGTTCTTCCCAGGACAAGTTCTTCTTTTTCCACAGAGAGAGCCAATACAACGAAAGAAACGATAAGTGGATCGGCTGGGAACGAAAACGTGGAGCATTGATGGAGTTCAATGATTTGGTTCTGGGAGCGACCGATACCAGCTTTTCTGTCATGTCATCCCAGACACCACCGTTTTCCCATGTCAAATACATCATCACACTTGACAGCGATACCATACTGCCCATTGGAATGGCAAAAAAAATGATCGGGACGATGGCCCATCCACTCCACCGACCGGTGGTCGATCGAATGCGGAGAGTCGTCACCGAAGGATATGGTTTGATGCAGCCCAGGATCGAAGTGGAAAGCGACAGCTCAAACAAATCTCTGTTTTCCAAGATTTTCACCGGGCAAGAAGGAATCGATCCCTATGCCAGCGCAATTTCAGACGTGTACCAGGATCTGTTCGGGGAAGGAATTTTTACTGGCAAAGGGATCTATGACCTCAAGGTGTTTCAAAGCGTTTTGAAGGACGCTATTCCTGATGATGCGATCCTGAGCCATGACCTTCTGGAGGGATCCTATGTCAGGACCGGACTAGTGACAGATTTGAAGTTGGTCGATTCCTATCCGTCAAAATACAATTCCTACTCTTCGCGACTCCATCGATGGGTCAGGGGAGACTGGCAGCTGTCACCACTGTTGATCGGCAAAGTATTCGACCGAAAGAAGTGCAGAATCGCAAACCCGCTGTCGGTCCTTTCCAGATGGAAGATGTTCGACAACTTGAGAAGAAGCCTTCTCGCCCCTTCGTTGGTACTTCTTGTCGGATTAAGTTTCAGCCTTCTTCCGGGAAGTATCTTCTTTTGGCTGGCCTATTTTCTGGCAGCGCAAGCAGTGCCATTTTTGACGGCGGTCATCGGCTATGTATTTTCAGAGCGGTTTGGCAATGACAAGATCAAAAGGTATATGCCTGTGATCGTCGGACTGAAAGCGTCCTTGTTACAGATGCTTCTGACCTTTATTTTTCTCCCTTATCAAGCGTGGATCATGATCGACGCTGTCGCGGTGACACTGACCCGGGTCGTGATCACGAAGCAGAATCTGCTGGAATGGATCACTTCAGAAGCAGTGGAGAAGCACCAAAAAAATACTATAGCCAGCTATGCATTTGCAATGAAATCTTCATTCTTTCTAACGATGATACTGCTATTTGTCATGGTGATCCTTCGCCCAGAAGCGTATTTGATCTGTTTGCCGTTTCTGATTCTGTGGTCGGCCGGCCCATTCATTGCCTACTGGATCAGCAAGGATGCGAAGGACTTGGAACACAAGTTGACACAGAGGGAACAACAGGAATTGTCTCGCATCGGAAGAAAAACATGGCGATATTTCGAAGAATTCGCTGACAGAAAAAATCATTATCTGGCGCCGGACAATTACCAAGCGGATCCCCCCAGAGGCCAGGCACACAGAACATCACCGACAAATATCGGACTTGGCCTCATGGCGACTTTGACCGCGAGAGATTTCGGCTATATCGGAACCAGCGAAATGGTAGATCGGATCGAAAAAGCGATCACCACCATAGAGTCCATGGAAAAATGGAACGGTCATCTCTTCAACTGGTATGACACCATCACCTTGAAAACGCTTTATCCCGCCTACGTCTCCACGGTCGACAGCGGAAATTTGGCCTGCCATCTGGTCACCTTGCGAGAAGGTTTAAAAGAGTACCTGCACAAACCGTTGATGGGGCAAAGTCTGAAGTATGGTCTTCGAGATACTTTGGGATGTGCGGCCAAGAACGGATATGAGGTTTATGATGCGATCCTTTCCTCTGGAGTAATGCCCGACGATGACATGGTCGATCTCCTACAATGGAAGACGGCCTGGGATACACTGGCTGCTGAAAATGAATTCACGGCCTTGAAGGAATCGGTCTGGAAGGGAAAGCTGATCCAGGGGATCAAGATGCACCAGAAGGAATTGCAGGAGAGAATTCCCATGCTTGATCATCTGGCCGAGATGCCAGAGAATCTGAAAAGCAATGAAGTTTCAATGGAGATAGCAGCCGATATTGATGCAATGCGGAGTAGTATTCTGAAAAACAGCGATCTGGATGAACTGGCGATGACACAACGGGCTACTTCGGGTTTCGTTCGTCATTTACTCCGAAAGATAGATGAAGGAAAAACAGGGGTCGATGATGCCGGCAGGGATTGGCTCGTTGCGCTGGAAACTTTGTTGTTCCGATCAGCGGAGCAACAGGACTACTATATCCAAAATTACATGGAATTGATCCGTCGGATCGATCGTATCTGTGATGCGATGCATTTCTTGCCGCTCTACGACAGTAAAAAGCACCTGTTTTCCATCGGATATGACAGAGAAGCCAACAGACTGTCGAATTCCTTTTACGATTTGCTGGCTTCCGAAGCCAGACAGACGAGTTATTATTGTATTGCCAGAGGAGAAATTCCCGTGTCCCACTGGTTCCGAATGGGTCGTGCCCTGACGGTAGTGGATCGTTACAAGGGACTGGTCTCATGGACCGGTACGATGTTTGAATACTTGATGCCGTTGCTCATAATGAAAAGCTATAAGAATACCTTGCTTGATGAAACATATTCCTTTGTGATCAAGAGTCAGAAGAAGTACGGCAGACAAAGGGATATGCCCTGGGGAGTTTCCGAATCCGGATTCAATGCTATGGATAAAAACTTCGATTATCAGTACAAAGCAATCGGGGTGCCTTGGTTGGGACTGAAACGAGGCTTGGTGGAAGACGCTGTTGCCGCCCCCTATGCCTCCTTCCTTGCGCTTCAGGTGGATCCGGAGGGTGCGGTCAGAAACATTGAGCGGCTGAAGGCCGAGGGCTTGGAAGGAGCGTATGGCTTCTATGAAGCAGCCGATTATACACCAGAGCGGCTCCCCTTTGAAACGAAACGGGCAGTTGTGAAAACGTTCATGGCGCACCACCAGGGAATGAGTTTGATGGCTCTTGACAATTGCCTGAATAAAAAAGCGATGCAGAGACGGTTCCACCGGGATCCGGCCATTCATGCTGCCAGGCTTTTGCTCCAGGAGAAGGTGTCCTCGACGTTGTTATTTACAAAAGGAACCAAGGAAAAAATCATTCCATTTAAAAGTGAAGTCATCAGTGAGCGAGATGCGGAACGCAGATTTACACGACCAGACCCGGTACTGGCAAAGGCACATATCTTATCCAACGGCAATTACTCGGTCATGGTCACTGACAAAGGGACCGGCTACAGCAAAAGTAAAATGGCAGCCGTGAACCGATGGAGAGAAGACAGCACACTGGATCCCTTTGGAATGTTCTTTTATCTCCGCGACACAGACTCCAATGAAGTTTGGTCAGCTACCTATTCTCCTTTGAATGTTATGCCTGACAAATACGACGTCATCTTTGCTGCAGACAAAGCCACGTATCGACGGACAGACGGCATGATCGAAACAGAAACCGAAGTGATCGCAGCCTCCGGCGACAATGTTGAGATCCGAAGGATCTCCATCAAGAACTTTGACGACAAGCCACGGACGATCGAAGTGACCAGCTACTTTGAAGTCATCATGACATCTCTGGCCGCAGATATCGCACATCCTGCATTCAGCAACCTCTTCATTGAGACGGGCTACCAGGCAGACCGAAGGTGCATCGTCGCCAATCGACGACCTCGGTCTGAGACGGACAAGAGCCTCTGGCTCGGCAATGCCACCGTCTGTGATGATGAATGTGTGGGGGACATCGAATATGAGACCGATCGCATGCAGTTTATCGGAAGAGGGAACGATCTGCGAGCTCCAGCTGCGATGGAGCGGGGAAGGCCACTGACCAATACAGTCGGACCGGTTCTCGATCCGGTCATGAGTCTCCGGATAAAGGTGTTGATCAAGCCCGGGAAGACATCAAAAATAGCCTTCGTTACTGCGATCGCGCCGACGCAAGAGACGCTGCTGTCGATCATCGACAGCCATTCCGGGAAAGATGTGGTTGACAGCGCATTTCGCCTTGCCCACGAACGAAGCCTGGCAGAAACCAAATATCTGAATATCGACGTTGCCGAAATGGAACTGTATCAAGATATGATTTCCCACATTCTCTTCCTGAGTCCGCTGAGAAAGAAGTATTTGGGGAAAATCATGCAGAACCGAAAGGGACAGTCTTCCTTGTGGAAATATGGCATTTCCGGAGACAAGCCCATCGTGTTGGTCTCGGTCCATGACACTGCGGAGGTCGATATCCTTTATGAGGCTTTGAAGGCTCACGAATATTGGCGACTGATCGACTTGGCGGTAGACCTAGTCGTTCTTGTTGAGGAAGAATTCAATTATGCACTTCCTCTTCGCAGCATGGTGTCCGATATCATTTTAGCCAGCCAGACCCACGACATTCTACATAGTCCGGGAGACGTGTTCCTATTGGACAAGAGTAAAATCGAGGCGGATGATGTTAGTCTTTTGTACGCAGTTTCGAAATTTGTGCTGACAGGCGACAGGGGATCCATGAGGGAGCAGGTTGCTTTGGATGAGGAAGAAACGCTGTCGAATGTCATGAAGTACCCGGAAGATCCAAGGCGCTATTTCCATCAGCCAGTGATCGAACAGAAACTGAAGTATGATAACGGACTCGGAGGGTTTGATCCGCAAAGCGGAGAATACATCATCCAACTGGAGGCCAGGCGTACTACACCAGCCCCATGGCTGAACGTCATATCTAATGCGAAATTCGGATTTACAGTGTCCGAGTCCGGGTCCGGTTATTCCTGGTTCAAGAACAGCCGAGAGAACAAAATCACCCCCTGGTCCAATGATCCCGTGTCCGACAGCCCGGGAGAGATCCTGTACCTTCAGGACGGAGACACCGGGGAGCATTGGACCGTATCCGCCAAACCAGTTAGGGAAGAAGAACCCTACACGATTCGCCACGGGTTTGGCTACTCCATTTTTGAGCACACCAGCCACGGCATCAAGCAAAGACTTGCCCAGCATGTGCCGGATACGGAAGCGGTCAAGATCAGCACTTTGAACGTTAAAAACGTCTCGGACCACGAACGAAAATTGACACTGACCTACTATATACGACCAGTCCTTGGTGTCAGCGATCAGTTTACAGCAATGCATATCAAAGCAAGCAAATCAGAATCGGGGATGTTGCTGTTAGAGAATCCCTACAATGAGGAATTTGCAGGCAACCTCTGCTTTATGGATGTGTCATTGCCGGATCGTTCGGTCACAAGTGACCGGAAGGAGTTTTTTGGCGACGGCGGCGAAAGCCATCCTGCGTGCCTGACGCGAAAAGGATTATCGGGAATGCTGGGAACCGGACATGACCCGTGCGGAGCTATTCAGGTCAAGGTCGTACTGGAACCGAACGAAAGCCGTGACATCGTATTCCTACTGGGAATGGCGGAAAATCAACAGGAAGCGGAGATGATGGGGCACAGATACCGCAATGCTCGAAATGCAAACGATTCTTTGATCAAAACCAGAGGGGTCTGGAAAAACAGGCTCGCCGTCATACAAACCGCGACTCCCTTCGAATCGGCGGATCTATTGCTGAATGGTTGGCTCCAATACCAGACGATCTCCTGTCGTCTCTGGGCGAGATCTGGTTTTTATCAATCCGGCGGAGCTTATGGATTCCGTGACCAACTACAAGATTCCTTGGCCATTGCCCACAGCTGGCCGGAATTGACGCGGGAACAAATACTGCTTCACGCAAGGCATCAGTTTGTTGAAGGCGACGTCCAGCACTGGTGGCACGAGCCAACCGGCAAAGGCACCCGCACACGCTCTGCCGACGACCGGCTTTGGCTTCCATATGTGACAGCCGAATACATTCGAATCAGTGGAGATCGAGATATTCTTAAGGAAGAGATTCCTTTTTTGCAGGGAGAGCAGTTGTCGGAGGTCGAAGATGACAAGTACGGCACACCGACTATTTCGGACGACGTCGCTTCTTTGTACGAACACTGTGCACGTGCAATCGAGGTGTCGCTGCAATTTGGAGTTCACGAGCTGCCGCTGATTGGCGGAGGCGACTGGAATGACGGGATGAATACGGTGGGAAGCAAGGGAAAAGGAGAGAGCGTATGGCTAGGATGGTTTCTCATTTCGGTACTCGAGATGTTTGAACCGTACGCCGCTGCTTGCGGCGATACGCAAAGGGAAGCACGATATAAAACGATAAGGAGCGAGCTTGTCCAAGCGGTAGAAGCGTCTGCCTGGGATGGGCGCTGGTACCGTCGCGCATATTTTGATGACGGTTCTCCCCTCGGTTCCTCTTTAAATAAAGAATGCAAGATCGACTCTTTGGCACAGAGTTGGGCAGTGATTTCCGATGCTGCTGAACCGTCGCGCGCGAAGGAGGCGCTGCGTTCAATGGAAGACTATCTTGTCAACAGAGAGGACGGTATCATAAAGCTTCTGGCGCCCCCCTTTGACGACGGCGGTTCAGAGCCGGGCTACATCAAAGGATATATCCCCGGAGTCAGGGAGAACGGAGGTCAGTACACTCATGCGGCAGTTTGGGCGGTCATTGCCTTCGCAAAAATGGGTGATGGAGACAAGGCCTGGGAGCTGTTTGAACTCATTAACCCCATCAACCATAGTGAAAATCAGAGAGAGTATTTTAGATACAAACTGGAGCCGTATGTGATGGCGGCAGACGTATATTCGGTGTACCCGCATACTGGTAGAGGCGGGTGGTCCTGGTATACCGGCGCTTCCGGTTGGATGTACCGCGCTGGCATGGAATATCTGCTGGGATTCCAGAAGAACGGCGATACCGTCATCCTTGATCCTTGCATACCCTCGAGATGGAAAGAGTATTCGATTTCTTACCGCTACAGGGACACCGAGTACAAGATACTCGTCAAGAATCCGGATGGCCGAAATAAAGGCGTGAGAAAAATCTCGGTCGACGGAAAGATCTCCACCGGCAACAAATTCCAACTTGTAGATGACAACGGCAAACACACCATCGAAGCCTTTATGTAGAACATGGGTAGAACATGGGGACGGTTCTCTGTTCTAGAACATGGGGACGGTTCTCTGTTCTACGCTCTGAATATTTTATTGACTGTGAGACCAGTCAGCCTCGAGAGCTGGCGCAGGGATACTCCTTCAAGACTCTTGAGATAAGTAAGCATTTCCTTTTGAAGAGCGGTCTCCTTGGTTTGAAGCGTTGCCAGCTCTGCCTCGAACTTCAGATGAAACTGTTTTTTGACCACATCATCAACCATGCTTTTCCGGCGAGCATCGGTCTCAATAAATGCGTCTTCTCCTGCGCTGAGATTGTAATCGACAAAATGTTCTACTGCAAGTTCCCGCTGATCGTCAAATAATCCTAAAACGTATTGAGTATCAACAAGATGTTCTCCGCCTAGATACTCAGAGTAGCTGCTCCACGGATAAGAAATGGCCGTACCTACTAAACCTGCCTTGACTGGATTTTGATGAATATAGCGCAGCGAAGATAGTAAATGCCCCTCTGATTCTATGACCTTGCTCCGAAACCGGTCTTGGAAAAGATGGCCGGATCGTTCATATTTCCAATTGAACCACGTAGCGTAACTGACTTCTATTCTTCGCATGGTATTGGAGATATCCTCATCTCCCTCTCTCAGCAGTAAATGGACATGGTTGTCCATCAACACATAGGCGTAGATGGAATAATTGAGCTTTGATTTGTAGGCTCGAAGAAGAAAAATGAACCTCATGTAATCATCGTCGCTATCAAAAATAGCCTGCTTATTGATCCCCCGAATTATAACGTGATAAATACCACTTCGACTTCTTTCTCTCATAACCCTTGCCATAACATCACCTCGATGGTATTATATACTAAGTACACAGCAAATGGAATATATTTCCATAATTTGTTTGGCGTGATCGTAAACATGGGGACGGCTCCTTTTTGCATAAAAGTCCTCCCCCGATTTTTATACAAAGGAAAGAACCGCCCCCATGTTTTATTTTTAGAACAGAGAACCGTCCCCATGTTCTAGAACAGAGAACCGTCCCTATGTTCTACCCATATTCTTCAGGAGGCTGGCATGAAAGCGTTGGTCAAAAAGAACCCGCAGCCGGGAATTTGGCTGGAGGATGTTCCGATCCCGGAGATTGGCATCAACGACGTATTGATCAAGATAAAAAAAACATCGATCTGCGGAACCGACATACACATTTATCAATGGGATGTATGGTCGCAAAGAACAATACCTGTACCGATGACAATAGGCCACGAGTTCGTAGGAGAAGTGGTTGCTATAGGGGACAACGTGCACGACATGGCGCTGGGAGAGATCGTTTCCGGTGAAGGCCATGTCGTTTGTGGTCGTTGTCGTAATTGTCTGGCTGGGAGACGCCATCTATGCATGAGCACTAGTGGCGTTGGCGTCAATCGACCAGGAGCTTTTGCAGAATATTTATCCATACCGGTGACAAACGTGTGGCATTGCGATCCCAAGATACCACTGGAGGTGCTTAGTTGCTTTGATCCCTTCGGTAATGCAGTTCACACAGCGCTCAGCTTTGACATATTAGGGGAGGATGTTCTCATCACAGGGGCCGGTCCGATCGGCATAATGGCAGCAGCAGTCGCAAGACATGCCGGCGCACGCCATATCGTCGTTACCGACATCAATGACTACCGACTATCACTGGCTTTGAAAATGGGCGCGACCCGCGTCATCAATATTATGAAAAACACGGTGGAAGAAACCTTCCATGAGCTGGGAATGAAAGAAGGATTTGACGTTGGCCTGGAGATGTCGGGCAACGCTAGCGCTTTTGAGAGCATGATAAAAAACATGTGCCACGGTGGCAAAATCGCCGTACTGGGGATCCAAAAACCCGGCAGTGTCACTGATTGGAATACCATCGTCTTCAATGGATTGACGATCAAAGGGATCTACGGTCGCGAAATGTACGAAACCTGGTATAAAATGACAGCACTCATCCAATCAGGCCTCGACATTTCACCAGTCATAACACATCGCTATCATTATACAGAGTATGAAGAGGCCTTCCGGGTAATGGCGTCCGGCGAGTCGGGAAAAGTCATACTGGATTGGGAAGAAAAATAGAGGCGGGAGGTACTGGTTTTGCACACAACGACACACAAAAACCACTATGAGTCGATTCTGGAGGGTATCCGCCAAAAGGGACTCTGGAAGAGCGAACGAATCCTTTCCAGTCCGCAGCAGCCGCATATCGAAACAGAAACCCAGACCGGCATCGTAAACATGTGCGCCAACAATTATCTTGGATTGTCCAATCATCCGAGAGTCGTCGCGGCAGCAAAAGGTAGTTACGAGCATTGGGGTTATGGTCTTTCTTCGGTCCGATTCATCTGCGGGACCCAATCCATCCATAAGCAGCTCGAAAAAGAATTGTCCGACTTTCTGGGCATGGAAGATACCATTCTGTACTCTTCTTGTTTTGATGCCAACGGAGGTTTATTTGAAGTTCTCCTCTCTGAATCCGACACGATCATAAGCGATGAACTCAACCACGCCAGCATCATCGACGGAATACGGCTTTGTAAAGCCAAAAAAATGGTTTACAAAAACTGTGACATGACGGATCTGGAGGACAAGCTCAAACAAGCACAACCGGCAGGAATCACAATGATCGCAACCGATGGCGTATTCTCCATGGATGGTATCGTGGCGAATTTGGAAGGGATTTGCAGCTTGGCAGAAAAATACGGCGCCCTGGTCATGGTGGATGATAGTCATGCGGTGGGATTCATGGGAAAAACCGGACGAGGCACCCACGAGTACCGCGGAGTCATGGATCGAGTCGATATTATAACAGGGACCCTCGGAAAAGCCCTTGGGGGAGCCAGCGGTGGTTACACCAGCGGCCGAAGAGAGATGATCGATCTTTTAAGACAACGCAGCAGACCGTACCTTTTTTCCAACACACTGGCACCGGCGATCGTGTCTGCTTCTCTGGAAGTGCTTACTATGCTGAAAG